>CADAAR010000029.1 GCA_902785945.1 uncultured Prevotellaceae bacterium
CAGGTCTTAGCCCTTGCGGGCATCGGCACACTGATGGGCTGTTGGGCTGTGCAGAGCTATAAGAAGAATAGTTGATCTAAGGCCAGGCAGATGCGCGACACACGCAGGTCTGAGTTACCAAGTTTTACGTAGTCCATATTATCTCTGCTTTTTGAATATCAGTTTCATCGTCTCAAGATCGAGTGGTTTCATCGTGGGTAGCTTCAGGTCTTTCACCATGTGGAGCGTGCCCTGCTTGTATTTTTGGAAGTGATCGGTCTTCAAGTGCTGCTGATAGGCTTTCTTGGAGGCATAGATTTCGAGGATGCGAATCTTTGTGGAGTCCTCGGCACTCTGCATCGGGTAGAGGCAGATAACACCCGGCTCTTGTTCCACACTCAGACGGTCAACCTCGTTGGCAAATTCGAGATACTCCTTGAGGTGCTGTGGATAAACCTCGATTTCTGCTAGGCGGACTATCATCGTCTCATTTTCTTGTGCTACTGCCGTGATGGAGAACACAAGGGCGAACAGAATTACAATTCTTCTCATATCCATTTGTCGATTACAACCATAATTGATTATTCCATTGAGTGTTCCCAACCGCCACGTGTATCGATACCTGTAGCATCTGCGAGAGCTTCGAGTTTAGCAATTTCCTCAGCAGTCAGTTGAATCTTGGCAGCCTCGGCAGCCTCGATGACGTGACGTTCCTTCGTGGCTCCGATGATGGGCAGTGTACCCTTGGCGATGGCCCAGGCAATACCTATTTGTGAGCATGAGGCACCATATTTCTGTCCGATGGTAATGCAATGTGTGTTCTAACAATAGTGTTTAACAATTAAAATATCGAAAAGTAGTCGAAGTGGCAAAAATGGTCGGATTTTTTGAGGAAATCGGGTGCAGAATGTGCAGTACATGCTCATAATGTTTCCCAAATGTTTCCCAAATTTGCCGTAAATTGCTGATAATCAACTCCCGTTAGCTGCCGCCCAGGCTGCTGTCGAAGAGTAATTTCACTCACAATAAAGGGCCCCGTCAAGTTGACGGGGCTTTTTTTTTGTGATTTCCTTGGAACTTACAGATATTATTCGTATCTTTGTGGCATCTTAAACAACTATAGTGTATGAAACGACTACTACTTATCCTAACACTGGTTTGCTTTGCCATTTCTGGTTGGGCAGAACAGATTACGCGTGAGCAGGCACTTCGTCAGGCTCAGCAATTCCTTAGTAAAAACGGTAAAGGCGCCCTTTTGACAACGGCAGAGACTTCGATGTCGAAAGCACGCAGACGCAGTCAGCAGATGCCGGATTATTACTATGTCTTTAATGCTGGTCAGGATCAGGGTTACGTCATTGTCAGTGGCGATGACCGTACCGAACCGATTCTGGGCTATTCTTATCATGGCACCTTCGATGTGGATAAGATTCCATGCAATATGGCCGCCTGGCTGCAAGGCTACGCCGACCAGATCAAGTATATTCAGGAGCATCCCGAGGTTCAGGTAACGCGTGGTGATGTGCCTATACATGCTACTGTTCCCGATATGATTACCACAAAATGGAATCAGACTTCACCTTATAATGACCTGTTGCCAGAATATGGTGGTAAAAAGTGCGTGACAGGTTGTGGACCTACGGCAATGGCTCAGATAATGAACTATTATGGTGCGCCAACTTCTACTCTTCAAGATATTCCTGCTTATACAACGTCGCAACATGGTATTTCGTGTGAGAGCCTCCCTGTGACAACCTTTAATTGGGGAAACATGGAGTCTGACAATGCAGAGGTTGCCAAACTGATGAAGTATTGTGCTTATGCCGTACAGGCAGATTTTGATCCAGATGGAACCTCGTCTTCTACTAATATAATCTGTGATGCTTTTACACATTATTTCGGTTATGGTAATGGTATCGTGACTGCTTTCAGCCAGTTCTATTCTGATGTCGAGTGGGACCAGATGATTTATAGTGAATTGGCAAATGGACGTCCGGTGTTTTACAGCGGACAGAATGCTAAGAATGAAGGACATTTCTTTATTTTGCATGGTTACAATGCAGGATATTATACTGTCAATTGGGGTTGGGGTAGCTTAGATGATGGCCAGTTCCTGCTTAATGCGATGAATCCTGCATCAATGGGTTCAGGAAATGGATTTAATTATACTCAGGCGGCGATATTGTGTATTTCTCCCAATAACGTAAGGGCAGCCGAAGAGCCTATCCTAACAGCGGAGGATGTCTATGTCGGTCCGACAGGTGCGAACCCTCAAGCATCATCATCTACAGAATTTGTAGGTACACGTGATGGAAGTGGTAATGTTCAGTTCGCATTATATCTATCATACTGGTCTTCCCTTTTGTATAGCTATACATTCGATGTGGGTTATGCCTTGATGCAAGATGGAGCGATTGTTGGCTCTGTATATTCTTTCTTTACTAATATGCCTTTTAATACAGGTAATATCAGGGGAGGTTATTCATATCCAATCACTTTTGGTGCCGGTTTAGCAAATGGTGACTATCAAATAAAGCTTGCCAGTAAGGAAGCTAGTTCAGAATGGAAAATCTGTAAGGAAGCTGATAACCATGTGATTAATGTCAGAGTAACGGATACCAGCATTACACTGAAGGTTGGTGCCTTATCGCCGACACCAGAGGTGACGCAGGAAGAACTGGATGAGTTGGCAGCACTCTATGCTGCACAGAAGACTGCCATTAACGAAAAGTTATCGACTCTTACGGCTAACGAAACAAAGATGAAAACGCTTGCTTCGACATTGTCTGAGATATACACGGCTATTGGTAACATCGATACTAAAATCAGTGCAATAGAAAGCAAGCTGAATAGTGAATATCTGACAGCAGAGCAGAAGCAAACTTATAAGAATCAGTTGGATGAATTGAAGGCAAAGCGCACTACGCAGGCTACAGCCTACAATTCAGCAGTAGGGGATTTGGAGACATTGAAGAGCGCCAGCTCAACCCTTAAAACAGCGCTTAACAATCTGCAGACTCAGGTCAACACTGGAGCTGCTGCCGTTGCTTCTATCACAACCAAAGCTGATCTGGATGCTTCAACTGCAAGTGTTGCTAATATTAAGACTCAACAAGAGAGTAATAATGTTGATGCGGAAACAACGAAGATTTCAGCGTTGGAGACGACTGTGGCCGCCATTTCTGTAACAGACATCCAGACAAGTCTATCTGCTCTCGAAAGTGTAATAGATACTGCTATTGCCGCTGCTAAGGAAGCAAGCGACGAAGAGGCTAAGGCGAAACTGGAGGAAGGCAAGAAGGCATTGGAAGAGGCTTGCGATAAGATGACTGCTAAACTAAGTGAAAAGCAGGAGGTTGTCGCTGCTAATGAGAAGAAAATCTTAAATCTTGAAGCTCAGATTAAAGATTATTATGGTTTTGTTGCTGAAGTTGAAAAGTATATTGATGCTATTAAGGAGAAACTAAATAGTGATATGCTTACAGCTGAACAAAAGGCTGATTTTGAAAGTAAAGTTGAAACTTTCGAAAAAGGGAAGTCTACTTTTGATAAGGCTGTAAAGGATTTGTCTGATGCACTTGCACTTGCTAGTAAGGAGAATGACCAGTTAAAGTCTACACTTAATGAGATAGATGCGCAGATAAAGGATCTGCAATCTGCCATCAATGCCATTACTACGACTGATGCCTTGAACAAGGCGAAGGAAGATGCTGATAAAGTGGAGGCACAACTTTCGAATGTCAGTGCGGCTGATGTAGAGAAGCAGCTGCTATCGGTGCAGGACAATCTTGGCAAGTTGTCTCTTGACGGCACTACCAAGGAACTTGCTGCATTGGAGGAAGAGGTAGAAAAGGCTATTGCCGACGGAAAGGAAGCGTATGAGAAGCAGCAGGCCGAGAAGCTCGCCAAGGCAAAGGAAGCATTTGAGGCAGCTGTAGCAGCGCTTGAAGAAGCCATTCAGTCTCAGGAGGCTAATTACGAAAATCGTTTGAACGTGGTTAGCACTCTAAAGGCGACGCTTGTTGAGTTGGACGATGTTATCTCACAGATGAAGGCAAAATGTGCAGAGATAGAGAAGAAACTTCAGGAGCTTATCGATAAACAGTCGACCACACGTGCTGATGACTCGGAAATTATTGAGGAGCTCAAGAAACTGTTGGCAAAACTTAAAGCAGATATCGCTACACTCGAATCACAGAGAGAGGTGATTCCGGGAAAGATTGATCAGTTGGATCAGCAAATTAAGGCGTATGCCGCTGTGATTGAGGAGGCTAAGACTGCTAAGCAGAAACTGCAGGCAGACCTGTCGTCTGCTACCACTGCTGATGAGGTGGAGAAATTGTCGGCCTCAGTGGCTAATGCAAAATCTGAGTTGGCATCCGAAGGTTTGGATTGGTATAATACACTGGTTTACAATTGTAACATTGTTGTCGAATATGTAAGTGGTTTCGCCGATAATGTGAATATCGTTGAGAAGAAAACTCAAGTCCTTGAGAAAGCAGTTGAAGAGACCGTAACGGCCATCAACCAACTGATTATCGATGAGTCTAAGGTCGTTGCACGCTATGATATGAAAGGTAATCCTGTCGACAGTACCTATAAGGGCGTTCAGATTATCAAGTTGAAGAACGGAAAGACTATTAAATTGAACGTTAAATAAACATTATTAATTCACTAAAAAAGAAAGATTATGAAAAAGTTCATTTTGACGATGGCACTGGCCATCACTGCCGGTGTTTACACCGCTCACGCACAAGACGTGATCACTGATCCTGTGGCTGCTCAGGCTCAGCAGGAGGCTATCAAGGCCCAGAAGGCTGCCGAGAAGGAAGCCAAGAAAAAGCAGAAGGCTATTGAGAAGAAAGAAAAGGAAGCCAAGAAGAAGGAGAAGGAAAGAAAGAAGCACGAAAATGCCGTAAAGAAGGCCAATAATGCTGTGAAGTCTGCAGAGAAAGCCGCTGATAAGGCTCAGAAAGCTGCCGAGAAGGCTGCTCAGAATCCTGGCGACCTGAAGCTTCAGGCCAAGGCTCAGAAAGCTGCAGCTAATGCCACGAAGGCTCAGTTGAAGGCTGAGAAACTGGTAAAGAAAGCGAATTAGAACTGATAAAGAAAAAGCCCCCACAATCGTGAGGGCTTTTCTTATTGGTATTGTCGGAGGGCTGCTATCAGTTCTCCGTTTTCTGTCTTTGTACCAATGGTGACACGCAGACAATTCTGACAGAGTTGTATCCGATGACGATTGCGGACGATGATACCCTTATCTACCAGATAGTTGTAGATCTTAGTGGCATCAGTCATCTGTGCGAGGAAGAAGTTGGCATCTGTGGGGAATACCTTCTCACAGATCGGCAACAGTTTGAAAGCGTCAACCATGCGTGAACGTTCCTCCAAGAGAATCTTTATCCATTTGTCCACCTCGAAGGGATCCTTCAAAGCCTCAAGTGCTTGTTGCTGCGTCAGCTGGTTGACATTGTAGGGATACTTCACCTTATTGAAAATGCCGATGATCTCTTCTGAGGCGAAGGCCATTCCCAGACGGATGGCAGCACATCCCCAAGCTTTCGACATCGTATTAAGCACAATGAGGTTGGGATATTTAGCGAGTTCTGTACGTAAGGGTGTCTGTGAAGAGAAATCACTATAGGCCTCGTCGACAATCACGATGCCTTCGAAGCTTTCGATAACCTTGACGATTTCCTCACGGTGCAGATTGTTGCCAGTAGGGTTGTTGGGCGAACAGAGCCAGATGAGTTTTGTGTGGTCGTCGGTGGCGGCTAACAGCTTTTCGGCTGTTATCTGATACTGTTCGTCCAGTAACACAGGACGATACTCGACATCGTTAATGTCGGCGCATACCTTATACATACCATAGGTAGGTTCGATGGCCACCACATTATCAATACCAGGTTCGCAGAAACTGCGGTAGGGCAGGTCGATGGCTTCATCGCTGCCATTGCCCAGGAAGATGTTCTCTGCAGGAACACCCTTAACCTTCGAGATGGCAGCCTTCAGTTCCAGTTGTAGCGGATCGGGATAACGGTTAAATGGTGTGTTATAGGGATTCTCATTGGCATCCAGAAAAACACGTGCCTCACGACCTGCATATTCATTGCGGGCACTGCTATAGGGCGCCAGATTCCAGATGTTCTTACGGCAAAGCTGCTCTAAACTCTTCATAACTATTCAAATCACTATTCACTTTTTCACTGCCTTCAGACGAACTGTCATTGCGTTTTTATGTGCATCGAGCTGTTCGGCTTCTGCCATGAGTTCTACGGCATGACCAATCTGGCGTACACCTTCTTCCGTGAGGTGCTGGAAGGTGACCTTTCTGCAATAACTGTCCAGATTGACACCATTGTAGGTGGTTGCGTAGCCGTGAGTGGGTAGTGTGTGATTGGTACCGCTGGCATAGTCGCCCGCACTCTCACAGGCATACTGCCCTAAGAACACACTTCCTGCATTAACCACTTTTGAAGCAACGTCCTCATAGTCTTCGGTTTGAATCACCAGATGCTCGGGGGCATAGGTGTTCGACAGGTCGATGGCCTCACGTATGTCAGAAACCAAAACCAACATACTGTTTTCGAGTGCTTTTTGAGCAATCTCCTTACGGGGAAGTGCTTCAAGTTGTTTGTCGAGTTCCTTCTGAACCTCATCAATAAACTTATTCGAGGTGGTAATCAGGAATACCTGAGAGTCTGCACCATGTTCAGCCTGTGACAACAAGTCGGCAGCAACGAATTCTGCATTGGCTGTGTCGTCGGCAATCACACACACTTCAGAAGGACCGGCAGGCATGTCGATACCTACGTCGTGGATGCTCACCTGCTGCTTGGCAGCCATCACATACTGGTTGCCAGGTCCGAAAATCTTATAGACTTTGGGGATGCTCTCTGTGCCATATGCCATAGCACCGATGGCCTGAACACCTCCAGCCTTGAATATCTTACTCACACCGGCAATCTTGGCTGCCATTAAGATGGCAGGATTTACCTTACCTTCACGGTTCGGGGGTGTACAGAGCACAATCTCTTTACATCCGGCAATCTTGGCTGGTGTTGCCAGCATCAATACGGTAGAAAAGAGTGGGGCAGTGCCGCCTGGGATATAGAGGCCGACCTTCTCAATGGGCACGCTCTTCTGCCAGCAGGTGACACCAGGTTGTGTCTCCACTTTCTTGGAGCGGAAACGCTGCGACTCGTGGAAGGTCTTAATATTGGCGTGAGCCAGTTGGATAGCCTCCTTCAGCTTTTTTGTCACCAGCTTCTCTGCTTCGGCAATCTCGTCTTTGGTGACTTCAAGTGTAGGTAGGTCTACGTGGTCGAATTTCAGTTCATAGCCTTTTACTGCTTCGTCGCCTCGCTGCTTGACATCTGCCAAGACGGAGGCAACGGTCTCGTTTAATTGTGACACATCCAGATGAGGACGCTCCACAATATTCTTCCATTCACTTTTTTCTGGATATCGGATGATGTTCATATCTAGTATTTCTAGAGAATCATTTTCTCGATGGGTGTGACAAGAATGCCTTGTGCGCCCATTTCCTTCAGTTTACCGATGATGTCCCAGAACTGCTTCTGGTCTAGCACCGTGTGAACAGAGCACCATTCTTCGTCAGCCAGAGGAATGATGGTAGGACTCTTCAGACCCGGTAGCACGTCGATGATCTCTTGAAGGCGGGTCTTGGGTGCATTCATGCGTACATATTTCTTGTCTTCAGCATCTTTTACAGCTTTGAAACGGAAGAGCATCTGCTCCAGGATTTCACGTTTCTCCTGTGAGAGTTGCTTATTGCCGATAAGCAAGGCTTCGCTCTGCATGACGATCTCTACCTCACGCAGGTTGTTGCTCACGAGGGTAGAACCGCTACTGACAATGTCGAAGATACCATCAGCCAGTCCGATGCCCGGGCTAATTTCCACGCTGCCTGTGATGACGTGTATCTCTGATTTGATGCCCTTCTTGTCGAGGAACATCTTCAGGATATGCGGATAGCTGGTTGCTATCTTCTTGCCATTGAACCATTCGGGTCCCTGATAGTCTATCTCTTTGGGGATGGCCAACGACAGACGACACTTGGAGAAACCTAAGCGGGAGATAATGTCTGCATCCTCTCCACGCTCCACAAATTCATTTTCTCCCACAATGCCGATATCTGCCACACCAGATGCTACGCTTTGGGGAATATCGTCGTCGCGGAGATAAAGTACCTCCAAGGGGAAATTGTTCGACTGTACCAATAGTGTGCGTTTGCTTGCACTGATTTTGATATCCGCCTCAGCGAGCAGATTCATCGTATCTTCGAAAAGACGGCCTTTTGACTGTACTGCGATTCTTAACATACCTACGTTAAAGTCTAATTACTCTTAATTCGGGTGCAAAGTTACAAAATTTTTTCAATTTTCAATTATCAATTATCAATTTTCAATTAAAATTAGTACCTTTGCAACGTTTTGAGACGTAGAATAGTTCGGTTGACACCTATGTTTGCAGCATTGCTGCTCGCCTCCTGCTCGGAAAAGAAGCAGGAGCATATTGTCACACCTTGGGGCGAAGTGCTTGATTCTGTTGAAGTGACAGAAGGCTTCGACCTTCATGAGATACAGCAGGGTGGGGAATTGATTCTGGCTACTATCAGCGGACCGCAGACCTACTATGATTATCATGGCAAACTTCTTGGAACTCAGTATCTGTTGGTGCAGAAACTGGCTGATAAGTTGGGTGTGAAAGTGCGCGTAGAGGTATGCAGGGATTCTTTAGAACTCGTCAAACAACTGTCTGAGAATGAAATAGATATTGTAGCATGGCCTACGCCTGGTCATTTGGAGGCAAAGTCTACGAAACCCCTCCTGGCTGAAGAATTGAAAACATGGTTTAAGCCGGAGATGGTGGCTGAGGTTCAGAAAGAAGAAACGCGTCAGTTGACTGTTCAGCGTGTCAAGCGCAGGGTGTTCTCACCTATGTTGGATAAGAATGGTGGCATCATCTCACACTATGATCACTATTTCCAGCAGTATTCACAGTCTATTCGTTGGGATTGGCGTCTGATGGCGGCTCAGTGTTATCAAGAGTCGACGTTCGACCCCAAGGCAGTCTCTTTTGCAGGTGCCAGGGGCTTGATGCAGATTATGCCTGCCACGGCTGATCTTCTGGGGCTACCTCGTGATAAGATGTACGACCCGGAACAGAATATTGCTGCGGCAGCTAAATACTTGGGACAGTTGGAGGGAAAGTTCTCGGATATCCGAAGCCGTGTGGAGCGTACCAATTTTGTGTTGGCCAGCTATAACGGTGGCCTTCATCATATCCGCGATGCAATGGCATTGGCCAAGCGGGATGGAAAGAATCCCCATCTCTGGCGCGATGTGTCTGAATACGTTTTAAAATTGGCTTCTCCCCAGTATTATAATGATCCGATAGTCAAGCATGGTTATATGCGTGGTTCAGAGACGGTGGACTATGTGGCGAAGATCCGTCAACGGCATCAGGGCTATATGGGTGTGAAGTCACCGCATATGGGCTTCCATCCGAGTCAGCCACGAAAAGCTCAGAAGCGCAAAAGCAAATATGATATCTGATACAAACAAAAGAGGCCAGGAATCATCCTGACCTCTTTTTATGATATGAAGGAAAGAAGGGGATTACTCACCCTTCTTCTCCATTTGAGCCTTCAGCTGTGCGAGTACGTCGAGATCACCGAGAGTGGTGCTGGCTGCAACGTTCTCAACCTTTGGCGTCTCTTCCTTCTTAGCACGAGGAGCCTTCTTAGCGGCTGCCTTCTTCTCCTCACGAGCGGGATCCTCGAAGGTACGGCTGTGAGAAAGGATGATACGCTTGCTGTCCTTATTGAACTCGATCACCTTGAACTCAAGGGTCTCACCAGCCTGAGCCTGTGAGCCATCCTCCTTCTGCAGGTGCTTCGGAGTAGCAAAGCCCTCAACATCCTCGTCGAGCTGTACAACAGCACCCTTCTCGAGGAGTTCGATGATCTTACCCTCGTGGATAGAACCAACGGTGTACTTAGCCTCGAATACATCCCAAGGATTATCCTCAAGCTGCTTGTGGCCGAGAGAAAGACGACGGTTCTCCTTGTCGATGTCGAGAACGATCACGTCGATCTCAGCACCTACCTGAGTGAACTCAGAAGGATGCTTTACCTTCTTGGTCCAAGAGAGGTCGCTGATGTGAATCAGACCGTCAACACCCTCTTCGAGCTCTACAAATACACCGAAGTTGGTGAAGTTGCGAACCTTAGCGGTGTGCTTAGAACCAACAGGATATTTGGTCTCGATAGCCTCCCAGGGATCCTCGCGGAGCTGCTTGATACCCAGTGACATCTTACGCTCATCGCGGTCGAGAGTCAGGATAACGGCCTCTACCTCTTCGCCTACCTTCAGGAACTCCTGAGCAGAACGCAGGTGCTGGCTCCAAGACATCTCAGAAACGTGGATCAGACCCTCAACACCGGGCTGGATCTCAACGAATGCACCGTAGTCAGCGAGCACAACAACCTTACCCTTCACGTGGTCGCCCACCTTGAGCTCAGCATCGAGAGCATCCCAAGGATGCGGAGTGAGCTGCTTCAGACCGAGAGCGATACGCTTCTTCTCATCGTCGAAGTCGAGAATCACGACATTGATCTTCTGGTCGAGCTCTACCACCTTGTGAGGATCGTCTACGCGGCCCCAAGAAAGGTCTGTGATGTGGATGAGTCCGTCAACACCACCGAGGTCAACGAATACACCGTAAGAGGTGATATTCTTGACAGTACCCTCGAGGATCTGACCCTTCTCCAGCTTACCGATGATCTCCTTCTTCTGAGCCTCAAGCTCCTGCTCGATGAGAGCCTTGTGAGAAACAACAACGTTGCGGAACTCCTGGTTGATCTTCACGATCTTGAATTCCATCGTCTTACCCACGAACTGATCATAGTCGCGTATGGGATGAACGTCAATCTGTGAACCAGGCAGGAAGGCCTCGATGCCGAATACGTCGACAATCATACCGCCCTTCGTGCGGCACTTGATGTAACCCTGAACCACTTCCTCAGCGTCAAGGGCAGCGTTAACACGATCCCAAGACTTGCTCAGACGTGCCTTCTTGTGAGAGAGAATCAGCTGACCCTTCTTGTCCTCTGCACTCTCAACATAAACCTCAACAACGTCACCGATCTTCAGGTCGGGGTTGTAGCGGAATTCTGAAGCGGGGATGATACCGTCGCTCTTGTAACCGATGTTGACAACAACTTCCTTCTTGTCAACTGAGATGACCTTACCGTCAACTACCTGATGGTCGGCTACCTTGTTCAGGGTTTCGTCGTAAGCCTTGTCAAGTTCTTCCTTGCTGATGCTGGCACTCGTGCCATTCTCGAACTCTTCCCAATTGAAATCGTCGAGCGGCTTAACGTTCTTTGTTAATTCTGACATAATAAATAATTTGTTGCCCCTCGTTTGTTTGTCGGGGCAGGGTCTGAACAGACGTTTATCAGACCATCTTTAAAGGGTTAATAATTGATAGGAGCAAGCGTCTGTTCCGGCCCCTATTTCCCCCTTTGGGGGACAAAGCGGCTGCAAAGGTACTGCTTTTTTAGTGAATAGTGATGAGTGAATAGTGAATAGTCAGCGGATTTATGATAATTTAACAAAAAAGGAGGGCAAATCTTTTTCAGACTTGCCCTCTATCGCTATTTTTGCGTCGGTTCAATTGTCAGACTTACACGATGCCTTGCGGTCATCATCGTGATAACCTTGACTTCGTCGAGCTTACACGATGCCCTGAGCCATCATGGCCTTGGCAACCTTCATGAAGCCGGCTACGTTAGCACCCTTCACGTAGTTGATGTAACCATCAGCCTGGGTACCGTACTTCACGCAGTTCTCGTGAATGTCGTTCATGATGCGCTTCAGATAGTCGTCAACCTCCTTAGCAGTCCAGCTCAGACGCTCAGAGTTCTGCGACATCTCAAGACCAGATACTGAAACACCACCAGCGTTAGAAGCCTTACCAGGAGCGTACAGGATCTTAGCATCCTGGAAGATCTTGATAGCCTCAGGCAGTGAAGGCATGTTAGCACCCTCAGCAACTGCAATCACACCATTCTTCACCAGAGCAGCAGCCTCGTCGCCGTTGATCTCGTTCTGTGTAGCGCAAGGCAGTGCGATATCGGCCTTCTCATACCAAGGACGCTTACCCTCGTAGTACTTAGCTGTGGGATACTCCTGAACATATTCCTTAATACGTCCACGCTCTACGTTCTTCAGCTCCATGATGTAGTCGAGCTTAGCGCGATTGATACCATCGGGATCGTAGATATAACCATCAGAGTCAGACATAGTCATCGGGGTAGCACCCAGCTGCAGACACTTCTCAGCAGCATACTGAGCCACGTTACCAGCACCAGAGATCAGCACCTTCTTACCCTTCAATTCGATACCACGGGTAGCCAGCATAGAGGTCAGGAAGTATACGGTACCGTAACCAGTAGCCTCAGGACGGATCAGTGAACCACCGAAGGGGATACCCTTACCAGTGAGTACGCCCTGGAACTGGTGAGTGAGCTTCTTGTACTGTCCGAACAGATAGCCAACCTCACGGCCACCAACACCGATGTCACCAGCGGGAACGTCCTCATCCGGACCAATCACGCGATAAAGTTCATTCATGAATGCCTGGCAGAAACGCATCACCTCAGCGTCGCTCTTACCACGGGGAGAGAAGTCGGAACCACCCTTAGCACCTCCCATAGGCAGGGTTGTCAGTGAGTTCTTGAAAGTCTGCTCGAAAGCGAGGAACTTCAGGATACCGAGGTTCACGCTCTTGTGATAACGGAGACCGCCTTTGTACGGGCCAATGGCGTTGTTGTGCTGGATACGGTAACCCATGTTGGTCTGGACCTTACCCTGGTCGTCAACCCATGTGATACGGAACTCGCAAACGCGATCGGGGATGCACAGACGCTCGATCAGGTTGGCCTTCTCGAACTCGGGGTGCTTGTTGTACTCCTCCTCGATGGTGGGGAGAACCTGAGAAACTGCCTGGATGTACTCCGGCTCATTGGGGAAGCGCTGCTTCAACTGCTCTACAACTTGTGCTGCATTCATAATCTTTTTCCTTTTTTTAGTTGTTTAAATGATTATTGATTCTGAAATTTAATTTTCGGTTGCAAAATTACATCAAAAATCTGAAATAACAAACATTTTATCAAATATTTCATGAAAAACCTGTCTTTTTGTTACTTAATTGACATAAATCAAGGCAAAAAGTTATAAATACACAGTTTCGTTGTGTTCGGGCACAAACTTTTTTATTGAAAATCTTTTGGATTTATAAGGTGTTAATTAAAAAAAACTTTGTATCTTTGCCACAAAATTATAAGTATGCGAAGACGACTATCCTTATTGATATGGTTTATGGCCTGTATCCTGTCGGTGACGGCAGAGTCAAGCAGGCGTATCTTCCAGGCTTATAATGCCAGTAACGGTCTGGCTGATAATAGTGCTCAGACCATTCGTTGCGCTACTTCTGGCCGACTGGTGATTACCACCATGGGACAGATTAATTTCTTTGATGGCAATCGTTTCTCTTTTATCGATCCTTCGAAGGAGGTCGTGTACACCTTGCCCAGCTATACAGGTAATTATCATGTCTATGTAGACAAATACCATCATATGTGGCTGAAGAATACACATACTGTTACTTGTGTCGACCTGCTCACAGAGATGTTTATCGGTTCTGTTGAGGATGTGTTCAAGGAGTTCGGTATCACTGGTGAGGTAAAGGATTTCTTTGTTGATGCTGATGGTGTGCCCTTCCTCCTGACTGATAAGGGTTTGTATTCGGTTGATTCTAAGCAATTCTTCAAGGTTCGCGAGAAATGGAACCTGCAGGATATTGAGACGTATCAGGGTAAATATCTGTTGTTGTTCTACGAAACCGGTGTGGTTGATATCTTGGAACTCTCAACAGGCACCACTGTAAATTCCTGCAAGGCTTATGATGAAGAAAGGGCTCGGAAATACAACAGGTCCTCAGTGTTATATAAGGATGATTACATGTTTTATCAGATCCGCAACGGAAACGAGGGTGCCATTCTGCTGTCCTTCAATATAGGAAAGTGGGAGTGGAAGAAACTGATGGAAACCCCATATCATCTTAACAATTTAGAGAAACGGGGCAATTATTTATATATCCCTTGTGAATATGGTTATTGGGTCTATGATGTGGATTCTGGGAAAGCCGGACAAGTCGAAGAGCTGAGTTTGATAAATGGCCGTACGATCACGACTGATATCAATGCCCTGTGTTTCGACCGTCAAGGCGGTTTGTGGATTGGTACGGAGAAATGGGGTCTGCTCTATTCGCGACCTAATAATCCACCCTTTACCGCCTATACATGGGATCAGCCTGAAGCCATGAAGTATGATGCCATGATGGCTCACATCTCGGCATATCGTACCTTTAAGGGTAAGACGGTTAACGCTCTGCTTAAGGACTCCCGTGGATGGATCTGGGTTGGAACGCCCTCAGGTCTGCACCTTTATCAGAAAGAGACCGATAACCTGCCACGCTCATTTACACGTCGTGATGGACTGCTGAATAATGTGATTCATTCCATTGTCGAGGATAAGCAGCACAATATTTGGGTAGGTACCAGCTATGGCATCTCTTGTCTGGTACTGGGCGATAATGGTAGTCTGAAAGATATTATCAGTTACAATCAGTATGATAATGTTCCCGAGGAGTCTTTTGTCAATGGCAAGGCTCTCTGTCTGGCTGATAGTACTATCATCATGCAGTCTCTGGATCATGTCGTTGCTTTCAACCCCAGTCATATGACCACGATTCACTCGTCGATGGGTTTCGAGCTCCATCCGGAACTGGTGGGTTTGATGATCAATGGTAATCGTGTGCGTACGGGTGAGGAAATCAATGGTAAGGTCATTCTTCCTTTGGCGCTGATTCGCATGAAGGAGTTCGATTTCGACTACGACCAGAATTCTCTTTCGCTGACGTTCTCAGCCCTCAACCATTTCCGACCGCAACAGACCTATTATCGTGTACGCGTCAAGGAGATGGACAATGCCTGGAAGGTTATGACACCCTATAATTCTCAGGGAATGGTAGATAGTAAGGGTCTGTTCCATCTGCCGCTTCCTTCCTTGCAGCCAGGTACCTACACCATCGAAATGCAGGCCTCCATGAGTATCGACGATTGGGATACCGAGCCCCGCGAGTGGGTTATTCATATCAACGAACCCTGGTGGCGCGCTACGGGCTTGTTTGTCTTGCTTGGTTTAGTCCTCCTGTTGCTCTTCTTGCTGAATGTCTATCTCTATGTGCGTAATTCTAATATGAAGTCGCGCCGTATCAGTGAAGAGAAGAACATCATCCGCCGCATCAAGTTGTTTGCGGAACAATGCATCCATAATACGAATGGTGAACTGTTGGCACCTCTGGAGGAGGAGGTCACAGGTGTCGGTCCTGATGCCTCCAATAACCTGAGTGAGGAGTTTGTACAGACCATGATGAAGTTACTTGAATTCGTCGATGGAAAACGAATCTCACAGCTGTCCATGAAGATGTTGAGCGAAAAGGTGTCTATGGACCTTCAGAGTTTCTATACGCTTATCAATTCGAATATTTACAAGAGTCCCCGCGAGCTTGTGAAGCGAGTGATGATGAACCGTGCAAAAGAACTGCTTTGTACTTCGGGCGAAGATATTGCTGATATCGCCGAGAAATGTCGTTTCTCAACGCCAAACTATTTTATAGGGTCTTTCTTCCGTGAATATCACATGCTCCCAGAAGAATATAGGCGGAAGGCTGACAATCGCCAATAGTTATCGTTGATACCTCGATAGTATACGAATACCTGATAGCGGTTTTCCGTTTGGTAATAACTGCCTTCAGAAGGCGCATACCGTGTGCTGCCGTCAGCTAGTTTCCATAGGTATTGGTAGGAATAATAGCCCTGTTTCTGCAGTATCCGTGCCGTATACATTCCGGCATGAGCATCGTAAGTCATCTCGTAGGTTTCTGGATTGGCATCTGTTGTCCACCAGCCGTCGATCATCATCTTCCCTGTCAGAAGTTCAGGACACTTCATGCGATACATCACCCATATATACTCACAGGTAGTCTCAATCTGCCAGTTGTCGCTGTTGCGAATGAAGAACGAACCGTTGGCATCCTCATCGTACAGGTAGTGGGGACGGGGTTCGTCTATGAAGGGATACACCTCGTAATCTTCACCGTTCCAGTGTATATGATCTATGCCCATTGTGGGATGGCTTACGTCGAGCACTTCGTATTTCCGGTATTCATTGCCTGCGTCGAAGATGAGCTCGCGTGAATGTTTCCATTCAGCACCATTGCTATTGAGAATGGTGGGCTTGGGATTCACCTTCATATTATCCTCGCGTCCGTTCTGCATGACTACCACCCGCAGTTGGCTTGCAGGGTCAGTCACACGTTCCACACCGAAATTGAGTGACAACGATACCTGTTGATGACTCACATTGGTGTCGATGTCGGTATTAGTCGTCAAATTGAAAGCCAGTGGCATCGACTGTTCTGTCACACAGAAATCTACTGTTATCACCTCGCGCTCATCATCTTCGTTTTCATAGATGTGAATCCGGTAGTTACCACTCAGTCGGAGACGCATGCGGTCGTTGGGTATCTGGAACTGGTAGTGGGTATAGGCCACTGTGGTGTTTACCGAAGGGTCGTAGTCATCAATGGGGTTGCCGTTGAATCCTTCTAGCCAGTCACTCTCGAAAAGCGATGTCGAGGGCGTCCAGTCAGCCTCGCAGTGCTCCACGCGGTAGGTGTAACGGTGATAGTCGTGCGAGAGTTCGTCGAAACTCACATTGAGCACATCGTCTGTTTTCAATCGCATCACGGCGGGCGACAGCCAGTCTTGGTTTACAACCACCTGTAGCGACTTGATCGTCTGGTCATGGATGATATGTTTGGCATTCATCGTTCCTGCCATCATCATCGCCATCGCTGCTACTATCCCTCTTATATATCCGATCATAAACTTCCAATTTTAAACATTTCTCTCACTTCTTACCTCTTACCTTTCACCTCTACTCATGATGGTAGGGCTCTCCTTTAATAATAGTACACGCGCGATAGATCTGTTCGGTAAATACCAGCCTCACCATCTGGTGCGAGAAGGTCAGTTTTGAGAGCGACAGTTTCTCGTTGGCGCGGCTGTAGACGGCCTCTGAGAAACCGTAGGGACCTCCGATTACGAACACCAGTCGGCGGGCGGTCTGTTGTTTCTGTTCCAACCATTTGGCCAGTTCTATACTGCGCAGTTCCTTGCCGTGCTCATCGAGTAGCACCAGTGTATCCGATGGCTGTAGCTGTTTCAGGATCAGTTCTCCCTCCATCGTCTTCTGCTGCTCTTCCGAGAGGTTCTTCGTGTTCTTCAGCTCCGGAATGGTTACGATGTCAAAGGGCATGTAATGACCGATACGCTCAACATAGTCGCTGATGCCTGCCTGGAAATGCTTGTCAGTGGTCTTACCCACAAGAATGAGGATCGTCTTCATTGGATGGTCTCTTTTTCTATGAATTCATCAAACTGCGCCTGATAACCGTTGAATACGTTAATGTCCACCTCGCCCGTGATGCCCTTCACACGACCGTCGGGCGACAGCTGCCACATCACCAGTTTCACGTCGGGCTTATACTCGCCGTAGCGGGCAATCCATACTTTGTAGTCGCGTTTGAGGTCGGGGGCCTCCGGCAGCCATTTGTTCACGAACCGTTGGTTGATATAGAGGATGGGCTTTACGCCGCAGAATTTCTCCACCGCCTGCACCCAGGCTCTGATGTTGCTGAACAATGCCTTCGCGCCGCCCATCTTGTTGATCTCTCCGTCCGATGGCTCAATGTCGAGTACGGGTGGCAGGTCGCCCTTGCGGAACAGCGTGCTGGCAATGAAGTACTTTGCCTGTGCCGAGCCGCTGGTACGTGTAGAAAAGAAGTGGTAGGCACCTGCCTGGATGCCGTGTTTGCGGGCGGCGGCATAGTCGGTAGCATAATACTTGTTGCGGATGCTGATGCCTTCCGTCGACTTGATGTAACAGAACGATACGGGATAATCCACCACGCCCGAAATCTTCTTCTTACTCTTTGAACCGAGGTGGCTGATGCGCAGCTGTGCCCATCGGATGGGGAACCGCTTACGGCCCTGCTCGTGTTGGTAGCGTGAGATGTCGATGCCGTAGATACGCTCTGAGGTGTAGTTCATGCGCTCGCCCTTGAACTCATCCTGTTGCCACAGTCCGGTCTTCAGTACCGTCAGCACGTCGTTTTCCAGCAGTTGCAGTCCGAAGCCCTCGCGCTGGTCTGCAGTCCAATGGCCTTCGAAATAATGGCCGGCGGTTGATTTATAGGAACCGTGTCCCTCTGCATGATCATCTGCAAAACCGCCTTCGTAGATGCCGGTCGAATCGATGCGCAGACCGCTTCTCAGCGTGTCGGTGCTCCAATTGCCGATGATGAGGCGTCCAAGACTATCACGACTGATGGCAGTGCCCTCACGTTTTTTACCTTTCCAACGGCCTACGTTATACACGCTGAGCGTATCGATGGTTTCCTGATGGCGTTTGCCCGCAGCGAAGGCGGCCACCATCTCGTAGCCCTCGTCCTCCACATTATGCAGATCCAGATAGTAGTCCATCTCTATTTTCCGGTCTTTTGTCATTTGCTGGCGCAGGGAGTCGAGACTTGGCGAGGCAGTAATCAATGGGGTAGGGAAGTCGGTGAACTCAGAGTCATCGGAGTCTTCCGAATACGCCGAGAACCACAGTCCGACGGCAAATCCAACAGCCCCTAAAACAGCCGCAGCAAGTATATATCGTAACGCTTTCTTCATTTTTGCTTGCAAAAATACAAAAAAACTATAAACTATAAACTATAATCCATAAACTTTTTGTGTCTTTTAAATGTTCTGACTTGACAATGGTGGGTTTTTCTGGGTGAATGAATGGAAATTTTATGCAAAAATTATGAAAAGAACACTTTTTGGGAAAAAATGAATAGCGAATTTCGGATATTTTTTTCGAATTTTGCACCCGAGAAGTAAAAAACGAACATTATGGAGATACAAAATCTCAATCCAAGAAGCGGTTCTGACACCATACGATTAGGTGATAGCGACGAGCTTGTGGTCATGGAGAACTTCGGTTCATTGCCACGGGGTGAGTTATCTCTTGACAGTCATGGACTTATCGTTATCTGTACTAACGGTATAGCGCAGTTTGACTATGACGGACAACAGATACAGCTCCGTAAGAACGACCTGTATTTATACATGGCGCATAGCGTGGTCTGCAATTTCATGTCATCGCCGGATTTCAACTGTCGGCAGATTTGGTTTTCACGTAGCGAATTATGGAACATCAACATGTACGGCGAAGTAAGTTTGGCAGACCTGACCTATCTCAAGCAACACCCGAAAGTGCATCTGTCCGATGAAGAGGTGTCTTTGCTTGATGATTATTTCCAGTTGTTATGCCGCCGAATGAGAGACCAAAAGCCCTTGTTGTATTCCGAAATCGTCCGTTCGCTTGTCAGCACGATGATGCTAGAAATGCTCTGCATGATGCGTCGCGACAAGGCGCAGCAGGAGCAATCGGACTTTCTGGAGGACGACACACCAGGTTTCCACAGACGTCGATTGGCAGATAAGTTTATACATCTGGTGGAGCAAAGCGACGGTCGCATCCGCAGGGTAGACGACTTCGCCAGTCAACTGAACGTCACGCCGAAATACCTTTCGACATTGCTCAAGGAAACGATGAGCCGCCGACCGAGTGAGATGATAAAACTCTTTACGCTGAAGGCTATTGAGCGCCGTCTGCGCTTTACCGACATGACGATGCAGGAGATAGCCAATGATCTGAATTTCCCCAATGCCTCGTTCTTTGGTAAATACGTGAAAGAACATCTGGGCATGACGCCGTTGGAATATCGTAAGAAATACCAAAAATGACAACATCAAATCATATGAACATGAAGAAAAAAACAATCAGAACAGTGATGGCGCGGGCGATGATGCTCGGGCTATTGGTGCTGTTACCGATGGCAGCGGAAGCGCAACGGATGTTGACGCTCGACAGTTGCAGGGCGATGGCACTGAGAAACAACAAGCAGATGGGGCTGGCTAAGATGAAACAGGAGGTGAATGCCTACACGCGGAAGTCAGCTCGCACACAGTATCTCCCGAAGGTTAACGCTTTGGGTGGCTATCTGTGGATGAGTAAAGAAATTTCTATCCTGAACGACGACCAGAAATCGGCGCTGAGTAACTTGGGCACGAATACAGCCACGAAGTTGCAGGATGCCTTGTCGCCGTTGACATCGGCATTGCCTGCCGCTACCCAAACCAAGATGGGAAGTGATCTGGCACAGTTTGCCGGTGCCCTCGATCAGGTAGGAGCGGGGATTGTGGACGGTTTCCGTACCGATACCCGCAACATGTTTGCCGGTGCAGTGACAGTAACACAGCCTGTGTTCATGGGCGGTGCCGTCGTGGCAGCCAATAAGATGGCCGACATCAATGAGCAGATGGCAGCCAACTCACTGGAGATGAAACGTCAGGGTACCTTATATAATATAGATCAGGCCTACTGGCAGGTGGTGTCGTTGCGTCATAAGCAGACACTCGCCGAGAGTTACGTGGCGCTGGTGAAGAAGCTGAAGGCCGATGTACAGAAGATGATCGATCAGGGTGTGGCCACGAAGGGCGACGGTCTGAGTGTCGGTGTCAGGGTGAACGAGGCCGAGATGGCACTGACACAGGTGAAAGACGGTCTGGCACTGTCGAAGATGCTGGTGTGCCAGCTGATAGGCCTGCCGGTGGATGAGGCGATAACGCTCGCCGATGAAGAGAGCGAGGGCCTTCCGAATAATCAGAATATTCTGATTACTCCAAGTAATCTGAATTATGACAATCGTCCTGAGCTGAAGGTGCTTCAGAATACAATCGACCTGAGCAAACAGGCAACGAATGTGCTGAAGGCCGGCAATCTGCCGCAGGTACTGCTGACAGGTGGCTATGCCATGACCAACCCGAATACGTTCAACGGCTTTGAAAAGAAGTTCGGTGGTGTATGGAATTTGGGTGTCATAGTTCGTGTGCCCGTCTGGAACTGGGGCGACGTGAAATATAAGGTGCGTGCCTCGAAAGTGACAACGGCGATGGCCAACCTTGAGATGGACGAAGCTCGTGAGCTGATAGAGTTGCAGGTGAATCAGAGCAATTTCAAGGTGAATGAGGCCAAAAAGAAGTTGGAGATGGCGAACGCGAATGTGGCGAATGCCGACGAAAACCTGCGCATGGCGAACCTCGCCTTCAAGGAGGGTACCGCTTCGTATACGACGGTGATGGAGGCGCAGACCGCCTGGAATCAGGCACAGTCGCAACTCATCGACGCAGAAATCGGACTGAAGCTCTCTGAGGTTGAACTGCAGAAAGCATTGGGCACGCTCCAGTAATAAATAGTAAATTGTAAATCCATAAATTGTAAATAAGATTATGTCAGATCAAGCAAAACAACAGCATAACAATATCCTGCTGGCCGTAGGTGGCTTTTCAGCAGTAGTAGTCATCGTAGCGCTCATCGGTTTCATTGCCTTGGGGCGCGACCCGGAAGTGATTCAGGGCGAGATGGAAGTGGAGGAGTACCGTGTGTCGGGTAAGGTGCCTGGCCGTATTTTGGAACTCCGTGTGAAAGAGGGTGATATGGTGAAGGCAGGTGATACACTGGCCATTATCGAAGCCCCCGATGTGCAGGCGAAGATGACGCAGGCACAGAGTGCCGCTGATGCCGCCGCCGCTATGGAAGAGATGGCCCGCAATGGTGCCCGTAAGGAACAGATTCAGGCTGCCAAGCAGCTTCTGGAGCAGGCGAAGGCTGGACTGGAGATCGCCGAGAAGTCGTACAACCGTATGAAGATTCTCTTTGAAGAGGAAGTGGTTAGCGCACAGAAATTCGACGAGGCAGAGGCGATGTATAAGTCGTCACAAGCTCAGATGAAGGCAGCCCAGAGCCAGTACGATATGGCTGTGAATGGTGCACGTATGGAGGAGCGCCGTGCTGCTTCGGCCACAGTGGGTCAGGCCCGTGGTGCTGTGCAGGAGGTGAACAGCTATATCAAGGAAACCGTTCAGGTGGCACAGATGGCTGGCGAGGTGACCGATGTCTACCCGAAGGTGGGCGAGCTCGTCGGCACAGGCACACCCATCATGTCGATTGCCGTGATGGACGATCAGTGGGCTACGTTCAACATCCGCGAGGATCAGCTGAAGGACATTCAGGTGGGCACCGAGTTGACGGTACGTATTCCCGCCCTCGACAAGGAAACGAAATTGAAGGTGACATCGATGAAGGACAAGGGCTCGTTTGCCGTATGGAAAGCTACGAAGGCCAGCGGTCAGTACGACCAGAAGACCTTCGAGGTAAAGGCCCGTCCGACAGAGAAAATTGAGAACGTCCGTCCAGGTATGTCGGTCATTCTGAAAAAGTGAATAGTAAATAGTGAAAAGTGAATAGTTAATGAAGTATTTAACTAATATAGGACACGTCGCGCTGCGCGAGCTCGACATCATCGTGCGCAGGAATCGCATCTACGGTTTCTGTATGGTGGTGTTCCCGTTGCTGCTGGTGTTCTTCTTCACCACGATGCTCGACGATGGTGTGGCGATCGACCTGCCCGTAGGTGTGGTGGATCAGGACAATAGCGCTACCTCGCGTGGTCTCGTGCGAAACCTCGACGCTATGCAGAGCTCCCGCGTGGTCTACCGCTTCGCCAACATCACCGAGGCGCGCAATGCCATGCAAGAGGGTAAGGTCTACGCCTACCTCTACATCCCTGAGGGCACAGCTTCTGAACTGTTGGCCGGTCGTCAGCCGAAGATATCGTATTACTATACGATGACGTGCATGACTGCTGGCTCGATGGCGATGAAGGACATGAAGACCATCGGCTCGCTGGGCTCGGCGGCCGTCGGACAGTCGACACTTGCGGCTAAGGGCGCGTCGAAAGAACAAATCAAGGCGTCGCTGCAACCGATCATAGTCGATGCACATATGATTTCCAACCCACAAGGCTCGTACAACTACTCGTTGACAACGGTCTTTGTGCCGGGCATCCTCATGCTTTTCATGGCGCTGCTCGGAGCCTATGCCGTAGGTATGGAAATGAAGTTCGACACGGGTAAGGACTGGCTCGCCAAGGCCGACAACAACATCGTTGTGGCCATTCTGGGCAAGTATATCGTCCATGCACTGATCTTCCTGCTCGTGATTTTTATCTATCAGTATTATATCTTCGAAGTACTCCACTTCCCACGACTCGGTGGCATCTGGCGCATCGTCAGACTCAGTCTCTTGCAGGTGGCCGGCGGTCTTGGCTTCGGTATTTTTGCCTTCGGACTGATGCCGTCGCTGCGTATGTCGATGAGTATCTCGTCGCTGTGGTCGGTGCTCTCGATCTCAATGTGTGGCTCGGCATTCCCCATTGCAGGCATGGATCCCCCATTGCAGGCTATGTCGTGGCTGTTCCCCCTGCGCCACTACTGGATGATTTATCAGGCCACGGTGCTCAACGGCTTCCCCGTCATCGACGTCTGGTTCCACTTCGTGGCACTCATAGCCTTCACGCTGCTGCCCTGGTTCGTTCTTGGAAAGATTAAAAATGCAATGCTGAATTATGTCTACATTCCTTAATAGATTACGCGAGCACTTCACCGACGTGCTCTATATCTTCCGCCACGAACTCATTAAGGTCGTGAAGGATGAGGGCGTGCTGATGTTCCTCGTGGTGGTGCCGTTGGGTTATCCGCTGCTCTACTCATGGATCTACAACAACGAGTCGCTGCACGAGACGCCCGTGGTGGTGGTCGATCAGTCGCACTCCGCCCTCTCGCGACAGTTTATCAATGACTGCGACGCCTCGCCCGACGTGCATATCAAATATTACGCCGAGGACCTCGATGAGGCCCGTTCGCTCGTCAGCCGTCAGCTGGTGCGCGGCATCTACCTCATTCCATCGGACTTCTCCGAGCGTGTCAATCGCGGTGAGCAGGCTACGGTGAGCGTCTATTGTGACATGTCGCTGATGCTTGCCTACAAGGCTGTTTATCAGACGGCGATGGTTGAGGCCGGACGTCTCGGTGCGGGCATGAACATCAAGAAGGCTGGTAATTACACTAAGCGCGAGGATGCCATCACGGCGCAGCCATTGGCCGTCGACGATGTGGCGATGTTCAATCCCTCGGGCGGCTACGGTTCGTGTGTGTTGCCCGCTGTGCTCATGCTTATCCTGCAGCAGGCTATTGCCCTTGGTATCGGTATGGCCGCAGGTACCGCCCGTGAGCGTCACCGCAACGGCCAGCTCATCCCCGACGACGACCCGCATTTCCGCGGTGCTTATCGTATCGTCTGGGGCAAGGCCCTGTGCTATGGCATGATCGGGGCTGTGGCTGCAGCTTATCTCTCGATGGCTGTTCCCGCGATGTTCTCGTTCCCACAGTTGGGCACCGGCTGGACGTTGTTCTGGACACTCTTGCCCTATACCCTCGCGAGCGTCTTCTTTGGTCTTACCGTCTCGTGTATGATCCGCTATCGTGAGAATGTCATGCTCATCATGGTGTTCGTCTCCGTGCCGTTGCTCTTCATGACGGGTGTGTCCTGGCCGCAGTCTAGCATCCCCGGCTACTGGCAGGGTGTATCCTGGATCTTCCCCAGCACCTTCGGCGTGCGCGCCTTTATTCGTGTCAACTCGATGGGTGCCTCCATCAGTCAGGTCCTGCCCGAACTCCGTATCCTCTGGATTCAGGCTGCCGTTTATCTCGGCATGGCCTGCCTTGTCTACCGCCATCAATTCCGCCTGATGCGTAAATATGCAAACAATTAACAAACCAATAAAGATCTGATCATGAAAAGACAGAAATCCTTCGTGCTCCTGGCATCGGCAATGCTTGTAGCCATGAGCCTTGCTTCGTGCAAGATGAGTAACAAACCCGCTGCTGCCGAGACTTCGCGCATCGGCGAAATCCCCGAGGCTGCGCAGTACATCGTCGGCATCGAGAAGTACGACTCCGTGATCGACTACAGCCAGGCTGCTAACTGGCTCGACGTGCCCGCAGCCCTCGTGAAGGACGGCACGCTCGACGGCACCGCTGCCGATAGCCTCAAGGCGGTCGACGTGTTCTATGTTTATCCTACTGTGACCGGTTTCCGTCCCGAGACTGAGGTCTGCGACATGACCGACACCATGATGATTTCCGGCGCCAAGATGGTACGCCAGATTCAGACCGCTGTGTTCGACGAGAGCTGCAACGTCTTCATGCCATACTACCGTCAGATCTCCATGCCGAAGCCGGGCTCCGACTATCGCGCCATCATCGACTACGTCTCTAAGTTCGACGCTACCGATGCCCTCGACTATTACCTCAACAACCTGAACCAGGGCCGCCCGTTCATCATCGCCGGACACTCCCAGGGTGCATCGGTCGTCATCGCCCTGCTTGAGAACTACATGACCAAGCATCCTGAGGCTCTGAAGCGTATGGTTGCCGCTTATCCCATCGGCTTTGCTGTAACCAAGGACTGGCTCGCCAAGACCGGTTTGAAGTTCGCCGAGGGTGCTACCGACACCGGTGTCATCGTCTCGTGGAACACCGAGGGTCCCGCCAACCTGAAGGAAAACAATATGACGCTCGCCCCTGGTGGCATCAGCATCAACCCCATCAACTGGAAGCGCGACGACACCCCCGCTACTGTCAAGGAGAACCTCGGTTCGCTCACCTACGACGGCAAGCTCGTTACCCCCGGTATCGCCGACGCCCGTGTTGACACCGTCCGCGGCTCCGTTGTCGTCTCCTCCATCGCCGAAAAAGAGCTCTACACCATCCCCGCCGACGGCGCCGCCATGTTCGGCCCTGAGAGCTACCATCTCCACGACTACGGCTTCTTCTTCAACAACTTCAAGCAGAACGTCGCCGACCGCATCAAAGCATTCCTGGAGAAGTAATACAAAATTTCCCCGCTCAGCCGAGCGGGGATTCTTTTGCAGCGCACCCTAGAACGCAATCGGTCCGTAGCCCATGCAACTCGTGGTCGTAATGGCCGTCAGGAAGGCTGTGAGTGCGGCTTGAGCAAATGACCACCTTTGATATTGAAATAATCGCCGAAAGATTTGGAATTTAAAATACAAAATATAAAAAATGATAAATAACAGAAGTTTTTATCCAAAATATTTTGTTTATTGGACAAATTTTGCTAATTTTGTCCAGTAGAAATAAAAAATACGAACGAAACGAAATTAGTCATGGGGACAGGTACCTGAAGTGAACCCAGAAAGTTGGACACAACTGAAAGGTTCAAATGAAAAAGGAATTTAGTTTAGAAGAAAAGTTGTCCGCAATTGGGTTAGTATTCCAAG
>CADAAR010000030.1 GCA_902785945.1 uncultured Prevotellaceae bacterium
TTATGACTGTTTATATTTCTGGTATATGCTAATCATTTCAAAGAGAGGATCATAGGCTGAATCATTAGAAAGTACGGCATTGAAACAGTTTCCCCATGATTTCAGGATAAAATCAGATACAGCTTCCTGAACATTTGTGTCTGGACGAATCTCACCATTATCCTTAGCTTGACTTATCATTTGAATAAAAGCTGCTTTAAATTTATCATTGTCATCTCTGATACGATCAAGGAAACCAGGCATAACATCCGATGCTGATGTCATTAGTCTTAAATAGTAACGAATAGCCTCACTTTGACGACATCCTGTAGCAGTCTGGAAAATCTTTATGCGCTTCTCCTGCTGTTCAACATAGAAATGAACGAACTCAATCAATGAATGAGGCTTACTCATGAAATCTGAAAGATACCGATCGGTATTTAACTTCTCGAAAAAACACATTTCAACCGCCATACAGAACATATAGTTACTGAACCGAAGTCCTTTTCGACAAAGGTTCTGAAAGCCTTTTGGAATATTGCCTCCTTATTGTTTTTTCCCATAACGCATAAAGTTTGGTGCAAAGATACAACTTAATTTTCAGAAAACATATAGTATGTCGAAAAAAAAATAAAGTAAAAGAAAAGTGGATTGCCCCTTATGTGACCCGAGGTATCGGCAAACACCTACAAACACACAGACAAGCAACCCACCGTATGGGCTGTTTCTGTGCTTTGTTTGTATATGTTGAAATTTTGCCGATTTCAGGGTCAAAGCACCGCTTTCCGCCTCTTACGAGGCTACTTAGCTGCTGCAAAGTTACGAATTTTTCCCGAATGTATAACCATCATTCCAAGAAAAAGTCACATTTGCAGCCTAAAATTGAGTTTCTTTCTCTTCCAGAAGCTCAAAATGAACAGTGTAACGCACACCGGCCTTACTGTGGCGATGGGCATTACGATTGAAACAGTGGAGGTTGATGTCAAGGTGGTCATTCAACTCTTTGGTGGTCAACTTGCTATGCTGGCCGTTTTCAATGCCCCAACCATGGGCAAGGCCACCTTCAGGCATAATAGAAAGAGCATAACGTTTGTTGAACACCCGCATGGAACGTGAATGTCCCAGGTTCTTAACCTCATACTTAATCTTGTCACGTACAATCTGGTTCATACACTCCTCCAGATATTTGTCACGATGTTCTACATAGGAGAAACGACGATCAAGCTTCAGATCATCATCGTCGAATTTAACACGGAAGTCCATCTTCGAGAGGGCGATGGTAATGCCTCGGACATTCAGCATGTAGAGGTCGCGGATGCGACGGATGAATTGTGCCAGAATAATACAACCAAGAGGGGTGTTGATGTACCTGTCCTCATAGACGATTTCAACCACAGGGTCGTTTATCATTACACCTCGAATGTAGTGCCACTTCTCAGGATGGTACTCCTGAAGGACATCGAACAGTTCATCACTGATAACATTCTGAGTGACGTGGAAAGTGAATGTCAGTTCATCACCATAACCGACATAGGACACAAGCCTATCGGTATCGATAAGGGGAAAAGCCCACTTTTCGAAAACGCTGACAGCCTTGTGGGAATCTTGGATGTCCCAGTCATCAGAATACTTTTGTAATACACTTGTCAGCCAAACCGCCAACTTCTTTCTCTCATGATCCTTTATCCATAATGGGATAGGATGCTCGTTAAAATTGTTGTTAGCCATAATAATTGAAATAAAAATGCGCTGCAATATATTGCAGAATCGTCGAGTCTAAGTAGACGAACCGTATTTTTTTCTGGCAGAACTCAATTTTCTCATAATATCGCTGCGAAGTTTACCCTTAGTTTTGACAGTAATGCCATCACCGTATGACATCAGTTCCATCATCAACTCAGCATTTGGAATCACTTGGATAGTCATAAATACACCCGTTTTGTCTCTGCCGACAATCTTCTGGCTATGATGAATAGGGCGAGTCTGGAGATAGGGCAATTCATGTTTGTCGACATGGAACTTAATAATCTGCGGCTCGCCTTCCATCCGGGCGATGCCATAGACATCCTTGAAATAGTCATGAACATCAATATCGATAGGAACATACTCATCTATCAGAGAAGGATGGAAGGAAACCATGCGGTCAAGGGCATAGGATGATATAGAATCCAGATGATGGGCATTCTTGGCTACCAGATACCAGCGTTGCCTGAACTGCTTCAGGTAATAGGGATAGAGCAGATGAGTGCGAGGCTTCTTACCGAACCGCTGATAGTCAAGGAATATAGGTCGTTTATCAACGATGGCATGGAACAGGCCGGTGAAGAACTCGCGGCCAAAAACGGTATCGGAATCCTCGAACTCCACGACAGGCTTGTCTGGGGTATTGATCGACACATCAAAGCGGGAGCACAAATCTCTAATCCATTCCATCTGAGGCATACCATCGAAACGACGGAGAATTTCAAGAGCACCTTGGATTTCCTTAATTTCATCTTCCAAGAGCGAATTGGAATAGATGGAGAAGTCTGCCCGTTCATATCGATAGCGAATGATACGACCATCGAAAGGATCATGGAAACTCTCATATTGACAAAGTCACCATTGGCCATCTCGGTCATATCCTTCAGAATTGTGTCCTTCGACATGACTGGTGGGATTCCTCTGGCCGCAAGACGATGGTTAATCACTCGAAGGCAGTCCTGAATGGACACGCCTTTCCTTTGCTGAAGTAGTCCGTCGAGAATACGGACTCGAAGGCTGAAATTCTTTGTATTTGGCATAATATCTTAAATATTTGAATCAGATCCGTACCATAACCACGCAGTATGCTACGTGGTAGCCAGGTCAGTCCATGGCGGCGTCAAATACGGTGACGCTTCAAGATATATAGCCTTCGAGCCGGTGTTAAGACGCTGCCATCGGACAGGACTGGAACCGACACTTTCTTGCAAAGATAGCAATTATCTGTGAGAAACGGAAATTTATTGAGAAATAATACATTTGGGGAAGAAGAAAGAGGCTCAGAAAGTTGCATATCTCAGATTTTTTTTGTAATTTTGTAGGTAGAATCGGGCTTCTGTAGAGGCCTGAAGTTGAATCGTAAAATCGAAAGTGCTATGATGATATTTAGTTTCTTCTTCGTGCTGTTCTATACAGTGACACACGCCATCCTCTCGGCAGTGGGATTGGTTTTGAGGGGCATCTTAAAGGTGTTTGGCTTCGTGTTCGGAGTCGGGCGCTGAGATGCTGCCATGAACCGCCAATTCAACCGTCAACCCAACACGAATCCCAGCGTTTTTCTTTCCCAAAAAGTCGAAAGTTCATAAAGCTTTATTTATATATTTATTTAATAAGCTTTATTTACGGAGGGCAGGAATGGCCTGTTTATCGGGGTTTCAAGAGTTTAGTCAGGAGGTTTTTAGCACCAAGTTAGGAGGTTTTTAGGCGAAAGTTAGGAGGTTTTTAGCAAGTAACAGTCGAAGTTAGGAGGTTTTTAGGCAACGCCGGGTGTCAACCTGTAGCTGGGACTAAGGGTTATCGAAGTTAGGAGGTTTTTAGCACAGGACACGGCTCTCGGGCGATTTGGTGATTTCGGGGAAAAACACTATCTTTGCAGCGTCTTAGTTACGGACGACTTTAATTTGTGCTTTACTTTGATTTCGTAACAAGAGCCAGTCGGACAGCAGCCGTCGGAAGCGGACTGCGATCCGTCGGGTAGAGCAAAGCATGAATGATGAACATCCGTAGCTACGGAAACAGCAAAAGAAGATTATGCCTCGGCAGAAACAAGATACGATCAGGCTTGCGGAACTGGCCTCGATCGAACACGAACCAGTAACATGGTGCAACGACCTTATCAGTTCACCTGGAGAACGGCCTGAACGTGCCAGAGAACTGGAAGGAGCTGTACTTCTACATGACCGACCGCGACCTGGGAATCATCGGTGGCCAGAAGAACATCAGGTATACATACGACGTGCTCACAAAACTGGGCATGAAGTTCTTCCCAATCACTTATCACAGACCGAACGGCAGTGTCATCGTGGGCCGCATTCACTGGGTGGACACATTCTTCTACGATGAGGAGAAGGATATCTACGCCATACGAATCTCGCCGGAGATTATGCCGCTGCTGATCAACCTGACGCAGAACTTCACAACGTTTGACCTCGGTACGGCCATGCGGCTGAGGTCGAAGTACACACAGAAGCTGTATGAGCTGTGTTGCAAATACGGCGGCGACTACAGATTCAGCGACGGTCAGGAGGAAACGACGGGAAACGTGTACAAAAAGCGTGTTGTGCCGATAGCAATGGAGTATTTCCGGGTGCTGTTCAACCTGAATGAAATCAGGGATAAGAAGACAGGACGGGTCTTGCAGGAATCGTCGTACGAAAGCTATAAGGACATCCGAAGTAATATCCTTCAGGTGGCTCAGAATGAGCTTTACGACCTGTTTATGTTTCATGCCTCGAATGTTTGGTTCGATTATCAGGCAGGGCCTCGGAAGGGCAAGGGCGGCAAGACATCATCGATCATCATCTACGTCTATACACGCGAGAATCCGAAGGAAGGGCTTTGCAGGCCTTGGCAAAAGGGTGACGAAGAATTATGGCCTTATGAGCCGGAATATATTGAGAAGAAACGGAAAACACCCCAGCAGAAGCTGCATGCGAATATCTTCTACGGTGCGGACAGGCAGGAGGAAATCGTCATCTCATTGCTCTCGAAGTACCTGAGCAGACGTGAACTGACGTACTATATGGGAATAATAAATAAGGAGGCCAGGCTATGTTACGACAGCTATACGCAGGTGATCCAGGTAATTCTGGAAAAAGAGAAACAGCCTAAGTTCAAGAAGGGAACCAAACAATACAAGCGGAACAACATCATAGAATACGCTCTTCAAGAGAATCTGAAGGAATACGGAACTACAAACAGGTTTATAAGCAGCAGGAACTATTTTCTCGCTAATTATATATAGGTGTGAATCGCTGTCGTCTGATCCTAGGGTAGCAAATCTGGAATATTTCAATTATCGGAAGGGATTTGGCAGCATTCACGCCCTTTTTGTGACCCCAGTAGGGTTACATACCACCAAAGGAAAGAGGATTGTATTTTGGGGTAAATACTTGTAACCTTTCAACCCAAAATAATCGAAAAATCGGTTGTGCAAATTTTGATTTTGCTTAAAATTTGCACAACCGAAGCCATATATTGGGCAGTCATCAGCATACAAAATGCATGTAAACAAATGCAAAAATACCGTTAACGAATGTAAATACCGACTTTACACGATATTACACAAAACGGTTTCTGAACTATGCGTACATTCCGTATATAAAGGGGATTCGTATGATCGGGCAAAGGAGATGTTGTGCAAGTGTTGTGCAAATTTGGGTATTAAAAAAGTTAAGGTGCTGAAAATCAACACCTTAACTCTCGCGGTTGTCGGGATTACTGGACTCGAACCAGCGACCTCGCGCCCCCCAGACGTGTGCGCTACCAACTGCGCTAAATCCCGATCATTTTTAAGCTTAGCACCGACCCTTTGGTCGAAATGCGGGTGCAAAAGTACACACATTTTTCCGTTTGACCAAATTTTCCGGCCACTTTTTTCAATTTTAAGCTATTTTTTTATGTCAGATTTGCTGATACCGATAAAAATTCGTACCTTTGCACCACAAATCAAGACTACAACAGATAAATGACACAATATCAAATCGCGGCTCCCAAACTGCAGAATGCTGTGGTGAGCCTGCCTGCCTCGAAGAGCATATCAAACCGTGCACTTATCATTTATGCGCTCAGCGGTGGACATCAGTTGCCAGAGAACCTGTCGGACTGCGATGACACCCAGGTGATACTCGATGCCCTGCGCGATATGCCCGAAGAAATCAACATCAAGGCTGCGGGTACGGCCATGCGCTTTATGACGGCCTATCTGAGTGTGATGAAAGGTACGCACGTGCTCACGGGTACGGAGCGCATGAAGCAGCGTCCCATCGGCATCTTGGTCGACGCCCTCAGGAAACTGGGTGCCGACATCAGCTACGAGGGTAAGGAGGGTTATCCCCCACTCCGCATCACAGGCCAGGACATCGAAGGTGGTGAACTGGAGATAGAGGGCAGCGTGAGCTCGCAATATATCTCAGCCCTGCTGATGATTGGTCCCGTGCTGAAGAAAGGTCTCGAACTGAAGCTAACGGGCGACATCATCTCCCGTCCCTATATCGACCTAACGCTGTGGATGATGCGCGAATATGGCGCTGATGCCGAATGGACCTCGGCCGACACCATCACCGTGAAGCATCAACCTTACGTGAACCGCGACTACGTGATAGAAAACGACTGGAGCGGCGCCAGCTACTGGTATGAGATACTGGCCCTGAGCGACGACCGCGAGGCCCAAGTGGTGCTGAACGGACTGAAGGACGGCTCGAAACAGGGCGACTCGGTGGTGAGATATATCTTCAGTCTGCTGGGCGTGAAGACCGTGTTCCAGTCGAAGGCAACGAATGAGCCGCAGAAAGTGACGCTGAAGCGCAACGGCCGTTGTGTGCCGAAGCTGGAGTATGACTTTGTGAACTCCCCCGACCTGGCACAGACGGTGATTGTGACCTGCGCAGCGCTGAACATACCCTTTCACTTCAAAGGTCTGGCCACGTTGAAGATCAAAGAAACCGACCGCATTGAGGCCATGAAGCGTGAGATGCGGAAGCTGGGCTACGTGCTCCACGACCACAACGATAGTGAACTCTACTGGGACGGAGAGCGCTGCGAGCCCTCGATGGAAGAAGGCATCGACACCTATAACGATCACCGCATGGCCCTCTCGTTTGCACCCTTCGCCATGAAGTCGGACAAGCTGATTATCAACAATCCGCAAGTAGTGACGAAATCCTATCCACACTTCTGGAAGAGCCTGCGCGACGCTGGATTCAGCGTCGAAGTGAAGAGTGAAGAGTGAAGAATTTGCTACCGCAGAAAGAGTTAAGAATTTGCTACCGCTATGGAGTTTGCGCTGGTGTGTATAGGACTAATTGTGGGAGTGGGCGTGATTGCCTGGATAGCCAACCATTTCGACAAGGGTGACGACACCATCGAAGTGGGACACGACTGCTCAACCTGTACCGCTGCCCAGGAGGGCGACTGCAAAATACACTGTCTTTTAGAGGAAAAACGGCAAAAAGACGCTGACTTACACAATAAAACAACCTCTAAAGAGGTTTTATAAGAGAATGCGCAGAATTGCCTATACATTGACTGTCATCGCCATCGCCCTGTTGACGATGGCAGGTTGTTCTACGCAGAAAAACACATCGGGCTCGCGTTGGTGGCACAGTTTCAACGCCCGCTATAACATCTACTATAATGGCAAGGAAGCCTTTATCGACGGTAACCTGGAGAAAGAAAAAGGCAACCGCGACAACTTCACCGAGCAGATACCTCTATACATGGTAGGCAACAAAGACAGCCGCTCATTGGGCAGCAGTCATTATAGCCGTGCCATAGAGAAAGCCGAGAAGGACATACGTCGCCACAGCATCAAGGCCAAGCCGGAATGGAAAGGCGGCAAACGGAAAACCGATAAGGACAAAGAATGGCTGGGACGTAAGGAGTACAACCCCTTCCTGTGGAAGGCATGGATGTTGCTGGGTAAGTCGCAGTTTCAGAAAGGCGACTTCGACGAGGCCGCCGCCACCTTCAGTTATATGACACGACTCTACCAGACACAACCCCGACAAAACGGACTGGCCAGAGCCTGGCTCGCCAAATGCTATATCGAGCTCGACTGGCTCTACGACGCCGAGGATGTGATCCGTAACATGAGTCGCGACTCGATGCACTTCCGCACGGTGAAGGATTGGGACTACACCTATGCCGACTATTATATCCACACAAAGGATTATCAGAAGGCTGTGCCCTACCTGCGTAAGGTGATTAAGCACGAACGCCGACACCAGCAGAAGGCCCGTGAGTGGTTTCTGATGGGACAGATACAGAAGGAACTGGGCAATCGCGCCGAGGCGGAGCGTGCCTTTGGCAAGGCCATCGGTTGTCACCCCAGCTACGAACTGGAATTCAACGCCCGCATCGCCCAAACGGAGGTAATGGCAAAGGGTAATGCCAAGGCGATGATCAGCCGTTTGAAGCGCATGGCATCGAACGACAACAACAAGGACTATCTCGACCAGGTGTATTACGCCATGGGAAATATCCACCTGATGCAGAAGGATACGATGAAAGCCATCGCCGCCTATGAGAAAGGTAACGAGAAAGCCACCCGCAGCGGCATCGAGAAAGGTGTGCTTCTGCTGACCTTGGGCAACCTGTACTGGCAACTGGAGAAATACAACGATGCGCAGCGCTGTTATGGCGAGGCCATCGGACTATTGGATAAAGACCGTAAGGACTATGAGGAACTGGCCCAGCGTTCAAAGGTGCTCGACGAGCTCGTGCCACATACCGACGCCATTCATCTGCAAGACTCGCTGCTGGCACTGGCCGATATGCCGGAAGCCAAGCGATTGGAAGCCATCGACCGCGTGATCAAAGAGCTGAAACGCAAGGAGAAAGAGGCCCGCGATGCAGAACGAATGGCAGAAGTAGAGCGTCAGCTGCAGAAGAATCAGGCTGTGGGGCAGCGGGGCAACACCCAGCAAAATAGACCTGCCACCCAACAGCAATCCGGTGGTGCGTGGTATTTCTATAACCCAACGGCCGTGAGCCAGGGAAAGACCACCTTCCAGCGCCAATGGGGACAGCGACAGAATGCCGATAACTGGCAGCGAATAAATCAGACGGTGGTGAATATGGCCGCCAGCCAGAACGAAGAAACCGAAGAAGCCGGAAATTCCGGAGAACTCAGCGACTCGCTGACAGCCCAGGGTGCAGCTCCCAGCGACAGCACGCAGACAGCCGCTCCGCAAGACACCCTCGCCAACGACCCCCATAACCGCGAATATTATCTGGCACAGATTCCCTTCAGCGATGAGCAGAAGGCTGAGAGTCATGCTATCATACAAGAAGCGCTGCTGCAGTCGGGTATCATCTTCAAGGACAAACTCGACAACCTCCGCCTCAGCGAGAAGCAACTGCTCAGATTGACAAAGGATTATCCTCAGTTCGAGAAACTCGACGATGCGTGGTATCACCTCTTCCTGCTCTACTCACGATTAGGTCGCCACGATACGGCAGAGGCCTGTCTGAGTCATCTGAAGGCGGAGCATCCTGAGAGTCAGTGGACCACCCTGCTCTCTGATCCCTACTACGCCGATAACGCCCGTTTCGGTACCCATATCGAAGATTCGCTCTATGCAGCCACCTATGCTGCTTTTAAGGCCGATAAGTTTAACGAGGTGGCTGGTAATGCCCGCATCTCAGCCGACCGTTTCCCACAGGGCGAGCACCGTGCGAAGTTTATCTTTATCGACGGTCTGAGCCGACTGAACAATGGCGATGCCAACGGCTGTCTGGAACAATTGAAGGAAGTGGTAGAGAAGCATCCGAAGAGTGAGGTGGCCGAGATGGCTGGTATGATTGTGAAAGGTGTGCAAGAGGGCCGTCGACTGCACGGCGGTAAGTTTGATATCGGCGATGTATGGTCGCGACGGGACATCGCCCTCACGGCCGACTCGACAAAGGCCGACACCCTAAGTGCCGATCCCAATCAGAAGTTCCTCTTTATCCTTGCCTACGAGCCCGACAGCGTGGACCAGAACCAGCTGCTGTTCGAGATGGCACGCTATAACTTCTCCAACTTCCTGGTACGTAACTTCGAGATCAGTACCGACGAGGATCAGGGGCTGCAACGCATGCTCATCAGCGGATTCCTGAGTTACGACGAGGCGCTGCAATACGCACGACAACTGTATGCCAACGAGGTGATGGCCGAGAAACTGGCGAAGTGTCGCAGTCTGATTATCAGCGAGGTAAACCTGCCGTTGCTGGGTGTACAGTTCAGTTACGACGATTATGAGCAGTTCTATGAGGATATCTTCGTGCCGATGAAGACGAGTACCGACAAGCTGCTCATCCGTCCGGAGGATATCGAGACGGTGGATCCCGAGGACATCCCCTCAGGAAAGAAAGCGACATCTGATGACGATGAGGACGACGATGACGACGAGCCTCAGCAGAAAAATAAAAAGAAGAAACAAACCAAAGACTTCGATTTCGACGAAGACTTCTGGTAAGATAGTGAATAGTGAAGAGTGAAGAATTATGATCAACGGATATTTACTTTGGGTGGATGACGAGATAGAGCAGCTGCATGCACAAAAGCTGTTCTTGGAAAGCAAAGGCTATGACGTGGCGACGGTCAGCAACGGCACCGATGCCATCGACCTCTGCCGTGAGCGACACTTCGACCTGGTATTGCTCGACGAGCAGATGCCCGGTCTCAGCGGATTGGAAACACTACAGCGCATCAAGGAGATGCACCCTGCCCTACCCGTGGTGATGGTGACCAAGAGCGAGGAAGAAGACATCATGAACCAGGCCATCGGACAGAAGATAGCCGACTATCTGATCAAGCCCGTAAATCCCAATCAGATTCTGCTGACACTCAAGAAGAACATCCACCGTGAGGAGATAGAAACGGAGGTAACACAAACGCAGTATCAGCAGCAGTTTCAGCAGATTGCCATGCAGATTATGGACTGCCGCACCTGGCAGGAATGGGTGGAAGTCTACAAGAAACTGGTGCATTGGGAACTGGAACTGAGTTCGACCGACAGCAGCATGACAGATATGCTCCGCATGCAGAAAGAAGAGGCGAATCTCGGCTTTGCGAAGTTCATCAAGAAAAACTATCTGGACTGGGTGGCCTCACTCGATCCCACCAAGCCCACTGGCGACCGACCCATCCTATCGCCCGAGGTGTTCAAAAGCAAGGTATTCCCCCTGCTCAGCGAGGGCGAGAAAGTATACCTCGTGGTGCTCGATAATTTCCGTTATGACCAGTGGCGTATCCTCGCACAGGAACTCAACAAGCAGTTTGACATTGAGGAAGACCTCTACTTCAGCATCCTGCCTACCGCCACGCAATATGCCCGCAACGCCATTTTCTCAGGCTTGATGCCCAACAAGATTGCACAGATGTTTCCCGATCTCTGGGTAGACGAAGACGAGGAGGAAGGTAAGAACCTGAACGAAGCACCGCTCATTCAGACACAACTGGACCGCTATCGCAAGAAGAACACCTTCTCTTATCACAAGGTGAACAATTCTGCCGATGCCGACAAGCTGATGCAGCAGATGTCGAACCTGGGGAAGAACGACCTGAACGTGGTGGTATTCAATTTCATCGACATGCTGAGTCACGCCCGTACAGAGTCGAAGATGGTGCGTGAGCTGGCGAATAACGAGAGTGCCTACCGTTCGATTACACTCTCCTGGTTCCGTCATTCGGTGATTGCCGACTTCTTCCGTCAGCTGGCACAGGAGGATTGCAAGGTCATCGTGACAACGGATCACGGCAGCATCCGTTGTACGCAGCCAGTAAAGATTGTAGGCGACAGAAACACGAACACCAATCTGCGCTATAAGTTGGGTAAGAACCTGAGCTACGACGACAAGAACCTGTTTACGATTCGTGAACCTCAGAAGGCCCAGTTACCGGCACCAAACCTCTCGACAACCTATGTGTTTGCCACGGGTGATGCCTTCCTGGCCTACCCCAACAACTACAATTACTATGTGAGCTACTATCGCGACACTTTCCAGCACGGAGGTATCTCAATGGAAGAAATAATCATACCACTGATTACGATGAGTGGACGAAAGAAGTGAATAATTATGGAGATTAATATTCAAAATTTAGAGCATATCCGCGAAGCAGCGCGGACATTTATTGAAAATATCGGCGACCATACGGTGTTCGCCTTCTACGGCAAGATGGGTGCCGGCAAGACCACGTTTATCAAGGCCATCTGTGAGGAACTGGGCGTTGAGGATGTCATTACCTCACCCACCTTCGCTATCGTCAATGAGTATACCGCCCAGGAGGGTCCCATCTACCACTTCGACTTCTATCGTATCAAGAAGTTGGAGGAGGTCTACGACATGGGCTTTGAGGACTATTTCTATTCAGGCTCGCTCTGTCTGATAGAGTGGCCCGAACTGATAGAAGAGGTGCTGCCCGAGGATGCCGTGAAGGTTAGCATCACAGAAAAAGAGGACGGCTCGCGCGCCATCCTCTTTTAAAGGTTCTGTTCCTGAAAGTCGAGGTCAGCCTGTACAATGAAGAACACATGTTCAGGGTCGAGGTTGTCGACACCGTCTTCCTTGGCTTTCTGACAGACATAGTCTGCCACCGCCTCCAGGTCGATGTCTATCTCCTCCTCATTGCTCTCCAGAATGCCACTCGTATAGTAGTAGTCTACTATCAAGTCCATTATGTACAGGATGGTCGAATCGCTGTAATGCTTCTTGGCATCAAAGGGAATCTGCTCACGGATGAACGCCAGTTCCCTTTTGTTCTCCTCCTCGTCGAGGCGGAGTTCTTCTTCAAGACTTGCCATCACTTAGAGCATTGACTGGAACTTCTCGTCTATGACAGCCTCGCCTTGGGCACCAACAAGTTTGTCGACCACCTGTCCTCCCTTGAAGAAGAGAATCGTGGGGATGTTACGGATACCATACTCAGCAGCCAACTCTTCGTTTTCCTCAACGTCGCACTTGCCAACGGCAATCTTGCCGTCGTACTTCTCTGCCATTTTCGAAATGATGGGAGCAACCATACGACAGGGTCCGCACCAGGTTGCCCAGAAATCAACTACCAATGGCTTGTCGCCATCCTTCAGGCTCTTGAAATTCTCACTTGAAATCTTTACTTCCATAATGATTTGTTTTAAAAAAGTTTATACTAAAATTAATTGATCTTATAATCCATCACATTTGGATGACTCTCGATATAGTCGATAAGCGTATAACGCACGTCAACGCCTTTGTTAGCAGAGCGCAGCAGTACGTGGTTCTTGCCCAAGGAGTCGCGTAACTGGAAAAACAGTTTCGTCTTGCCAGGATGCTCGCAAATCAGTTCGTTGAGCTCTGTCACAATCTGTTCGTCGAGCAGTTCAGGGTCGGTAATCAGCGAGATGGTGATGCGGTCGATGGCATTTTCCTTGACCGTCTGCAGATATTCCACACGACTCACCTTCAACTCTTTGGGGCCATCATTATTGTACTGGAATCGGGGACGTATCTTGCCCACGACAAAAACAGAGGCACCAATCGAGAACATACCGCTGTACTGTCCCCAGTTCTCGCCGAAAAGAGGCAGTTCGCCAGAGCCGTCAAAATCCTCGAGGGTAACAATGCCAAAAGGCTTGCCATTCTTGGTAAAGCCTGTTCTGACAGCAGTCACGATGCCGCCTAATGCCACATCCTCGCGATCGTTGACACTACCGATATCCGTCAGTTCCATACAACTGGTGTTACACAGGTTGTCGATAACAATCTTAAACTCGTTAAGCGGATGGGCAGAAAGATAGATGCCCACCAAGTCGCGCTCTTTATTCAGACGTTCAATATCGCTCCAGCGCACATCGTTCTTCGGCACAGGCGGCTGGGCTATCTCCACCCCGTCGCCAAAAGCGCCAAAGAGGGAGTTCTGCATCTCAGCCTTTTCCTGCTGATAAGTCTGTCCATAACGCACGAGCGTATCGAGGAACATCTCACCTTTAGTGTTCGTGGCGAAGTAATCCTCACGACGGATGCCGAAACTATCGAAGCCGCCACTCAGCGCCAAACTCTCGTAGGCTTTACGATTGACAGACGAGAAACTGACACGCTGGGCGAAGTCGTAGATGTTCTTATAAGGACCGTTTTTCTCACGTTCCTCGATAATAGCGAGGGCTGCAGAGTCGCCCATACCCTTGATGGCGCCCAGACCGAAACGGATTTCGCCGTGATGGTTCACACCGAACTTCTCATACGACTCGTTGACATCTGGTCCCAAGGTGGCGATACCCATCGCCTTACACTCGTCCATGAGTTTGGTGATTTCCGTGATTTGATCACGGCGACGACTCATGATCGCTGCCATGAACTCAGCAGGATAGTTGGCCTTGAGATATGCCGTCTGGTAAGCCACCCATGAGTAGCAGGCGGCATGCGACTTGTTGAAGGCGTAAGAAGCAAAGGCTTCCCAGTCGCCCCAGATCTTATCGAGAACCTTCGGATCGTGGCCGTTCTTCTTACCACCCTCGATAAACTTTGGCTTCATGGCATCAACGATATCCTTTTTCTTCTTACCCATGGCCTTACGCAGGGCATCGCTCTCACCACGGGTAAAGTCAGCCAACAGACGCGACAGCAACATTACCTGCTCCTGATAAACCGTAATGCCATAAGTATCCTTCAGGTATTTCTCCATGATGGGTATATCGTAGGTTATCGGCTCCTCGCCATGCTTACGACGGATAAACTGAGGGATATAGCTCATAGGACCCGGACGGTAGAGGGCGTTCATGGCGATAAGGTCTTCAAACACAGTAGGCTTCAGCTCACGCAGGTATTTCTGCATGCCCTGCGACTCAAATTGGAAGGTACCAACGGTGCGTCCCTGCTGATATAGCTCGTAGGTCTTGGCATCGTCGATGGGAATCGTATCGAGGTCGATGTCAATGCCTCGTGTGCGTTTGATATTGGCACAGGCCTCCTTCAACTCCGAGAGCGTCTTCAGGCCTAAGAAGTCCATTTTGATTAGACCTGTCGACTCAATCACATGACCATCATACTGTGTACAGTTCGTCTTCGTACCCTTGAAATCCGGGTCGTCGGCTGTTGACACAGGCACATGGTCGGAAATCGGGTCACGACAGATGATAAAGCCACAGGCATGAATACCCGTACCTCGTACCGTGCCTTCGAGCATCTTGGCATATTTGATGGTATTCGCCAACTGCGGATTGCTGGAGGCCTCAGCCTCCTGGAGCTCACGAACGGCCTTGATAGCATTGGTAAGGTTCATCTTTGGCGTCTTACCGTCAACATCAGGCAGACGGTCGGGAATGGCCTTACACAAAGCATTCGATTCAGCCAACGGCAGTTTCTCGACACGGGCCACATCCTTGATAGAGTTCTTCGTAGCCATCGTGGCATAGGTAATGATATGGGCACAGTTCTCGTGACCATACTTATCCTCCACCCATTTCAGCACCTTACCGCGTCCGTCGTCATCAAAGTCGGTATCGATATCAGGCAACGAGATACGGTCCGGGTTCAAGAAACGCTCAAACAGCAGGTCGTACTTCAGAGGATCGATCTTCGTGATGCCTAGGCAATAGGCAACCACACTACCTGCAGCAGAGCCACGACCAGGACCTACCATCACGCCTAATTCGTCGCGGGCAGAGTTGATGAAGTCCTGCACAATGAGGAAGTAGCCCGGGAAACCCATCGTCTTCATGATATGCAGCTCGAACTTCACACGCTCCAGGACCTCTGCAGGAAGCGGTTCGCCATAGCGGCGCAAAGCGCCTTCATAAGCTAGCTTCGCCAGATAGTCGGCCTCAAACTTGATACGATAAATCTTATCGTAGCCGCCAAGCTTCTTGATTTTCTTCTCACCCTCTTCTGGCGACAGCTGGTTCTCACCGTTCTCATCAGTAGTAAACTCATCATAGAGCTGCTGCTCGGTGAATTTCTGGCGCCACTCTTCTTCCGTACCGAACGACTCGGGGATGGGGAAGAAAGGCATGATGGGATCGTTGTCGAGGCTATATACCTCTACCTTATCCAGTATCTCAAGGGTGTTCGACAGGGCCTCCGGCACATCGCTGAAGATGTCGTTCATCTCCTGCTGCGTCTTAAACCACTCCTGCTTAGAGTAAAGCATACGTGTGGGATCGTCGAGGTCCTTGCCTGTTGAGAGACAAAGCAGATGGTCGTGGGCTTCGGCATTCTCCTTATCCACGAAATGGGCATCGTTGGTACACACCAACTTGATACCATATTCCTTTGCCAGTTCGATGAGTACCTTATTAGCCTGTTGCTGTAGTGGGAAGGTCTCACGATTAGCCCGCTGAAGAGGATCGGTCACCTCATGACGCTGCAGCTCCAGATAGTAGTCGTCGCCCCAGAGGCGCTTGTGCCATTCGATAGCCTCACGGGCACCGGCAATGTCACCCTTCAGGATCTTCGCAGGCACCTCACCGGCAATACAGGCTGAGCAGACAATCAGGTCCTCGTGGTATTTCTCAAGTTCCATACGGTCTGTACGCGGACGGTTATAAAAACCGTCGACCCACGAGTTGCTGACAAGCTTAATCAGGTTCTTATAACCATTAGCATTCTTTGCCAGCACAATGAGGTGATAGCCACCGAGGTCTTCCTTTGTCTCACGCAGACTCTTGTCACCACGACGGGCCACATACATCTCACAACCGAAGATGGGCTTGAAAGGTTCAAGACCCTCTTTCGCACGTTTTTTATTCACGCCAATACAAATGTCGTGAAATTCTTTGATACCGAACATGTCGCCGTGATCCGTTATCGCCATGCCTCGCATGCCGTCCTTAACAGCCTTATCCACAAGCCGTTGAATACTCGACTGTCCATCGAGAATTGAATAATAGGTATGTACGTGCAGATGTATGAAATCTTCCATAATTCTTGAGAAAATGCCTTATTGGCAGATGGCAAAGTTACGGCTAAAACTTGAGAATACCAAAAGAAATGGCAGAAAAATTTGTAACTTACGTTAAAAAGTTGTACCTTTGCACACAAATTAATAACGACACCTAATTAAATAATGGGAGAAAGAATCAAAAAACTGAAGAAAATCAGAATTCATCGCGAAGGTACCCATGAACTCACATGGAGCGCTTTGGCCATCATCGGCATCGCTTATCTGCTCTGGTATTCATTCAGCACCACCATACCTTTTTGGATCTTCATCATCATCTTCGGTGCTGCCTGGTTCATGGCACTCAATTTCTATCGTTGTCCCATCCGCTATTATAATGGCGATACCGACAAATTAGTCGTGGCACCTGCCGACGGCAAGATCGTAGTGGTAGAGGAAGCCGAGGAAAACGAGTATTTCCACGACAAGCGCCTGATGATCTCGATTTTCATGAGTCCGCTGAACGTGCATGCCAACTGGTTCCCTATCGACGGTAAGGTGAAGTTCGTTCACCATCAGAATGGCAACTACCACAAGGCCTGGCTCCCCAAGGCCAGCGAGGAGAACGAGCATGCCGACATTATGATTACCACCCCCGATGGCGAAGATGTGCTGGTGCGTCAGATAGCTGGTGCTCTGGCCCGTCGTATCGTGACTTACGCCAAGGAAGGTGAGGAGTGCTATATCGACGAGCACCTGGGCTTTATCAAGCTCGGTTCCCGTGTCGATGTCTTCCTGCCCTTGACGGCAAAGCCTTGCGTCACTTTGGGACAGCCCACCACAGGCGATCAGACTGTCATCGCTAAGATGAAATAAGCATGAAAAAGCATATACCAAATACGATAACCTGCTGCAACCTCATCTCAGGCTGCATTGCTACCTATTGGGCATTCATGGGTGTGGCTTATCTGGCATTGCTCTTTATCGTGATAGGTGCGGTATTCGATTTCTTCGACGGCATGGTGGCCCGTCTGCTGCATGTCTCCTCCCCTATCGGAAAGGAGCTCGACTCACTGGCCGACGATATCACCTTTGGCTTTGCACCATCAGCCATTATATTCAGTTATCTTTGCACCTTCCATATCCATTTGCCGTTCATACCTTTCTTGGCATTCATCATGGCAGCGTTCTCTGCCCTTAGACTGGCGAAATTCAACCTCGACGAGCGACAGGCACTGGGATTCATCGGACTCCCCACACCTGCCAACGCCCTCTTCTGGGGTTCCCTCATCGTTGGCTTACAAGACTGGAGTGCGGATTCTTCACTCTTCACTCTTCACTCTTCACTACTTCCCTACCTCATTCTCGTAGGAACATTCATCAGCTGCTGGCTTCTTATTGCCGAAATACCCATGTTCGCCCTGAAGTTCAAGACCTGGGGCTGGAAAGGCAATGAGATTAAATTCATTTTCATCCTCTCGTGCATACCTCTGCTGCTCTTCCTGGGCATCAGCGGACTTGCAGCCATCATTGCATGGTATGTTATCCTATCCGTTATCACAACCAAGAAAATTAAAACAAACTAAGAACCTGTCATGATTAAATTTATCGTCGGACTCATTATCTTCGGCTTGATAGCCCTGGCCATCATCATATTGATAGTCATTAATTTCAGCTATAAAAGCTTTCGTCAGTTGCGCAGAGCTGCTGAAGACCAGTGGGAGCTGAACCAGAAGCGCAAGGAGCAGAAAGAGAAGAATCCCTTTGGCAACGACTATTTCAAGAGCGCCGATGGTGGTTCCCAGCAGCAACGTCAGCAGAAATACCAGCAGAGAGGGCAACAGACCACTCAGCAGCAGTCTCGTCAGCAGACAGAAAAAACCACTACCCGCAAAACAACGACGAGCAGTGGTGTTACGATTATCGACGAACGCGAGGCCGACAAGAAGATCTTCAGCCACGACGACGGCGAATACGTTGAGTTCGAAGAAGTCTAAGAGGTCTAAGGGTGCACCAGCGTGCCGATTGACTCACCATCCATCACCTTTTTCAGATTACCCACTATGTCCATGTTGAAGACATAGATAGGCAGGTTGTTGTCCTGACACATGCAGACTGCCGAGAGGTCCATCACCTTCAGACCGCGGTTGAGCACCTCCTGGTACGTAATATCCTCGAACTTCGTTGCGGTGGGATCCTTCTCGGGATCAGCGGTATAGACACCGTCCACACGTGTACCCTTCAGCATCACATCAGCCTCGATCTCCACGCCACGCAGACTCGAACCAGTATCGGTGGTGAAATAAGGCTGACCCGTACCGGCTGAGAAAATACACACATAACCGGCCTCCATCGCCTCGATAGCCTTCCACTTGCTGTAGAACTCACCGATAGGCTCCATACGGATAGCCGTCAGCACCTTGTTCTTCACACCCTCGGCATCAAGGGCACTGCTCAGCGCCAGTGAGTTGATCACCGTAGCACACATACCCATCTGGTCGCCCTTCACACGGTCGAAACCCTTCTTGGCACCACTCAGGCCGCGGAAGATGTTACCGCCGCCAATCACAATACCAATCTGGACGCCCATCTCCGACACTTCCTTAATCTGACGGGCATAATCACCCAGACGCTCAGGGTCGATTCCGTGACCCTGTTTTCCCATCAGGCTCTCGCCCGACAGCTTCAATAGAATTCGCTTAAATCTCATGGTCATTTACAATTTGACTATTTACAATTATACAATTTATTTCTCAATTCAATCATTTGGCTATTTTATCACAAACTGCACCTCTTTAAAAGCATAAGCCCGCTCCCGTCCCATTTCGTCCTGGAGCACCAGCCTGCCGTCGGGCAGCACATTCTTGAGCCTCGCCTTAAACCGTCCCCGCCGATCCTCATAGATTGCCTCCAGTCCTTTCCGATAGAGGCGTTCGCGGTAGTCACGACCCGTGGTCTTGCTTTGGGACACCCGTTCAAAGGCTTCAAGAAACTGATTCAGCAGCGCATCACGATCCGTTTCCTGTTCCGTCAACTGATACAGCGACACAGGATTGGGGGCGTCGCTCAGAAACTCGCGCTGATTCACATTCAGTCCGATACCGATGATACTGTCCTTGATAACAGAGCCCTGCAAACGGTTTTCTATCAGCATGCCACAGATTTTCCGGTCACCCACATAGATATCGTTCGGCCACTTGATTTCCACCTTATTATTAATATAGGGATCCAGCGTCTCGCAGAGGGCGACTGATGCCACCTCCGTGATATGGAATTGCGCATTGGCGGGCAGGCCCTCCGGATGAATCAGCATCGAAAACGTCAGGTTCTTACCCCGTTCACTCTCCCAGCTATTCGTACCACAGCCCTTTCCCGCCGTCTGAAAATCAGCAACGACGACACACGCCCCTGCTGGCAGCGGGGAAGTGTAATCCCTCAGCCAGCGGTTGGTGGAATCCGTTTCCTCGATATGAATAATCTTAAAATCCATAATCCGCTTGCAAAGATACAAAATATTTTGTAATTTTGCAGCATGATTGAACAAGAACAACAGAAAAAAGACGAATTCTACATGCAGCGGGCGCTCGACGAGGCCCGTCTGGCCTATAAGGCTGGCGAGATTCCCATCGGAGCTGTTGTGGTATGCAAGGACCGCATCATCGCCCGCAGCCACAACCTCACAGAGACCCTCTGCGACGTAACGGCCCATGCAGAGATGCAGGCCATCACCTCAGCAGCCAACCTGTTAGGTGGCAAATATCTCACCGATTGCACCCTCTACGTCACCGTCGAGCCCTGTGTGATGTGTGCAGGAGCCATCGGATGGGCACAGATTCCCCGCATTGTCTATGGCTGTCTCGACGAAAAGAGAGGCTATCACGAATTTGCACCTCGGGCCATGCATCCCAAGGCCACCATAGTTGGGGGCGTTTTGGAAGAAGAATGTCGTCAGCTGATGCAGGATTTCTTCAAGGCTCTGCGGCTGCCTGATAAAACTTCAGGGTGTCGAGACTAACGTGACGATTCTCGCCAACGCCGATGGCCAGGAAGAAATAACCCTTTCGGGGAATGGTATCCGTATTCGGCAGCACACGCATCCAGTTCAGATTACCTTTACCCTCCTTTTTCTCTGCACGGGTATCGGTCTGTGTGGAGTCTTTCTTACGGGTGTCCTCCAAGTATTGGAACAGGTGGCTCGACACATAAAGCTGCAGACTGTCAGTGGCATTCGTCTTGAAGCTCACCTCCATCATACCGCCCTCTGCCGGTAGATTGAATTCCTCCTGATCCCACTCCGCATATTCATCACGCTGCGTGATCTCTACCGTATGCAACTCACCATCCGCCACCAGTGTGACAACAGCCTTACGCTCCACACCAGTCAGATTCTTCTGAGTGGTCATCACCTTCAGCGTATCCGTACCGCCAGGACCCGACTCCTTCATCACTTGCAACCAAGGCTCCGGGCTGGTAGCCTTCCAAGGACCACTGGCATGAAACAGGAACAAGCTCGTCTGGTTCGCAACCGAATACAATTCAGCAGAAGGATCTGAATAAATCCTCACACCCCCCACTTTATCCTGCAGACATCCTGCCAGCAGCAACACCGTCGCCACCAAGCAGGTCCAGAATGTAAATTGTCGCTGTTTCATGCAAACAAATTGTTAATTTTTCGTGCAAATGCATTGCAAAAGTAGCAATTATCGCCCGAAAGAGCCCCATTTTGCTGCAAAAAAATCACATTTTTATAAAATTATTTGTTTTTTAGCAACTTTTTAACTACCTTTGCACCCTAATGTGTGTTTAAATTTAACTTAATTAATAACCAAATTTATGATGAAAAGACTTAGTTTGATTCTCGCCAGCCTTTTCCTGTATGTGGGATTGGCATTGGCACAAACGAAGGTTACGGGAACCGTCATTTCTCAGGAAGACGGCGAGCCCATCATCGGAGCCTCGGTAGTTGTCCAAGGCTCTAAGACGGGTGTCGTGACCGACATGAACGGACAGTTCTCCCTTTCAGTACCCGAAGGGAAGAAGATCGTCATCAGTTACATTGGCATGAAGACCGAGACCGTCACTGCCCAGAATGGCATGCGCGTGACTCTGGCTACCGACGGCCAATCGCTGGACGAAGTGGTGGTAACGGGTATGCAGAAGATGGACAAGCGCCTATTCACCGGTGCGACAGCCAAGGTCAGCGCTGAAAAAGCCAAAATCGATGGTATCGCTGATATCTCGCGCTCACTGGAAGGTCGCGTGGCTGGTGTGTCCGTGCAGAACGTATCAGGTACATTCGGTACAGCTCCGAAGATCCGCGTGCGTGGTGCTACTTCTATCTATGGTTCATCACGCCCTCTTTGGGTGGTTGATGGTGTCATCATGGAGGATGTAACCGAGGTTGATGCCGACGCTCTGTCGAGCGGTGATGCCGAGACGCTGATCTCCAGCGCCATTGCAGGTTTGAACTCCGATGATATCGAGTCGTTCCAGATTCTGAAGGACGGTAGTGCTACATCTATCTATGGTGCCCGCGCTATGTCTGGTGTGATTGTTGTTACAACCAAGAAGGGACGTGCAGGTTCTACCCGCATCAATTATACGGGTGAATACACCATGCGCCTGAAGCCTTCGTACAGCCAGTTCAACATCATGAACTCACAGGAGCAGATGGGTGTCTATAAGGAAATGGCTAATAGTGGTCTGATTTCTTTTGGAAGAACCTATCGCGCTCAGAGTAGCGGTGTCTACGGTAAGATGTATCAGCTTATGAACACTTACGATCCCGCAACTGGTACTTACGCTCTTGCTAATACACCTGAGGCTCAGGCTGCATATCTGCGTGAAGCCGAGATGCGTAACACCGACTGGTTCGACGAGTTGTTCTCTACGGCCATCCAGCACAACCATTCTATTTCGTTGTCAACTGGTTCAGAGAAGGCCCAGTACTACACCTCATTCTCCATCATGGACGATCCAGGTTGGACAGAGCAGTCTAAGGTACAGCGTTACACCGCTAACGTCAATGCACTTTACAATTTGTCGAAGAAGGTGTCTGTCAATTTCCTGAGCAATGCCGCCTACCGTAAGCAGCGCGCACCTGGCGCCCTGAAGCAAAATGTGGATGCTGTGACAGGTGAGGTAAGCCGTGATTTCGATATCAACCCTTACTCTTACGCTATCAACACTTCGCGTGCTTTGGATCCTAAAGAAAGCTACACCCGCAATTTCTCACCTTTCAACATCCATAACGAGTTGGCTAACAACTACATGGATCTTGACGTGGTCGACTTGAAATTCCAGGCAGAGCTGAAGTATAAGCCCATCCGCCAGGTAGAATTGTCAGCCATCGGTGCTTATAAGTTCTCAACCACGACACAAGCCCACAGAATCACTGAACAATCCAATATGGCTATGGCTTTCCGCGCTATGGACGATGCAACAATGCGCGATGCAAACCCTTGGCTCTACAAGGATCCAGATGATGCGAATTCACTGCCTATTTCGATTCTGCCCTCTGGTGGTTTCTACCGTGAGCGCAAGTATAAGATGAACAGCTGGGACTTCCGCGCCACAGCCAACTACAATGATGCTTTTGGCGGTGACACCCACATCGTGAACGTATTTGGAGGTTTAGAAGTTAGCAACACTGACCGTAACCGTACCTATTTTAATGGTGTAGGAATGCAGTATGACATGGGCTACTTAGGCAGCTATGACTACCGCTACTTCAAGAAAGCCAGTGAAGACAATGAAATGTATTATGAGCTGAAGAACTCCTATAACCGCAAAGCAGCATTCTTCGGCACAGCCACTTATTCATATAAGAGACGCTACACCCTGAACGGAACCGTCCGTTATGAGGGTTCTAACCGTCTTGGTAAGGCTACCAGCGCCCGTTGGCTGCCTACATGGAACGTATCTGCAGCATGGAATGCTCATGAGGAGGCTTGGTTTGAGAACATCTTCAAGAATGCACTTACTCACGCCACGCTGAAAGCTTCTTATTCGCTGACAGCTGATGATCCTTCTACCAACAATGCAGCCATCATTATCCAGAGTTACAACCCCTGGCGCGTATTTGCAACAGAGAAGGAATCAGGTCTTGAAATCTACGACTTCGCAAATCCTGATCTGACCTACGAAAAGAAACACGAGTTGAACTTGGGTATTGACCTCGGATTCCTGAACAACCGAATCAATGTTCAGTTCGACTGGTTCCGCCGCGACAACTACGATTTGATCGGCCCGCGTCAGACTAATGGCACGAAAGGTACAATTACAGAATACGCTAATATTGCTTCCATGCGTTCTCATGGAGAAGAGTTAAGTATTTCTACAAAGAACATCATGTCAAAGGATTTCCAGTGGAACACTGACTTCATCTTCTCTCACGTAAAGACCAAGGTGACAGAACTTGACAATCGTCAGCGTATCATCGACATGATTACCGGTTCCGGTTTCGCCCTTGAGGGATACCCCTACCGTTCTCTCTTCTCACTCGACTTCCAAGGTTTGAACAAGGATGGAATTCCTCAGGTTATTAATGAGGAAGGTAATGTGGTTACAAGTGATATCTACTTCCAGTCACGCGATGTTGACTATCTTGTATATGAAGGTCCTACAGACCCGACTATTACAGGTTCACTTGGCAACACCTTCAGTTATAAGGGCTGGCACCTGAATATTTTTGCCACATATTCATTTGGCAATGTGGTGCGTCTCGACCCTGCTTTCCATGCGTCTTATTCTGATCTTGATGCAATGCCGAAGGAATTCAAGAACCGCTGGACAATGGCCGGCGATGAACTGAAAACAGACATCCCCGTGATTGCAGACCTCCGCGAGCAGAGCCAGGACACGTATCTCCGCTATGCTTATAACGCTTACAACCGCTCGACGGCTCGTGTTGCCAAGGGCGATTTCATCCGTATGAAGGAGATTTCAATTGGCTATGATTTCCCGAAGTCATGGATTAGCCGTCTGTCCCTCAATTCACTCAGTGCCAAGTTACAGGCTACGAATCTCTTCCTGATTTATGCCGACAAGAAACTGAACGGACAGGATCCTGAGTTCTTCAACAATGGTGGTGTGGCCGTTCCTATGGCACGTCAGTTCACCTTCACACTCCGTGTTGGCTTATAATTTATAAGAGTAATAACGATAACAAGATTTTGTACAATGAAAAAATATATAGCATTATCATTCATCGCACTCGGCTTGGGTTTGACGTCGTGTAACGACTATCTTGACAAGCTGCCCGATGACCGAGCTGAGCTGAATTCTCAGGATAAGGTGACAAAGTTTCTGGTATCTGCATACGTCAACCATCTGCCTGACTTTCTTTTTGAGATCAGTTCAGACAACGTATTGGATAACGGTGCCACCTATACTGCCCAGCCAAATCAGGATAAGATTTACCGTTGGCAGAATGTAGAGACAGAGGGTAACGACGACCCCCGCTCACTCTGGAACAACGGTTATGCAAGTGCAGCAGTTGCCAACGAGGCCTTGGCTGCCATCGGTAATGATGCAAGTTTGCGTGGCCAGCGCGCTGAGGCATTGCTCTGCCGTGCATACGCAATGTTCCAGACGGCCAACATCTTCTGTATGGCCTACGACCCGCAGAAAGCCGATGAGTACTTGGGTATCCCTTACCCTAAGGAGCCTGGAGTAAGCGTTGAAGAACGTGGCACCTTGCGTCAGACCTATGAGAACATCAATGCAGACATTGAAGAGGCACTGCCACTGCTTGACGACAACCACCTGAAGGTACCCAAGTATCATTTCAACACGAAGGCTGCTTACGCTTTTGCTGCACGTTTCAACTTGTTCTATCACAACTACGACAAGGCTATTGAGTATGCTACACGTGCACTTGGAAACAATGTAGCTGGTGTACTTCGCAACATCGCTTCCTATATGGATCTCGCTGGCGTTGATGATATCTGCAACAACTACATGCGCTCGTCAGAACCCGCAAACCTCATGTTCCTGAACGGCTACTCCATTGCCGGACGTGCCATCTACGCCACAACCTACCGCCGCTACTGTCAGGCGCGTGCCATCGTGAGCTACGAGACGTTCTGGGCCGACATGCCTTGGGGACTCGGTTCTAGTCCCAACACCCTTTGGATGTCCCACATGCTCTATGGTACCAACTACGGTATCTATTATCCCAAGCAAATTGAGCAGTTCGAGATTACCGATCAGGTGAACCAGACAGGTTATCCTCATATCGTGGAGTGCATCTTCACCACTGACGAAACCCTGTTGGTACGTGCTGAGGCCTATGCACTGAAAGGAGAATTCGACAAAGCCGTTGCCGACATGAACCTTTGGGTGGGCAACCATTGCGAAAACGCAACCCGTACAGGTACCTTCAATGGTAAGAGTTATACCTCCAACCGTCCGACCTTCACGGTGGAGAACATCAACGAGTTTGTAGAGGCTGCTCCAACCATGCCCGTTGTTCCTGAGAAAGATACAGACCGTTCCTGGAAGAAGGCCATTGCTCCCCAGGGCTTCACTGTTGCAAAAGGCACTCAAGAGAACATCATCCAGTTGATTCTCCACATGCGCCGTATTGAGACCATCCATCAAGGCATGCGCTGGCTCGACATCAAGCGTTACGGCATTTCTTTCAGCCATAACATTGTTGGCGAGGATGCAATTGTGTTCAAGGCTGGCGACCTGAGAGGTGCCATCCAGCTGCCTACCGACGTCCTTGATGCAGGACTTCCCGCTAATCCACGTGACTAATTAATAATAGATGTATAAGATTATGAAATACAAGAAGATTATAGCATTGTTCTTTGCAGGTGCACTGATCACCAGCTGTACCAGCGATGACGTGAGTTCGGAAAGTATCTTCGACACCACCGCCCCACAGCGCAATGAGTTCGACCAGTGGTTGAAGACCAACTTTACCGACGAATATAATATTGACTTCATTTATCGCTATAACGACAAGGAAACAGACAACACATACAACGTTGTTCCTGCTGAAGTTGATAAGGCTAAGGCCCTGGCGATTCTGGTAAAGAACGTTTGGCTTGATGCTTATGCCACTGCCGTAGGCAAGGACTTTATCAAAACCTACAGCCCACGTGTCTATCAGCTCATCGGTTCTGGTGAGTATCGTACTAATGGCGAAATCGTCCTCGGTACAGCCGAGGGTGGCCTGAAGATTACATTGTTCATGGTGAACCATTTGGATCCAAACAATCTGTATATTAATCAGACTGAGCCTTTCCGCGACCGTACTTTGACGCCGCTGGATCTTAACTTCTGGTTCTTCCACACTATGCATCACGAGTTCTGTCACATTCTGACCCAGACAAAGAACTATTCAACAGACTTCCAGCAGATTTCTGCCGGCAAGTATCACACGGGTGACTGGATCAACGTTGATGACGAAGACGCACCGTTAGAGGGCTTCGTAACTGGCTATGGCAGCAGCGAGTACAATGAGGACTTCGCTGAGATTTATGCCACCTATGTTACAAATACACCAGAAGCATGGCAGTCCATTCTGGATAAAGGTAAGGTGCTGATTAGCGAGGATTTTGCACGCGACAAGGACGGTAACTTTATTTATGAAACGGATGCTGAGGGAAATCCTATTCCTGAACTTGACGAGAATGGCAATTTCATCTATGTGACCGACGAGAACGGTGACATCGTCTACGAAAAGGATAAGGACGGAAACTATATCTTGGCTCGTGACGAAGAGGGCAATCCTATCCCGATGATTGGTGAGGATGGAAAACCAGTGAAGAAGTTGGACGATTTCGGCAACCCCGTCTATGACGTTGACTTCGAAACTGGTCAGGTCTATTATGTCTATGAGTACGAGAAGGTACCCATGATTGAATATAAGAAGAAATCAACGAAGACCTACGACACAGCAGGTAGCGACGCCATTGAGCAAAAACTCGAAATTATCAGAACCTATCTGAAGGAGAGTTGGAATATTGACCTTGATGTACTTCGCAATGAGGTACTGACCCGCTCTGCCAAAATTTCAAACGGTATTGACTTAGTAAACTATAAAATCAAGGATTGATTATGAGAAAAGCTTTAAAATTGCTGCTTGCCTCTGTGGCAGTAGTAACATTATACACAGCCTGTACCCCTGAGGTTGACGATGCTTTCGACAAGTCCTCGGCACAGCGCATCGCTGAAACGCTCAAGGCCGATCAGCAGATTCTGGTGTCTGCTCCTAATGGTTGGAGAATGGCCATATATGGCAACACTGACTTCGGCGGCTATAACCTGTTCTTTAAGTTCGCTGCAGATAACACGGTAGAGGTTGCCAACGAGATTGCCTACAATCCCGAGGATGTAAGCACGGCTCAAGTTCGCGAGACCTCGCACTATAGCTTACAGCAGAGTGCAGGTGCAATTCTCTCATTCGACACCTATAATTCTTTATTCCATTTCTTCTCTGATCCCGTCAATCCTTCAATGGGTAATACTGGTAAGGGGTTTGAGGCTGATCTTGAATACCGCATCATGTCGGCTAGTGCCGATAGTGTTGTACTCAAAGGAAAGAAGCACAACAAGAAACTGGTTCTTCTCCCTGTACAGCAGGGTGTCGATGTCAGCAAGTATATAGTAGATGTCAAGACGATTGAAACTGATATGCTATGCGCCAATTTCAAGTTGACCATCGGCTCGAAAGAGTATCCTGCTACACTCAGTTACCGTAACCTGAAAATCACCACTACCAACGAAGCTGGTGAACGTAAGGACGTGAAATGCCCCTTCACCGTCACTCCTGAGGGATACGAGTTCTATGAGCCTGTAACTATCGACGGCCAGCAGTTAAAAGGCTTCAAGTATGTGCCTGCTTCACTGGACTATCCTGAATTTAGCAATGGCGACATCAAGCTGACTGCCATCGTACCACCTATCAACGAGCAGTTTATCAACAATGTCTGGTACACCTCGATGAGCAACCTCGGTGCTTTCGGACAGATGTATTGGGGATATTGCAACACCAATGTGATGCCTGTCGTCAATGGTGCTGGTCATGCTGGTACACTCGACTACTGCTATTTCGGTCTGGAAGATGGCGAATTCGGACTATGGTACATGATTATCGGTTACTGGGGATTGAACGGTTTTGATTACGAACTCGTTGGGGAGGATCAAATTACTTTGGTCTACAATCCCAAGAAGAACAAGTACAATGCAGATACCTTCACGGGATCTGGTTGGCTCAATTTGGCAGCATACTTCTCTGCTCCATTTGGTAATGACCAGACGGCCACACCAGTTGCAAGAACCTTCAAGATTGAAACAGACAACTTGAAAAATCCGTCATGGGTAACATTGACCGACGTTAATAATCCAGACAACGTTATTCACATGACCGCTGCAGAGATCTACGGAGACCTCTTCAACAAATAAGCAATCCTGCATCGTTTGATGCTGATGTTTAATACCCAAGTGGCTGGTGCTTTCACACCAGCCACTTTTTTGTTTATGTCTCGCCCCGGGCCATCTCCCAACCTCGGAGCATGGCGAAATAGTCGAGAGACGAGGTGCCGTTTTCTTGGATGGCCATGGCGGCGCCGAGCATCATCCAACGGGCAGGCTGCTCCAGGGGGATGCCGAGAGGTTCGTCGGGGCCGATGCCGGTGAGACGGGCGACGTTGGCGATGTACGCCTCGGTGTTGTTCTCACTCGACGGTGCCCAACGACGGATGATGGTACGGATGGTATAGAGACGGTACTTGTGATAGTACGTCCGTGTGAGCAGATAGAAGGCAGCCCGCCAACCGTACTCCAATGATTTGAACTGGCAGAACGCTGAGTCCTGCTGCTGGTCTCTGAGACCTTTCCACTGATCCTTCGCCGTGCGACGGATGTTCAGCGGGTTGCAATTACGAATTCCTCGTGGTGTCATAAATATAAATGTCCAAAGTGAATAACTGAATAACTCGAATAACTTAAATAACTAAGGTAGTTCCGGCACGACTTTACGATAGAGACCGTATTTCACATCCTCAACCACTCCGTCTTCACGGAACCTGGTGATGGCCTTCGAGGCACTGGACTGAGAGCAGCCGAAGCAATCCATGAACTGCTGCGTTCTGAACTCATCAGGCAACTTGCGGAAACACTCCTCATAGCGGGTGGTGCGCTTCCTGACCACGAACTCTTTGTTCTGGTCGGCGAAGTAGTTGAAGGCCATCTCGCCAAAGAAGAACTGCTGACAGCGGTATTGGATCTCCATTGCCAGACGGCAGAGCCGCTTATCGGTGTCATCCATCGTCAGGGTATTACTTTCCTGCCACTCCTCCCAATGGCGCATCAGGATAAACGGCAAAGAAATGCCAATGCCGTAGTACGGAATTCGCTTCAAGATGGTTCTGTCGGCTTTATCTCCATTGAACTCAGCAATTTCCAAGTGCGAAGACTGCCAGTCGTAGGTCTCGTCGTTCAGCGGTTCAATGGGGAGTTCACCCTCCACCCTATCCAGACGATAAGCCCAGGCTTGCAGCCTCTCGTTGGCACCAGGGATTATCTGCTGATGCCGTTGAGCCTTACCCCTATCAGGCAATGGGATCACAGCCAGTCGGGTGCTCATGCCAGTACCGAAATTTCGTTGATTGACTTTTCGGTGCAAGGCATAAGGTGTGCCGGTGTATATGAAATTCCAGAACACGTTGAACATGCCAGTGATGCTCTCCTGATTGGCGTACATCTGACCGTCCTGCTCGTTGTGGAAGGCTTTCAGTTCCATGATCTCACGGTCTTTCCAGTCGCCGCCCTTATTCTGCTTCGTCACGTTATCCAACTCCGCATCAAACGAGAACATATGAAGGTGCAGAGGTTGTCCCTGTATCGTTTCAACAGCCGCATTCATGTTCATGTGTCGGATAAACTCACCCGTAGCCGTTCTGGCAGGGTGAACACGGATACCAACAACAGGGCGCTTTAGGGCATCGCCCTTCTGGGCCTTGGTAGAGGTGGTTCGCTCTGTTCTGCCATCCTTGTAGCGGTTCACCGCATCAATCAGACATTGGTCGGCCTGAATCATCGGGTCGGCAATCTTCTTGTAGAACTTCTCCACAATATTCTTTCCCGCTCCCGGGTCACCAATGATGAAGATGCAGTAGTTCAACCTTCTTACAACCTCCGGCTCATACCAGAAATGATAGTAAGCCCTTGTCATCAGTGTGCCGAACAACGCCGCACTCGAAAACGCGGGTGGGCATTCAGAAACAGCTCCTTCATACACGGATAGACCTCTGCCATCTCCTGCAGTTCCTCCGCCCACTTATCCAGCGGCAACTGTCCGTAGATGTCCTCAGCGTCACATGGGGTCTGGCTCATCTGTGATGTCGCTTGCGATGTCACAGAGGTGCCTGACCCCTGTGTGTCGCCAACCTCAGCCAGAACCGCCTTCATCTCTTTCGATATCTTCGGCAGCCAGGGCTTTCCCTTCTTGGCATTCTCGCTCTCCTGCGCCGCCACATAGGCAGCGGCATTGGAAACGGTACGCTCCACATCCTCACCCCTCTCCTGAATGATCGCCTGTACCCACGGCTGGGCCAGCAACGCCTTGAGGGTCTTCCGCTGGTCGCGGTCGTACATAATATAGAGGTCTCGGGCGAGCACCACGCTGGCCTCATGACGAGACACGTTATGGCCTCCTCCAAAACGCTGAGCACTCCAAGCATCACAGATGGGCTGAATGTCCTGCCCGTTCCAACTCGTGTCGATCGTGTCATCATCTACCACCTCCTGAACATCCACCTTGCTGACAGTCCCAGACCTCTGTAAATCATCCTTACGGGCCACAGCAGCAGTCTTAGTAGCACCACTATTACCAGCCCGATACTCAGCATTGTATTTTTCAGCAAACGCTTTGTTTTCATACGCAAACAGTTTTTCTTCGTTAATACTAATGATATCTTCCGCTGTGGTCATAAAGGCCCCGCGACTGGCATCCTTGCACGACTCGTCGAGCGGCAAGCCCAGCTTTGCCGAGAAGTCCAGCTGGTTGTCGATGAGGTTGCCGACACCAGCATCCGCCGACGGGGTGACATAGACCAACACGATACGGGCCTTATCGTCGTCGGAGAGCTTTTCAAAAGCCTTGGCCCATATCTCTCTGACGTCGCCTTCCAAGTGGTCGTAGTCGGCCACTACCAGTCCGTTCAGACAGACGTGACTCTGAACGCGCCAGCAGCCCTTCACCGTACGTTTCTCACCCGTCTTCTTGTTCTCCACCTCTTTCTCCGATTCCTCGAAGGTACCGATGAAGACCATCAGCGGCAGCTGTCTCTTCTTCCGGTCGTAGAGGGCCTTGTCGCCATTGGCCAGGGCTGCCCGTGCCTCGCTGACCAGCTTAACAGTCCGGGGCGCCCTGACCAGCGCCCGGAACTGCTCTAATGTGATTACCCTTGTGGGCAAATCGAATCTTGATTGATTACAAAACATTTGTCAATCTCGCTTGTTAGACTGTACAACTCTCTCCTTACTTCCAACAATCCTTTCGCCTCGCGCCGTTGATAAGATACTCGCCTTTCGGCAAGGTAGGTTCACTGATCTGAATGTCCTTGGTCAGCTTGGCCAGCTCCTTGTGGAAGAAGGCAGCCTTGTCAGCCACATCGTCCGGACATTTCAGTTCAATACATGTGAGCGGGTTCTTGCCAGTTGTGGCGTATCGCTTCGAACGGCCCACCTTCTTGACATCCTTCTGTGAAGGCTCACCCTTTTCCTGTGGGGCTATCTCAATCGAGTCATCGTCAAACACTCTGGTATTCGACTTGAAACTCTTCACGCATTTCTTTCTCTTAACGTCTTCCATGATTTCCTGAAATTCTAACGT
>CADAAR010000031.1 GCA_902785945.1 uncultured Prevotellaceae bacterium
TTTCACCTGCTCTCACCTGCGTTTCGGTGATACACCTATCCGCTCTACCTATCTGGTAACCACACCTAACTTCGTGGCTTGCCACGTTCAGGCTTACCTGCACATGTACGACGTGACTCGTGGTCTGCAGAAGAACGGTCAGTTCCTGCTGAACACCATCTTCGACGCCGACGAGCTCGAGAAGTTCATGCCTAACAAGGTAAAGCGTTACTTCGCACAGAACAACATCACTGTCTATACCATCAACGCAACTAAGATTGCACAGGAGATTGGTCTGGGCAACCGCACCAACACCATCCTGCAGAGCGCATTCTTCCGTATCACCGGCGTGATCCCCGTAGAGCTCGCTGTTGAGAAGATGAAGGCTGCTGCCCTGAAGTCTTACGGTGCTAAGGGTCAGGACGTTGTTGATAAGAACTACGCCGCTATCGATCGTGGTGGTGAGTATGTTCAGCTGACTGTTAAGCCTGAGTGGGCTAACCTGCCCGACGATGCCGTTAAGGCCGACGATGCTCCTGCATTCGTGAAGGAAGTGGTTCGTCCTATCAACGCTCAGGCCGGTGACCTGCTGCCCGTCAGCGCATTCACCAAGTTCAATACTGTCGACGGTTCTTGGGAGGTTGGTACAGCCGCTTACGAGAAGCGTGGTGTTGAGGCCTTCGTTCCCGTTTGGAACAAGGACAACTGTATCCAGTGTAACCAGTGTGCATATATCTGCCCTCACGCTGCCATCCGTCCGTTCGTCCTCGACGAGAACGAAATCAAGGGCTTCGCAGCTGCCGACGATACCCTCGAGATGAAGGCTCCCGCCGCCATGAAGGGTATGCACTTCCGCATTGAGACTTCAGTACTCGACTGTCTGGGTTGCGGTAACTGTGCCGACATCTGCCCGGGCAACCCGAAGACTGGCAAGGCCCTCACAATGGCTCCGTTCAACCCCGATGCCGAGGATATGAAGCAGGAGGCCAAGAACTGGGAGTACCTCGTGAAGAAGGTAGCTACCAAGCAGAACCTCGTCGACATCAAGAGCAATGTGAAGAACTCTCAGTTCGCTACGCCTCTGTTTGAGTTCTCTGGCGCTTGCTCTGGTTGCGGTGAGACACCTTACGTGAAGCTGATCAGCCAGCTGTTCGGTGATCGTCAGATGGTTGCCAACGCTACTGGTTGTTCTTCTATCTACTCAGCCTCTATTCCTTCTACTCCTTACACCAAGAACGAGAAGGGTCAGGGCCCATGCTTCAACAACTCACTGTTCGAGGACTTCTGCGAGTTCGGTCTCGGTATGGCTCTCGGTAACAAGAAGATGAAGGAGCGCGTGGCTAAGCTGCTGCAGGAGATGATCGACGGCAACGCCAGCGACGAGTACAAGGCTCTCGCTCAGGAGTGGATTGCCAATAAGGACGACGCCGACAAGACCAAGGAGATTGCTCCGAAGCTGCGCAAGTGCATCGCTGAGAGCGCTGCCGCTGGTTGCCCCGTCTGCAAGGAACTCCAGACGCTGGATCACTACCTCGTGAAGCGCAGCCAGTGGATCATCGGTGGTGACGGTGCTTCTTACGACATCGGTTACGGTGGTCTCGACCACGTGATTGCTTCTGGTGAGGACGTGAACATCCTCGTGCTCGATACTGAGGTTTACTCTAACACCGGTGGTCAGGCTTCCAAGGCTACTCCTCTTGGTGCTATCGCTCAGTTCGCTGCTCAGGGTAAGCGCATCCGCAAGAAGGATCTCGGTATGATCGCTACCACCTACGGATATGTATACGTAGCACAGATCGCTATGGGCGCTGACCACGCACAGACCCTCAAGGCTATCCGCGAGGCCGAGGCTTGGCACGGACCTTCTATCATCATTGCTTACGCTCCTTGTATCAACCACGGTCTGAAGGCCAAGGGCGGTATGGGTAAGAGCCAGGCTGAGGAGAAGAAGGCTGTGGAGTGCGGTTACTGGCATCTGTGGCGTTACAACCCCGCCCTTGCTGAGGAAGGCAAGAATCCGTTCTCACTCGACTCTAAGGAGCCCAACTGGGAGAACTTCCACGACTTCCTGCTCGGTGAGGTTCGTTACCTGTCAGTCAAGAAGGCTTATCCCAACGAGGCCGAGGAACTCTTCGCCGAGGCCCAGAAGATGGCCCAGATCCGTTACAAGAGCTACGTTCGCAAGACTCAGGAAAACTGGGAAGATTAATATTCATTAAGTACGCCCCCTCTCTCGGGGGCGTATTTTTTCGCCTTACAATAAAAAATCCCCGCTCGACTGAGCGGGGATTTTTCATTTATACTTGTTCAAGCACTTATTCGAGGGCGGCAGCTTTATCAGTCTGACCTGTGAGGGTGTAGACGTTGTGAAGCAGATACTGCCACTTCATGGTCTTCTGCTCGGGATCGAGCTCCTTAGCCTTCTCAAAGTCAATCTGAGCGTCCTTCAGCATGTTGATGAACTTCTCGTGATTGGCAGCTGACATCTTACCAGTACGCATGTCGGTGTTAGCCTCGTTGAACTCAGAAGCCTTGTTGTACTTGCAGACAGCACTGTTGAAAACAGCATTCAAGTAGATGGGCGACTTATCCTCCTTCACCTTAGCGTATTCTGCAATGGCCTCGTCGAACTTACGGTCGTTCATATAAAGAATGCCTTTGTAGACATAAGGAAGCGATGAGTCGGGGTACTTGGCCACACGCTCGTCGGCAAGCGCGATGACCTTTGCCTTATCACCCTTATTCAGATAAGCCTCACTCAGAATGGCATAGATTCTCTCATACTGCGGCATTTCATTGTTCAGCTCAATCAACTCTGCAATGTACTGTGTAGAGTCAGCAGCAGACTTCACAGTTCTCTGCATGGACTGAAGAACACCTTCCAGAGAGTACTCGCTAATCTGCTTATTAGTATCGCGGATACCAACCTTGTAAAGCTCCTTAGCCTTAGCATAATCCTCAAGACGGAAGGCAGACTGGCCACCGTAGAAAGCGGCATAGCCCATGTTGGGGTCGTTCTTAGACACACCGTCAACATCCTTGAAGAAGTCAGACTTAGAGGTGCCGATGTAGAGATCGAAAATCTCTAAGGCCTCCTTGCTCTTCTGTGCATTGACCAGCTTCTCAGTTTCCTGGAGCAATGACAGACGCATAGACTTGGTGCGTGCAATATTCTTATCGTGGAACTTGGGAGCCACCTTACCCTTCTCGTTGGGCTGCTGATCGAATTTGTCGCACTCCATAGCGCCCTGCAGGGCAACCTTGGCAGCTGCAATCATACCGTCGGTGTCAACGGGATCGTTCTTCTGCATAGCAGCATTGGTGAGCTTCACCTTTTCTTCCTTATCAAACTTCTCGCAAGCCAGGTCAACCAGTTTGTTGTAGGCCTTAGCCTTCTCGGCAGCGTCAGTCAGCTGAGAGATAGAGCTATTGATCAGAGACTGAGCCTCTGCATAGTCCTTTGCCTTGAGGATAGCCTTCAAAGCGTCGCTGTCACCGGCAAAAGCGGTAGCGCTAGCCACCAGCATCATTGCCATCATCATTAATTTTTTCATAAGCCTTTTCAAATTTAATTATTTACTAATATACTTTTTAATTCGTTGTCGAATCGATTATTTGACGATTGGGGCATTTCGGGGTTTAATCCTGCTTGGGCTCTGAGGCCTCGTCGGCGATCTCTGCCTCCTCGATATCCTCTTCCTCAGCCTGTGAGTGCATGACCTTGCAGACGCTGGCGATGGTATCGTTCTTCTTGGTGAGGTTAATGAGACGTACGCCCTGTGTAGCACGGCCCATGACACGCACGTCGGCTACCTTCAGACGAATCAGGATGCCCGACTTGTTGATAATCATGAGGTCGTTCTCGTCGGTAACCACCTTGATGGCAACCAGACGGCCGGTCTTCTCGGTGATGGCGAGGGTCTTCACACCCTTGGCGCCACGAGCGGTCTTACGATAGTCTTCTACCTCAGAGCGCTTGCCGTAGCCGTTCTCAGAAACCACCATGATGGTCTCAACGCTCGGATCGCTGACACATACCATGCCCACTACCTCGTCGTCGCCGCCATCGAGTCGCATACCGATCACACCGGTAGCCACACGGCCCATGGTGCGTACATCGTTTTCGTCGAAGCGTACGGCACGTCCGTTGCGGTTAGCCATCAGCAGTTCGTTGTGACCGTTGGTGAGACGAACGCCTACTACCTCGTCGCCCTCGTTGATATTGATGGCGATGACACCGGCAGCACGCACGTTCTTGTAAGCATCGAGACGCGTCTTCTTGATGATACCCTGCTTGGTGGCGAATACCACATAGTGGCTCTTCAGGAACTCCTCGTCGTTGAAGTTCTTGATACGCAGCACGGCGTTGATAGAGTCGTCGGGCTCGATATTCAGCATGTTCTGGATGGCACGACCTTTCGAGTTCTTGTCGCCCTCAGGTATCTCGTAGCACTTCTGCCAGTAGCAGCGACCCTTCTGGGTGAAGAAGAGCAGCGTGTTGTGCATTGTGGCAGGATAGATATACTCGGTGAAGTCGTTGTCGCGATGACGGGCTGCCTTCGCTCCTACGCCTCCGCGTCCCTGCTCGTGGAACTCGTCGAGCTTGGTGCGCTTGATATAGCCCATGTGGCTGATGGTGATGACCACAGGATCGTCGGGATAGAAGTCCTCGGCATTGAACTCGTGGTCGAAAGGAATAATCTCCGTACGACGCTCGTCGCCATACTTCTCCTTCACCTCCTGCAGATCCTGCTTCATGACCTCCTTGCAACGCTCGGGGTTGTCGAGAATCTCCTGCAACTCGGCAATGAGCTTCTGCAGGTCGTCGAACTCCTGATGGAGCTGATCAACACGCAGACCTGTGAGCTGAGCCAGACGCATATCGACGATGGCCTTCGACTGGAGCTCGTCGAGCTCGAAACGGGCCTCGAGGTTACGCTGGGCATCGACCGGGGTCTTACTATTACGAATAATGTGTACCACCTCGTCGATATTGTTCACGGCGATAATCAAGCCCTCGAGAATGTGTGCACGCTCCTGAGCCTTGCGCAGATCGTACTTGGTACGACGGATGGTCACATCGTGACGGTGCTCGACGAAGTACTTGACGCACTCCTTCAAAGAGAGCAGACGGGGACGACCCTTCACCAGTGCAATGTTATTCACTGAGAATGAGCTCTGTAGAGCGGTCATCTTAAAGAGTTTGTTGAGAAGAACATTGGCATTGGCATCGCGCTTCACATCGACCACGATACGCATACCCTGACGACCTGACTCATCGTTGACATTGGCCACGCCCTCAATCTTATGCTGGTTGGCGAGGTCGGCAATATAGGCCACAAGGTCGGCTTTGTTGACACCATAAGGAATCTCGGTGACGACGATTTTGTCGTGGGTGTCGCCAGCCTCGATCTCAGCCTTGGCACGCATCACGATACGGCCACGACCTGTCTCATAGGCATCGCGCACGCCTTGTAAACCATAGATATACGCGCCTGTGGGGAAGTCGGGACCCGGGATATACTGCATCAAGCCATCGGTGTCGATGTCGGGGTTGTCGATATAGGCACAGCAGCCATCGATGACCTCACCCAGGTTGTGGGTAGGCATGTTGGTAGCCATACCGACGGCAATACCGTTACCACCATTTACCAGGAGGTTAGGAATCTTCGTTGGCATGACGGTAGGCTCTTCGAGCGAGTCGTCGAAGTTAGGCGCCATGTCGACGGTCTCTTTGTCGAGGTCGTCCATAATGTGCTCTCCCATCTTCGAGAGACGGCACTCGGTGTAACGCATAGCTGCAGGTGAGTCACCGTCGACGGAACCGAAGTTACCCTGTCCATCGACGAGGGTGTAACGCATGTTCCAGTCCTGTGCCATACGAACGAGGGCACCATAGACGGATGAGTCGCCGTGGGGATGATACTTACCGAGCACCTCACCTACGACGCGCGCACATTTCTTATAAGGTTGTGTGCTGACGTTGTTAATGTTCATCATACCGTAGAGGATACGGCGGTGTACGGGCTTAAAACCGTCGCGCACATCGGGAAGGGCACGGGCTACAATGACTGACATAGAGTAGTCGATGTAGCTGGATTTCATTTCTTCCTCGATGTTGATTTTGATAATTCTGTCGTTGTCGAATGTCTGATCCATCGATTAATTTACAATTTGACTATTTATAATTTACAATTTTTTACTGACGCATTTTGGACGAAAATCGCGTTTAAGGGCATTTTTAAGCCCGCTGACGCGTTTTTAACCGTGCAAAGGTAGTTATTTTTTTGCATCCCACCAAACCTTTTAAGCTTATTTAGCGGAAAGTTTTTTGGATTTTTGGCACGGTGTTTGCAGAATTATTTGTAACTTTGTCCCAAATAATAGAAATATGACAAGTCAGTTTACACCCAAAGTGTCCGAAATCCTCGCCTATTCACGTGAGGAGGCGGCAAGATTGGCCAGTCGTTCGGTGGGTCCTGAGCATCTGCTTCTAGGCATTCTCAGAATGAAAGACGGACCCGTGATCGACGTATTCCACCGTCTGCAGCTGAACCTGCCATCGATCAAGACCGAGTTGGAAAACCGCGTACGTGAAGACGAAATACGACAGCCCATCTATACCAACGAGCTAGTGCTCAACGAGAAGGCGAGTAACATTCTGAAGCTGGCGGTGCTTGAGGCCCGTATCCAGCGGACGACGAAAGTTGACGAACAGCACCTGCTGCTGGCCATTCTGCATGATGCCGCCAACAACAGTGCCAAACAAATTTTAGAATTGAACAATATGAATTACGAAGATGCGATGGCGATGTTCTTCGCCCCGCAAAATACAGAGATCAGAAACGGCATCGGCCTCCCTGACGAGGAAGAGGAAGAATACGAGGAGGTATCCGGATCATCCGGGAAATCTGCACAATCAGGAAAGTCAGGATCGACCACTGCCACTACGCAGAAGAAGCCCGAGTCGAAGACCCCCGTGCTCGACACCTTCGGCACCGATCTGACAGCAGCTGCCACAGACGGTAAGCTGGATCCCTGCGTAGGCCGTGAGAAAGAGATACAGCGTGTGATCGAGATACTCGGTCGTCGTAAGAAGAATAACCCGATACTGATTGGTGAGCCCGGTGTGGGCAAGAGCGCCATCGTAGAGGGCTTGGCTCAACAGATTGCCGCTCACCATACCAGTCCGATGCTCTTCGGCAAACGTATCTACACCCTCGACATGACGGGTGTGGTGGCTGGTACAAAGTATCGCGGACAGTTTGAGGAGCGTCTGAAGGCGCTGATGAAGGAACTGGAGGCAAATCCTGAGGTGATTGTGTTTATCGACGAGATACACACGCTGATAGGTGCCGGTTCAACCCCAGGCTCGATGGATGCCGCGAATATCCTGAAGCCTGCATTGGCACGAGGCACCATCCAGTGTATCGGTGCCACCACCCTCGACGAATACCGCAACTCGATTGAGAAGGACGGTGCCCTAGAGCGCCGATTCCAGAAGGTAATCGTAGAGCCTACCACCCGCGAAGAGACATTGCAGATACTGCGGAACATCAAGGACCGCTACGAACATCACCACCACGTGACATATACCGACGAAGCCCTGGTGGCATGTGTCAAATTGACAGACCGCTACGTAACAGATCGCTTCATGCCCGATAAGGCGATTGACGCTTTGGACGAGACAGGCTCGCGCGTACATCTTTCTAATGCACAGATCCCACCAGAGATTCTGGAGAAGGAACAGGAGATTGCCCGCACGAAGGAGCGCAAGAACCTGGCGGTAAAGAATCAGAACTTTGAACTGGCAGCCAGCTATCGTGATCGTCAGACCGTGCTGGAAACAGAGTTGAAGGAGATGAACGAACGCTGGAGCAAGGGCGAAGGCGAAGAACGTCAGGTGGTAGATGCGGAGCAGGTGGCTGATGTGGTGTCGATCATGACTGGTGTACCTGTACAGCGTATGGCCGAACAGGAGGGTATCCGTCTGAAGGGCATGTCGCAAGAACTGAAGGGTGCCGTCATCGGACAAGACAAGGCCATCGACAAGATGGTACGCGCCATCCAGCGTAACCGTGTAGGACTGAAAGATCCCAACCACCCCATCGGTGTATTTATGTTCCTCGGACCCACGGGTGTAGGTAAGACCTATCTGGCTAAGAAACTGGCAGAATTCATGTTCGGCAGCAGCGAAGCCCTGATACGTATCGACATGAGCGAATATACAGAGAGTTTCAATACCTCACGACTCATCGGTGCCCCTCCGGGCTATGTGGGTTATGAGGAAGGCGGACAGCTGACGGAACGCGTACGTCGTCACCCCTACTCCATCGTACTGCTCGACGAGATTGAGAAGGCTCATGCTAATGTCTACAATCTGTTGCTACAGGTGCTCGACGAGGGACGTTTGACTGATGGCAACGGACGACTAGTGGATTTCCGCAATACGGTGATTATCATGACCTCGAATGCCGGAACCCGTCAGCTGAAAGACTTCGGACGCGGTGTAGGTTTCAGTGCTGTTGGCAGCAACGGTCTGATGCTCAACGAGGAGGATAAGGAACATGCACGTAGCATTGTGCAAAAGGCGCTCTCGAAGCAATTCTCGCCGGAGTTCCTGAACCGTCTGGATGAGATCATCACTTTCGATCAGCTCGATATGGATGCCATCAAACAGATTATCGACATCGAACTGAAAGGTCTCTACAAGCGTATTGAGCAGATCGGTTACAAGATTGACCTCTCGGAAGAAGCCAAGGAGTTTGTGGCGTCGAAGGGCTACGATGTGCAGTTTGGTGCGAGACCATTGAAACGTGCCATACAGAACTACATCGAGGACGGTGTGAGTGACCTGATTGTGAACGGCAACCTACCTTTAGGCTCTACCATCCACATCACACTGCATGAGAATAAAAATGAGCTAGCATTCAGCTAGCTCATTTCTTTTATAGATTCTCGCACTCTTTAATCCAGAGGGCGTAAGAGGCATCGCTCGGCATGCGCCAGTCACCACGGGGCGAGAGACTCACGGTACCCACCTTCGGACCATCGGGCAGACACGAACGTTTGAACTGCTGGGTAAAGAACCGTCGGCAGAACGTAGTGAGCCATTTCTTGATGGTGGCATCGTCGTAAGTCTTGGCAAAGGCTTTCTGTGCCAGCACATAGATCTTTTGCGGACGGAAGCCAAAGCGCATGAAATAATAGATAAAGAAGTCGTGGAGCTCATAGGGACCTACCAGGTCTTCCGTCTTCTGCTTGATCTTACCATTCTTATCAGCAGGTATCAACTCTGGTGATATCGGCGTGTCGATGATGTCAAGCAACGTGTCTGTTGCCATCTCGCCAGCCACAAAGCTCACCAGATAGCGGATGAGCGTCTTGGGTACACCCGCATTCACACCATACATCGACATATGGTCGCCATTATACGTAGCCCATCCCAAGGCCAGTTCCGACAAATCGCCAGTTCCCACCACAAGACCATTCACCTGATTAGCCACATCCATCAGAATCTGCGTACGCTCGCGGGCCTGACTGTTCTCGTAGGTGATGTCATGCACACTGGCATCGTGACCGATATCCTCGAAATGCTGGGTGACTGCCTTAGCGATACTGATCTCGCGGATGGTAACGCCCAATGTCTTCATCAACGTCATCGCATTATTATAAGTACGGTCAGTGGTGCCGAAACCCGGCATCGTGATACCGATGATACCTTTGCGGTCGAGACCAAGCATATCGAAGGCCTTCACCGTTACCAGCAGTGCCAACGTAGAGTCGAGACCACCACTGATGCCAATCACAGCTTTGCTGGCATTGATATGATAGAGACGTTTAGCCAAACCCGACACCTGTATGTTCAAGATCTCCTCACAAGTGGTCTGCATATCAGCCTCCTTTGGAATGAAAGGATGGGGATCAATGTCACGGATGAGTTCGAAGTCGCGAGGCGACACCGACTTGGCAACGACTAAACGTGCAGATGCCTGACGCTGGGCATTGATAAATGTGGTGTTATGCCTACGTTCTGTGCGCAGACGCTCCACATCGACCTGAGCAATCTTAATCTGAGGTTGTAAGCTAAAACGATCTCCCTCCACCAACTGCTTGCCATTCTCGAAGACCATCGCACAGCCACCATACACCACATCCTGTGTCGACTCACCAAAGCCACAACTGGCATAGACATAGGCACTGATAGTACGCGCACTCTGCTGAGCCAGCAGTGAGCGCAGATACTGATGCTTGCCAATGAGATCGTTGCTGGCAGAGAGGTTCAGGATGATATCGGCACCTGCCAAGGCCAGATTATTACTAGGCGGGATGGGTGCCCAGACATCCTCACAGATCTCGATGCCAAACTTCACACCATCGCCCGTGGTAAAGATCACCGGCTCAGGACTAATGCTCACAGAACTGCCTGCCAGATAGAAATCAACTGGCGAGAGATCTTGTGCAGAAGCGAACCATCGCTTCTCATAGAACTCGCCATAGTTAGGCAGATAGGTCTTTGACACCAAGCCGAGAATAGCACCGCGCTGGATCACAGCTGCACAATTGTAGAGCAGACCGTTGACCACCACAGGCAGTCCTACGACAGAGATGATATCAAGCTTTCGGGTGAAATCGAGCAACAACATCAGACCCTCTTCCGCTTTGTCGAGCAACAGCTGTTCACGGAACAGGTCCTGACAGGAATAGCCTGTGATACAAAGTTCCGGAAACACGATCATCTCGACACCCTTGCCCTCGGCCTGGGCGATAAGACTCTCAATCTGCTGGACATTGTATTCCACATCGGCTACCTTCACAACAGGCACACCGGCAGCTACTTTGATAAATCCATATTTCATAGCTTTACTTTTTGAACATCATTTTCTATTATAGTATATATCAGCGCCGGCTCCTCAAAGAAATCATTCTCCTCGAAGGTGTGGAGTTTATAGAACTTCACGCCATCGATGCGCAGCGGCACATTCACGGGAGGCTTCAGCAGGAAATATTTGTCGCGCTTATAGGCGAGCATCTGGATACAGAGATGCTCCAACCCCTGCAGGTCCTCACGTCCGAACTCCTCAATATAGGCCTTTGTATTGGGCTCCACCTCACCGGTAGCACGCACGCTGTAGGCTGTGCCCTCAGCAGAGAGCAAAGTATAGCGCAGGTAATAGTTACTATCGTTTACCAGATACGACTCGAAGCGTGTCTGCATCAGTTCTTTCACATTCATCGGCACAAAAGCCAGATAGGCACTGAGCTTGTCACCACCCTTTCTTTCCTCAGGTTTCGCACGGAAGGTGATAGGTTTGTCGGCAGGCTCAATCTCTTCCTCCTCAGACTGCTTATCCTGCATTTCTTTTACCTCTGACTTCTTTCCTCTTACCTCTATTATATGTCTAGTATCGTAATCTTCTTCGCCAATGACCACCACCTCGCTGATGCGCATGGGCACATCGAAGCCGTCCTCGTCTTCAACGAGCACAATATCCTTTCCTTGGAAGCCTGACACACGTCCACCTCCGACTTCACTCAGGAACCTCACTCGATCGCCTATCTTCATCAGAAACCCTCCCGCATGACTTTTTCAACATCCATCTTACTCTTGTCATTCAGCAGATCTGACTCCTGCGGAATGTCGGGCACGGTAATCACGGGCTCGTCTTCCAGCTCTTCAAGCATCTCACGGGTTTCATCCGCTGCCTTAGGTACGTCATCATGAACGAGTGAGTCTGCCACGAAATCCACAGGTCGGTAGACAGGTCCTCTGTCACCACAACCTGTCATCAGCAGCAATACCATTGCTATGGCCAATAAATTGATTTTCTTCATATCTTGAATCTTATATTCTGTCTACTTGTATCACGCCTTTCACCATACGCAGTTTCTTCATCAGCGCCTCCAATCGGGAGGTATCGTCAAGCATCACCTCGAGATTACCACTGAACAGGCCGTCATGAGAGTCGATATTGATGGAGCGCAGCACGAGCTTCTCGTCCTTGGAGATGATGCTCGTCAGATTGTTCACAATGCCGATATCATCATTGCCCACGATACGCAGGGTGATGCTGTACTGCGACGAGCCCTTCCCACTCCACTTCGCCTTGACAATGCGATAACCATAACGGCGTCGCAATTCAGGCGCATTCGGACAGTCGGTACGGTGGATCTTGATACCGCCATTGATGGTGACAAAGCCGAATACTGAATCGCCATAGATGGGCGAGCAGCAGCGTGCCAACTGATAGTCGATGCCTTTCAGATTACGATCAATGATAAGCACATCGTCGTTCATCGGCACATTCAGGCCAGCCACCTTCGACTCGTCGAGCTCAAATTCTGCGGCACTGCGGGCCACATTGTCGCCCGTAACGACTTTCTCACCCTCTTTCAGTTCGAGGTATTTCTCAATCACATCGTTGGTGTCGAGGATACCGTCAGCTATCTGCTTGTAGAAATCGCTCACTTCCTTGAAGCCCATCTTCTTCACCACATGGAACATGATGGAATCCTCCATCTCAATCTTGCGGTTCTTGAACTTGCGCTCCAGCATCTCCTTGGCAAAGAGACCGTCCTTTACCTGTGTCTCCTTCAGTGCCAGACGGATCTTCGACTTGGCGCGTGAGGTTTTCACGATGTTCAACCATTCCTGACGGGGCTTCTGATTAGCCGATGTCAGCACCTCTACCTGATCGCCGCTCTTCAGCGGATAGCGGATGGGCACTACGCGTCCATTGATACGGCCGCCTGTACACTGGTTTCCCACCTTCGAGTGAATATGATAGGCAAAGTCGAGCACCGTTGCTCCTACAGGGAATTTCAACAGGTCACCACGGGGCGTGAACACAAAGACCTCGTCTTCATAGAGATCCATCTTGAACTGATCCATCGCCTCGAGGCCATCGGAGTGTTCGAGCATCGAACGGATATTCGTGAGCCATTCGTCGAGCCCCGACTCTCCCTTCACACCCTTATAACGCCAGTGGGCAGCCACACCCCGCTCTGCAATCTCATCCATACGCTCGGTACGGATCTGTACCTCCACCCATTTCTGTTCAGGACCGAGCACAGTAATATGCAGACTCTCGTAACCATTCGACTTAGGCACGCTAAGCCAGTCGCGCAGACGTTTGGGATTCGGCTGATACATATCCGTCACGATCGAATAGGCCTGCCAGCACTGCATCTTCTCCATCTCCTCAGGACAGTCGATGATAATGCGGATGGCAAAAAGATCGTATACACCCTCAAACGGGCACTTTTGCTTCTGCATCTTCTGCCAGATGGAATGTATTGACTTCGTACGTCCTTTGATATGACACTTGATGCCTGCCGCCTTCACCTTCTCCTCGATAGGTCCGATAAAGTGCTGGATATAAGCATCGCGTGAGGCTTTCGTCTCACTCAACTTCTCACGGATATGATAGTAAGCGTCGTGCTCCAGATACTTCAGCGACAAATCCTCAAGTTCGCTCTTCAGCTTGTAAAGGCCTAGCTTGTGGGCCAGCGGAGCATAGAGATAAGCCGCTTCCTGACTCACGGCCTGCATAAACTCTCCGCCTCCTACGAATGTGGATTGAGGGGCATCACCGGTCTTATTCGACTTGAGTAAGGTCCGCATCAGGTTTACGCGGTCGGCAATCATAATCAAGATTACACGCATATCCTCCGCAAACGAAAGCAAAAGGTTGCGGAAGTTCTCACTCTCCACCACAGGATTCTTCTGGTAGAGTTGATGAATACGGTCGAGACCTTGCAGAATACGTACTACCGACGACCCATACTGCGCCTCAACATCCGCCATCGAGAGGTGTCCCTCTTCGATTTCGGGTATGAGATGAACAGCCTGTATCGCATCACCTTTCAGACCGATTTCCTCTGTGAGGATCTCAGCTGTCTGGGCGGCCATTTTTTGCTTTTCCTTATATGTAAAAGTGAATTCCTTCACCATCTTTTCTACTTTTTCGCCACAAAGATAGTGAAAAGTTAAGAATTAAGAGTTAAGAATTAAGAAAAAATGCACGGTGAGCGCAAATTTTTCACTATTCACTGTCAACAATTCACTTTTTTTCGTTACCTTTGCGGCATATTTGATTTACTAAACACCTATAAATATGTTGTCAGAAAAAGACTTGAAACAAATTGCTCAGAAGGGCATCTCCCAGGAGCAAATCGAGAATCAGTTGAATGAGTTTAAAACAGGATTTCCCTTCCTGAAGTTGGAAGCCGCCGCCAGTATCTCTCGTGGCATTATTGCCCCTGACGCCCAAGCACGCCAGCAGTATGAGGAGACATGGAAACAGTACAAGGCCGCAGGCAAACGCGTGGTAAAGTTTGTGCCCGCCTCAGGAGCCGCCAGCCGTATGTTCAAGAATATGTTCGCCTTCGTCGACGCCGATTACGACGTGCCTACCACCGACTTCGAGAAGAAGTATTTCGACAGCATTGAGAAATTTGCCTTCTACGAGGCGCTCGACGCTGCCTGCCAAAAGAACGAAGGCAAGGGCATCAAGGCACTCATCGCCGAGGGTAAATACAAGGCCATCGCTGCCAATATGCTGAAGGCCGAGGGACTGAACTACGGTCAGCTGCCTAAGGGACTGCTGCTCTTCCACAAGTATCCCGAGGGGGCTCGCACACCGATGGAGGAACACCTCGTGGAGGGTGCCCTCTATGCCGCTTCCAACGGTGAGGCCCACGTACATTTCACCGTTTCTCACGAGCACATGGCGCTCTTCAAGGCCAAAGTGGCTGAGAAAGCCGACTCGTTCGCTAAGAAGTATGGCATCAAGTACGACATCACCTTCTCCGAACAGAAGCCTAGCACCGACACCGTTGCTGCCAATCCCGACAACACGCCGTTCCGCAATGACGACGGTTCGCTGCTCTTCCGTCCGGGAGGTCACGGAGCCCTTATAGAAAACCTCAACGAAATCGAGGCCGATGTCATCTTCATCAAGAACATCGACAATGTGGTGCCCGACCGTCTGAAGCCCGAAACCGTCGAGTGGAAACAGGTCATCGCTGGTGTGCTTGTCACCCTGCAGCAAAAAGCGTTCGAATATCTACGCTTGCTCGATACCGGTGCTACACCCGAGCAGCTCGACGAGATTGCAAAGTTCGTCAGCGAGTGTCTCTGCACAGATGCCAAGAACAATAAGGTCGATGCCAACTATCTCCGCTCGAAACTGAATCGTCCGATGCGTGTCTGTGGTGTCGTGAAGAATGTCGGTGAGCCAGGTGGCGGTCCGTTCCTCACCTATAACCAGGATGGCACCGTATCGCTGCAGATTCTCGAGAGCTCACAGATTGATACCAACAACGAGGCTTATATGAAGATGTTTACCCAAGGCACACACTTCAATCCCGTTGACCTCGTTTGTGCCGTCAAGGATTATCAAGGCAAACCCTTCGATCTGCCCAAGTTCGTAGACAAGACCACAGGCTTCATCTCTTCTAAATCAAAATCCGGTAAAGAACTGAGAGCCTTAGAGTTACCAGGCTTGTGGAATGGTGCCATGAGTAATTGGTCGACGGTCTTTGTCGAGGTTCCGCTCGGCACCTTCAACCCCGTGAAAACGGTCAACGATCTCCTCCGCGACCAACATCAATAAAACAATTAACCCCCGCATTTCTGCGGGGGTTTTTCATATCTATCTTACGATTACAGGCGACAGGTCAGTCCTAACTTGGTCTCGAAGGTATTGGCATGCACCTTGTCGTAGTACTTATAATAAGTGCGACGCGAGAAGTACGAGCCTGACAGAGTAATGGACCACTGACGGGCCAGATGCATCTCTATCACAGGATTAATAACCAACAAGGCAGCGTTACTGCGGTCACCCTGCACATTCAGGTAATGCAGGTCCTTGGTGCCGTCGGCATAGGCCTGCAGGTCTTTGTCCTCGTAGCCCTTCCAGGTATAGATGCGGAAGTACTTGGCATTGAGCACGAAACGTCCGAACTTACCGAAGTCGAGCTGCGTCTTCGACTTGATGCTGAAGCCACTACCCATGTTGTAGTCGCGCTCAATCACGTTGAAATAGTCACTCTTGGTACCACCGAGCAGGATACCGCTGAGGAACACACGCTGTTCCAACTTCGAGAGCGCACCTATCTGTGGCAGTGAGAAGATAAAACCCGGGCCGAAACCTGCTGCCTCGCTGATACGATAAGGCGTGAGGTCCGAACCGTCCTCGATGGGTTTCGCATCGTAATAGTTGAAGTGCTGGTAAATACCAAACTCACCAGCCATATCCTTCTTATCCAAGATAGGCGTACTCCACAAGCGGCCCACGATATTCAGTGTATTGACCATCGGCTGTCCACCACCGAAGGCTGCGTTCGACTCCAGATCGAAGAAGTCGTAGGGCGTAGTATGCTTCTCACCATCGACAGGTGTGCCATACATCAGCGTCAGGTTGACATACGGCGCATGGATACCGCGGAACATAGCACCATCGTCGGCCAGATAGCGCCAGCCAACGGAGAACGATACATCGACGGGCAGTTTGTTGAAGTCGTGATAACGATAATGATTGCTGCGCACGCGCCAGGCATCGCCACTGATAATTCGATGCAATCCCTGAATAGGATTGACAATGGCGGCAGCTGCCTCACGCCAGAAACGAGTCCATCCGCGATCACGGTCGTCGAGAATGGTATGACTCAAACGGTGGGTCATCTCACCGATGGCCATACCGCCCATCGAAGTAGCAATGACATCGTTGATGGCGGGTGGCTCCGTCTCACCCAGGAACTCCCACATCAGCGAGCCGCCCAAGGCGTAAGGTGCCGACTCCCAGAAGGTGAGTCCGTTAGTACGAGCGGCATTGAAATAGAGGTTGCCGTGATAAGGATGGGCAAACAGGTTGGTGATGAAGAAGTCATTATCCCACACCATACCGTCGGTAAAGTTACGCTTCAGCGTACGCAAGGTGGTCTGGGCAAAGTCGGAATTGATGGCATAGCGGTCGAACAGTTGTACGGCCACATTGATACCCGTCACTTCGGCAGCAGCCTGCCAGTAGCGTTTCTCCACAGGCAGCGCCATCGTGGAGTCAGAGAATACCAGTTTCGACCGTTTCTCCTCCCAAGCCCGCTTCCACGTGTCGTGCTGGTTGCGCGGCTGGCGCCACGTCAGACCCAGTTCCACCAAAGGCCGGTTACGATAGGTCTCGTTTTTATCATAGTAGCGTGTGAGGCCCCAGCCCACCGAGGCAAAGGCACCGAGTTTCTCGTTAAACCGATAGTCGGCATTGAGACGGGCCTGCAGTGAATAGAGGCGCTCGGGAGCGTCATCTGAGTTCTTCTTGAAGGTCTCCACATGGTAGTAGCCCACGTCACCGCTCAGGCTCCACTTCTCCGACAACGAGAAATACTGGCCCAGACGGTAGAACACGGCTCCCGAGAACTTCGAGTCGAGACCCATGAAGTGGGTTCCCACACCAAAAATGTTATAGGTGCTGCGGTTACGATAGCGCACAGCGATATTCGCCTTGGTCGATGAACCGCCATACAGCATCAGATCAACCTTCGTCGTCGGGTTGACGTTTATCAGACCTATCTTATGACCTATGCTGTCGTACGACAGGTTGATGAGGCCTATCTGCCAACCTTTTGGCCGCTTGCGGGCAATGTTGAACAAACCAATCTGCGCACCGTTCAGCGAGTCGGTATAGTTGATGGCACCCCACTGCCAGCCACCCATCATGGCTTCCGACACATTCAGGAGACCTGATAGCTGCAAACCGCGGTCCATACCGTTGGTGATATTGCTGATACTACTCAACTGCAAACCGTTGAACGTCTGTGCCGACGCATTTGAAACGCCCGACAGTTGTAGTCCGTGACCACCGTCTGGGGCTACCGACGAAATCACGCCCAATTGTACAGTCTTCACAGAATCCTGCACGCTGACAATGCCCACAGGACTTTTCTGCGCATAAGCATTACCCACTATGACTGCCATGATGGCAGCTATGACCAATTTTGATATTATCTTCATATTGCTTGATGTTGTTTAAACTTAATGGCGAGCATGGTGAGGTCGTCACTCTGCTCAATATCGCCTACAAACTGGTGTACGGCATCGGTCATGGTCTCAATCCTGCCCTCTATCCCTTCCATCAGGTATTGTGCGCGCATATCGCTTTCAAACAACGCCACGGCCATGACAAACAAGAATATAACGCCAATCACCAACACATTGATGATTGTCACAATCCCGATCACTCTCCAGGTAATGCGTTTTGACAGTTTGCTCTTCTTCATATCGGGACAAGATATATTTTCCAGCCGCAAAGGTAACTAAAAATTCCCGTACCACCAAGCGATACGGGAATATTTCACAAAAAAGGGCACTTTAATTGTTATTATAATCTTATGCCAATCGCGGTATTGATGAACCAGTCGTTCAAATAACCGTTGCTGTTGTTGTGATGATAACGGATATTGTTGAATTGTCCGTAGGCATTGAAGAAACACCTTCCGATGTTGTAAGTCAGCGACACACGGCCATCGAAACCCAGGCTCAGACCGCTGTTGAAGGTCTTATCGCCCACAGGCGTGACACGCACATTGCCATAGAACCACTCATCCCACTCTTCATCGGTGGTGTTCGGATTCCAGAAGATAGGGTCTTCCATCAGTTGTTCTACGTTAGTGGCATAGCCGAAGGCCTTGAGCTTGTTGACAAAGGTCAGCATGGGCATGAACATAACGTTGACGAGCAATCCGCGGGCGGGCACCCAGTTGTAGGCATACCCTACGCCCGCACTACCCTGCCACAGCTTCACCTTACCCAGTCCCTCCATCAGATATACCAGGTCGCCATTTTGGTCTGAGGCATAATCAATACGCGTATAGTTGTACATCAGTCCGGCCATCAGCGACCCCGCCGAACGTTTCTGGAAGACCGACTGGTCGTAGGCGGCGGCATAGGAGAACTTCTTGCCATTGAACATATAATATCCGTCGGCGATGATTGTCTTCACGCGGATGGGATCCGTCAGATGTACGTCATTCCATGATTCCGTCTGATCCTCAGAAAGCAGGCTGCTGTTCAGATTAAAATCAGGGTTGCTGTTGTCGAACGAATGGATGCGCACATTGACGCCGAAGGCGCCTCCCGTGGCTCCGACAGTCAGATAGCTACCCTTGTCGCCGCCAACGTTCACCGTGTAGCCAAAGCCATAGCCCCGATAGCCTGCCCACAGACCTACATACTGTGCAGGCGTGGTCTTCAGCGATGGTTTGGCACTATAGTCATGACCGGCCATGCTGCCCTCGGTCCTCATGCTCACGATGGTCTGGCTCACATTGCCTTTCACTATCAGCTGCCAAGGTTTCTCCGGTGCATCGATATAGCTTCGGTCAACACCACGTACCGACATGGAGTCGATAAATGTCCCCACTTTCTTCAGAAGGGAACCCACGCCTCCTTGTGCCATTATCTGCCCGCAGAAGCAAAGGCCGATGACAAGCATGATGTACTTCAATGTCTGCACTCGCATATCCGATTGATGTTATTTACGTCTATCATTGTTTCATTTTGTTTCCGTTACGAAACAGGCCACGAGGCCGTAGGTGATGGTGGGACGAATCCAGATTTCCGTCAGCAGATAGTCGGTGTATTCGTTGATGGGTTGCAGATAGATGTCGTAGTTGTAGAGTGCGGCAATGATCATGTCAATCACGCAGATAGCCCACAGGTTGCGCTTGGTGTAGCTCTGCCAGTTCTTCCGCGCATAGAAGAAGGTGAGCATGCAGAGCAGCAGCACCGAGAGTGTGAGGCAGACCAGATGCAGGGCGTAATAGGATAATGGCGGCGCAAAGAGGATATCGCGCAACAGTACCGTCATGCCCACCAAGATGGAGCACCAGTAGTTGAACCGATGGGTATCCATTCGGTTGAAGAAATACATCCATATCATCACCAGACAGGCGATATAGAACAGGTTCAGCACCAGTTCCGGCCACGCCTCCTGCAGGCCGAAGTGGACAACGGCATACAGCATCACGCCCACCGACACCATGCCTGCCACGGCGGTAATGCATATGTCGAAAATCTTCGCATTCTTCTTGAATCTTGTCTGCATATTCTAATTATTATTGATCAGAATCTTGTTCACGTTGCGGATTATCTCCAGCATGGCAGAGCGCCAGGCGTCGTCGCCAGGCATTTGGAAACGGCTGTTGCCTGTGGCCGAAGGGGTGAAGATGACCGTACCGTCGTCATTGAGCACCACAGTGCCGCGCTCAGTCAGCGTGAAAAGGTCGTCGCCCTCCACGGCGTTGATGACGGTCAGCGGATCCCACATCATCTGACCGGTGTTGCAGTTGCAGGTCATATAGACTTGCTTGATGGGATGCTCGTCAGTCCACGATATGTCTGCAATGACCTGCTCGGGCAGGTACTCGATGCCGTTGCCCGTCTCCATGGGGTCGAAGATGATGTCGACGTCGGAGGGCCAGAGGCGGAAGAAAGTCTTGGCAAAGTCCATGTCCTGAAGGAAGTTGTAGTCGGGTTCGGGAGACTGGCCGAAGGAGCCGCCCTGAATGTAGAGGCACTTCACCTTGCGTCGTACCAGCTCCACGCCCGACAACGGGGAATAGGCGTCGCCTACGGATTCCAGCAACTGGGCGAGGCAGGCAGTGAAGCCGATGGAGCAGATGCTCACCGAGTGGTCGGGCTGCGCGGCGAGCAGACGGCGGTAGAGTTGCCAGCCGTCGGGCAGTGCCGAGTAGTCGTCGATGCTGCAGGCGAACATAGGTGTGCCGTCGGCTTTTGTGAAGTCGGGCAAAGCCTTGTAGTTGATCCATATCGCAGGGTGTCTGACGCCCTCGCGCACCAAGCCTATGGGCACATCGCCGTTATTGAAGTACGTGTCCATCACATCGGCACAGGCGGCGCAGTCCTCACCCTCGCGGTCCACCACCACGCCGAGCAGTTTGCATCGTCCCTGCTGCTCATAGTAATGGAGCATCTCCAGCGCGAAGAGGTCATCAGTAGAAGAGCCAATGTCGGTATCGAGGATGACGAGGGGTATGCCAGTGTACGCTTCCTCCTCAGACGGAGTGACGGGATCGATGTCGTTCGACGAACACGATGTGAACACACATGCACTGCAGAAGACCATGGTGATTACCAATGGTCGGATAGCAACGAGCATCCATGTCTTGATCTTCATTGTTTTGAGATTATAACTTGCTTGCGCGGTCGACGTAATTCATGATAACCTCGACAGCGTCGTCCTCGCTCAGGCTGTCCATCGAGATGACGAGCTGGTAGTTGCGGGTGTCATAGCGCGAGGTATCCTCATACTTCTTGATGTAGGTCTCGCGGTCGGCATCCAACTTCGCAATGATGTCGCGAGCCTTCTGCTCAGTAACATTCTGTCGTTGCATGATGCGCTGGACACGGTGCTCCATCGAGGCCTGGATAAAGATGTTCAGGTGGTTGGGCCAGTTGCGGAATACCATAAACCCCGTACGGCCTGCCACCACGCACGACTCCTTGGCGGCCAGCTCCTGCAGGATGCGCTTCTCGGTCTCGTACATGCTCTTGGTGTCGAGCTTCACCTCGGCTTGCATAGGCTGCGAGGTACTGCCGACCAGCGTCTGGTTGTAGGTATTGAAGTCTTTCCACCACGACTTCTTCTGCGCCTTGATCTCCTCGATACGCTCAACGGAGAGACCATATTTTTCGGTTAGGCTCTCGATAAGTGCCTTGTCGAAATACTTCACACCAAGCTTCTCGGCCAGCTTGCGACCAACGGTACGTCCACCCGAACCGACTTCTCGGTTGATGGTAATCACAAATTTTTCGTTCTTATTCATAATAATTTATTGTTTTAGATATCTTTTATATAAGCTGTTCGTTTCATCAGGTGCAAAGATAGGAACTATTATTGAGATTTCCAAATTTTCGAGCAGCGAATGCAATAAATGCTTGCATTTTTATTGCTGAGTCGTGAGAAAATTCGCCCAATGGGTCAAATCTTTAGGCAATTTTTTCAATATCAGCCATCGAAAAGCAGAGTTACAAGAAAAACAGCCAGATTCCCCAATAATCATTAAAATCCGAGGCAAAACAACATTGCTTTGGGATTTTTTTTGTATCTTTGGACCGAAACTAATTAAAAAAACAAATATGGATCGTCATCAAGGTTTATTAATGATTATTGTTTGCGCATTCCTTTGCGTCACTGCAAGTGCACAAGACCAGCGTTTTGCAAATCCGCCCAAAGAGGCCCGCCCTTACGTGTGGTGGCACTGGATCAATGGTAACACGTCGAAGGACGGCATCCGCAAGGACTTGGAATGGATGAACCGCATCGGCATTGCCGGTTTCCACCAGTTTGACGCCGGCGGTACGATGATGCAGGGTCTGCCGCCTGTGGTGCCACAGACACCGTATCTGAGTGATGTCTGGAAGGAGAACTTCGCCTACGCCATCCATCTGGCCGATTCGCTGGGCATGGAGGTGGGCATCGTCTCTGCGCCCGGATGGAGCAGCACTGGCGGACCTTGGGTAAAGCCGGAGGACGCCATGAAGAAACTCACCTGGCGCACATTAGAAGTAAAAGGTAACGGCAAGAGTCAGACACTGACGCTGCCCGAGCCATACAAGACCATCGGTCGTTTCCAGAACGTGAGTGCCGGCATCTATGCGCCTGTGTTTGAAAAGATGTCCCAATGGTATCAGGACATTGCCGTGGTGGCCGTGCGGGTGCCGGAGGCAGAAAAGACGATGCAGGAACTCGGCGCTACCGTTACTTCCAGCGGAGGCGATTTCACCGTGGAACAGCTCACCAACGGCGACATCAACGACGGTCCGGAACTGGCGCTCAACAAAGAGGGCACCCACGCCTGGATCCAGTACAACTTCCCCAAGGCCGTGACCATCCGCTCCTTCACCCTGGTGGGCGGACAGGTGCAGGGACAGTTCGATCCCGATCGTACCTACGACAATACGCTCCTGTGCAGTCAGGATGGTACGACCTGGACGGAAGTGATCCGCGTGCCTTCTTCCAATCTGGAACAGATCACGGTGGACATCCCCGAAACCACCGCCAAACACTTCCGCCTGACGGTGATCAACCCCAAGCCCGATTACAGTCTGATCTACTACGGTGCCCAGGTGGTGATACCCACCGGCACCCCTATCCACGAGTGGCAACTCCATACTATTTATAAGGTGAACCACGCCGAAGAGAAGGCTGGCTTTACCACTCCCGGAGACCTGCTGCAGCTGCCCACACCGACCACGGACGCCGCAGTGCAGGAGACCATCGACCTGACCGATAAGGTGAAAGACGGTGTCCTCACGTGGAAAGCTCCCGCTGGCAAGTGGCGCATCTACCGCTTCGGCGCTTCACTCACGGGCAAACAGAACCATCCCGCTCCACCGGAAGCCACCGGACTGGAGGTCGACAAACTGGATGCCGACGCCTGGAACCGCTATTTCCACACGTATCTCGACATGTACAAGGATGCTGCCAACGGTCTGTTAGGCGCCCGTGGCATCCAGTATCTGATGATCGACAGCTACGAGGCCCAGCAGATGACCTGGACGCCCAAGATGGAACAGGCGTTCAAGTCGGCCAGAGGCTATGACCTAAGATTGTGGCTGCCTGCCCTCACCGGAGAAATCATCGGAAGTTCCAAGGCTACCGAGAACTTCCTCTTCGACTGGCGTGAGACCATCGGCGAACTCTTTGCCGCCAACTACGACCGCGTGAACGACATCCTCCGCGAATACGGGATGAAGGGCCGCTATACGGAAAGTCATGAGAACGCCCGCACCTTCGTGGGCGACGGTATGGATCCCAAGCGCACCGCCACCGTGCCGATGGCTGCCATCTGGACGGTGGATGCTGCGGAAAGCGTCGCCTATCAGGCCGATATCCGCGAATCGGCATCAACCGCCCATATCTACGGACAGAACATCGTGGCGGGCGAGAGCTTCACCACCAACGGCATGCTGGGTGGTGCCTACACCTGGTATCCGGGAAACCTGAAGGAAGTGGCCGATGTGGCCCTGATGAGCGGTCTCAACCGTTTCTTCATCCACGAGAGTGCCCACCAACCCTCTGATGATTTCCGTCCCGGTCTGGGCCTCTTGATTTTCGGCCAGTGGTTCAGCCGCCATGAAACGTGGGCAGAATATGCCAAATACTGGCTCGACTACTTGGCTCGCAGCAGCTACTATCTGCAGGCCGGTCGCAATGTGGCCGATGTGCTCTGGTACTATGGCGAGGATACCAACATAGCCTCGGCATACGGCAAAGCCCTGCCCAACGTGCCTGACACCTATAACTATGATTTCTGCAGCCCGCACGCGTTGTTGAATTGTATCGATGCCAAGGATTATAAGGTAATCGCTCTGGGAGAACACACGCAGAATATGAGCATCGAAGTGCTCCAGAAACTGCATCAGCTGGTCTCTGAGGGTGTTTTCCTTATCGGAAAGGAGCCCGTGAGTATGGCTGGACGCGGTGATGATACCCCTGAATTCGAACGTCTGAAAGCCGGCATCTGGCATGCTGGCCGTACTAATGTATGGACCGGCTCTGTAGCAGAGGGTTTGAAGCGCTCTGGCATAGCACCCGACTTCCAAAGTTCCATCTCTGGTGTTCGCTTTGTGCATCGTGTAGACGGTGACCGTAACATCTATTGGGTGCGTAATTTCAGCGGAAAAGATGTGGATACGGATATCGTGCTCCGCGATGCCAAGGGCACCCTCACCGTGATGAATCCTGTCAACGGCAAACCCGTTTATGGTGCGCTCCAGAACGGGCGACTGCATTTGGGAGCCGACGACGCCCTGTTTATCGTGGCTGATCCTAATGCCGAACCTCTGACGGAACCAACGCCTCTGAAATCCGCTGGCATAGTGGCTCTCGACGGCCCTTGGACGGTTTCCTTCGAAGGTCAGGATGCTCCCACCGGCACTCGGCAATGGCAGACGCTCGCCTCCCTGACGGATTCTGACGAGCCTGCTGTGAAGTACTTCTCTGGCACCGCCACCTATCAGAACACCTTCACCCTGCCTAAAAAGCACCTGCCCGCAGGTCTGTCTATCGATCTGGGCGAAGTGGGTCAGATGGCCGATGTCTTCATCAACGGCGAACATGTAGATTTCCTGTGGAAAGCCCCGTATAAGGTGAACTACGAGGGGCAATTGAAACCCGGCAAAAATACCATCGAGGTGAAGGTTGTGAATACCTGGGTGAACCGCCTCATCGGCGACGGACAACCTGACACAGAGGGGCACAGCTTCACCCCCGTAGCCTTCTATGGTGTCAAAAGCCTCTCGCAGAACATGGGCACCCTCTCCCCCTCCGGTCTGATGGGTCCCGTGCGTTTGGAAATACTGCACCTCAGCACTCAATGACAAAAACGGAGACAGGTACCATAACCCAGGTACTGAAGTGAACCCCAAAGTTTGGACAGTTAAACAATCGAAGCAGTAAGCATCTTCCTGTATTGTACGGGCGACATGCCATTAAGCCTCAGTTT
>CADAAR010000032.1 GCA_902785945.1 uncultured Prevotellaceae bacterium
GTCGAAGTTGACGGGCTGGAAGATAGCAATCTCCTTCTCCTCATCATACACTCTGCCAATATGGGTGAAGAGATCGTTCTCGCGGGTAAAGCCTGTGACAAAAGTCAGCCACGAACAGGTCAGATTAAGATCGACGCTCTGGCGCACCGATGGGCGTAATAGCGGATTGCCGCCCTCATAGAACATACGACTGTCGTAGACGATCATAGATTCCAGCATGCGGTAGGGCGGACGGGTGATACGCTTGCTATAGTTCAACTGGGCGCTCCACTTATCCTTCTGCCAGGCTACCGACAGGTTAGGGAACCAATCGTTATAGGTCCGGCTGGGCTCTTGCTGCCATTCGCCAAACGAGTAGTAATCCGCTTTAACATGCTCAAAGCGAAGGCCAGCATTCAGGCGCCACTGGTTTAACTGTAATTCGTATTCCGCAAAACCGGCTATGTTCTTCTCTTTCATCTCGTTGTCAGCCTCTGGTATGATGCCTTCCTGATTGACATTCCTGCCTTCGCTTTGTGTGGAGGTAGCCTCCGATCCGCCACTCAGCATGCCTTTCCAGACGGGATAAGCCAGCACCAGTTTTCCTGCCACCATCCTGCGGTTATCATTGTTGAGGGAGATGGCTCTCCGTTTTGCGCTGCAACATCGTAGCGTTTAGGTCGATGTCCAGTTTCCCCACCTTTCCAACGTAGTATGTGTTCAGTTCCCACACAGGTTTATCGAGCTCGTCGATATCTGTTTTCAGAACGACGTCACCATAGAAGGCTCTGTTCTTGAGATAGTTCTGCTTCATCTCTGACTTATAATTGTCATAGAGTATATGCTGCGAAGAGAAGCTCAGACCGATGGAATGATCGGTATTGAAGTCATAGCTCATACCTGCCTGATACGCCAACTGCGTCCAACTGCTCCTGCCAGGCAAAGTAGCATGAACATCGAACAGGTCTTTTTTGATATGCAGTTCCTGATCGATCGTCTGGTCGTTGCTGAAGTGCCCGTTGTCGAGCGCTACATTAGCAGAGACCTCCAATCCGCCCGTACGATATTTTACGGTCAGGTCGTCATAGTTGCTCCATTTGTTATTCTTCCACGTCCGACTGGTAGCCATCAGGCTGAACCCGTCGCCTTGCGTCTTCAGTGTCCTGATACGGATGACGGCATTCACCTCAGCGTTATACTGGGCTCCAGGAGCAATAATAATATCTACACTTTTGATGTCAACCGACTTGAGTTGTTTCAACTCGATGGCATCATGTACCTTTTTATTATTGATATAGATTTCGGGCTCTCCTTTGGCCAACACATTGAACTTGCCATCGCTGCCCTGCTGAATCATTGGTAACATCGCAAGCAGATCGTTGGCGGTACCGATGTCGTGCAGGATGGAGTGCTGCACGTCGACCGTCAATCCGCCCTGAGCCGCTTTGTATTGTGGAATCTCGCCCTTCACCTCTACACCCTGCACCATATAGGTCTCTGGCTGGAGGGTGATGGTGCCGATGTGGCCCACGCTGACGTTACGTTCTACCGTCTTGTAGCCCACAAACGATACCTTCAGGATAATGCGCTGGGCCTCGCAGGGAATCACGAAATCGCCGTTCTCATTGCTCACACCACCGTTTAAGTATGTGGAATTTTCTTTGTCATTAGGAGTTTCTGCGATGCTCCGCAATGAGATGTTGGCGAATTCTATAGGGTGTCCGTTTTCATCCACGATGCGACCTATCACCTTCGCATCTTCCTTCTGAGTACATTCAACGAAGATCTTGTCGCCGTCGTAGGTCACCTTCATCGGATAGAAGCCGATCACCTCGCGGATGGCTTCCTGGATGGGGAGATTGCTGAAGTGGCTGGTCACGGTGAAATCCTCCAGTTCGTCGTAGATGAAATAGATGGTCTTGTCGCTGGTGGCTGTATTCAGGTCTTCGAGCACTTTCGACAATGACTCGTTCTGGTAATCGCGACTGACGGTCTGTGCTTGAGCACATAATGTCAGTACACAGAACAGGGCTGTGAATATATCATGTTTCATGAAGTCGTTGGCTATAGTTATTCTACAATCAGTTTCTTGTCTTCGCGAGTGATGTGGATGCGCTCGAACTTGTTGAACGTATCTACAATATCGTCGATGGTCTGTTTCTTGTACCATGTAAAATAGAGGCGAAGATGCTTGGTTTCCTCTTTCATAAAGACGGGTTCCACCTGATAGAAAGTTGCAAGTTCGCTTAGTATTGTTGCCAGTTCTGCATCTTCGTAGACAATGGGTTTCATGAAGGTGCTGTCTTGCACAACCTGCGGATTGTTGAGAGGTGAGATTGCATCTATTATCACCACCTCCTGCAGCGCCTGATCCTGTTGCTTATGACTGCTGATAACATGGATTGCAGCATAAGCGATACCAGAGAGCATCAGCACACCAATAAACATAGCAGCTATCTTGAGAAACGAAACCTTTTTGCTTTTCACTTTTCCTTGTTCACTTCCAAAATGTTCCGCCTCAAACTTCGCCCACTCTTCGTCGACGATGTCCTTCATGTCTATATCCTCGTCGTGAAGGATTTCCTTGGCATACATCTGCTTGAGGAGTTGTTCCAGATTGTCATTTGATTCCATAACCTAATGCTTTAAAATGGTCCTTTAATTCTTTGAGCGACTGCGACAGATGATTGTGGACGGTGACTTCGCTCACTTGCAGCACCTCGGCTATCTCGCGATACTTCAGTCCCTGCTGGTAGCGCAGGCGGAGTATTTGCTGGGTCAGCGCTGGCATCTGCGTGTCGATGTAGTGATGAAGCATCTGAAGTTGTTCCTCCTCTGCTGTCCGCTCAGGTGTCATCATCTCCACCACCACAGCCTTTTGCATTTGCTGCTCTTTCTGTTTGTGCACAAGCAGATTGATGCAGCGGTTGCGGACGCTTGTCAGCAGAAAAGCTTGAAGTGTATCCGACTTCAAGTCGATGTTGCTCTTCAGCAGGTAGGCGAACACGTCGCTTACCACATCCTTGCTTTCTGCGTCGTCACCCAGCATCCTCCTGGCCAGTCGGAACATTCCGTCGTAATGCTGTCTGAAGATAATTTCGAATTCCCGTTTGCCTGTCATCTGTTTTGCAGTCTTTTCTCTTAATACAATCGTACCCTCCGTTTTCCTAAGCAAAGGTACAACTTTTTTCTGAGTTGGCAAGCGATTTCCATACCCTTCAACGGCGGTTTTCCATAGGTCTTGGTGAGCTTGTTTTCATAATCCGCTGATTTTTAGCCATTTCCGGTTTTATCCTTTTGGCACATTTTTCATAGGCAATTGATACAACTTTGGGAAAAACATCGTATCTTTCCTCATTGTGTCTGTGATATGGGGCATCAATGAACTGATGGCTTGGATGAACGGGAAATAGCAATTAGTTGGTTCAACGTCCATAAGCCAGAAATCTGTGCAAAAGACATCTGCTCTTATCGGGGCAGATGTCTTTGAATATTGAATGGATTTATCTATTGGTGGATTCGTGTGAAAATTGGAAGTAACTGATATTCAGGCTGTTTTGTTGTGACGTGGATTCACATGAAAATAAGAATCATCCATAATAAGGTATATAAGAAGAATATCTTTTAGACTCCGTTTCAGGATCTTTCATCTTTATGAGGCCGCTTTCCTGAGTATCAGCAAGAATACGTGATGCCATAACGGCTTGGTTCTTGTTCAAATTGAAACGTTCACGTACAATTTGATTGTTAATGACCAGCCCATCTTCATACAACAGACAGGCGTGTTGATAGCATACGGCAATGCGCTCTTCTCTGGTCATTTCGCTGACCTTTTTCTTGGGGAATAGTGTTATGCGCGTATAGTCATCTCCGCTTTGGGCTTTGTATGCAGGTAGTTTCATCTGACTGATAGCATCCGTTGCCCGGTCTATCCCACTGCCACGCCTTTCACACATATCCATCTGAAGCATCATCTGGGCCATTGCCTCATTACGAGAATGTGGTGGCAGGTCTATCAGTCGGTTTACATCATTCAATGATGAGTGTAAACAGATGATGTGCCAACGATTTGTTAACCCAGATTACACAAATGAGTATTCGACTCCCAAACCTTCCCTGACTAAAGTGGGAGCATGGTACGAAGAGGATAAGAAAGTGTACTATTACGATGAGAGAAAACAATCTATGGTGATCAAGTACGACTTCTCCCTCGGTGCCAACGATACCCTGCGGTTCATAACGAATGGGTCTTCACCTTTTATTATAGGACCGAAGCAGACAGGAGGAATAGAAGGTTTTAAAGGTGTATATAGAGACATTAGGATGTGTGGAGATGAAGGCCAAAGTTACCTTGATACTTTCTGGCTGGAAGGTGTTGGATGTGTTCGTGGGCCACTCAGTAGTCCATGTGATCCGATTTTAGCAGATCCTACGCCGGAGTTTCTGATGTCATGCACTGTTGGCGATGAAGTTATCTACCTCGACGACAGTTGTGAAGATGGAGCTACCCCTGAAGTCATGGGAGCCCGGAAGCAACGCTTCGACTTCTCACATACGATCAAGACAAAGCCCAAAGCTCCGATGAGGAGAGGAGATGAAATGGCTCTATATGGCGAATATAGCCAACAACAGTTAGCTATTCATCTCAACCCGCTTGACGATGCCTATCTGGTGCGCATTACTGATGAAACGGGCAAAGATGTCTATCAGAAAGCCATCAACGCTGGCAGCATCGTAGGCCTCAACATCGACATCTCTGCCTACGAGAAAGGCCGTTACACCGTCACTGTGGAGAATAGCAACGAGTCCTTCACTGGAGAATTCGAAGCACAAACGACAGGAATTGAAGCCATCAGCTATCAGACATCAGCCGTCAGACATCATATTTATAACCTCCAAGGTCAGCGCATAAGCACCCTGCAGAAAGGCTTGAACATCGTTAATGGGCAGAAGATTTATGTGAAGTAAAAATCCTCGCCTTTTCTGCCTGACAGAAATCACGTGGCTATGGATTTCTTGCTACAAGGCCTTCCAACACTTTTTAGAAGGCCAAGGAAAAAGTGTTGGAAGGCCTTGTAAAAAAACGCCCGTTTTATTGCCGATATCGACAAAAAGCTGTATCTTTGTGGCAGAATTTAGCAATGATACTGGTATTCGGAGGAACAACGGAAGGACGAAAGGCCGCAGGGGTGCTGGAAGAGGCGGGGTCACCATTCTTTTATAGTACAAAGACTGGTGAAAGGCTACGGGTAGGCGCGTCAGCGGGAATGCAAGAACTGTCGCTGCACAACGGACAGCGCATCGATGGAGCGATGGACGGTAAGGCGATGCAGGCTTTCTGTCAGGAACATGAGATTCGCTTGATTGTAGATGCAGCCCACCCCTTTGCCTCGCAATTACATAAGACGATAGCCGAAGTGGCCGAGTCGATGCAGATACCCGTTGTTCGTTATGAGCGTATCTATCCAGAGCGCGATACAAGCATCGAGTGGATTGATGACTACTCGCAAGTGCCGACTGATATTCATTCGCTGCTGGCGACGACAGGTGTGCAGAGCATCAGCAAACTGAGATATTTGGAGGCGCAGGGCATCAAGGTCGTCTATCGCATTCTGAATCGCGAGAGCAGTCTCTTGTTAGCTTATGAGCAAGGTGCCACTGACGACCAGCTATGCTACTTTAAAGATAGCAATGATATCGAAATCGATGCCGATGCTATCCTGCTGAAGGAAAGCGGCATTAGTGGAGGCTTTTGTGAGAAAGTAGCTGCAGCACGGGCCAAAGGTATGCGTATCATCGTTATCAAGCGCCCAGAGTTGATACAGGGGACTTGTGTCAACGGTCCATACGGATTGCGGAGGGCGGTGGAAAAATTGCTACCAGATTTCTATCCTTTGCATAGCGGGCTGACAACTGGCACTTGTGCTACAGCAGCAGCAATAGCAGCAACGAAGCAGCTATTGTTTGGCGAGCAACCCAAAGAGGTGCCAGTATTGCTGCCCAATGGCGAGACGATCGGTGTGGCGGTGGGTTATGGCGATGGTTATGCCTATTGTATCAAGGAGGCTGGCGACGATCCTGATGTGACGGATGGCATCGAGGTAAGGGCGAAGGTTGAGAATCATGGTGATGGGTTTGTGATTCTCGGCGGCGAGGGCGTAGGACGATTCACGCTGCCAGGATTCGATTTTCCTCCTGGGGAGGCGGCTATCAACAAGGCACCGCGAGAGATGATTCGCCGTAACCTCGAACCTTTTGGTGTCCCACTCCGTGTAACCATCAGTGTGCCTCAAGGCGCAGAGATTGCCCGAAGAACCTTCAATCCTCGTCTTGGTATCGAGGGCGGCATCTCAATTATCGGTGTCTCTGGCATCGTCAAACCATTCTCAGAGGAGGCTTTTATCGACAGTATCCGCAAGTGTATGAAGGTAGCTAAAGCAAGTGGTTCAGAGCGAGTGGTGATCAACAGTGGCGCCAAGAGTGAGCGATTTGTAAAGGCCCTCTATCCAGACTTGCCACAACAGGCATTTGTGGAATATGGCAACTATATCGGTGAGACGCTGAAGATGGCCAATGAGCTCGACTTCAAGCAAGTGACGCTGGGCGTGATGCTGGGCAAGGCTGTCAAACTCGCAGCAGGACATCTCGACACCCATAGTCGCAAGACCACGATGGACCTCAACTTTATCCAGCAGATGCTACAGGATTCTGGCATCACTATTGACATCAGCGACATCACGCTGGCAAGAGAGTTATGGGAGCGAATCCCAACAGAACAGCTGCAGGATTTTGCACAGACGGTCATCCGCCATTGTACTAAGCATTGCCTGCCTCTTTTGCCTAACGGCGAACTCACGATATTACTGATTGACGACAACGGAAAGATTTTCTCGACAACGAATTAAACGAATTTCACGAATTATTATGCGCTATAAAGATCTATTTATTGACTTCGACGATACCCTTTACGACACGCATGGTAATGCTGTCATTGCCCTAAGCGAGACATTTGAATGTTTTCGTTTAGACCGTTATTTCGAAGACCCACAGGTATTCTATGATGCCTACTGGACTGCGAATATCGACCTTTGGACACAGTACGCCAAAGGCGAAATCACCCGTGATTATCTCATTGTAGAGCGATTTCGTCGCCCTTTGAGCGTTGGCAAAGGGATTGAAATTACAAAAGAACTATGTTTGGAAATCAGTGATAGGTTCCTAGACTTTTGCGCCACGAAACCTGGCGTCATCGATGGCGCACACGACTTGATGGATTACTTACGCCAAAAGGGCTATCGGATGCACATGTGTAGTAATGGTTTCCATGAAGTGCAATACAAGAAACTCGATGCTTGTGGTCTACACAAATACTTCGACACCATTATCCTGAGCGAAGACGCAGGGGTGAACAAACCCTCGAAAACCTATTTCGACTACGCTCTCAAAATGTCTGGAGCCAGCCGCGAAACCACCTTGATGATAGGTGACAATTTGCAGAGTGATATTCTTGGAGCCCTCAACGCAGACCTCGATGCGATGCTCTTCAATCGCTGGCAAGTACCATCAGAGGAGTTCCCAAAGAATCTAACGTTCGTTGTGGACAACCTCAGAGACATCAAAACGATTCTCTAAAGACTTTTATTCTCCAGTTTCGTTCTTCCGCTTGCCAAAAAGGACCGCAGCAATAACAGGAGCTCCTACTAAGGCTGTGACGCTATTAACAGGCAAAGCTCCCTCGAAACCAGGCATACGAGCGATGAAATTACAGAAAAGTGCTAGCACAGCCCCACAAAGGGCAGTGGCTGGCATCAAGGTGCGATGATCGGAAGTACGGAAAATGGCACGAGCAAGATGGGGAACCGCCAGTCCGATGAACATGATTGGTCCGCAATAGGCTGTGACGATGGCGACTAATATACCTGAGGAAATAATTACCAACATACGACTGCGACGGATGTTCAAACCAAGATTCGATGCATAGCGGTCGCCCAACAACATCAGGTTCATGTCTTTCACCAAGAGACATGCTAACGGCAATAAAATACACATCAGTACAATGAACAACACCATCTCATCGCCAGAAACTCTTGAGAAGGAGCCCAGTCCCCAAACGACGAACGACTTGACATCTTCTTCAGGCGCAAGGAACTTCAGTACACCGATGATAGCATTGGCCAGATAACCTATCATTACACCAATGATTAACAAGGTGACATTGCCCTTCACCTTCTGCGACAACCAGAGTATCAGCAGCAATACGGCCATAGCACCTATGATGGCAGCTACACTCATAGCAGCATCCCCCATATAGCCCAGACGAGAGAGGGCCACTCCCCCTATTTTACCAGACAATAGGACCACGAAGGCGACACCGAGGGCAGAACCGTTGCTGATACCTAATACAGACGGACCTGCCAGAGGATTGCGGAAGACCGTCTGCATCTGAAGTCCACTGACCGCAAGACCTGCACCTGCCATAATGGCTGTCAACGCCTGAGGCAGACGACTGCTGAAAATAATGTTCGTCCAAATCTCGTTGGAGTCATCGCCCATCAGGATACGACACACGTCTGCCACAGGAATCTTGACAGAGCCGATAAGCAGGTTAATAACCAGCAGCACCAGGATGCCTGCAATAAGCGTCAATATGAGTGGCAGCGTTCGCTTCATATTACTTCAACAGTCTGTAATAGGTAGGCTGATAGTCGGGTTCTACGAGTTCTGGGTGGAAGATAGCCACGAAGTCCTTCAACAGCACATCAGGCTGAACAGGAGATATCTCATAATAGGCCTGCTGCTTCATGTTGCAGTAAATGACCTTCTTCTCCTTGTAAGCCTTGAAGAGTTCATTGCGAGGCTCAGAGGCTTTCAGAGCCTCATAGGTGAATTCACCAGGAAAACTGTTCAGGATGCGCCAATAGTCGGCTTTAGCAGCGAGGGCATACATCTTCTCGAATTCCAAATCCTCACCTGCCGTTTCCTCATCATTAATGACATAGTCAGCACCAGCATCGCGGAAAATCTGTGCCAGATAATTCTTGCCTCCAACAGCATGCCAGTTACCATAGTGCATCTCACCACTGAACACCGTCGGATGAGTCTCTGCCTTACTAGCTTTTTCCTTCAGGTCACTATATCGGCTCTCGATGCCAGCGAATACCTCATTAGCCACACGCTCCTTTCCGATAAACATCCCCACAAACTTAATCCATTCGGCCTGACCTAAGGGATCCAATTCCTGATACCCCAGATGAGGCACTAACGTGATGCCCGTCTCCTTAATGGCATCATAGCCACCACGCTTCGAGGGCGAGATAAAGATGACATCAGGATTGGCAGCCAGCACCAGTTCGGTATCGAAATTGCCTTCCATACCTATCTTCACGATACGACCGTCTTTCACGCGCGCCAAGATGTCCTTGTTGAAGAGGTTCTTCGTGCCTGTGATGCCCTTCACCACATCATGGGCATCAAGAATGGTGAAGTTCGACAACTGCAAGGCCGTCATACAAATCGTGTTTTTGATAGGCACCCGAATCTTTGTATAGCCATTGGGTACACTCACATCGTCGCTCTGAACCAAAGCAAAATGGTCGTGCTTGCCCACATCCACCAAACGGATATCAGCAGAGTCGCGCACACTAAAGCCTGTGGCATACTTGACATCGATGGTAACAATGGAATCATTTGAAGCCGTATCAGCAGATGCTTGTGACTGTGAATTCTTTCCAGAACAAGCACAAAGAACGACAGCAATAACCAACAAAAAGGCTGTTTTCTTCATTTCTTTAGTAATATTTCTTATTTGTCTGCAAAAGTACAAAATAATTTTGTATTTTTGCAAGCAAATTCGAATAATATGCAAATAAATATCGACCAAACCCGATGGTATGACCGAATTTGGGCTGCGTTTGTCTTTTTTACGCGACTGCCCTTCTGGCGACTGCATCAGCCTTCGAAAGAAAGCTATAATTCCGTTGTTGAGTATTGGCCTCTGACGGGCTGGCTCACAGGAGGTCTGATGGCAGCGACACTTTACTTCGGAAGTCTCATGTTGCCTTATGCCGTTGCTGTCTTGTTGGCCATCGTGGTGAGACTGCTGATTACAGGTGCTTTGCATGAGGACGGTTTGGCTGATTTCCTGGATGGTTTCGGAGGCGGAGGTTCAGACCGTGAGCGCATCCTCGCCATCATGAAAGATTCGCATATTGGCACCTATGGCGTCATTGGACTTTTTCTTTATCATCTGTTGCTCTTTGCTACGCTTTTATCGCTGTCACCAATAATGGCAACTCTGACCATTCTGGCAGCAACGCCATATGCCAGAATGGTGACAGCAGAACTCATTCTGATGATGCCCTACGCCAGAAGGGAGGAAGAAGCGAAGAACAAAACCATTTATCGGAAGTTCAGTGCCTGGGCAGGCATCGGCCTTGCCATACAAGGCTTGTTGCCAATGGGTTTGTATTTGTGGTATACAGAGTTATCGTGGGAGATGATCATCTTTATCCCTTGCTTGGTGATGTATTTCCTTTATCTGCTCATTTGGAACAAGCTTCGTGGTTATACAGGTGACTGCTGCGGAGCCGTCTGTCTGCTGGTGGAACTGACGGTATATTTAGTGGTGTGTGCGTTATGAAAAAGATTATTCTGATTACTGGTGGTCAACGCTCAGGCAAGAGTACGAAGGCTGAGGAACTGGCGTTGAGTCTGAGTCCGAATCCTGTCTATATGGCCACAGCCCATATCTGGGATGAGGAGTTTCATGAACGCGTTCGCAAGCATCAGGAACGTCGTGGACCGCAGTGGACGAACATCGAAGAAGAGACCAACCTAAGTCTTCACGATATGACGGGCAGAGTGGTCGTTATCGACTGCGTGACACTCTGGCTCACCAATTTCTTCTTCGCTAATAATTCAGACGTCGACAAGTCGCTTGAATTGGCTAAGGCTGAGTTCGATAAGTTCACAGAGCCTGATGCCACCTATATCTTTGTGACAAATGAGATTGGTCTTGGTGGTGTCAGCGAAAATGCCATCCAACGAAAATTTACGGACCTCGAAGGTTGGATGAACCAGTATATTGCCTCGAAGGCTGACGAGGTCCTATTAATGGTTAGTGGAATAGAAGTTAAAATCAAATGAAGACGTTCGACATACAACCATTAAACAAGTCGATGCAGGCTGCAATCCAAAAGAAGATCGACAACCTGAACAAGCCTAAGGGTTCTTTGGGCCGTCTGGAGGAGTTGGCGATGCAAGTCTGCCTGATTCAGCAGACATTGGAACCTTCTCTGGCCCATCCTTGTCATCTACTCTTAGGTGGCGATCACGGCATTGAGCGCGAGGGAGTCAGCGTATCGCCTCGTGAGGTCACTTGGCAGCAGATGATTAATTTCACCCGTGGTGGAGGCGGTGTCAATATGTTCTGTCGCCAGCATGGCTTCAAACTTCGTATCGTCGATGTTGGTGTCGACTGTGATTTGTCTAAGTTTGATGGTATCATCGACCGCAAGATAGCCCGAGGCACCAAGAACTTCCTCTACGAACCTGCTATGAGTGAAGAGGAGTTCAACAAAGCCATACAAATTGGCAGCGACCTTGTTGATGACTGCATCGCTGAAGGCTGTCGCATCCTCTCCATCGGCGAGATGGGCATTGGCAACACCTCGCCCTCCAGCATTTGGATGAGTATCTTTGGCGACATCCCCCTCAAGGACTGCATTGGTGCAGGCGCCGGCCTCAACAACGATGGCATCCGCCATAAATACGAGGTGTTGTCGAAGGCTGTTGAGCGGTATCACGGGGACGGTTCTGATGATCCAATTTTCTGCGAAAATGGTATCACGCAGAACCGTCCCCGTGATCCGCTCCGCTACTTCGGTGGCTTCGAGATGATCGCCGCCATTGGTGCGATGCTCCGAGCTGCTGAACAACACCTTATTATATTAGTCGACGGTTTTATCATGACAGCTTGTGCTTTAGCTGCCATCCGACTTTATCCAGCCTCGCAAGACTATATGATTTTCACCCATTGTGGCGATGAGTCTGGCCACAAGATGATGCTCGACATCATAAACGCTAAGCCCCTACTCCATCTTGGCCTCCGTCTTGGCGAAGGTACTGGCGCCCTCTGCGCTTTCCCCATCATCGACTCCGCTGTCCGTATGATGAACGAGATGAACAACTTCGACAACGCGAAGATTACCAAATACTTCTGAATCAATCCCTTTCGACAAATCCTTTATTTCTCCACTTGCCTGACCGCCAACGACGCATAAGGATGACTCCGCGGACATTCTCATCGAGGGCGAAGCCTACCCACATGCCAATAAGTCCATAGCCAAGCGGAATACCGATGATATAGCTCAGTCCTACAGCGATGCTCCAGTTGAAAATGATGGCAATGACCACAGGGTAGATAGCATCGCCCGTAGCCCGTAATGTCCCAACGGCGAAGATGTTAGAGGTACGACCGATCTCCAGAAACCAGTCGATAAAGAGCACCCAGACACCCATGGCTATGATTTCCTGATTGTCGGTAAAGGCGCTGAGGATGCTTCGCCCTGACAATGCCAGCAGTGCCGAGCCTGTGAGCGTAATAATCATCGACCAGCGGAAGAAATAGTTACCAAGGACGTATGCGGCCTGATGCCGTCGCTGACCCACGAGGTGTCCTACAAGGATGTCGCCACCCTGTGTGATACTGAGACAGAACAGATAAACAAACATTATCATGTTGTGACAATATGTCCTCGCGGCCAACGCCTCATTACTGATCTGGTTGATGAAATACGTGATGACCACCTGCGACAGGCAATAAGAAATATTCTCACTCATAGCGGGAATACCTATGTACAGCAGGTTTCTCAATTCCTGCCAAGGGATGGGACGGAAATAGTGCAGTGGAAAGCGGGGGATATGCACCTTGAAGTGGATGGCGGCAAGCAGCACCATAGCAATAGCTCGGCTGGTGGCTGTGGCGATGGCTGCACCCTCGACTCCCAATTGCGGAAAGCCCCAATGTCCGAAAATCAGCGCGTAGTTGCCTATGATGTTCAGAACGTTAACAATACCCGTCACTACCATTGGATAAACCACCTTGTCAGCACTTCTCAACGAGGCTGAGAACGTGAGTGACAATGCTTGGAAGAACGACAGCGCACCCGTCAACCTCAGATAAACCAGTCCGTCGCCCATCAGTTCAGGCCTTAATCCCATGAGTTGCAATAATTGCTCTGCGTAGAAAAAGAGTAGGACGCTGACCGTAAGGCCAAGTATCAGGTTCACCACCAGCGCCATACCTACCACCTGCACCAACCGCTTTCTGAGTCCTGCCCCAATGTATTGAGCACAGAGAATGGCCGCACCCATTGAGAAGAACTGATATACGAGAAACACGAGCGAGATAAGTTGGTTGTCGAGTCCCACCGCTGCCACACTATTATCGCTGTAGCGGCTCAACATCACGGTGTCGACAGCACCCAACAACATCACCAACGCCATCTCGATGAATACTGGGATGGTGAGTACCTTCAACTGTCGTTTCAGGGATTTGTCTGCCATATGAGAGTACAAAGGTAAGCAAAAGTTAGCATCACCATCAAGATTTCTGCGATACGGTTTACACGTACGGCAGTCTTCATGTCGGCAGTGGTGAGGGAACGATCGTTCTCCCCAATATAGGGTTTGTCAAACAGTTGACCAAAATAATAGTGAGGACCACCAAAGCGGCAATCAAGAATGCCTGCGAGGGCAGCTTCTGGATAGCCGCTATTGGGAGAAGCGTGATTTCGTCCGTTCTTCCAAACAAAACGCAATAACCCCAAATGCCCATTACCCAAGACCATCAGCAAGGCCGTGAGGCGGGCGGGGATATAGTTGGCGATATCATCGATATGGGCAGCCCAACAACCAAAGTCCTTATAACGCTCTGTCTTGTAGCCAATCATCGAGTCGAGCGTGTTCACCATTTTATAAGCAAACATACCTGGTGTTCCTAAAATGGCAAACCAGAACAAAGGAGCAATCACCCCATCACTCAGATTCTCTGCCAAGGTTTCCAAAGCTGCAGTACGAACCTCTTGCGCAGACAACTCCGAGGTATCACGACCAACAATACGGGCTACCTGCTGACGGCCTTCTTCAAGTGAGCGATCAAGGGCGAGGAAGACAGCCCGCACCTCACGAATAAGTGTCGTTCCTGCCAGACAATAAAAGATGGCCAGAATATCGAAAAGATAAAGAAACACAGGAATCTGGTACACTTGATCATGAGTACCGTCGAAAATAAATAGGGCGAAGATGCCTAAAAGCTTTCGAAGCATCCAGGCGATGACGAAGACAAACAGGATCAGTCCGATAGCCGTCAGCGCACCTTTCAACTTGCGATGATTCCCCTTGTTCAAGCTGTGCTCGAACGCAGAAATAACCTTGCCAAACCACACGATAGGATGTGGCAATCGTGCAGGATCACCAAAAATGAGGTCGAGCACCCAACCAATCAAAAGGGTTATCGCATTAGCCATTAGTCAAAATTTTGTAAGTCTGGTCGATATCCACATGTTGACGCACGTATTCAGCTAACTTGTTATACTGCTCTTCTTTGAAATCGGCAAGACTTTGTTCAGAACGAGTAGAAACGGCCTTATCCTTGAGCAAATACTCAATCACTGGGGTATTATCGAGGAAGCCGTGAATGTAGGTGCCGATGCAGTGGTCTGTCTGCAAGATAGCCTCAGCAGTATCGCTAACGCCCTGATGAATTTCATAGCCTTTACACTCTTGGCCTTCGAACATAAACGTCACCTGACGTGTAGTTTTCTCAGGTGTCATCGTGGTATGAATAGGCAGAAGACCAAGACCGGGCAGACTCGTGATACTACCTTCGATGCCATCAGGGTCTTCAACCGTCTGGCCTAACATCTGATAGCCGCCACAAATACCAATCACTATCTTACCATCACGATGAGCACGCTGGATGGCCTGCGCACAACCATTACGACGCAGTTCCATCAGGTCGTCGAGCGTAGCTTTAGTGCCAGGCAGGATGATGATGTCTGCCTGTTGAATGTCAGAGGTATTATTGGTGTAGAAGAGATTAACACGTGGGTCACGCTCCAACGTATCAAAATCAGTATAGTTGCTGATATGTCGAAGTAGCACTACAGCCACATTAACCTTACCCTCAGCTAGTTGACGACGTTTCTGCTCCAACGCCACGCTATCCTCCTCATCGATATAAATATCCTTATAATAAGGTATCACACCCAAGACAGGCACGCCACAGATATCTTCGAGCATCTTGCGACCTTCATCAAAAAGGCGCATATCGCCACGAAACTTATTGATGATGATGCCTTTGATAAGTTGTCTGTCTTCTGGGCTTTGCAGAGCGATACTGCCATAAACGGAAGCGAACACACCTCCACGATCGATATCGCCCACCAAGATGACATCAGCCTTCGCATGACGGGCCATCGACATATTTACCAAATCGCGATCCTTCAGATTAATCTCTGCAATACTGCCAGCACCCTCCATCACGATGGGATTATAGCGTTTAGTCAGACGATCAAAAGCATCGCAGACTGCTTTGCGGAAGTCTATTTCCGATGTACCTTGTCGCCAGTAATCATACGCATCTTTGTTGCCAATAGGTTTGCCATTCAGAATGACTTGGGATATATGATCGCTTTGAGGCTTTAACAACAAGGGGTTCATGTCCGTATGACAAGGAATGCCAGCAGCCTCAGCTTGAACAGCCTGAGCACGTCCTATCTCGAATCCCTCTGGTGTGGCGTATGAGTTCAGCGCCATATTCTGTGCCTTGAAGGGTGCTGGCTGATAGCCGTCCTGCCTAAAGATACGGCAGAAAGCTGCAGCAACGATGCTCTTGCCGACATCGCTGCCTGTACCTGCGAACATGATAGGATGGAGATGCTTCATATTTGATAAAGGTGGGTATAGCTTGCTAAAACATTCTTATATCTGAACACAGGAGTAGGAACGGGGTTACCTTTGGCATCGTAAACTTGAACAATGCTTTTAGGCGCTTCGCCTAAGAACTGCGTGTAATGGAACTCATGACCTCTGTATTCCTTACCATCAAGCATAAATCGACGATAGCCTAGCGAGAGTTTGCGGTCTGCCTTGCGCGCAGAAATCTTGTAGGGTAGCACCCCGCACATCAGATACTCACCTTCATCAGTCACGATACTCTTGCAGAGATACATCATACCTCCACATTCTGCCACAACTCGCCCACCTTGCTCTGCATAGTCACGAATCGCTTTCCTGCAGGTCTCGTTTCTTACCAAAGCCTCCAGATGTTTCTCAGGATAACCACCTGGGAGATATAATAAGTCAATGTCCTCAAACGATGGAACCTCCGTCTCAGGATCGAAAAAACGAACCTGAGCAAAACTGTCAATCGTCTCCTGATAAAGAAACGAAAACGATTCCTTGTTACGCGCTATCAAAGCTCTAACATTCTCTGCCATCTGACATGTTCCTCCAAAAGATTTATCAGCTCCTTGTTCTCCGTTTTTTCCGAGAAATCAAGACCCAAATAGCGTGAGCCTTGTTCTAATGAAGGATTCTTGGGCAGATAGCCGAAGCATTCGACACCCAAGTCCTCGCACACCTGCTGCAGCATCGAAAAGTGTTTTTCTGACCCCACCTTATTAAAAATAACGCCCGCAATCCGCACGTCCTCTCTGAAATGGATAAAGCCTGAGAGCAAGGCCGCCATCGAATAAGCCGCCGACTTCGCATCGATTACCAAGACCACAGGAATATCCAACACACGAGCTATCTCATACGACGAGCCACGCTCACGGTCATAGCCGTCGAAGAGTCCCATCATCCCCTCTACAATACACACCTCAGCATCTAAACCATAGTGAACAAAGAGCTCTTTCACATGCTCTGGCGAAGCCATAAACGTATCGAGGTTGATGCTGGGTCGTCCGCAGACAGCCTCGTGGAACATCGTGTCGATATAGTCTGGTCCGCATTTGAATGGTTGCACCTTCATGCCCTTCGAGGTCAGCAATGCCATCAGTCCTCTGGCAATTGTCGTCTTGCCAGAACCACTCGTGGGTGCTGCTATCAGGAACGCTGTCTTCATATTACTTAAATCGCAGCTTTAATCCAATTACCAACATACGCCCTGGTGAATAGAGCGCATATTTGCGTGTAGAGGAGTCAATGCGACGATCTACGCGATTGAAGATGTTGTCAACACCAAGACTGGGTTCCAGAAGAGCCCACTTCGCAATGTCGAAGCTATGGGTGGTCTGCAGGTTCCAGATACCATAGCCAGGCGCATCTTCATAAGTACCTGTATAATAAGTCTTCGACTGCAAGCGACCGTTTAGGTTGACATTCAGTCCATATCGTCCCCACGAATGATGATAGTTTGCCATGATGGTAGCTGTGTGGCGAATGCTGCGGTCCAGAAGTGTCCATTGCTCATCACCCTTGCTGCGGGCGTAGGTATAGGCATAGTTGGCAGAGATGTTGAAGTCTCGGGAAATATTGGTAGAGACATTCAACTGAAGGCCTTTCACATCGCCCTTATCACTGTTCTGATAACATGCATAGCTCACCATCTTATCGGCCTGTTCCTGCGTCATCTCTGGAAACTCACCCATCAGCATCTGCCGTGTTGCATCGTCAACATCTATATTCTGCTTTACTACCATATCGTTGATGCGGTTTATGTATCCCGTCAGACTGATAGCAATCATATCATTGCGATACTCAGCATTGAGTGAGAAGTAGTTGCTCTTTTCTGGTTTCAGATTCTGATTGCCAAAACTGACTTGCACCTTACCGCGATTTACAGAGAAATAGTGATAATATAGTTCATCGAGGCCTGGAGCACGGAAACCTGCAGAGTATGTTACACGGAATCGGAAACTGCCTGGTGCATACATCAAAGTCGCCTTTGGTGTTAGATGCTGATTGAATGTCTCATGATGCGTCAGTCGCAAACCAAGTGTAGCCGTAAAGTCTTTGAGGAACTTCATCTCGTGTTGAGCATAGGCAGCCAGTGAATAGACATGCTGGTCGATATTGCCACTAGTGGCTGTGAGATAGTCCTTTCGCCAGTCGGCACCAAAGATGGTGGTAGAGTTCTGCGTAAGTCCAAGAATGGCCTTGAGTTGCCCTTCCATCATGCGCTGCTTTTTCGACTGCACATAGTCGCCAACGGCATTCGTCTTGGTCTCCACATCATATTCCTTTCCGTAGCGAAATCGGTCTGTTACAAAGTCTAACTGTAGCGAATTCTTAGAACTGAATTTATAGATTCCACCCACATTCCACCTGAACCCTTTATAGCGCATCTCGTAGTCAGTGCCGCCAGTAATGTCATCGCGAGTATTTGGGCGATCGGTGATTTTATAAGAATAGTCTAAACTGGCATTCAGCGCAAGATACTGATTAGGAGAGTAGGTGAATTTTTGTCCGATGATATTGGCTCGATAGCCTGTTGACAAAGGAGCTATCGATGGTTGTGTTTCTGTGTCTGAACCTTTTAAGTATTCCAAATCGTTGTTTCGATAGCTGTCGGCTTGGTCATGGGTAAACGACGTATAAGATCCAAAACCATTCTTAAAGATATCGAGAGCAACAGACTCTGTGAACACACCGTGTCCAGAAATTCTGGTATCGGATGTGACACCAATGAGGTCCTGTGTAGGCTGGTCGGTAATGATATTGATGACACCAGCAATGGCGTCTGAACCATAAAGTGAAGAGGCAGCACCGTCGAGCACCTCAATACGCTTCACTCGCAACATATTGATACGGTTCAGGTCGACATTGTTCGAGATATCGCCAGACAACTTTTGACCATTAATGAGAATAAGGATATACTTGTTACCCAATCCGTTAAGTCGCAGCTGCGAACCCATGCTATTGGGTGCCATCGAAGCCTGCGGCATCATACGCTGAAGGGCACCATCAAAGGTTGTAATACCTTGCTCTCTTATTTCCTGAGAGGAGATGACATGTACTGGTGTTGCCGTACTTTTCAGTCGTTGGTGATGACCAGAACCTGTCACAACGATAGGGTTCAGATTATATGAGTGGGCCACAGTGTCGCGATGTTCCATCTTGTGTATTTGTGAGAATGCAACACCCCCACATGATAAAGCGATGAGAAGACCACATATTTTCTTTACCATACTCGCCTGCAAAGATACACATTATTTTATTATTATGCAATTTATTCTCAAAAAACTTGCATAATCCAATTATTGTCCGTATCTTTGCCCCCGAGAATGGCAATCTGGTGGCTGTAGCCACTACGGTGTAAGGGAATCCGGTGTGAGTCCGGAACTGTTCCTGCAGCTGTAATCCCCCTTAGAATGGGTCTGCCTGTATAACGCCACTGACAATGAGTCGGGAAGGTATGGCAGACTGGGGAAAGTCAGAAGACCTGCCAATAGATATAATAAGTACGCGCGTTCAGGAGTTAGCGTAGCGGAAAGCTTTTTTGACATGAAACGATTACTAACAGTAAAACTGCTGTCTTTATGCGCAGTCTTATCTGTCGAGGCGCAGCATGATATATGGCGCTCAGACAGTTTGCAGGAGGTAGTGGTGACAGGTACTGGAACCCAGCACCTGCTGAAAGATGCGCCCGTTCAGACAGAGGTCATCACCTCGAAGATGCTCCGTAACTATGCTGGTCGAAGCATTGAGGATATCCTCTCAGGTCTCACGGCATCGTTTGCCTTCAATGAAGACGATATGGGTTCTCAGATGCAGTTGAATGGTCTTGGCAATGGCTATATCCTCGTGCTGATCGACGGCAAGCGCATTCATGGCGATGTGGGTGGACAGAACGAGCTCTCGCTCATCGATCCACACAATATCGAGAAGATAGAGATTGTGAAAGGTGCCTCCTCGGCTCTCTATGGCTCCGATGCCATTGCGGGTGTGGTGAACATCATCATGAAGAAGCACAACGAGGGTCTGCTCATTGAAAACAGCACCCGAGGTGGCAGTTATGGTGACCTGCGCCAGCATAACGGTTTGGGCATCTCTATCGGCAAGCTGAAGAGCTACACCAACTTCCAGCTGCAACACTCCGATGGTTGGCAGAACACCTCTATCGAGGATCCCAGTCAGACGGAACGCCTGATAGAAGATTCCAAAAATATGACTGTTAATCGCCACACCAACTGGCAGGTGAGCGAACGTCTGACCTACGAGCCTATGAAGAATCTTGAGCTCTATGCAGAGGGAAGCACCTACTGGAAACGTATCTATCGTCAAAGTGGCAAATATGCTGCTGTCGATGTGAAGACCTATGACATGGAGTACCGCAACCAGAGCGTAGCTGCTGGTGGTAAGTGGCATATTAATAAAACTGATCAGGTGACGCTCGACGTGAATTGGGATCGTCACGCCTACTATTATTATTTCACGGCCATCACCCTCACCGACGGTTATGACCCTCAGGGTAACTTCACACCTTATTATCCCTACTTCCCTGACGACGAGGAGCTGCAGAGTGACCAGCGCCGTATCATGGCACACGCGAAAGGCATCTTCTCGCTTCCCATGAACAACCGTCTGAGTACCGGTCTTGAGTGGCGTTACGACTATCTTGAAGCACCGATGCGAGTAGAGGGAGGTGTGGCACGCGATAATACTGAAGCCGCATACGTTCAGGACGAATTCAACTATGCGCTTAACAATCGTCTTGCATTTAATCTGACTGGCGGTCTGCGATTCAATCATAACGAACAGTTCGGCAACCGACTCACACCAAAAGTATCAGGTATGCTCTCCATTGGCAACGACTTCCGGCTGAGGGCCACTTGGAGTCAAGGCTTTAAGACGCCAACTCCCAAGGAGCAGCATTACCGTTACGTCAAATACATGAACGCCACCTATTTATATTTAGGTAACGAAGACCTGACCCCTCAGACCTCCAATTACTATGCCGTCAGCGGTGAGTACAATTGGCAGGGACTGAACCTGACGGTGACGGGTTATATCAACGATGTCGACAATATGATCACGCTGGTAACCATTCCCAATTCAAAAGCGCCTGCCGAGTATATCGTGAAATACGACCCTCGGAAGACCCGCCAATATCAGAATCTGGAGTCGGCAGTCACCAAGGGCATCGATGTCTCGCTGCGCTACCGCATCAATCAGGAGTGGATGGCAGGCGCCAGCTATAGCTACCTCGATACTGATGCCAAGCAATACGACACCACGCATGAGAAATTAGTTGATGTCATCATCGATGGTACAGCCCATCACAAGGGCAGTTGGTTCGCCACATGGAATCACGCTTTCAACAATGGTTATCAGTTAGGAGCAGGTCTCTATGGACGAATGTCGAGTACGCGCTATTATCAAATCGATGGTAACGGTAAGGGCTATCATATCTGGCGTGTTGCCACAACCCATGAATTTCCTGTCAGCAAGAAGTTGCTCTTCCGGGTAGAGGCTGGGATTGATAACATCTTCGATTATGTCGACCGCACCTATCATGGTCTGCACTTAGGTACCACCACTCCAGGACGCACGATATATGGTACGTTGACCGTCCGTTTTACACATGGTAAAAAGCTTCAAATTACAAACAATAAGTCTAACTTAAAATCAAGTGACAATGAAGAAGATTAAGTATTTCGTGTTGGCAATCGTAGCCGTTTGCCTCACCGCAGGTTTCTCTGCCTGTGAAAAAGAAAAGGAAGTAGAGAAGATCGTTGAGAAGGAAGTCATCAAGAAAGACACGGTGACCATCGAGAAGAAGGATACCGTCCGTGAGCCGTCGTCCAACTGGGAGCGCTATCAGCTGCTCGTCACCAACGACGTGAAGGCTCAAAAGTCGCACGACAAGGTGATCCTGCTTGTGGCCTTCGGTTCTACATGGCAGCAGGCTTTCGACGCCTTCGATCTGACTATCGATGCCTATAAGCATGCTTTCCCTGATTACGATGTGTTCCTGAGCTATTCGTCAGCCATCTGTATCAACCGTGCAGCTGCTGGTGAGAATGCTGCCGACGGTGCTGAGATCCGTAACTACTATGCACCTCCCTTCTGGCTCAACGCCTTTGCTGCCGAGGGTGTACAGTACAACGAGATCGTCGTACAGTCGCTCCAGGTGATTCCCGGTGAGGAGTACACCCGTGTAATCAACTACATCAAGGACTTTGCCAATAACTCTAACGGCGACCTCGACGACAGCTATCTGGCCAACGTTGAACTGAAGCTTGGTGTGCCCCTGCTGCAGGATGCTGAGGCCGATGTGGAGCTCGTGGCTAAGGAACTGAACAGTCTGTATAGCAACTATGCTGCACAGGGTGTTGTTGCCTTCATGGGTCACGGTAATCCCGACGAGTATGATACCTATAAGGCTAACGTACGTTACACTCAGCTCGAAGAGGCACTGCAAAAGTACAACAAGAACTACTTTGTAGGAACTGTGGATATGATGGAGAACTTCAAGACCCAAGTTTGGGGTCGTATGACAGCTGCCGGTATCACCAGTGGTAAGGTGTTCCTCCACCCGCTGATGTCTATTAACGGTGACCACGGTCACAACGACATGGGTGGTGATGACGACGACAACTGGCAGGATGGCGTAGGCTTCACGCCGAATGATGAAGGCGAAGTAGAGGACACCTCTTGGAAGATGTACTTCCAGCATCTGGGTTATGAGTGCAACGACAACACCGTACTGCCCTACGGACTGCTCGAACTTACTCCGATTCGTGAGGTCTGGATGCTGCACACGAAATATGCCATCGATGGTCCAGCCCTCGAGTACTACCACTCAAAGAATCCTGAGTAAACTAAGTATCACGACTCACGGGAATAGGTCCCGTGAGTCGTGAGTTTAAGCTGATACTTACTTTTTATTAACCTGCTTGACAGGCTTCTCGGTCTTGATCTCGGTGGCTTTATAGCCGAACTTGTCGAAGCTCTTGATGATGGCATCAGAGTTGGTCTTGTCAGCATCGTAGGTGATAGTGACACGCTGACCTTCGATGTCGCATTCAATCTGCTTGACACCCTTCTCGAAACGACACACTGTCCTTGGCTTTCTGCTGTACCTCCGCTTTCGCACCATTGTAACGTATCGTGATGTCTTCTGCATGACACACGCTACCTATCATACAGGACAGCACCCAAAATAGTAACTTTTTCATGTTATTGTTTGTTTTATCTGCAGGTTAGACGAAAAAAGACAGAAAAAGTTTATAGACAATTTTAGTCATTTGTGCTGAATTGATGATGCACTTATCAAGATTTTTATTATCTTTGCACCAAAATCAACACATTATGAGACATTTTCTGAATATCATCCTTTCAGTCATCGGAGGCGGATGCCTCACGGTGGCATCAGCAGTTGCGCAACCCTTGATTCAAAACGTCAATGCCTACGAGAGCATGTCGCTCAACGGCGAGTGGAACTACATCGTTGACGTGCAGGAAGAAGGCTATTACGACTACCGCATGAATCCCACACGATGGGGATTCTTCCAAAATGCCAAGCCGCAGAAGCCAGAAGACCTTATTGAGTACGACTTCGACAAATCACCCACCATGCGGATTCCCGGCGACTGGAATACACAGGACGAGCGGCTGTTCTTCTATGAAGGGACAGTATGGTTTAAGAAAAGCTTCCAGGCTGTGCCGATGCAGGATGTACGGACGCTGTTGTATTTCGGCGCCGTCAACTACGACTGTCATGTGTATGTGAACAGCCGACATGTGGGCCGTCACATCGGTGGCTTCACGCCATTCAACTACGATATCAGCGACCTGCTGAAGGAGGGAGAAAACACCATCATCGTCAAGGTCGACAACAAGCGTCATGCCGAGGATGTTCCCACGCAGATCTTCGACTGGTGGAACTACGGCGGCATCACCCGCGATGTAAAGCTGGTGAAGGTAACACCCGTGTATCTCGAGGATTACAGTCTGCAGCTGCAGAAGGCTGATGCGAAGGCAAAGAATCGCGAAATCAGTTTCAGTGCCAAACTCAACAAGGCGGAAGCCGGTCACAGCATCACCGTCAGCATCCCTGAGCTTAAACTGAAGAAGACCCTCACCACCGATTCCAACGGTACTATTCACTCTTCACTCTTCACCATTCACTCAAAGAAATTGTCGCTTTGGAGCCCTGAGAGTCCCAAGCGCTATCGTGTGGACGTCTCGCTCGATACATCCACCATCTCCGACAGCATCGGCTTCCGTACCATCGAGACACGCGACAAGCAGATCCTGCTCAATGGTCAGCCCATTTTCCTGAAGGGCATTTCCATTCATAATGAGAAACCTAATGGCGGTGGACGTGCCAATACGGTTGAGGATGCCCGCACACTCCTTGGATGGGCCAAGGAACTGGGCTGCAATTTCGTACGTCTGGCTCACTATCCGCACCACGAAGAAATGGTGCGCGAGGCAGAGAAGATGGGTATCCTGGTATGGTCGGAGATTCCCGTCTATTGGACCATCGCATGGAAGAATCCCAAGACCTACGAGAACGCCCAGAACCAGCTGCGCGATATGATTGCCCGCGACCACAACCGTGCAAACATCATCATCTGGAGCATTGCCAACGAGACGCCCCACTCACCAGAACGTGACCAGTTTCTTGGTAACCTTGCCCAATATGCCCGCACGCTCGACAACACCCGCCTCATCTCTATGGCGATGGAGGTAACGGGTGCCTCGAACTATGTAAACCGTCTGAACGACAATATGAACCAGTATGTCGATGTGGTCAGTTTCAACCAATACATCGGCTGGTACCGCGACGTGAACGATGCCCCGAAGATGCGCTGGGAAATTCCCTACAACAAACCCGTCATCGTCAGTGAGTTCGGCGGTGGGGCCAAATACGGCTATCACGGCGCCCAGAACCAGCGATGGACGGAGGAGTTCCAGGAGAACCTCTACCGCGAAAACTGTGCGATGCTCGACAAGATAGAGGGTCTCGCTGGCACAACCCCCTGGATTCTGAAGGATTTCCGTTCGCCCCGTCGTGTGCTGCCCGACGTTCAGGACTACTACAACCGCAAGGGCCTCTTCAGCGACAAAGGCGAGAAGAAGAAAGCTTTCTACGTCTTAAAAAATTGGTATGCCAGTAAGTAACAAATGAAAATGAAGAAAAGACTTATACTATTTATTGCATTAGCTATGCTATTGGCGATGGGATATGCTCAGGGTTTCAAGAATCCTGTGTTGCCAGGCTTTCATGCCGACCCGAGTGTGTGCAGGGCTGGCGATGACTTTTATCTCGTAAACAGCACGTTTCAGTATTTCCCAGGCGTACCGGTGTTCCACTCGAAAGACTTGGTGAATTGGGAGCAGGTGGGCAACTGTCTGACGCGTCACTCTCAGGTTGACTTGAAGGGAACCGACGGCAACAGCGGCATCTATGCGCCCACCATCCGCTACCACGAAGGCCGGTTCTACATGGTGACGACTGTGTTCCCCTCGCGTCGCCACTTCTATGTGTGGACAGACAATCCTGCCGGGGAGTGGTCGGAGCCTATTGTGATTGACTTCGCTATTGGCAGTTGCGACCC
>CADAAR010000033.1 GCA_902785945.1 uncultured Prevotellaceae bacterium
AGGAAGCCCTTGCGCTCTGTCAGCGAATATTTGGTGTAATCGGGATTGCAGAGACTCATCCAACCCATTGGGAGACCTATCGAGTGGTAACTGTCGGCACGAAGTCTAACACTATCGGCTCCGACCACTCCCCGGCAGGATTGTCTGTCCACACATAGAAGTGGCGACGCGAGGGGAACACAGTCGTCACCATGTAGAACCGACCATCGTGGTAGCGGATAGTGGGCGCATAGATGCCGCTGTTGCCGTCGGTGCCCTTCAGGTCCACCTGCGAGGGTCGCGTCAGACAGTTGCCCACCTGTTCCCAGTGGATGAGGTCCTTCGAGTGGAACACCGGCACACCTGGGAAATACTGGAACGTGCTGTTTACGAGATAAAAGTCATCGCCTGCCCTGCAAACGCTTGGGTCAGCATGGAAGCCCGCCAATACGGGATTCTGGAAACCTTGGGCACTGGTTGCAGATGCAAGCAACGCCAATGTGGCTGTGATAAATGTTCTGATCTTCATGTTTATTTGTCAGTTGAATCTGCTGCGAAGATACGAAATAAATCCCAAAGCGATGCTATTTTGCTTTGGGATTTATGATTTATTGGGTATTACAGTTTCATTAGTGACATAATTCTATTGCATTCTCGGGAAGGGGAAGCCACCGCCAAAGCCTCCTCCGCCGAAACCTCCACCACCAAAGCCTCCGCCGAAACCTCCGCCGAAGCCGCCACCTCCAAAGCCACCAAACTGCGACTTGATCTCTTTAGGCTGTTGGATACGAGGTTCCCAGTCGGTATCAAAACGGCTGATGTTCTTGTCGAGGAAGGCCAGACGGTCGGCAAGCCATTGTTTGAGGATGGTGATCTCCTCGTCGTAGCTGCTGACACGGTAGGCAGCAAACATCGAGATGGGGTCAAAACTGAAGTTGCGCCCACCACCGAACATGCCGAAGCCTCCCATCATCGGAGGTCCTTGGGGCCGTGCGCCCTGCTGGGGTCGGTTCTGGTTGACCAGCAACTCAGGGAAGGTCTCGAAATGATGGTCTTTGGACTTCTGCAACAACTTTGCCTGACTGTCGATGAACGCATTAAGATGCTTGGTACTGAGGACCGTCTTTCGAAGTTCCTGATAGCGCACCTTGACAGCCTTTCTGAAAGCGGGATCCTGCAACAGCCGTTGCCAGAAGGCGGGCGTAGGCTGGGTGTTGCAGCCTTCGAAGCACCAGTCCTCAAGTTGGTTGGCATTACAGAAGTTGCAGTTACCGTAAGCTAGGTTGTAGTCCCATACGGGGCCGGCCACCAACTTGCCACCCGTACCGTCCTCCTGTTGTTTCTCCTTATAGAAATAGGCACTTCGCTTATAGCCATCGGCATTCAGGCTGAGTTCAGTGTGGATGAAATAGTCGACAAACGAGGGCACATCGATATAACGGGCATAGCCCTTTTTAGGATCGGCGAAGTCGGGCCCCTGAATCACGCTCTCCACGGTGTCGATATAGTTCTGGATATAACTCATCTGCTCGGGCTGCAGGCTCTTTTTCTTGGGATAGATGCACGACCAGGTGATCTGACTGGTCATGATGCCAGGACCGATGCCGGGCACCTTCGAGGGGAAGGTGGCATCGTCGTCGTTGTAGGTGTCGATGCGAAGAATATAGCCACCGGTGACGTCACGACCATTGACATCAGACTTCTTCAGCTTACTGATATTGACGCGGTCTTTTCCCCGCTTAATGGCTTCGGAAAGGACGTAAATGCCGCAATAGTCACCATTGAACACCAGTTCCACCATCTTGGTTCGCGGTGCCCAGTGGCCCATCTCGCGCCACATTTGGAAGGCCATCGGGTCACGCAACATAGAGACGTCGTTGTAGGGGGCCAGCAGCACCCAGTCGCTGTGGGCGGGCATGTCCAGCAGGGCGACATCCTGTTCCTCACCGTCGTCGTCACGTGTCTCGAAGGTGTACTTCTTCTGATTGAAACTCAGCGAGCTGTTGCCACGCAATTTGATGCCGATGTTGCCGTCATAGCCGTCGGTCTTCATGTGAGCCGTCACTTTCTTCGTGGCGTTCAACTCGGTATTGGCAGTAATCGTGATAACAGGCAGTTTGGATGACTGCGCACAGGCATTCAACGTCACGACGAAGAATGCCAATAATAAAAATCGTAATGGTTGAAAATCTTTCATCAAATCTTTTTTTCTTGTATCTGACTATATGACGATTAGAAAAGAAAAAAGTTTAATATTCATTCTACAGGAATCATTTGATCGTATATTTTATCTGATCCTTCAGTTTGGCTGATTTCACAGTCAGGATGATGCGAAACATCTGTGATCCCCACATTTTTTTTAACACGGGGTCTAGCTTGTCGCTGATGTCTTCAACGGTGACTTCCAACTGACGCTTGTCGTAATGCAAATGCTGCAGGGCCGTGGGCGACAGAGCCATCAACATCAGTCGTGTGGGCTGGCGACAGGCATCGAGTTCATAGTCCTCAACCACAGAAATGCCCGTTGCCCGGGCTGACACAGTACGTTTCCACGACTTGACGGCGGCCTCGTTGGGATAGGCTGCAGCGATGTCGAGTGTCAGTTGTCCGTTCTTATGACTGACAACCTTGGCAGCAAACGACTTGCCATCTTTCTGATCAACGCCATTGATCTGGGGCAGATTGTGATACTGCGACTGCATGGTCCATATATCATAGCGACCTTTGCCGAAAGTCTGGGCGGTGTATTCCCCCACAGCTGGGTCGATGAAAAGAGGTTCACTATTACTGTAAACGATGAATGAGCCTACATCGTTGTGGTTGTGGCTCTCACCATTATGGCCGCCCTTCATGGCTACATAGAGGTTTCCACGACGAGCTGTCATGATCTGCAGATCAGGCAGCCACACATCTTTCAGCAGAGGCTCATGTGGTTGTTCGGCCATAAACTCGCGAATATGACGCAGAAAAAAGAGTTCACGCCCCAAGGTGGGGAAATTGCCACTCTTATCGAAGAGGGCAGCAGGATTGGAGAGCACCTGTTTCCGCTGACCCAGATAAGCGCCAAACGCACGCATTGTCTGGTCGTTCAGCCACAGCCCAAACGGATAAACAATGTTCACCTGTTGCACAGCCTTATTCTCATGTGCATCGGCAAAGCACACGCAGTAGTCATTGCCGATATAGGTTTTATAGGCGTAGGCGGCCATCCTTTGGATTTTTCCGAACATTCCGGAGAAGTTGGCGTCATCGGGCAACAGCCTCAGGATCTCGAACATCGATGCTGCAGCGCGGTCCCAATAGCCAGGTCCTTCATCGCATCCGCCATCCTCAGGATAGGCATCGATGAAGGCCCGTATGGCCTGACGAATCTGTCGGATGGCTTCAGCCTTGCGAGCCTCATCCTTCTCACAGATAAGCACACAAGCCAGCCAGTTGGAACAGATCCATGGATTCCAGTTCATGCCTGCCGTCTTCCACCAGTAGTCTTTCTCCACAGCAGGCTGAAGGATACGTCGTTCTATCTCGCGGTCGATACGCTGACAGAGCGCTGACGAGAACACATCCAACTGTTTTTCAAGCATATACCTCGTCCATACTACGAGACTAGCCGTCTCGGCATTGAAAAGATCCACCTCCTGCAACTCTGTCAGTGGAATGGGCTTGCTGTAGTGCGCAGGGATGCCCCACCACGTCTCCTCGCAGAAACTGCCCAAACCATTGATGATATCGCTGATGAAACGGCCTCTACCCTCCATAATCTCAGCCATAACGAGGGCTGCCAACTGTCGACGTTTCTCAAAACAGAGGCCTTCGTAGTTCACCCGGTTACCCGTGATCTTGTTCTCTGCGAATACCGTCCACGGCAGCACCGTCCAAGGCTTGCCTGCATACTGGTTTCCATAGGAGATATAGCTCTGTCGCATCTCCGTGGGAATGGAGTCGCGCCAAAACGCATCGCCAGCCTGCGGCAGTAGATTGGCAATAGCCAGACCGATAGTCAACAACAGATTCATCGGCTAATATATTTTACATATTCACAAGCAGCTAACAGGAAGGCACCTACGCCGAAGTTGGCTTGAGAATTGGCATCGACAGTCTGTCCCGGGATGGCTCGCTCACCGATGGGCTGTACATAGCCTATCCTGCCGTTATTCTGCAAAGCAATAGTCGTCAGATAGTTCCAGGCTTTCTTAATCGTAGGAGCAAACTCCTTCTTCGAGAGATAGCCGTTGTTTACACCCCAGAGCAAACCATAGCAGAAGAAAGCTGTGCCCGAGGTTTCATAGCCAGGTGCCTGTTCTGGGTCCATCATCGAACGTGTCCAGTGGCCTTGTGGCTGCTGGAGTTTCTTCACGCCACGGGCCAGATTGGTAAATTTCTCCACAAAGAACGGCTGACGAACATAGGTTTCAGGCATATCTTGCAGCACCTTTGCTAATCCAGCAAGCACCCAGCCGTCGCCACGCGCCCAGAAATCCTTTTTCCCTGCCTCAGTCTTGTGCTTCGGATAAACATACTTCCCGTCGCGGAAATAGAGCCCTGTTTCACGATCCAACATGATACTGTCGCTATAGAGGATATTCTCATAGAGTTTACGCAGATACTTTTCATCGCCCGTAAGTTTGTACATCTTCGTCATCACAGGCATCACCATATAGAGGGCATCGGCCCACCACCAGTAGTCGTGAACCTTCGAATCGGCCTCATAGCCCATCACCTCTTTGGCTCTTGCCACCTTCTTTTCATTAGATTGCAGGTTGTATAAATCGATATACGTCTGAAAACAGATCTGCCAGTCGCCGAAGAGTACATAATCTTGTCCTTCACCATAATTCTTGTACTTCCACTTGGCTGGATCAGGCTCCGTAGCGCCCTTCCATTGGTTGTGCTCAGCCCAGCGGATGCTATAATCGAGCATCTGCTGATCCTTTAAGAGTTTGTAGACCTCCATGTTACCTGTGTGATAGGCGGCATTGTCCCAGAATGAACGAACTTCGGCAGGATTGTTCGTCTGCCAATAGGTATTCACCTTTCTGATGATATCCTTTACTTCATCAGCGGTCTGCGCCTGCACGCTCATAACGCACAAGACCAACATCAAACTGCATAACAATCGCCGTCTTATATACATAGATTTCACAAATACTTTTTGAAGAACTGTAGGACACGCTCCTGGGCCTTCTTGGGACAACTGTGAGGCATATCCCAGAGTTCGGTTTCGAGTTTGTTACCGGCACTCTGGGATTTCCATGTCTCATGCATTGTCAGGAAAGCTTTCTCAGCACCAGCCACAGGGAAGAGTTTGTCTTGTGAACCATTGATAAACAGCATCGGCTTGGGACAGGCGATACTGGCCACATGCGGATAGTCCAACCAGCGACGCAGACCCGGGAAACAGTTGGCAAAACCGCCGTTCTCCGTACGGTCATATTTAAACGACATCTGCTCGTCGGTTGTCACCATCCAACACACAGCCGTGCCTACCTTGATACGGTCTGACAATGCCGAGAGCATCCAGGCGCGATAGGCTCCCATCGACCAGCCCGTACAACCGATGCGTCGGGCATCTACCTCGGGCATCGAGGCGAGAAAGTCCGTACCAGCAATATCGTCGTAGGTCATCCATGCCGACAGGTCGATGCCGTACATCATCATATTACCCGCTATCATGTCGTAACGGTCGCGACGGGGTCCTTCCATCTGTCCGCGCTCTCCCCACATCGGGGCATCGGCCGAGAACACTACGTAGCCGTTCTTGGCCAGATAGTCGCCAAAGAACTGGCCCTCGTAACCCTTCAGCCAGTCATCGGCATCACGAATCACCGTGGAGTCTTCACAGGCCAGTGGCCGGATCATCTTCTCCTTACCTATAAAGAGATGAGCCCCATGGTCGTGCAAACAGTTCACAGCCGGAAACGGGCCCTTACCGTCGGGAATCAGCACATAGGCGGGAACGGTATAATATCGTGACAGTCGGATTTCTATTTTCCGTGCTTTGTAGCCATCGCGCTGTTCCTCATAGAGCACCTTCGCCTCGAATCCATTGGAGGGTGCTGGAGGCGGCATCAGCATACAGTCGAACACCTTTTGCCGCGCTACCTTCTTCCACTCATTAAAGTCCTTGATATCACTATGGCCCCATGCCAAAGGAAAGTCGAAATCAGCAATCAGCGAGTCGGCATAGACTGGCAAATTGCGTTTGAACTCGTACCTATCGCGCTTCTGAGCAGAAGCCGTGAATAGTACACAGTTAATAGCGAATAGTATCAGCAGTATCCTTTTCATTCTGGGTGCAAAGTTACAAAAAAAACTTGAAAGCACTATATATTTCAAGTTTTTTTCTTATCTTTGCAACCGTAAACGAATTAAAATTACTCACAATAAAAACAGAACAATATGAGAAAACTATTCCTGACGACTTTACTGACATGGGCGTCAACCACCCTCATGGCTCAGACACTGCCGTATCAGAATCCACAACTCTCCGCAGCGCAGCGTGCTGACGACCTGCTCACCCGTCTGACGCTCGAAGAGAAAGTATCGCTGATGATGGACACCTCACCCGCCATCCCGCGCCTCGGTATCCCGCAATTCCAATGGTGGAATGAAGCGCTGCACGGTGTGGGACGCAACAGTTATGCAACGGTGTTTCCCATCACGATGGCAATGGCTGCCTCATGGGACGACGCCCTGCTGCATCAGGTATTCACCGCTGTCAGCGACGAGGCCCGTGTGAAGGCTCAGCAGGCCAAGCGCAGTGGTAATATCAAGCGTTACCAGAGCCTCTCCTTCTGGACGCCAAACATCAACATCTTCCGTGACCCCCGCTGGGGACGCGGGCAGGAGACCTACGGCGAGGATCCTTTCCTCACCTCGAAGATGGGACTGGCCGTGGTGAGAGGACTGCAAGGATATACTTATGATGGGAAGCGTCTGGGCGAAAAATATCGCAAGCTCCTGGCGTGCGCCAAGCACTTCGCCGTGCATAGCGGTCCAGAGTGGAACCGCCACACGTTCAACGTGGAAAACCTGCCCGAGCGCGACCTCTGGGAAACCTATCTCCCTGCTTTTAAAGCCTTGGTGCAAGAGGGAGAGGTAGCAGAGATTATGTGTGCCTACCAGCGCATAGACGGTCAGCCCTGTTGTTCACAGACCCGTTATGAGCAGCAAATCCTACGCGATGAGTGGGGTTTCGACGGCATTATCACCAGCGACTGCGGCGCCATCCGCGACTTCCTACCCCGTTGGCATAACACCGCTAAGGATGGTGCTGAGGCATCGGCACAGGCCGTACTGGCAGGTACAGATGTGGAGTGTGGTTCTGAGTATAAGAACCTGCCTGCAGCCGTCAAGCGGGGTGATATCAAGGAGGCCGACCTCGATCGTAGTCTGCGCCGTCTGTTGATTGCGCGTTTTGAACTCGGTGACTTTGACAACGACGACCTGAACCCCTGGACGAAGATTCCCGAGAGCGTGATTGCCTCGAAAGAGCATAAAGCCCTCGCCCTCGAGATGGCCCGTAAGAGCATCGTGCTGCTGCAGAACCGCAATCAGGTGCTGCCGCTTGCCGGAAAAATCGACCTCGTGGTGATGGGGCCGAACGCCAATGACTCCGTAATGATGTGGGGCAACTATTCCGGCTATCCCACCCGCACGATCACTGCCCTCGAAGGCATTACCCAGAAAGCGAAAGCAAAGGATGCCAATGCCCGTGTGCGTTTTATACAAGGCTGCGGTCTGACACGCAACGAGGCCTTCGAGAGTCGTCTTAACGAGCTGCGTGATCCGCTCGGCAACCGGGGTCTTCAGGCTACTTATTGGAACAACACCGAGATGGAGGGCGTGCCTGCTGTGGTGACCCGTATCGAGGGACCTGTACGCCTGAGCAACGGTGGTAACACGGTCTTCGCACCGGGTGTCAACCTCGAACAGTTCTCCGGCCGCTACGATGCCACCTTCATCCCCACGCGCAACGAGACGCTTAGTTTCGAGATTAGCGGCGACGACAAGATACGTCTCTTGGTAAACGGCGACACCCTCGTCAACATCTGGAGTGCCCGCCAGCGCATCCAGCGTGGTAAGAAAGAGCTGAGTGTAAAGGCCGGACAGCACTATCGCATCCAGATCGACTACGTACAGGAAGCCGGCTATGGCGGACTTAACTTCGACATCGTCAGCAAACTCAATCCCACGCCCGAACAACTCTTGGCACAGATCGGCGAAACCGAGACCGTGATCTTCGTAGGCGGTATCTCGCCCAGTCTGGAAGGTGAGGAGATGCGTGTGAGTGAGCCCGGTTTCAGAGGTGGCGATCGTGAAAGCATTGAGCTGCCCCAGGCCCAACGCGACATCCTCGCCACACTACATAAGGCCGGCAAGCGCGTGATCTTCGTGAACTGCTCCGGCTCAGCCATGGGGCTGGTGTCTGAGTTGGAATCTTGTGATGCCATCCTGCAATGGTGGTATGCCGGTGAACAAGGTGGTACAGCCCTCGCCGAAGTGCTCTTTGGCGAGAAGGACCCCAGCGGTCGTCTGCCCATCACGTTCTATAAGAGTACCAACGACCTACCCGACTTCCTCGACTACACGATGAAGAACCGCACCTATCGCTATTTCCAGGGCGAACCGCTCTTCCCCTTCGGTTTTGGACTGAGCTATACCAGTTTCGACATCAGCAAACCCACCTATAGTAATAATAAGGTACGCGTGAGTGTGAAGAATACCGGCAAGCGCGAAGGCCTTGAGACTGTTCAGGTATACATCCGTCGCATCGCTGATGCCAACGGTCCGCTGAAGTCGTTGCGTGCCTACAGTCAGGTTGTCCTCAACCCCGGCGAGAGCAAGGCCCTGACCATTCCCCTACCCCGCGAGCGCTTCGAGGGTTGGGATGAGAAGACGAACTCCATGCGTGTGGTACCCGGTAAATACGAGGTGATGGTCGGCACCAGCAGCGCCGACAAAGACCTGCAGAAAATCACAGTTTCTATCAAGTAAAAAAGAAATCCCCCGCAACATTGCGGGGGATTTTCTTATTTCTTAGCAGCTGCCTTCGGCTTCTTCTCAGCCTTGGGCTTCGCAGCCTCCAGTTTCTCGATTTTCGCCTTCAGACGAACAATCTCCTTATCCTTCATCTCAATCTCATCACCCTGGTTCTTAATGGTGGTGAGCAGACCTTCAAGCTCGTCGTTGTCGATATCGAGCGGATAGAGGGCATTGACTCTGTTGATGAAGTCACCAAGGATATTCATATAATTGGTGAAGGCATCGAACGGACCACTGTAGATACCACGATCCAGTCCCACGTTAGAGGGTTTGGTGGTCATGAAGCGGAAGTTGTTGGAAGCCTGCAGATAATCCCAGTCCTGATTGATACGCGGATCGTTGGCGATGCGCAGACGGTCGGCCACAGAATAGAGCTTATTGAAGGCCTCATGCTGCATGGCGTTACCAAGCCAACAGCTGACGTCACGCTCCTCATCGACCCACGACAGGGTGTCGGGTACATCGAGGTTACCCACGCTCTTGCAGGCCTTGCAGATCTCCGTCGGCGTAGAGAAGGTAATGCCTTTCTCCTTGGCACATCCGGGCAGCGCGTGAATGAAGTCGAGGATGTTTGAGCTTAACGGCTGAGCAATACCCAGTGCCGACAGTTCCATGAAGATATTGATGATCTGCTCCTCTTCCGGCAGACGGGCGATGCGATCGATATAGGCATCGGCGAAAAGAGGATAGCCCTCCCACTCAGCGTTGTTGAAGCGCAGGGATATATCGTCCGACAGCTCGACGTCGCGGAGCAACAGCTTCAGGTTCGGCGCGATGTTACAATTGTAGACATAGTGCGGCGACTTCCAACCCAGCACGTGCTTGGCACCCTCGGTCAACATGCCCTTGAAGCCCATAGCGGCAATCTGGGCGCCGATATCATCGCTGTAGATGAGCGAGGAGTTACGGGCCACTGTGGGTTTCTTACCAAACAGCTCCTCAATCTTCGCAGCCTGCTTCTTCACGTCGAGGGCGAAGGTCTCCTCATTAGCCAATGATGACAGACCGTGACTGTAGGGCTCTGCCAAGAACTCCACGCAACCGGTCTCGTTCATCTTCTGCAGTTTCTCAATCACCTGCGGGGCATGGTACTCCAACTGCTCAATGCCGGTGCCGGAGAGTGAGAAGGCCACCTTGAAATACTTGCCGTTCTCGTTGATCATGTCGTGCAGGGTATTCAGTGCAGGCATGTACGAACGCTCGGCGATGTCAGTGATGCTACGCTCATTCTCGTAGTCATCGTAGTAATAATGATCGGTACCGATATCGAAGAAACGGTAACGCTTCAGATGAATAATCTGATGTATCTCGAAATATAAACAAATCGTTTTCATAATTTACAATTTTACAATTTACAATTTACATTTTATTCTTCCCAGCCGAGGGTGCGGCGATAGAGGGTGCGGATCCAGGCGCCGACCTTCTCCCAGGTAATCTGATCCACCTCGCGCTTGCCCTCGTCCTTGAGATACTGGAAGAGCGACTCGTTGTGGCAGATGGAATAGATGGCGTCGGCAAGGGCGTGGATATCCCAGTAGTCAACCTTGATACAGTTGTCGAGAATCTCAGCACAGCCCGACTGCTTGGAAATAATCGAAGGTGTGCCGCACTGCATGGCCTCCAGCGGAGAGATACCAAACGGTTCAGAGACAGAAGGCATCACATACACATCCGAAGCCTTCAGACACTCATACACCTGTTTGCCGCGCATGAAGCCCGGGAAGTGGAAACGATCGGCGATGCCACGCTCAGCAGCGAGTTGGATCATCGCATCCATCATATCACCCGAGCCCGCCATGCAGAAACGCACGTTACGGGTACGGTGAAGCACCATCGTAGCAGCCTCAACGAAATACTCAGGACCCTTCTGCATCGTGATACGTCCGAGGAAGGTGACCACCTTCTCCTTGCCCGTATGGTCGGGACGAGGAATGGCCTGATACTCTTCGGGCAGGGGATATACGGCATTGTGCACCGTGAAGCACTTGCGCGGATCCTGGTGATACTGATTGATAACGGTCTGACGCGTGAGTTCCGACACACACATGATGCAGTCGGCCCAGTCCATACCGTTCTTCTCAATGCCATAGACGGTGGGATTCACCTTACCGCGACTACGGTCGAAGTCGGTAGCATGCACATGGATACACAACGGTTTGCCACTCACCTGCTTGGCATGAATACCAGCGGGGAAGGTCAGCCAGTCGTGGGCATGAATGATATCGAACTCCTCGGCACGGGCCACCTGTCCGGCGATGATCGAGTAGTTGTTGATCTCCTCGTGCAGGTTGCCGGGATAACCACCAGCAAACTCCATCGCACCGAGGTCGTTGACATTCATATAGTTGAAGTCGGCATAGATATGCTCACGCAGCTTGAAATAGTAATCGGGATCCATGATGTTACCCACACGCTGACGCACATAGTCGTAATCGACATCTCGGTAAGCGATAGGCACTGCATTCATGGCCACAATGCGACAGGCATGCTGACTCTCATCGCCGAAGGGATGCGGCAGACAAAGGGTGATATCCATATCGCCCTGAGCCTTCAAACCCTCGGAGATACCATAGTTGGCAGTAGCAAGTCCGCCGAATACATGAGGAGGATACTCCCATCCAAACATTAATACCTTCATAGTCGTTCCTCCTTATTTTTGATATGAATACTTTTCCATCAGCTTCAGCGTACGCAGGATCTCTGCCACATTCATTGCAAACGACATCGCACCGCGACCGTGGAAGGGCGGGTTGCCGTCGAAGAGCTCAGAGATGGTGCCGATAGCATGGTAGTCCATTTCGTCCTCATAGCCCACGAGCTGACGCTCGATGAACGAGAGACGGGAACGCTTATAGAGTTTCAGACAAGCCTCCATGTAGAAACCGCCGAGCCAAGGCCAGGCTGTTCCCTGATGATAGGCATAGTCGCGCTGTGTCTGCGGACCTACGTAGATGGGGTTATAGCCGCCACTCTTCGGAGAGAGTGAACGCAAGCCCTTCGGGGTGAGCAGTTCACGGGTGCAGATATCCACCACACTCTTCATCTGATCCTGGGAGAGCGGTGAGTAGTCAAGGGCAACAGCAAAGATCATATTCGGACGAACACTCCAGTCCATCATGTTGCCATCGACATAGTCGAGCAGATAGCCATACTCATTGACGAAGGTGTCGACAAACGACTGTTTGGCAAGAGCAGCACGCTTCTCGAGTGCCTCAGCATCCTTGGCCTTACCTTGTTCTGTCTTCATAGCAGCACAGAACTTCAAGGCATTGTACCACAGGGCATTGAATTCAACGATATAGCCCGAGCGGGGCACCACCGGCTTGCCATTGGCTGTGGAGTTCATCCACGTCACAGCACGATCACGACCATTCGAATAGATCAGGCCATTCTCATCGAGACGCAGATTAGGATGCTTGCCCTTGATGATATAGTCAACGATATCGCTCACCAGCTTGCCATATTTCTGATAGCCAGCCTCAACGCCCACCTGCTTGACATACTGCTGAATGGCCCAGATAGCCCACAGGGGTACATCGGGCTGTTCTATCTCGTAGATCTTCACAGAGAGGGGCTTATTGGTCATAAACTCGCGCAGACCCTTCTCGGCAGTCCTCATCACGAGCTCGAAATAGTCGGTCTCGCCAATGGCCAGCGTCAGACCAGGCACAGCGATGAACGTATCACGGGCACGACACTTGAACCAAGGATAGCCGGCCAGCAGATAACGCTCGTCCTTCTTGTCAATCTTCTCCATAGTGCCACTGCGGCGATCGCGGAAGTGGAACTGATGGGCTGCGGTCACCAGACAATGATAGAAATTGTCGCGGGGCACGCGCTCATCGACCTCCTCATCGAAGAGTTTCTTCAACGTCGAGGTCTTGGCCTGTGATGTAGAGCCTGAGAAGATGATGCTCTCACCCTTCTTGATGGGCATCTCGAAATAGCCGGGCACGTAGAGGTCCTCGTTTGAGGCATAGCCACGCTCCTGCTCCTTCGGATACTCCACACCACGATACCAATCGGGCTGGAAGACAAACTCATTCTTCTTCGAGAACTGCATATAGAGGTCGGGATAGCCGGCATACATACAGGTCTTGATACCACCGTCAATCTCCTGATACTCACGACTGGCGGTCATATTCTCATGCGTAAACTGACGCACACTGCGGAAGGCCAGGAACGGACGGAAACGCAGGGTAGTGGCAGAATGGGCATCGACTAGCGTGTAACGGATGAGGATACGGTCCTCATAATGCTGGAAGATCACCTCTTTCTTTAATATCACACCACCCACACGATAAGTCGTTGTAGGTACCTTGGTGGCATCAAATTCACGGATGTACTTGTGTCCGTTAGGACTGAAGTTGTTGCCCTGATACTTGTGGAGTCCGAGGTTGAACTCAGCACCATGCTGGATGACCGTACAGTCGAGCGATGAGAGAAGCACATGGTTCTCATCATCGAGCTCGGGTACAGGAACTACCAGCAGACCGTGGTATTTGCGCGTATTGCAGTCTACGAGCGTAGACGAGCTATAAGCACCCGAACGGTTGGTCCTGAGAAATTCGCGACGGAGACTCTCTTGCAAGTTAGTCATCACGGCTTTTTCTAATCGTAAATAACTCATAGTTCCTTGTTAGGTTTTTATAATGTTTGTACTTTTTTTGTAGTTTGAATTTCCAAAAGTACACATTTTTCGACAAATGGCAAAAGAAAAGGGAATATTTAACAATTATTTAAGGCTATATCATCAAAAAACCTCCCGGAAGGGAGGCTATTTCATGTTTAAGCTGGAATGATGAAGTTAATCACTTCCTGTTCGACATTGATACGGAAATCACCTTTAGGCGTCTTCATCAACCGGCCATCGATACCCACCATCGCCTTCTTGGCATAGTCGACCTGTACCTCGGTGGTGCGGTAGGGGTGCACACTGCGGTGATTGAGGAAGCGTCCGGTGATGAGCAGCCAGAGGCCTTCGATGAGCTGCACCATTTCTGGATGGTAGACCACGCTGACATCGAGCATGCCATTATAAGGCACCGCATTGGGTGTCTGTCCGTAACCCGGACCACTACCGATACAGACGGTCATCACCTTACGGTCGATGACATCGTTGTTGATCTTCAGTTTCATCTTATACTCCATACGGTGGAACAACATCACGAAGAGCGATGTGATAAAAGATAAGGTACGCGAGCCGAACAAACGACGGGTCTGACGACGCAGGTTCATGATATCAGCCGTCATACCAATATTTACGCAGTTCAGGAAATAACGGTGACACTTCTCGCTCTTGGCATTGGTATAGCGGATGCAACCAAGGTCCACCTTACGCAAACGCCGTTTCAACAACCAGTCAACCGTTTGTTCAATCTTATCCTCATCGAAATCCCAGAAACGTGCGAAGTCGTTCATCACGCCGTTGGGAATCACACCTAAAGCGATTTCGTCGCGCACGCTCTTCTCTTCCATCATCAAACAGTTGACAGCATCGTTCAGGGCGGAGTCGCCACCCACCATGATGATGGTCTTATAGCCATTGGCTATCATCATCTTCACGAGTCGTTCCACACTCTCGGCGTTCTCACTCTGAACCATGTCATACTGCACCTTCCGTGCATCGAGCACAGCTCTGATCTTATCCCAGCGTTTGCGGGGATTGGTGAAACCGATCTTCGGACAATAAAGGATGCCCCACCTTGTCGTTTCTACTGCCATAGTTGTTTGATTCTTTCTATCTTTTCCTCCATCGGGAGGGTTGCATCTATCCAATTAATCTTAAAGCCTCGACGCTCCATACCCCGGAACCAGGTCATCTGTCGCTTAGCGAACTGATGGATGGCGATTTCGAGGCGCGAGTACATCTCGTCATAGGAGGTCTGACCAATCAGGTACTCTGTCACGAACTTATATTCAAGACCGTAATAGATAAGGTCATCGGCAGGGATGCCCTCATCCAAAAGGGCCTTCACCTCCTCTACCATACCACCCTCCAGACGAGCCTTCAACCGACGGGTGATCTTCTCCCGACGCAGTTCGCGGTCGATATTCACGCCGATGATCAGCGAATCCACTGGTGGCAACTCGCGACGTGGTGTCGGATGTTCGATATTATAGGTCTCGATCTCGATGGCTCGAATAGCCCTTTGGCAGGAATCCACATCAGTGGTATTATGCATGTTCGAGCCCGTCTTGGCCTTGAGTTCTTTGAGCATCAGAGTCAACTCTGCCAACGATTTCCCTTCTAGAGCGTCTCTCAGCTCCTGATTCTGTGGCACAGGCGAGAGATGATAGCCTTTCAGCACCGCCTCGATATAAAGACCGGTTCCCCCACAGAGGATAGGCACTGCTCCCCTACTCCGGATAGCCTCGTAGACATCGAAGAAATCCTGTTGGTATTCAAAGAGGTTGTATTTCGTGCCGGGTTCACGGATATCAATGAGGTGATAAGGCACAGCGCCATAATCCGCCAGGTCCTTGCCTGTGCCAATATCCATTCTACGATACACCTGACGGGAGTCGGCTGAGATAATCTCTCCGCCAATCTCTGCCGCCAACGCCGCTGCAAGGGGCGTCTTCCCCGATGCCGTCGGCCCCAGTATCGTAATCATCCGTTGCATATCACTCCTTTGTCTCTATATCCCTGAAATAGACGTTGATTTCCTGACCCTGAGGAATCTTGTCGAGGTATACCCTACCCTCCTCCTTGGAGATGGCTTTACCATTGAGGGCACATTCCTCAATCTCACCCTCTACTTCAAGCACATTCAGTTTCCACAACCGCTTGCCGTCCTTGAAGGCATAGATCTCCTGCTGCCACGATGGGCCACCTGCAGAACCACCGAACTTGAGATAGTAGGTGCCATCCTTCTCACTCCTAGAGGGTTTTAAGCGGGGATTTTCAATAGCGATGAGCGACAGTTTACCGTCCTTGCGGATGAAGAAAGCACCATTCTTATCGTCGTTGTCGCGCAACCAAATCCACTCATTGTCATAGTCGATATAGCAATGGGCCCACTTGGTGAATTTCACGTGGCTATCACTGTATTCATCAGCATGATAGAGCTGATCCATCTCAGCGAAGTCCTTCTTCCACACGGGGAGATCCTCATCGACCATCGAATGGTAGCACTCGTATTCCAGTTCTATGAGTTTATTATCTCTTGGGAAGAGCATACCAACACAGTAACTCTCTGGGGCACCGTGGGTATAGCAAATTTCCAGCCCCTTTGGACCCTCAAAAGCGGCCTCGATGTCGTTGGGAATATAACCGTCGGCATCGGCATTCCATGAAGCACCGTATTCGGGATCGTAATAGCCTATCTGCTCAAGGATATACATCTTACCACCATCCACAAGCACCTCAACAGCGAGGGCTGACTTGCGGTCGGCATCATACTTATCCTTCGGGGCGTTCTTATACTCGCCCTTAAACTCGATGGCACCCAAAATGATACTGTCGCCAATGATACAGGTCTTGTACGATTGCTGGGCTTTCATGCCGTATTGTGTCTCCAATTGCTTCACAATATCAGCAGGGAGCTTGGGATATTCATAATTGTCTGCCTGGCACGCCTTAACGGTGAGGCGCTTACGGGAGCTGAGATAGCTGTCGGTACAGATGACCGAACCCCATGAATCGGTTCTGTATTCCAAATGGGGATTGTCCTTAGGATCCACATAGTCGAAACGCGCACAGAGGGCAGGTATCTCCTCACGGCCATGAATCTCACCGATGCTGGGGGTGTTGCCGTCGGGATCCTTCAACACCTCATCGACGAACTTCACCTTCACGATCTTGTCGCCATTCAACAGATTAGTATACTGGGCGGCGTTGCGACGGAACATTTCCTGCAATTCCCAACTTTTGTGCCAGGCATCGAAGTAATCTTCATCGCCCTCGCTCCTCTGGGGTTCCTCAATATGAGCCCAATAGAGCATCTGCCGGTATTTCCCATCAGTACCGACAAGGAACATCGGCAACGGGGTGGTGTCGTTCTCCTCGATGATACTGTCGATAACAGCAGCGGTCACCGAATCCTGACTGTCAGCAGGGGCAGTCTGTCCTTTCTGCTTACAACTGATCATCACCGTCATCGCCAAAATGGCCCAAAACACAAGTCTCTTCATCACTATTCACTATTAACTATTCACTTTTCCCTTCTCAACATCGGGACCGATTGGGGTCTTACGAGGCTCGGGGATATAGTTGGCCTTATCACCCCACTTACAGTCATTGTCGGGGGTCTTCAACCGCCCACGGGCTCCGATCTTGGGATGGTAGATCTCACATTTCTTGAGTTCGATGTCCAGATCGCTCATAAACAGCGGGGCATCGGCCCAGTTGCCGAAGAAACGACATCCCTCGAACACCACATCCTCACTACCATGATTGGTTATGAGTTCGTATTCGCGGTTGCTAAAGAAGTCGCACTGATAAAACACCACATGCTCCGAATTCCACAGTTCCATGATGCCGTAGGTGCAATCGTGGATATTGCTTCTGTACATGCCGAAGTCTTGAGTATCGCGGGTCACCACACCATATGTGCCACATCCATAGAGGTCGCAATCAGTTACAATAATTCGTGCTCCGCCTTCCACACCGATCACACCGCCGTCGCAGTAACCACCCTCGGTATGACCGATGGTAAGGTTCTCAACGTTGCAGTCATAGCAGTTCATGAAACTCAGACAGAAGGAATAACGGGGATTGACCTCAATGCTGGAGTTACGCTTACCGCGAATGACGAGGCCCTGGAAGTTCTTCAACACCAGCTGATGACCATCATTGACGAAATCGCTGACTACTATTGGCTGATCACCGCCGTCGTTCTTGGCAATCGTCACCCACGCACGACCCGGAACGCCAGCAAACCAATCCTCACGCTCGAGGATACGAGAGAGATTCAGATGAACATCCTCGCCCAGTTCGATGACACGATTATTGCCGAGGGCATTGATAAACTGTTCTTCGGTATTGACAGTGATGACACCATCAACGGCCTGTGCCATCTTCGGTGCTGCCTGACTGTTCTCATAACGCACGCGGTTGTCGTCGTCCTCAGCCTCCTCGCTCTTCAACAACTGTATGTTAGTTGTCTCGATGATGTTGAGTTTAATGCTGTTGTTGCTGGCTACAGGCTTGTACCACGACTGACTGCCGAAATGATCCTGCAGGTCCTTCGACTGGAACTTCCATCCGTGACGGGCCAGGATCTCATTACGCATCAGTCGCAGTTGGGGCTTTGAGAAACGACCCAGATAATGGGTGTTCATCAGATAGTTCTGCAACATCCAACTGACGTCGCGCTCATCGGCAATCTTCTCCTGTGCCACACAATTCTTCAGATTGTCGGGTGTCAGCGTCAGCGTATAACAACAATCACCATTGGGTTTGCGCACAGCCAGAAAATTCATGCCTTCCTGACGGATATAATCCACACGCCAGCCCACTTCACCACGGATGAAGATCCAACCGTGGGAATTCGTCGATGCGAGGGTGTAACGACCTTCCTGACCTTGCACTTTGTTCAGGGCGAACGAATCGCCTCCCATATCCACACTCTCACCCTCCATTCTGACGTTGCCAGCATCGTCGACGATGGCTACGTAAAGACGCTCTCCGTCCCACCATTTACTACCGTCCTTGATCTGCTGGGCAGAAGCGAATAATGAAAAATGAATAGTGAATAGTATTAACAATAATCTTTTCATATCTACTAACTCCTTCTCTCCTCAATATTCCCTGTTCATCAGCCTGTGGAAGGCTTCTTTCAGGTCGTTGGCCAGACGGGCGGCGAACACCTCGTCCATCTGTTTCTGACCTTTGATATCCTCATGGAAGAAACCACCGGCACCCCAATAGTAACGGGTCTCGTCGTTCTGACTCTTGCAGAAGTAGAACACCAGACTGCCCTCCTTGTCATATAGGAACTCCTCGTAATAGTTACGGGCGCCCACGTTATAACTGCGGGTCATGAAATAGGGCGTGTAGTACACGTTGCCGAGGTTCTCGTCAAACTCACCACTATAATAATAATGTGTCACATCCTTGATAGGACCTGCACCAGGAGCCATGTAGTTACTGGTGACCACCGTCTCGTCGAGCGGCACCTCAGCCTTCTTTTTGTCAGCCATCCGCTGCTTGGCCTCAGCATACATCTTACGAATGTTTGCCACCTGGGCATTCTGTGCCTGTACGCTACCGAGAGCGCACAGGCACAGAACCATTGATAATACAAATTTCTTCATAGGCTTGACCATATTCTTACTCCGTTGCCGGAAGCGGTTCAGCATTTTTAGCCTTACCCTTGGCAGCCAGTTCCTTCAGCTTGTCTTTACCCTTAAAGGCAAATACCCAGATGAGGAGACCAGCAAGTACCAGGAGCGAGATGCCCAGCAACGGACGGTAGAACAGCCATGCGAGGGCAATCACGATCAGCGACCAGACGACACCGAGAACGGTACATACCAGACCGACACCCCAACCGAAGATACCTGCAATGAAGGGCACCACCTTGAGAATGGTCTCGATGAAACCGAAGATACCCTTCAGACCACCAATCACGATCATAACACCGAGAATACGGAGGAACCAAAGAATCATATTGTTAGCCTCTTTCTCAGCCTCGATAATCTCGTCGCCCGACTTCTGACCCATCACGAGGGTCTGGAAGCGTTTGCCGTTCTTGGCCTTGAAAGGCTTGAAGGTGTCACCATCCACCACAGCCATCACTGTCACCTTGGCAGGGACGACCTTCTCGAAGGTCACACGCACATCACCCACCTCAGGCGCACCGGGCACACGACCGAAGTACAGCACATTACCGGCCTGATGAATATACTGCAAATCCTTCTTGTTCTCAGCATTGGCCATCGACTTGACGATAGAGTCGTTGACAGCCTGCAGTGAATCGAGCTGAGCCTTGACTGAATCGGGGAGTAACGCCCTGATAGAATCAGGAATGGCCGGTGTCTGAACAGGCTGCTGAGCAGGCTGGGCAGGTTGTTGCACACTCTTCTGGATACCATAGAAACGCTCGTAAGCGGCCTGGGTCGTCTTGTCGAACTGCGCCAGCAGATCCTCGGCAATAGCCAGATCCATGCCCTCACGTGAAGAGATACTATGAATAAGACTCTCGTTCAGCTTATAAGCACCAAAGGATACGTTCTCAGCATACTGCTCAGCATCCTCGACAGTGGTCAGCACCGTATTCTTATTCTGATAGGCAGGATCATGGAAATTGCTCGACTGAATGGGACTTGACACCCACTGCTTTGAATAAGTATAAGTCGTGGTGGTCACTTCCTTACCGCCCAACTTATCCTCTTTCTTGGTCTGAGCATGCTCCACCCACTGATAATACTCCACCGAACGACGGAGAGAAATGGCCTTGGCACCAACACCGAAGTCGGCATCTGTCAAAGAATCCTCGGTAGTGGCCATCGCCGTACCACAGATCAGTTCACCTTCGAGCGAGGCATCCTTCTTGTTGGGATTCTCCATCTCAACATACTTACTGCCGGCCTCGTCGAGCATCTTCTCGGTCTTCACGGCACGACCTTCGTTCCACCACAGCAGAGCCGTACCTAATATGAACATCAGGATACCACTACCAATAGCTTTAAATGAGTTTCCTACTCGGGTTCCGTAACCCGTGGTTGTTGTTTCTGTATAAGCCATAATAATTAATGTTTATAGTTTGTGATTATTGATTATTGTCCAATATTGTTCCTAGAGGCAAAGCCACCCTGAAGGTCTTCGACCGTCAACTCCGTCAAACGACTCTTATCAAGGTTGGTCTGTCCTGCCAGACGGTTTGCCTGCTGCTGGATACTCTTCTCAAACACGTTTCTCGCAAAACGGGCATTACCGAAGTTTCGGTCCTTATGTGTCACAGCATACTCGAACTGTTCTTTCAGATATTCCTCGGCTTCAGGGGTCAGCGTGTACTGATTTTTCTTCATATACATCTTGAAGATTTCAGCCAGTTCGTCACTCGAATAGTCGGGGAAGTCGATATAGCGATTGAAGCGTGACTGCAAGCCGGGATTCGAGTCGATAAAGCGTTGCATCTCGTCCTTATAACCTGCCACGATCACCACAAGACGGTCACGATAATCCTCCATACGCTTCAGAATAGTAGAGATAGCTTCCTGACCGTAGTCATTACCGGCACCACCCTCGGGTACGAGTGAATAAGCCTCATCGATGAACAGCACACCGTCGAGGGCCTTCGAGATGACAGTATCGGTCTTAGGGCCTGTCTTTCCGACATATTCACCACACAATCCGGCACGGTCGGTCTCCACAGTATGACCTTTCTTCAGCACACCGAGGTCCTTATAGATACGTCCCACGATACGGGCCACAGTGGTCTTACCAGTACCAGGTGATCCGTAGAACACCAGATGATACGACACCTTTGCCGTCTTCAGTCCCTGCGCCTCACGCTGTTTCTGGAGTTTCACAAAGTTGGCCAGCGAACGCACCTCCTGCTTGACTGACTCAAGACCAATCAGATCGTCGAGTTCCTGATAGGGGTCGCCCTCCAAAGGTTCATTCACGATGACGGAGTCTTTCTTCTCCACCTGTTCTGTCTGTTGGGCTGTTCCCTCAGTATTATCCTTTGTTTCTTCATCATCCACAAAAATGCCGATGATAATCAACAGTGCAAGTCCGCCAATCGACAGACATCCGCACCCTTTCAGGAACTTACCCAGATACCCTTTTATTTCACTTGCATCCATAACTATTCACTTTTCACTATTCACTTAATATCTAGACACTTGCGGCCCTGGAAACTGATCTTCTTCTGATGCTCCAGATAATTCTTGATGATATCAGGCGTGGTGATACCCACGCTCTGACCCTGATCAGCACGATTGGTGGGACTCACAGCTACTGTATAGCTATTGCTCACCACACGATAGGTCTTCTTCAGGTTCAGTTTCTTACCGTTCAAGTCGAAGAGCGTGATTTTCTTGACCTTCTGCGTAGCAGGGTCGATCACCACCTCACAGGTCATACCACCCACATAGGGGAAGCGCTGCTTGTCGTTGTCGTAGCAGGAGACGAGCATCTCTGCCAGTTCCTTACCCGTGACATGCACCTCCACAAGGTCGTTCTGGAAGGGGTCCATCTTCATCACGTCACCCACCGTCATGTCACCAGCGGGATGATTCTCGATGCGCACACCACCGGCATTCTGATACGAGAGGTCGGCACCCGTCTCAGCGAGATAGGCATCGCAGACCATACAACCCAGTTCTTCACGATTGTCGAACGGTGTCTCTGCAACAGCCAGTACACGCTTGAAGGCAGGATTCTCCGAGAAATAACGCACCAGTTCGGCCACGGTCTTATTCTCGCCCGGCATGCCCTTCACGGCGATGAGCTCAGCCTTCTTCTCCACCACCTTTCCACCTGCCAGCACCAGTGTGGAGTGCGTGGCAAAAGGAACACTCTTCGAATTCTGGGTAATAAGGATGCCGTTGTGCATCTCACCGCCCTGAATCTGCGTATGTGAATGTCCACCCACGATGATGTCTACCCAAGGAAGCTCTGCCGAGAACTGCACGTCGGAAGTATAACCCAGATGCGACAGCAGGAGCACCACATCGCACTTATCCCGGAGAAACTGGAATTTCTGGATAGTCTCCAGAGGCTCCATAAACTTAATATCCGTCAAACGGGCGGGATGACTCTCTGGTATACCCATGGAACCGAGGGCCGTGATGCCGAGCACACCGACGGAGATGCCGCCACAATCAAAAATCTGATAGGGCTTGACGTGCATCTTCCACTTCGGGTCGGGTTCCATATTGGCACAAAGGGTTGAGAAAGTACCCAATCCGATGAGACGAGCCAGACCTTCCTGGTTCGAATCGAACTCATGGTTGCCCACAGCTGTAGCGTGGAAACCTATCTGGTTCATTAAGGCCACCATGGGATAGGCGGGAATCTCGAACATATCGTTGATGGGATCGCCCGAACGGTTGTCGCCTGCCGAAAGAATCAGCAGGTCGGGATAGAGGGCTCGGAGCGAATCAGCAATATAGCCAAGTCGCGGAAACTGCTCAATGGCTGCGTGTGGGTCGTTGATACTCAGGATATGAAGTTCGCGACGGTCCTGCGCAGACAGTGTCAACGCCACGAACAGGAACAATGAAAATGTAATGATCTTCTTCATCTATTTATTTTTAGACTTTTAAATTTAACCACATCGAACTGACTGGCGGGCGCACCCAAGTCAATCTCATGACCCCAGCGGTCATAGACGGTCAGATGCTCCACCTGACTCACGTCCATGCCTTTCAGCGCGAAATAGCTCAGGATGGCATGACGCACCTGTGCCCCTTCGAACACCTCGATGTTCTTACGGTTCACCTTCAGTTTCATACAAACCGATTACAGGTTGAAGAAGCCGAAGAAATACATTACGGCCACCTGTCGCACGTCGGTCATCTGCTCGGCACGACCAATGATGCTGCCGTTGTAACGGATATCACCGTTCTTCTCCACTCTACCCACGATAGAGCCATTGATACGCACGTCGTTGTTAGGCTCAATCCTACCCACAATCGAACCACGCTTGCGGATATCGCCGTTTTTCTCGATACGGCCTTCAATGGAGCCATTCACACGGATGTCACCATTCGACTCAAAACGACCCACGATGGAACCATTCAGGCGCACGTTGCCATTGGCCTCGATCTTACCTACAATCGAGCCCCCCTTACGCAGGTTCACATCACCAGCCTGAACGCTTAAACTCACCGTCAGCAACAATACAACGGTCATTGCCAGTCTCACTAGAAAGTTCTTTTGTTTCATATCTGTCGTAATAGTTAATTAATTTCGGGGCAAAGATACAAAAAAAAAACCGTCCGACAAAATCGGACGGCCTTTTTTTATATAAACTACTATGTAGTCGGTATTATTTCAACTCTGCGAGGTACTTAATGGTGCGAACCATCTGAGAAGTGTAAGAGTTCTCATTGTCGTACCAAGAAACAACCTGTACGAGAGAGTTACCATCCTCCATCTTGCTTACCATGGTCTGGTTAGCGTCGAACAGAGAACCGAACTTCATACCGATGATGTCGCTAGAAACCAGCTTCTCCTCAGTGTAACCGAAGCTCTCGTTGGTAGCAGCC
>CADAAR010000034.1 GCA_902785945.1 uncultured Prevotellaceae bacterium
GCGCAACGAAGACAGGGTGCAGGACATGGAGACCACCAAAGTGAATATACAAAAGAAAATCTCTTTCATCAAGAGTGTGCTCCATCAGATACGTACACCGCTAAGTATCATCACAGGCTTCGCCAACATGCTTCGTGACAGCATTGCAGCACAAAGGGCAGGAGATGAGACGAAGGCAATCAGTGCCGACTATCTGAACGAGATTTGTGTCAGCATGAAGCATAATGCCATCCACCTGAAACGCATGGTGCTCATGCTCTTCGACAGTGCAGAGACGGAGACATCTTCGTCGGAAGGACTATTGTATAACAGAAGCGATGAAATGTCGTGCAACGCTTTGGCTCGCAAGTGTGTCGACTATACGCGGAGTCACTACCCCGATCAGCAGATTACTTTCGATAGCGAGCTGCCCGACACCACTTATATCCTGAGTAATCACTTGTTCCTGCTACGTACCATCCGTGAACTGCTGGCGAATGCCGTGAAGTTCTCCGATGGCCAGCATATCCGACTGTGTCTGACGGAGACTGAGACCACCGTCCGCTTTATCGTTGAGGATGAAGGACCGGGGTTGTCTGAAGATTTGTTTGACCTGACGCTCAAGCCCCTCGTAGAGATGGACGACCAATTGGAGCGCAGTGGTCTTGGACTGCCTATGGCCTATCGTCATGCCAACGGACTTGGAGGCTCGCTTATTCACGACACTAGCTATCTTAACGGCTGTCGCTTTATCCTCGAAATGCCTAAATAAAAAGTTCTTGCTCTAAAATTTGGTAATTTCGCCTAAAAAAGCTAACTTTGCGGGCGGAATGAAGTGTGTTAGGTTTATAACATATGTTTTGACGGTGCTGATGCTAATGCCTGCGAAGGCAGAAGCTGAGGTGTTGACAAAAGGCGAACAGTTGTTGGAAATAGCTGATAGCCTGTATAGTGTGCAGCAGTACGACAAGGCCCTAAAATATGCGGAGCAGTCGGCTGAGGCTATGCGAAGTGAGCACAGCATCGAGGGCGAATCGGACGTTATGAACCTAATGGCAATAATCTATGTACGCAAGGGGAAGTTCGACAAGGCAGCAGAGTGTGCGCACCGCTGCAACGAGATTGATGAGAAACTGGGCGACCCCGATAATATTTCGTCATCGTTGAACACGTTGGCCGCCATCTATATGAGTATGCGCCAACCTCGTGAGGCTGAGAAATATATCCTGAAAGGTATCGACTATGCTAAGAAGGCTGATAATCCGCAGCGAATGGCAGTGCTCCACGGTATGGCATCGGAGGTATATCAGCATCTGGGCGATTATGAGCGTTCGCTCTATTATGCCACCGAAGCCTATGAGATGGAAAAAACGTTGGGATGTAAAGAAAAGATGGCCATACGGCAAGCCCAACGCGCCCCTGCACTGATAGCTTTGGAGCGATATGACGAGGCCCGGAAGGCTCTGGATGAGGCCATTCCCGGACTGCGAGAGAGTGGTAATCTGCACTCACTTGCCATCGCCTGTAATCAGATGGGGCAGTTGCTGCATCAGGCCAATAACGACAGTGCCGCTGTGAGCTATTATAACGAGGCTTTGAAGATTTTCATAGCCCAACACGACTTGTATAATGAAAGTCGCTCGCACCAGGGATTATACGAGTCTTTGCGCCAAATCGACCCTGCACAGGCCATGGAGCATAACGACCGATATCTGGAACTGCGCGATTCACTTTACGATAAGGATACGGGTGAATTGTTGTCGAAATATGCCGCAGAATATGGCGTTGACGAACTGAAGGCCGAGAATCGGCAGATGCAGAGCTATATTATAATGGGTATAGTGGGGGTCGTGGCATTGGTATGCCTTGGCTGCGTGCTCGTATGGTGGATACGACGGAGACAGAAGCAGCGTATTGAGTTACTGATTAAACAGATTGAAGCACTGAAACCTCAACCAACAGTTGTAGAAGAAGAGAAACCTGAAGAAGTTGAAGACCATGAAGATCATCAGTTCTTGATGAAACTGGTAGAGGTGGTGAATACAAACCTGCCTACGGGTCATTACGGTGTGGAGCAGATAGCTCAGGATATGAATATGAGCGTTCAGACATTCCGCAGGCGACTGATGGGTGCCACGGGCGAGAGTCCAAAGGCATTTATCTCTGCCATCCAGATGGAGCGGGCAGTCAAGTTGTTGAAGGACGATCCTGACCTTCCCATCTCCAGAATTGCCACACTTTGTGGTTACGACGAGACCAATTCGTTCGGTCGCTCATTTAAGCGTTTTTATAACGTAACACCAAGTCAATATCGCGATAAAACCGCCTAAAATAGGCATTTTGGAAGATTTTGCAGGGTACATGAATGTTTTTTGGAAGAAAATGTTCACGCACTATATTGCATTTTATAGTACCTTTGCAGCGTGATTTTAATTAAGACCATAAACCAAGAAGAAAACCGTATGAAGCGACTGCTATTGTTATTCATTCTGCTGTTGAATATTTGTATCTCCTGGGCTCAGGTGATGAATCCGTTGATTGCAATTAATATCAAGCCTGATCATAAGGCTATCACTGTTAATGTGGGTGAAACAGAGAAGCTGACCAAATTCTTGTCAGAGGCATACGAACTTGTCACACCTGCTGCTGTGGCGGAAATACGTTGGGTCAGTGAGGATGAGTCTATTGTAAAATTCAACAATTATTGGGATCAGCAGCAGAACTATATAGAGGAATACCAACCTTTGAAAGCTGGTGAGACGAAGATGAAGGCTTATCAGTATCTTTCTTCTAATGACAGTTTTGGACTGAGCTCTGATGAGTCTGTGACAGTGACGGTTGTGCAACCCGTGACAGGCCTTAGGATTTCGAGCAATCTGAACCAACATGAGTGTAATGTGGGTGACGACCTGACATCCTATTTGAACAGTCTGGTGAAGGTGTTGCCCGACGATGCCAGTGACAAGAGCTTTACATGGAGTGTGGCGCCGGGAACTGCCAATGAAGTAGTGTCGATCAGCGATCAAGGCGTTATCAAGGCGGTGAAGGCTGGTATGGTGACTTTGGTGGCCACTTCCAATAACAATCCTAAGTATTCTGGAACTGTTACAGTTGTGGTGCATAATCCAGCGGATATTCTGTTGGCCCAAAGTAATATCAATGTAGAGTATATTAACAAGCCTGTAGATATCAGCAATCTGCTGAAACAGAATATTTCCTTCCAGACTCCTGACAATAGGGGCGTGGAGGGTTTGAGCATCACCTCAAATAGTGCTGTGGTGAGCATCAGTAATGTGAGCTATGGTAATGGTGCGCTTCAATTGACGGCCAGTGCCCAGAGCGTGGGTCAGGCAACGATTTCTGTAAGTGTTACTTATCCTGACTATCTGAAAGATTACATAGCAGCTGATGAAGCTGGACACACGAAGACGGTGACCAAGACGTTCACTGTGACGGTGACGCAGGGAGCCATTCCTGTCGAGTCACTGCGTATCAACAGCAATAAGAACCAGCACGAGTGCAATGTTGGCGACGATCAGGATCAGTGCCGTGAAGGCCGGTCGTGCCGAGCTGACAGCCACGTCGACGAACAATCCTCAGGCTTATGCCTCTCTGATGGTATTGGTACATAATCCTGCCACTGACATCCAGTTTGCCAACAGCAACGTGAGCGTAGTCTACGTCACCAAGGCGGTGGATATCAGTGATCAGTTGAGACGCAATATCTCTTTCCTGCCCTCAGGCTATGAGAGTGTGGAGGGTCTGACCGTTACATCTAATAATAATGTGGTGAGCGTGAGCAACGTGAGTTATGCTAACGGCAGTGTGCAGCTGACAGCCAGCGCTCAGAGCGTGGGTCAGGCCACGATAACCGTAGGTATCACCTACCGCGACTATTTGAAGGACTACACGGATCCTAGTGCAGCTGGGCATACGAAGAATGTGTCGAAGACGTTCACTGTGACGGTGACGCAGGGAGCCATTCCTGTCGAGTCACTGCGTATCAACAGCAATAAGAACCAGCACGAGTGCAATGTTGGCGACGATCGGTGGCAGGATCAGTGCTGTGAAGGCAGGCCGTGCTGAGCTGACAGCCACATCGACGAACAATCCTCAGGCTTATGCCTCTCTGATGGTATTGGTACATAATCCTGCTACGGATATCCAGTTTACTAAGAATACTGTCAACGTTGATTACGATGGAACCAATTCTGACATCAGTCGGCTGTTGCAGGACAACCTCACATTCTTGCCTGCTGGTTATGAGAGTATTGAAGGTCTGACGATCACTTCTGACAGACCTAACGATGTTGTGGCCATCGATAATGTGGCTCTTGACCAGTCAGGCACGGGTGTTCTCCTGCGTGCCCGTGTACTTGGAGCCGGTCAAGCCACCATCACTGTCAATTTCCATTATCGTGATTATCTGAAGGATTATACTAATCCCGGAACGACAGAGCATCGTATCACAGTACAAAAAACCTTCACTGTGGTTGTCACCGAAGTCATTCCGGCCGTCACCTCCATCACCTATCCCGATGAGTTAACACTCTCACGTTACCATGATGTGGCACTTGAGTTGAATATGGAACCCAAGAATGCCCGTTTGGATCCAACCCTTCTGGAGATACGCTTCAGTGAGTCGAAGAATGCAGGATGGGGAGCTGCAGCCAGTGTGACTCCATCGCCAGCTTCTGCTTTGGTATGGAACGTACGTGGTCGATTCGCTGGTAGCTATACATATCAGATATATTATAATGGAAAGTTGCAATCAACGAAGAGCGGCGCCCGTGAGGGTATCGTCCGTACGCCAGTGGAATACCCGTTAGCACAGGGATGGGACTGGATTTCACTTTATGCTACCGACAAATCAAGTACGTTGCCTTTGAAGACGACTTCGGGTTGGGCCATTCCGATGCAATTGGATGATGAGAATTATGTTCAGGAGATACGTTCACAGCATGAGTTGCTTTACAAAGATCCGGAATTAGGTTTCTTTGGCGATATTGAACAACTCAGTCCTAGTGATGGTATGTATAAGATTAATAGCCATTATGACGTGACTTATGCAGACCAGATGATACTGAATGCCGGTTATGATGGACTGGTCAGGGCTTCTGATATGCGTCTGCCTATGGCCCGTAAGGGTTATACATGGGTGACCTATCCACATGAATTCAATCACTCCATCGATGTGCTGGGCACTTATCTCAAGCAGTCTGCTATCGAAGGCGACATGATTATCGGCCGTGACATGGTGGTTGTCTTTGATGGAGATAAATGGTTAGGAGACAGCAATACCGTCTTTGAGGCCGGTAAGGGTTATATCTACTATACAGAGAGTACCACGCCGAAGACCATCAACTGGGGTCCTGCTACATTGTCACCTGATAAAAACACTGCCAATGCCCGCAGAGCCTCGAAGCAGGCCTCTACCTGGATTTACAATCCATACGCCTATCCCGACTGCATGGCTGTGATCGCTCGTTTAGAGGATGTGTCCCATCCTGAGGACTATTCTGTCGGCGCCTTTGTTGGTGATGACTGTCGTGGTCAGGGAACGGTGAATGCAGAAGGTCTTGTATGTGCAGCAGTGTCGGGTCAGACTGGCGATCCTGTGACCTTCCGACTGTATCATAAATCGACGGACAGCTATCAGACGTTAGAGGGTCAGTTTGGCTTTACCTCACGTCTCGGAAGTCTTTCGAATCCTGTGGTGATCCATGCAGGCTCTACAGCCATCAGACTGGTTGGCGAGGACATGCTCTCTCTGAGTATCAGTAATGATGTTATAATGGTTAACGGAGCTGTCGGACCAGTGACATTGACGATAACCGACCTACAGGGCCGACGTGTGGCTAGCTGTCAGGGAACGACATTCTCGCTCATCTCTTTGCCCGCCGGAGTATATGTTGTCAGCGCAGCAGATGCCAAAGGTCAGGTGACAAAAAAGATTAAGAAGTAAAAAAGGTAAGAAGTTATGATAAGAGTAAAGAGGATACAGAGTGCACTGGTGATACTATTCACTATTCACTGTTCACTATTCACTTCTTCAGCTGTAGCGCAGGATATCAGTCAGATTGCAAAGAGCGATCCGCTTGTCATTACCGGTGCCGTGGGAACACAGAACACTTACTACTATTCATCGGTAGGAGATGGCTATTCTTCTCCGCTTAGTAACATGCTGTTTGTCAACATGAACATCAGTGTCTACGGATTCAGTATGCCGTTCTCTTTATATTATAGTAATGACAATCTCAGTTTCAATTATCCTCACCTCTCTTTCAACCTGAACCCCAGATATAAGAATTGGACGGGATATGTTGGAAGGGGATCGATGGCGTTTAGTCAGTATGTGATGGACATGTCATTTAACGGCCTTGGTGTAGAGTACGACGATGGTAAGCGTTGGCGTTTCGGTGCATTCTACGGTCAATTGCGTAAAGCCATCAATGATGACCCGACTGACCCTTCTGCCCGTCATCCGCAGTACAAACGAATGGGATGGGGCTTTAAAGTGGGCTATGGCAATCATGCGAACTATCTTGATCTGTATTTCCTTCGTGCTTACGACAGAATGAACTCTTTGGATGAGTACTGGCAGAAATATGTGTCACCACAGGAGAATATTGTAGTGGGACTGAAGGGTAATGCCCAACCAGTGAAGTGGCTCAATCTCACAGCGAATGCAGCTATGTCACTCCTCTCTACCGATACCCGTGCCGACAAAGTGGAGGATAACCCTACGGCCGACCGTTGGAGTACGGTGTTTGACACCCGTTATTCCTCTTTGGCCCGTTTTGCAGGCGATGTCAGCGCGACGGTGTCATTGAACGGTGTCAGCGGTAGTCTCTTCTACCGTATGATACAGCCAGACTATGCTTCGCTGGGCACATACTATATGTCAAACAATTACCATGCTTTGGGTTTGAACGTTTCAACTTCTCTGTTTAATACCGTGTCGTTGGCTGCCACGTTCTCTGGACAGGCTGACAACCTCACGAACCGACAGTTATATACTACCCGCGGTTATGTCTATTCTCTTATGGCCGCATCACGTATCGGGCAGAATTACAATCTGACCGCTTCTTATAACGGCTATACCCAGACTCAGGGTGACGGCACAGCTAAGGTGAACGATACCATTAAGGTAGACCGTGTCATGCAGAGTTTCTCGCTAACACCATCGGCCTCTTTCGCTACCGACAACTATTCACATACACTTTCCCTTTCTGGCAGTATCACAAGTAATAAGGACAGAAATAAGTTTGCTACAGGGGAAAGTGACGTGAACTCATGGGCATTGGGCGTGGGATATGGATTAGGCGTAAAATCCTGGGAAATGGACTTTACGGCCAATCTGAGTCATCAGGTGAGTGACGGTTATCAGACCACCTATATCAGCGATGTAGCTTCGATAGGTGCCTCGCGCTCATTCTTGAAAGATAACGAACTGAGCGTCGGTGCTACTTTGTCGCTATGCTACAATGAAATCAAGAACACTTCGAAGAATATGTCTATTGGCGGTGATGTGTCGGTAGGCTATACATTAAATAATGTACACGCGTTTTCATTGGCTGCTGCCGTCAACAAATACGGCGACGTGAATATCGTGAACCGTCGTTCGTCGCTTGATCAGACCGACGTGAATATCAGTCTGAACTACATATATACCTTCAGTCTCTTGGAGCTGAAAAAGAAAGGAACAGAAAAAAAGTAAAAAGATATGAACAGAGTAAAGAGAATACTGAGTGCACTGGTGATTCTGTTCACCATTCACTATTCACTATTCATTTCTTCAGTTGCTGCGCAGGAAGTAACCGTCAACGTGATGCCCGTACAGCGCATTCTGCCCCCGCAGGTGATGCTTTATATCAACAACCCGGGTAACTACTTCAATGTTCAGCTGATCAATAACAGTCAGGTGACGCAGAATGTCTATATCGCCATGAGGGTGGAACAGATACTTCCGTCTACCGGACTGCATGTCATTGTGCCGGCCAAGCGTCAGCCGCAGACACCCTTCACGGTGGCTCCAGGACAGGTACGCCAGTTGACGATGGTGGAACTGAAAAACATGTTCAACCATGTAGTGAAAAGTGAGGTACAGACCACTCCCGGCTTGTTCGACAGTTATACTGACGGTACGTTCGGTCTTCTTCCTGAGGGACAATATGAGGCTTGTCTCACTGCCTATAAATGGGATCCGGCACTGGCCAACCCAGTGCCAGTGAGCAATCCGATGACAGGAAAGTGTCAGTTCACCGTGTGCTACAAGGCACAGGCTCCGCAGTTTATTCTGCCGATGGCTATTGGTAAGGGACTTAATGACCTCAACGTGGCCAAGTTGAGCCGACAGAATCCGCAGCTGACCTGGCGTGAGCCGGTGTTGGCTTGTAACCCGAAAGCACAACGCTATACTTACGATATCAAGATTGTTGAGATGATGCCGGGTCAGCAGCCTGACGATGCTATGGACTTCAATCCTGCCGTCTATCTGCAGCGTGGCATCATGACACCTGTAGCTACCATTCCTAAGGTCGCCCTCGATCGGATGAAAAAGGACAAGACCTATCTGGCACAGGTCACAGCCCGCACGTCGGGCAGTGCGGCAAGAATGCTCAACTACACACTGATAGAGAACGAAGGAAAAAGTCCCTATCGCATGTTCCGTGTGGTAGACTCTGAGTTTGAGACGCCGAAAAAGAAGGACGATGGAAAACCAAAAGATCAGGATAAGAAGGATCCCGGAGATTCCGGAAATCCTGAAGTTCCAGTAGATACTGGAGGTGCCGGTGGTGATGGCGAAGATACCGGTGGAGAAAAAGAATCAACGATTCTTTATAAGTTCAGGGTTCCGACCTTGAAAGAGCCGACTTTTGAGGAAGGCATGGCCCGTAAATCCTTTGTCGGCGAAGATATTGATGTGGAGTGGCGCCGTCCGCAGTTTATTGACGGTAAAGGTGCCCGTCAGGACACCGTGAAGTTCAGCTATACCGTTGAACTCTTCCAGACGAAGATTGATGTGGATAAGGAAGAGGCGTTCAAGGGGAAAGCCATCTATTCGAAGACCTTTAAGAACGACGATGATGACTGCACCATTCCTTGGACGGATCTGAGCAGTAAGACCATCCGTGCCGGCGACTACCTGATTCTGCGTGTGACGGCTAAGAGCACCAATGAGAAATCGATAGAGTTTGTCGATGGAAAAAACATTGTCGACTTTGCTATCGCTGAGCATCTGGCAAAGTCCTACTTCCAATGTTCCGACAGGGTGGAGATCACGAACACCACGCCGACAACGGCATCTGATTCCCAATTGAAGGGTAAGACCGTGGGTATAGGCCAGTACCAGCTGACACTCGACGAGATCAAGAAGGTCAGTGGTAGAGACTACTACGAGGGCAAGGGTCATGTGGAGTGGAGGCCGATGGGCTTTAAAGTGATGGTGGCCGTTAAGTTCGATTCACTGAAGATCAACTCCGACAATATCGTCTATGGTGGACGTGCTGTGACCTATCAGTCGGAGGCTGAGAAGCAGGAGTCAAATAGTGAGGTGGTCGACAAACTATTCTCTGATTGGGGTATCGATAACCTCATTGGCGACACAGGAATTCCCTATTCTGCAGAGATACAGCAGAAAGCTACGGACGAAGTCAAGAATATTGCCGAAAAGCTGAATGTCTCGAAGTATTATCAATATGTCAAGAAGGGCAAGGCCGTATGGAACCAGTTCCTGAAAGGCGAGATCAGCGACCTGCATCTGCCTGTGGCATTGCCAAAGGACGTTAACCCGACACCTGCCGACGTGCAGATTGTGTCGATGAAGTTCTCGCCGACCCACGCCACAATGGACGTGTTGGGTGAGTTTGCATTGCCTAACAGCAAATACTACGAGAATGATATCCTGTTGCTTGGCGCACCCCGTCTCTGTATCAGTCCAGAGGATCTGCTGCCGGAGTCAGGAACACTGGCATTGCTGGGCAACTTCACCCTTAATGATCCGGAGTCATCATTCGATTTCACCTTTAAGGCACCCACCAATGTATTGGAGCCTACGAATGGTTGTTTTGTCAGCTGGCATGACAACAAGTTCGAGGTGTTCGACATCGATGTTGACATGAAGATTCCCGGACTGGTGAAGGTGGATAATTCTGGTAATCGCACTACTGAGCACCCGATTCTTAATTTCCAGACAAACATTGCTAATGGATGGGACGACTGGTTTGCCAAGGTGAAGATGGACAACTTTGAGGCAGAAGATCTGCAGGACTGGACCTTTGTGCCTGGCGGTACGATGGTCTATGACCACTCGAAGTATCGTAATGCCGATGGCATGAAGTTGCCTGTGGGCTACGACAAGACGAAGATCGGTCTGCGAGCCTCGGATCTGGATGCCGCCTGGCAGGGAATGTATATCGAGAAGATGGGCATCGTCTTCCCAAAGATGTTGAAGATAACCGATGAGGGTAAGAACTGGAACGGTCGTCTGAAGTTGCAGGGCAACGAGATGTTCTTCGATGCCTCAGGTTGCTCGTTGCAGTTTGGTGCCAGCAAGATCTTCGATATCAAGACTGGTTCTATTGGTGGCTGGGGCATCTCAATGAACGAGTTGAAACTCGATGTGTTGCAGAACGCATTCCAGAAAGCCTACTTTAACGGTGAAATCAAGACACCGTTGGAGGGACAGATCGGCTATACTTGTAACATCTATGCCCAGGGCAAGGACCAGAACGGTAAGCCCGATCCTAACAGAACGGCTTATATCTTCAAGACACAGCAGGTGGACGGTCTTGGTTTTGATTTCTGGGGAGGCGCTCAGCTAACTGTAGATAAGGAACAGACCTATTTCCTCGTAGAAGCGGAAACGATCAAGAGCACCAAGAAGACCACGACGAAGGTGGAACTCTGCATCGGTGCAGGCCTGGACATCAATATCGGCCGTGACTGGCTGAAAAAGAAGGGTAAGGCCGGTGCGAAGCTGAGTACCTATCTGCCACGCATCAGCGTTGCAGGTATGCGTATTGCCAACTGCGAACGCTGGAAGTCGCATTACACCCAGAACCAATATGAAGCCCCTGATAAGGGCCAGGGCTTAGGTGCCAACGAGTTCTTCGGTTGGAAGACAGAGTATAACATCAAGACCGATAACTTCTACTTCAGCTTAGGTCGTTGGTCGCTGTCGACAACAGGCAATAACAAGAGCTCTGCATACGTACCAAGAGGTAATCTGTCTGACGATGACTGGCTGTTAGCCCAGAACAATCACGGTCCGATGCCTGAGATGTACAACGTACAGGAGGTGCAGGGAAGCACTTCTACCCAGGGTAAGCTCGGTCCGTTTGACTTCAACCTGCATGACTTTAAGTTCGACTATAATAAATCGTCTAAGGTCGTTACGCTGACCGTCGGCGGTGGCATAAGCCTGATGGGTGGTGTGCTGAAAGCCGATGCGGATGTCAATCTGTTAGCGACGGCCAATATTGACAAACTGAGTTTTGCCTATAAGGACGTAAAGTTCGGAAGCGCTTCTTTTAAGAGTGGCTTCGGTGGTTGTACCATTGAGGGTACGCTGGCAGCAGCTACGGGTGATGACGAGGGTTACGAGGGCACGTTCAAGTTTGGTATGCCCGGTGACCTCTTCAAGATTGACCTGAAGGGTGCCTACAAGAAGCGTACCGATGGTGGCGATGTGGTTCCTTGGGGATACTTCGAGGGAGAGATTGGCGGTGCCGGTGTCCGTGTCGACCCCATTGTGCTGAAGGCTATTAAGGGCGGTTTCTATTTCAACTGTACGGCACAGAAGTCGTATAAGAAAGATACGTATGGTGGCATGTTCGGCATGAAGATCTGTACTTCGGGAGGTGAGAACCTCATCAATGCCGACATGGATTTGACAGTCGTCTGGGACAACGCCTCAAAGTCGCTGTCAAGCATCATCATGAACGGAAAGTTAGAGGCTGCCAAGGGGCTTGTGAAGAGCGAAGCTACACTGGCCTATAAGAATGAGAATCAGGTCAAAACCATAGAACTGGATATTTCGGTGAAGTCGTGTATCGACTCCAAAAATATCACTAGCATGAACAAGGCTTTCCAGAACTTCTCGGGTAAGGCATTCAGTGCTGGTAAGGCGATCAGTCAGGGACTGGGCGGTCTGACAAAAGACGAACAGGATTCACAATCGGAAGACAAGGCTTCGAAGCAGGGAAGTTCAAAGAAATCGTCAGGAACCTTCAGTGCCGGCAAACTGAATATGACCTTGAACTTCAAGGTGACGATGAAGAAGAACCAGAAGACGAAGTGGCATCTGTATATCGGTGAGCCCGACTGGAACAAGCGTTGTTCGTTCACACTGATTGACTTTCAGGTAGGAAGCCGTGCTATTGGTAAATTCGGTGCTTGGGCATACCTGGCATGTAACGGTTATGTCTGTCTTGGTAATGAGATGCCTAGTGGTGGCCTGCCTGACCCGCCACCTGCTATTCAGGAGTTCTTGTATGGTGGCTCTAAGTCGAAAGACGTAAATGGTAAGACGCAGAATAAGAAGAGCGAGATTCAGAAAGCCAAGGATAATACGCTGAAGGCACTGAGTGCTGAGGCCGATGGCGGCTTTATGTTCGGAGCTGGTTCGGAGGGAGACTTCGGTGTGAATGCCGGTATCGTCTATGCCATGGGTATGTACTGTGTGGGCTTCGATGTGCTGCTGAAGCATTTCGCCAACGGTGCGAAGTGTCAGGGTGGCGGTAAAATGGGCTATCACGACTTCTACGGCTTAGGACAGGTCTATGGTATGTTGAAGGGTGAGATGGGTGTCCAACTGAACCTGTGGTTCTGGAAGGGTCGTTGTTCACTGATCGATGTGGGTCTCGGTGCTCTGGTACAGGGTGGTATGCCGAACCCGACATGGATCTATGGAAAGGTGAAGGCGAAGTGCAAGTTGCTTGGCGGACTCTTCAAGTTCAATAAGAGTGTGGAGTTCAAGGCTGGTAAGGTCTGTATGCCTGACTATGGCGATCCGTTGGATAACATCGAGATGTTCTCGAATGTGGAACCTGGTGTGAAGAACAATGCCACGGAGGGTTATAAGAAGGTGGTATCGCCTGATTTGCGGCCGATCTTCACGACGAACTACGCTATGAACCATGAGGTGCGTCTCGTTGACGAGAATATGGCTCAGAGTGGTGATGGTGCTTCTTATAGTGAACGTATTTACAAGTTCACCATCAAGAACTGTGAGATTATTGCAACGGGTGGTGGTGACAAGAGTCAGCTGAACCTGGGCTATGAGACGACTGATCAGGAGAACTTCCAGATTAACAATGTGCCGTTTAAGGCCAACAATACCTATTATATCCACCTCACAGGTAAGGCATGGGAGAGGATTAATGGCAAATGGGGCAACCCGAAGATTGACGGTTCGACGAAGAAGGAGAAGTTAGACGAGGTGAAGTATTACTTCAAGACTGGCCAGCGCGCCGACGATATCATCAGCAATATTGTTATGACGAACTGTGGAACCGGTGAGCTGAAGGCAGCCCGCAAAGCAGAGTTCGCACGTCCGCAGTTGTGGTTGAACTGTCAGCGTGATGATCTGGCGGGCAGTGGTGTCAACATGAACAACAAGGGTTACGAGTTCCGTTGGGTACTCTATGTGAATGGTAAGATTGAGGAGTGGAAGGACAACGAGGTCTACCGCCGTGCCAACTGTGAGTGCTGGCGTCCTGCGGAGATGTTCTGGAAGGTCTATGGCAATGACAACTATCGTATCAGTCTGATACGTTTCAAGAGAGGAATGGCCGAGAGTGAACTGTGGCGTAAGGTACAGTCGCAGAAACAGACCAAGAATATCAAGAGTAAGAAGGAGAGCACCAGTAATATGAACAGTGCTTCAGGTAGTTCATATAAGAAGACGTCGGGCTCTTACTTCGGTGCTACCAGCGATCCGATAGGTGAGATGAACAACTTCTTCGCTAATGAGGAAAAGGAGGTAAAGGCCGACAATCACGACGAGACGTACAATAAGATGACGACGAGTTTGGCCAATAGTACCGCTCTGGAGATGTGGAGCGCATCGTGCAGCGGAAAGAACCTGTCGGGTCTGTCGTTCAGCTACAACGGCCGTAGCGACCTCGATGATATTTACGAGTGCGAGCGTGTGTTTATGACGGTGAAGGATGTGGACATTCCTACGAAACCTGCGTTCAGTGGCCGTTCGCCTCAGGTGTCTGACTGGAATATGCTGAGCTGGTCGTATTACAAGAAAGATCCGTATATTGCTATGGCTTATCTTACTAAGTTCATGTTCCTTGGTGGCAAGACCATAAAGTCGTATGCCTATAGTGACAAGACAGATAATGCCCAGAGAGGATTGAACCTAACGTTGATGTACCCGGAGGTCCGCGGTTATCAGGATGGTCATATTGACGGTCTCTTTGAGTATAGCAACATAAAGTCAGCGGCAACGTCATATTATTTCTCACGGTTATACGATGAAAAGATGCCTGGTGTGCTTCACAACGGCCTTGGCTACGGCTATCAGTGGGGTTACGACGATTCATCTATCAGGTATTCGTATGATAAGTTTGAGTTGTCGCCAGCTGAGAAGCGCAACAAGAAGATAGAAAACACCTATATCCATCAGATCTTCCTGCGTGCCAGCTTGTCGGATGCCTACGGTATGCGTGATTTGACTAAACATATTAACGCATGTGCAAGTCAGATGTATAATACTGGTATTGCATATAAGAACTTCCGTAATAGTAAGGATGGCTGGGTGAAGCATAAGGTTCCTAAGGAGAAGGAGGTAATCAAGGCCATCAAGGAGGACCTGACAGAAGTGAATGATAATACTGTACACGATTGGACCATGAATGGCGGCGGTGGCGGTTATAAAGCCCATTTTGATTACGGTGGTCCAGCAGACCAACCCTTCAATACTTTCAATTATCAGATGGGTACACAGTCACATTTCATCTGGCAGTTGTGTGAGTCGGCACTGATACAGGGTATCTCGAACTACAATGTGCCGAACTATCCCAATGACAATATGCGTCACCAGTTGCAATGGACGGTATGGAACGACATGAAGAACTGGACATTTGATCCGACTGCGTATCTGAAGTCTATTCGCAGTGTCACCTATGAACTTTGGTTGGCTGACTACTATGACTTTGTACGTCGTAGGTTCAGGATGACGAATAACAGTGGTAACGTCCGTACTGTCAAGGTGAATTATCCGTTCAGTAAGTTGCAATCCGTCTATTAAGAAGAAGTAAGAATATGAGAAAGAAAACAATGATATGGAGTTTGGTGGCCTTGAGTGTGGCCATGATGAGTACGCATGCCCAGGTGGTGAAAACCACTCAGGATGGTAAGAACTCGAAGACAAAGGAAGTGGTTGATTCGACGATGTATGAGCGTGATGGAACGTTGCCCGACACCCTCGGTTTCGACAGGCTGGCTCAGCGTCCGCAAATCGTGCATGATAGCGACTCAGTACAGATGGCAGAAGAGGCGGCGTATCAGATCTTGCTGTTGACTCGTTCTTATGAAGACCGCATTGTGCTGCGTTGGGCGCCCAGTGAGTATGTGCCGTTCCGTTTCCTGCGTGATGCAGGCTACATGGTGTGTCGCAGTTGGATAGAACCGAAAAAAGGTTTGCGCAACGATACGTTATCCATTGTGAAGCCTTGGACTCAGGAGCAGTTTAAGGCGAAGTTCGCTGAGAATGACTCCCTGGCAGCAATGGCAATGGAACTGTTATATACTAAGACGGTGACGTTGGACCAGACTGAGGCTGCCCCAGGTTCGATGAAGAGTATCGTAGAGGTCTATGAACAACAGCAGGAAGTGGCGGGTTTTGCCATGTATATTGCTGAGGTGCGTCCTGACTTGGCTGAAGCAATGGGTCTGATGTACACTGATCGTGAGGCAAAGAAGGGTGTGCAGTATATCTACACGGTGGCACCGAACCTACCCGACAGTGTGCTCGACTGTGCCTGGGGAACTTCCAACATCGTGACGTTGGAAAAGTACAAAGGATCGAAATTGGATATTGTTCTTACCGATTCCGTGGCTCCTGCCACGCAGGTGTTTCTTTATTGGCCCCGTGAGAATTACTCCTCTTACGACATCGAACGTCGTGACGCTTCTGCCGGTGGTGAGTGGAAGAAACTGAATAATAAACCCTACATCTCGTTTGTCAGTGACTTCATGGAGGAGGATGCAGATAACTTCTATCAGGACAATCCTGGTAAGATTGGCACGTATGAGTACCGTATCTATGCTTATGACTCCTTCGGTGACCGCATCGGTCCGTCGGAGACCCATGTTGTGGAACTGCCTGATCTGGTTCCCCCTATGGCACCTGACATCATGCAGTTTAAAATCAACTATATCTCAGATAAGAAAACGGAAGCAACTATCGTTTTCCATAAGGACAGCATAGAGGCAGACCTCTTGGGTTATATTCCGATGTACCGCAATGACCTGCGTGACACGACGGCAGTATGGCGACAGATGACGGATAAGATTATCTCCCCCCGCGATACGACGATTACCATTGATGTCAGCGGACTGGCTGCAGGACATGTGGCCTTGGCGGCCTATGATAAGGCAGGTAATCACTCCTTGTCGGTAGAGCAGTTACTGAACATCGATGACGTCACACCTCCATCGGCCCCGACAAATCTGCGTGCCAACGTGGCGCCTGATGGTCTGTTGGTGCTTCGATGGACGGCACCCCCTGAGTTGGATGTGGCTTATTATGAGGTGTACACCGCCAACGATCCTACCCATGTGTTCCAGAACCAGACCAATCCAGAACAGTGGGATACAGTCTATGTTGACTCATTGGCACAAGGTCTCAATCAGCGTTATATCTATTATAAGGTAAAGGCTGTTGATGGTTCGGGTAACTCGTCTGAATTTTCTGAGATGTTGCCGGTATTGCGTCCCAATTATATTCCACCGATGACATGTCGCGCGGACTCTGTTTGGGTGACTGATAATAAGATTAATATCTGGTGGATACAGTCGAATGAGGAGGATCTGGCCTATCACCGTCTGTTCCGTAAGCAGGAAGGTGATGACGTGTGGACATTGATGGGTGTCTATAACGCCGATTCCCTCCGCAATACGAATGATCGTATTCGCTTTACCGATTCACCGAAGCCCCATATGAGAAAACGCTATATCTATGCAGTGGAAACCACGAACCTGAGTGGTGTAACATCGGGTTTGAGTCAGACGCAGTCACTGCTATTCACGGGTCCACGCATCGTGAACATTCCGCTGAAGGTGTTAGGCGACTACCGTAAAGATAAGAAAGAGACGTGTTTGGTATGGGAGACAGAAAAGGTGCCTGACTATGGACCTTGGTATTACTGTGTCTACCGTAAGGGCGCTGACGATAAGGACTTCAAGTTCCTGCTGGCAGTGAAGAGTGATGAGCATCAGTTTACGGATTATCTGCTGCAACCTGGTCAGGAAGCAGAATACTATATGATGATACAATATGATGATGGTCGTCGCTCTCAGCGGTCAAACGTTGTGAAAGTGAAAGCTCCGGCAGAAAAATAATCAAAGATAATAGTTGAAGAGTTATGAGATACTTGAAAACAATATTTGGCATGTTGGCTGTGGTCATAGGACTCTCTGGCTGCGGTAAACCGTTTGAGGTTGAAGAGTTGCCTGAGGAGCAGTTGGCAGAACTGACTATGGGAAGGCATACTATCGATTTGATGGTCGGCGACACGTTTCAGGTGCCAACAAAGGTGACGCCCGATTCTCTGGCCGGACGTGGGATTTACTGGGAGTCGGCGGATACCACGATTGTCCGCATCAGTGAGGGTAAGGTCGTTGCTTTGGCTCCTGGTGAAACGTCTGTCAAGGCTATCGCCATGGCCGGTGAGAAATCTGATACGTGTCATGTACGAGTCTTGCCGCTGTGGGTCATTGATCCGTATGTGTTCAGGTATGACATGGTGGTTTATGCCGATGTCAAGGTAAACAATCAGAATGCTCACGATAATATGGTTGTTGGAGTCTTTGGTCAGGATGAAGACGGACTATCGCAATTGAAAGGCTTGGGTAACCTGCGTCGTTCTGCCGACGGTTTGACATATATGCAGTTACGTATCTATAGCAATAATGACAATGGTGAGCCTTTGTCTGTGAAATGCTACGACCGTTCACAGGCTCTTCTCATGGAAAGCAATGACCGTCTTACATTTGAGAACAATAGTACTTTGGGCACTTTGTCCAGTTTGTATAGCATCGTGTTTGAAGAAAAGAAATAAGTGAAGAGTGATATGAAGAAGATAAACATTATCCTTTTTACCCTTGCCACGGTGGCATTCACTGCATGCACCCTCTATATGGATGATTTTGAAGAGGGACGCATCCTTCGTACCGGTACAGGCTATCAAGAGGAGGAAACCATCACGTTGCCTAATGATCAGGGATCAATAACCTATCAGTATAGTCAAAAGACCATCCCCATCGACGACGAGGTAGAAGCGTATATCGTGAAGGTGGAAAGCGACACAATCCTTTATTTTGAGGATGGTACGCCTGAGGCATTGCTGCCGGAAGTGGGTGAGATGATGACCTGTAGCTTCCGTGACCGTTTTCCGAAGGCATTCTGTCATAAGTGCATAGAACGGACAGAGCAGAACGGACTGTACCGCTGCCGGTTTACGAAATGCAGTTTTAAAGATGCTTTCGCCAAACTGAAAATTGAAGCTCATCCAACGAATATTGTCTCTGCAGAAGGAGCCACGCCTGTGACACAGGAGGAACTGGACTCTGTGATGAGTGACTATGAGGATGCGGAGGAGCAGCCTGTCACGCGTTCGGCATTTGATACGGGTAAGAGAAAGTTTTCAGGCATCAAGAAAACCCTTGGAAATATCTCACTGGCTCCGAGTTTAGGTGGCTTTGTCGGCCTTACTGCCACAGGATCAATAGGTGTCACGATAGGTGGTTACTATGATTTTGAATACGACAGCGATACAGAGAAACTCTATGAAGAGTACGGCTTTATGGGCCAATTAGATCTGAAATTTGCCGTCCAGGCAAATGCTGGTGTTAAGATACAATCTCCTATAGCAATTCCTTTATATGGCGTAAAGGTCGATCTTATTGTGGTTGGTGCAGAACTTGGTTTTACTTGTAATCCTTATCTTGATATCCGTCATGAGACCAGTGCTGATGTCTCGTTCTCATTAGGTTTTGATGTAGGTGTAGCGTATGTTCAAGAGGGTAAAAACTCTAAGGGTAAGTTCACGGCAAAAAGAAATAAGATGAAGAAGAAAAAGGGTTATCCTGGTTTCCGATTCTTACCACGAAATTTCGATGCCAACGCTAGCAGACTGACCTTGCATGTGACGGGTGGTATGGATTACCGTTTTGGTTTGGGTGCTGATATTATCGGTACGGGTGCCGATATCGCTGCAGGAATAGATATGTATCAGGAATTCAATCAGACGGTAGATGCTGGTGAATTTGAATCTGTAGAGGATTTCAAGAAAAAGAATGCCAATATGCCGGGCTATATGAAATTTTATGGAGAAGGATCGGTTAAGTTGCTTGGCTCGGAAGTTCCGCTACGCGTGGAGAGCAATCCCATGGAGTGTGGCAGCGTGAAGATTCCGCTGATGCCGGTTTATAAGGAAGGCTCGGCTTACTTCTATTGCTCAGATCAGAATCCGCCACGGACGTACAAGATGAACATAGAATTGGATGACATCGGTTGGCTGGGCTTTTGGTGGAACTATCTGCCTAAGACGCGTGTCTATTTTAAGGATGGTGACCAGAACAACCCGGTGGAGGTGTTCGACCTGAAGTGGAAGGAGGGCTCGAATATGAAAGTGATGCAGGCTACGGTGCGGAGTAATGAACTATTGAACAATGTCGGCTATATTGCACAGTTTGCGATGGTACATTCATTGCCTAACGGACGGAATTTCACAGTACCGATATACGACTTGCCGTTTATCACGGAATTCCCTGACATGTGGATTGAGGATGATGAGATGGCGGTTTCACAGACGCTGACGCCTCAGAACGCCACGTATCAGGAACTGTCGAACCCGTCGGTAATCGCCAACAGGGACGGTACGTTGGCATGGGTCCAGAACGGTAAGGCTTATCGCTATCGTTATAAGATAGATATTCCAGTGGTTGTCGAGGCTCCCCGTCTGGTGAAACAATGGGGCATACATTTGGCAGACAAATATGGGTCGTCAAGCGAGTTTGTGCATACGGAATCGAGTTCAAAAGAAGCTATTACACGTGTGGTGCGTATGACGTGGTATTCCAATGAACCGTCTGTGTGGCTCTCGTTCCAGCCTTTTGCTATCTGTACCGACGGACAAGGACATTCTTCCGGACGTAAGAACTTTGCGTCACAGTATATCACGGTGGAATATAATAAACTGTTGGACAAGCAGTATTCAATGACGGATAAGTCGCCGGACTATGAGAAGTAAATAGTGAAAAAGCGATACAAGATGTAGTGTTTGTCTACTAAAAAACGTTTAACAGCTATTTGTTTTGGTAAGTAGGAATAATAAGTGTAATTTTGCACCGTCAAAAGGTTAATAGATTGTTTTAGATAATCGCACTGTTCGAGAGAATCGTGCGATTTTCTTTTGTTTGTTTGCGTATATGGGAGAAAATGTGTACCTTTGCACCCAAAATCTTTTCTATTAATGATCAATAAGAAACTTTTGATTCTTCCTGTCATCTTATTTATAGCAGGAGTGACGGCATCAGCACAGGGCGTTATTAAAGAGTTGAAAAGTGATGTGAACCGTTCTGCGGGGACGAATTACTCTTTGCCTGCCATTAAGATGGAGAACGATACACCAGCTCCTGGTGGAAAGAAACCATTTTACATCAACCATTATGCATGCCCGTCGTCGTATTATCTCCAGAAAGAGGAATATTATGACGAGCCCCTCGAAGTGTTTATGAAGGCCGACAGTCTGGGGAAACTGACCAAGTTGGGTAAGGACGTGCTGAGACGGCTGGAGATTATCCACAATGATGCCCATAACCGTACCACTGAGTTGACAAAGCATGGTGCAGAACAGAGTCATGGCATGATGAAACTATTGGTGGAACGGTTTCCGGAGGCCTTTACTGACAAAGGCTACTACAGCATTAGAAGTGTTGTGCAGAATACGGCTATTCTTACTATGATTGAGTCGGCGGCCCAGTTGTCGAAGATGCATCAGCCACTGAACATCAGGACTAGGGTGTCGCATGAGGAACAACCGTTTATGAATCCACAGGATAAGGACTTGACCGACGACCGTACAGATTCGCTCACCATGGAGCGTTACGATCGGTTTGCGGCACTGAACACCAGTGAGATTCGATTGATGGAGTCGCTCTTCAACGATCAGAACTATGTGGCGAAGTATATTTCCCCTTATGAACTCAGTCAGCAGCTTTTCAGACTTGCAGGAAGCATCCAGAACACCGATCTGACGAAGAAGACGACACTTTATGATATCTTCACGACAGAGGAGATACACCGACATTGGCGAAAGAACAATGCGTGGAACTATATCAACTACGGTGCCTGCAAGCTGAACGGCGCCCGTCAGCCGTATTTGCAAAGGGCAGTGCTGAGAAACATGATACACATGGGCGACAGTGTGCTGAAGCGTTACGCTCCGATGGCCCATATCCGCTATACCAATGAACGGGTATTGATGTCGCTGGCTTGTCTGATGGAACTGGATAACTACGGACTCGAGACGGAAAACCTCGATTCGCTCGAGTCGTTAGGATGGGTGGACTATAAGATTGCTCCGTTAGGCGGCAGCATCGTGATGGTTCACTATCGGAAAGACCGTGATGATCAGGATGTGCTCGTGAAGGTGTTGCTGAACAACCGTGAGGCCCGTCTGCCACTGCAGACCGACTGTGCGCCCTATTATCATTGGAACGATGTGAAGCGCTACTACCTGCGAAAGCTGTATCGTTACGAGAATGAGAGATTTAATGAGAAAAAGGCAAAATAACAAAAGGATAGAAGTTAAAAGATGAATATCAAGCATATAAAATTCCCAATGAGGGCACTGGTGATACTATTCACTGTTCATTATTCCCTATTCACTTCTTCTCAGACCGTGATGGATCTCATTAAGGAGAAACCTCAGTATGCCTCGTGTAACTATAATACCTATCCTGACTCCATCGTCACGAAACTGACGCCGGCGCCTGCAGGCAAGAAACCGTTCTATATGTCACACTACGGACGTCACGGCTCGAGATATATCAGCAGTCGAACGGGCTATGACACGCCGTATGACATGATGAACCATGCTGACAGTGTGGATGAACTGACACCCACAGGGCATCGTGTGCTGGAAGAGATGCGCTTGGTGATGGATGATACGGAGAAACGTTGGGGAGAGTTGACGAGCTACGGTAAACAGCAGCATCGCCAGATTGCCCGTAGGATGGTAGAGCGGTTTCCAGAGATCTTCTGTAAAGGTGCCAGGGTGAATGCCATCAGCACAACGGTTCCTAGATGTATGGAGTCGATGGGAGCAGCGATGATTGAGATGCTGCAGATTAATCCCGATTTGAACATCACGATGGATGCATCGAAACGGACGATGTGGTATATGAATCATCAGGACAAGAAACTTCGCAAATATATGACGAAAGAGGCCCAGAAGGCATATGATGCTTATACGGCAGGACTCTTGGGCAACAGCCGACTGATGGAGTTGATCTTCAAGAATCCGGATATTGTGAAGGAGATTGTTGAAGAAGGTATGTTTAACTATTATCTGATGAAGATGGGACTGTTCCAGTCGAACACACACCTTTATCAGAATACCTATCTGCAGGATTTGTTCCTGACTGAGGAGTTGTATCGTATGTGGCAGATAGATAATGCACTGTGGTATATCCAGTGTGGCGGCTATAAGGTGAATGGCGGGAAACAGCCGTATACACAGCGTTTCCTGTTGCGTCAGATCATTGCCGATGCCGACAGTTGCTTTCAATTGGCGAACCCCGGAGCACAGTTGCGCTATGGTCATGAGACTTGTCTGCTGCCACTAGCGTGTCTGATGGGTATCAACGGCCTCGACTATGAGACCGACAATTTCGAGGAACTCGAAGAAAAGGGCTGGTGGTGTTCGAGCGTGTTCCCCATGGGTTCAAATATCCAGATGGTGTTCTATCGCAAGGATATTAAGGATCAGGATGTGCTCGTAAAGGTGCTGCTTAACGAGGAAGAGGCATCGTTGCCTTTTGAAACAGACTGTGCGCCATATTACCACTGGAAGGACTTCAAGGCGTATTACCTGAAGAAACTTGATGCTTATAAAGAATAAGAAAAATCCCCAGACCAATGGCCAGGGGATTTCTTTTATTTCACAACCCAGATATCGTTGGTTTCGAGGAGCTCAGTGAAGTTGTGATACTTCTTCTGGCTTGAGACCTCGTCGAGCTGGGCGTAAACAGAGTTGTTGTAGGTGGGCGCGTCCACGTCGCGAATCACACCGAGGGCGATGGGGAAACCATCCTCTGGCGTCATCATGGCGAGTTTCAGCTGCAGGGTATTGTCTTCGCAGTGGGCATCATGAACGAGTACATCGTCGATAGTGTAGCCGTCCTTGCCAATCTCTACCACTTTCAGACCGAAGCCCTGTTGTACAAGTCCGAACTCATTGTTCTCACCGAATACGAGCTTCTCACCGTGACGCACGTAGATAGCGTTCTTCTTACGACCCTCGTTGTTGTAGACGATGTCGTGACAGTGATCGTTGAAGATGACGCAGTTCTGCAGTACCTCTGTCACTGAGGCGCCCTTATGCTCGTAGGCAGCCTTCAGCACCTCGACCGTTCCCTTGGCATCGGTAGCCACGCAACGGGCGAAGAAGTGTCCGCGGGCACCGAAGCAGAGCTCGGCAGGACGGAAAGGATCTTCGACGGTTCCGTAGGGTGATGACTTAGATACAAAACCACGAGGCGAAGTGGGAGAGTATTGACCCTTCGTCAGACCGTAAATACGGTTGTTCAGGAGGATCATGTTGAGGTCGATGTTACGACGGTTGGCGTGGATGAAGTGGTTACCACCGATAGCCAGTCCGTCGCCGTCGCCAGAAATCTGCCAGACGGTGAGGTCGGGGTTCGCAACCTTCGCACCTGTAGCGATGGCAGCGGCACGTCCGTGGATGGTGTTCATGCCGTAAGTGGCCATGTAGTGGGGCAGACGGCTGGAACAACCGATACCAGAGATGACTGCTACTTTCTCAGGGGCTACGCCAATCTCGGCCATAGCCTTATGGAGTGAAGCCAGGAAGAAGTGGTCACCACAACCGGGGCACCAACGGGGCTGGCCTTTTTTGAAATCTTGTGCTGTATAACTCATAACTCTTTACTTCTTTAGAATGTCCTCGAATGCGTTAACTAACTCTTCTACCACGAAGGGCTGACCCTTGACCTGGTTGAACTGGAAGGGAACGAAGTTGTCGACCTTCATACGGAGGTAGGCAGCGAGCTGACCCATATTCTGCTCGGCCACCACCACTTTCTTGTACTTCTTCAGTACCTCAGCTGTGTTCTTGGGCAGCGGGTTCAGATACTTAAAGTGGGTCTGAGCCACCTTATAACCCTTCTGACGGAGCTCGTCCATAGCCGAACGCAGATGACCGTAGGTAGAGCCGAAGCCCACAATCAGCAGGTCAGCATCACCATCACCATCGATTTCGAGGTCGGGCACCTGGATGTTGGCAATCTTCTGCTGGCGCAGACGTGTCATCAGGTCGTGGTTCTCAGGGTTCGTAGAGATTGCACCTGTGTTAGAGTCTTTCTCCAGACCGCCGAGGATGTGAGCAAAGCCCTCACGACCAGGCACAGCCCAGTAGCGGGTGCCGTTCTCAGCACGCATATAAGGAGTCCACTTACCCTTCAGTTCCTCAGGAACGTAGGGAGGATTGATAGGATCGAGCTTGGCCATATCAGGCAGTTTGAAAGCACCGGAACCGTTGGCCACGAAAGCGTCGGTGAGCAGCACGACGGGAGTCATGTGCTCGAGTGCGATCTTACAAGCCTGGTAAGCAGCGTCGAAGCAGTCGGTAGGACTGGTGGCAGCCATTACAGGCATAGGACTCTCACCATTACGTCCGAAGAGAGCCTGCAGGAGGTCGGTCTGCTCAGACTTCGTGGGAAGACCCGTAGCAGGACCGCCGCGCTGTACGTCGAGCACCACGAGGGGCAACTCCATGATGACAGCGAGGTTCATGGCCTCTGACTTCAGACAGATGCCAGGGCCAGAGGTAGAGGTAACGCCCAGTGCACCAGCAAACGAGGCACCGAGGGCTGAAGAACAACCTGCGATCTCATCCTCGCACTGTACGGTGATAACACCGCAAGACTTATGCTTAGAGAGCTCGTGGAGCACGTCGGTAGCAGGGGTGATAGGATAAGAACCGAGATAGAGCTTCAGGCCGGCCTTCTCGGCAGCAGCGATGAAACCGTAGGCCGTAGCCTTGTTACCGGTGATATCCATATAGCGTCCAGGAACCTTCTCCTTCGACTCTACGCGATAAACATTGACAGTTGAAGAGTGGGTGTTGTGACCATAGTCGTAACCAGCCTGAATGACTTTGATATTAGCCTCGGCAATAGCCGGTTTCTTAGCAAACTTTTCCTTCAGGAAGTTAGCTACGAGGTTCAGATCGCGGTCGAAGAGCCAGCAGACGAGTCCGAGAGCGAACATGTTACGGCACTTCATCATGGCCTTCATGTCCATGCCCGAGTCAGCCAAGCAGTCCTTCACCATCGTGGTGAGGGGGCACTGGATGACGCGATCCGGGTCGATGCCCATCTCGCCGAGGTAGTCCTCTGTCTGGAACTGTGCCTTCTCCAGGTCCTTGGGACCGAAGGAGTCGGTATCGATAATAATTGTTGCACCCGGCTTGGCGTAGCGGTACTGTGTCTTCAGCGCAGCAGCATTCATTGCCACCAGCACGTCGCACTTGTCGCCAGGGGTATAGACCTTACCGGCACCGATGTGAACCTGGAAACCAGACACACCAGTGAGCGAACCTTGCGGGGCGCGGATGTCAGCGGGATAGTCGGGGAATGTAGAGATGCCGTTACCAACGGTGGCACTGACCGTAGAGAAGATGTTTCCAGCGAGCTGCCCTGAGAAGCGGACAACAACCTGATCCAGCTCCTTCACTTCTAATTTTTCAGCCATATTTATGATGTTTATTACTAACTTTTCGTTTAAACGGCTGCAAAATTATTCATTTTTTTGCGAATATCCAAAGGAAAACGCAAAAAAATGCAGTTTTGGTGGAGTGACTCAAAAAAAGTCTGCAAAAGTTTTGTATATTTAAAGATTTTTTATATCTTTGTACCCAAATTCTAACTGTATCGGCTAACTTAAATGAAGATAAAGACCCTCTTGACGTTGTTTCTGGCTTGGATGGCAGTCGCCGTTTCAGCTCAAAAAACATACGATATCCTGACTTTTGGTGCAAAGGGCGACGGTGTGACCGATGATGCCGTGGCGATACAAAAGGCCATTGACCGTTGTTCGGCAGAAGGGGGTGGCATCGTGTTGGTTCCCCGCAATCATGTATTTTTGTCGGGACCCGTCGAGCTGAAAAGTAATGTGGAACTACATTTAGAAGCCACAGCGACGCTGAAAGCCAATCCCGATGAGTCGATCTATAAGCTGAGTGCCTTTGGTAATAATCGTGGTGAGGGTATGCTGTGGCTCTGGGCCAAGGATGCTGAGAATATCAGTATCACGGGTAAGGGTACTATTCATGGCAATGGCATCGCCTTTATGGGCGCAGAGTTGGAAGACTCGTATGAGTTGAAGCCCCTTGCAGACCAGACGTTTGACCCTCGTCCACATGTGCTGACGCTGATGAATGTGCAGAATCTGACCATCCGCGATGTAACCATCAGGGAAGGCGCCTATTGGACGGTGCATCTGATTGGGTGTGATGAGACTGTGATCGATGGTATCAATCTGCTGAATAACCTGAAGATCCGCAATGGCGACGGCATCGACCTCGACCATTCGAAGCATGTGCGCATCGCTAACTGTCATATCACCTCGGGCGACGATTGTATCTGTCTGAAGAACCGTCGTGAGTTTGAACAGTATGGTAGCTGCCATGATATTGTGGTGACCAACTGTGTGATGTCTTCGCGGTCGTGTGCCATTAAGATCGGCAGTGAGAATATGGACTCCATCTATAACGTAATGTTTGACAACTGCATCATCACGGGTTCTAACCGTGGTCTGGGTATTCAGAACCGCGATGAAGGAACGGTGACCGATGTGGTGTTCTCGAATATCCAGCTCGACTGCAAGCTATGGAGCGATGTATGGTGGGGCAAGGCTGAGCCTATCTATGTGACGAGCTATCCCAGAGCCAACGGCAATCACAAGGATGCCAACTGGCGCTTCCCCAAGGGACAGATTGAAGGTCGTTGCGGTGAGGTGAGTCGTATCTACTTTAACAATATCACCGCCCTGAGTGAGAACGGTTGTTTCGTGGGTGGCGATGTGCCAGGTAAGGTGAAGGACATCTATTTTAATAATGTCCGTGTGAAACTCACAAAGGGTCTGACACTTTGTGAGATGGACAAACGGCCGTGCAAGGGCGAGGGCTTTATGAAGGTCAGTGCCGAGGAGTTGCTGAAAGCAAAGGTGCCCGTAGTGACAGAGAATGCAGATATTATATTTTTCTAATTTTTATACTAACAACTAATTAATTAATTTATGCAAAAGATCCTAAATCTCAAGCAAGGAGCGCAGAAGACGATGTTCTTTGTGTTCTTTCTGTTGTGCAGTACGGTGATGATGGCCCAGCAAAAGGTGTCAGGAACTGTACTGGACGCTACTGGTGAGCCTCTGATTGGCGTAAGTGTCTTAGAGGCGGGGACTAACAATGGTGTCGTGACCGACTTTGACGGTAACTTCACACTAAGCGTTAAACAAGGTGCCCAACTGACTTTCTCGTACATTGGTTATGTTTCACAGACCCTGCGTGCTGCCAATGGTATGAAGGTGACCCTCGAGGAAGATAACAAGGTGCTTAATGAAGTGGTGGTTGTCGGTTATGGTACAATGCGCCGTAAGGACGTCACATCGTCTATCACCACCGTAAAGGCAGAGGATTTGAATAGGGGTGTGTTTACCGATCCTGGTCAGATGCTTCAGGGAAAGGTGCCAGGACTGGTGGTATCTTCTACTGCCGATCCAAATGGCTCTCCTACCATCACACTGCGTGGTGCTTCTACACTTCGTTCAGGCGCTATGTCGCCTTACTATGTAGTAGATGGTATTCCTGGTGTTGATATCTCTATCGTTTCTCCAGACGATATTGAGAGCATCGACGTGCTCCGTGATGCTACTGCTACTGCTATCTATGGTTCTAAGGCTGCCAATGGTGTGATTATCATCACCACCAAAAAAGGTTCTGAAGAGAAGACGAACGTAACCTATAATGGTTATGTAGCCTTTGACAACATTCTCAAGAAATATGACATGGCCACAGCCGATGAGCTGCGCCAGTATGCAAAGGCAAATGGTGTTGCCCTGAAGGATGGCGGTGCCAATACAGACTGGCAGGATGAAGTGCTTCGCACAGGTATCAGCCACAATCATAATATAGGCATCAGTGGCGGTAATGGCCGAACCAACTACATGATCAGTGGTAACCTCATGAAGCGACAGGGTGTCATCAAGATGACCGGTATGGACCGTTTCAATGTACGTTCACTCGTTTCTACAAAGATTCTGAAAGATCGCCTCACCTTGTCGATGAGTGTGAATGCCATGTATGGCAAGCACTTCGGTGTTCCTACAGGCAACGAGGGTGCTTCTGTGCTTGATGCCATGAATTATTATTCTCCGACAAATGCTATCAAGAATGCTGATGGAACATGGACGGTTGGCGCAGGTTCGAAGAACTACAACCCGCTGGCTCTGATGTATGAGGACACTTCAGAATCAATCTGGAAGCGCAACCAGTTTATCGGTAAGGCCACTCTCGAGGTAATCAAGGGCTTGCTTTGGAATATGAACTACTCTTGGAGCAACTACCAGAGCACCTATAGTGCTTATGATACCCGCAATTCTCAGCTCGAGGGTATTGGCAATAAGAATGGCCAGGCTGTTCGCAATACTTATTTCGGACATGAGCAGACCTTTGAGACCTATCTGAACTACGGCTTTACAGCAGGTAAGCACAAAGTTGACCTGATGGCAGGTTACACTTGGGAGCAGAAGAAGAACAATGACGGTTTCGGTCTTGCCGTTGAGGGTTATTACAATGATGATCTGAAATGGTATAACATGCAGTATGCACAGACCATTCTCCCTGTTCAGAACTCAGTTCAGAGCGGTTATGTCGAGAACATCCGCAACATCTCGTTCTATGGTCGTGTCAACTACTCTTTCGACAGCCGCTATATGTTGCAGGCCACCATCCGTCGCGACGGTTCGTCTGTATTCGGTAAGAACAAGCGCTGGGGTACCTTCCCATCAGTATCAGCCGCTTGGAACATCACTGAGGAAAGCTTCATGAAGAATCAGAATATCTTTGATAACCTGAAACTCCGTGCCGGTTATGGTGTTTCTGGTAACGCTATGGGATTCGATGTCTATTCTTCATACGTCACATATGGTGCTACAGGTACATTTGTCTATGACGGTAAGACCTATCGCACCTATGGTGCTACAAAGAATGCCAACCCTGACCTCAAGTGGGAAACAACATCCATGCTGAATATCGGTCTTGATTTTGCTTTCTTGAGAGGACGTCTCAATGGTACTGTCGAGTACTATTACAAAAAGACCAAGGACTTGATCTGGGGCTATCCTGTTCCCACCACGCAGTATGTGTATGGTTGGATGGATGCCAATGTGGGTGAGATGACCAACAAGGGTATCGAGTTTACATTGAATGCTGTTCCTGTGCAGACCAAGGACTTCACCTGGAACACCACCATCAACCTGTCGCACAACAAGAATACTGTCGACAAGATGCAGAACGACCAGTTCCATACCACCAACCTCACTCAGGGTGATCCTATGGTAGCAGGTGTCTCTGCCAACGGATGGACACAGAGAATCATGGAAGGCGAGTCAATCGGTACATTCTATACCTATCAGTATGCAGGTACGGTGAACGGACGTTCTGAGTACTATGTGCTTGACGATAACGGCAACCGTACAGGTGAGACCACCAATAACCCTGGCCTCAAGGACCGCACTATCACAGGTTGTGCACAGCCTAAGATCAACGCTGGCTGGAACAACAGCCTGACCTACAAGAACTGGAACCTGAATGCCTTCATCACCGGTGTGTTCGGCAATGATGTCTACAATGGCCCGCGTGCCCACTATACCAGTGCACAGATGTTCTCTGACGGTAAGAACGTGCTGAAGGACTTCCTCGGATTCCCTGCTGGCGATGCTTCCGGTTCACTGCCATCTGACCGCTGGATTGAGAAGGGTACTTACGTCCGTCTGCAGTCTCTCTCACTGAGCTACACATTCCGCAACTGTTTCAACGACTGGATTCAGGATCTGACCCTGTATGGTACAGCTAATAACCTTCTCACAATCACCAGCTATAAGGGCCTCGACCCCGAAGTTAACCTTGGTGGTATTGATCCAGGTATCGACTATCGCTGGAGCCGTTATCCGCACACACGCACCTTTATGGTTGGTGTGAAGATCAACTTCGGCGGTGGCAAGGCAAAGAAGGCTGCAGAGCCTGCTGTCAGAGAGGTCGTCAAGGAAGTGCCTGTCGTGAAGGAAGTTGTGAAGGAGGTTGTCAAGGAGGTTCCTGGCAAGAATACGGAGACTTATGTTCAGAGTACATTTGTCGTCACCTTCCCAGTGAATTCGTCTGAGATTGAGAATACGTCCGAGCTTGATGGCATCAAGAGCGGTGCTAACGTAGAGATTGTGGCTTATGCTTCACCGGAGGGAACCACCGATGCCAACCAGAAGCTTTCTCAGGAGCGTGCTGATTCTGTTGCTAAGTATCTTCAGAATAAGGGCGTGAATGTGCTCCGCACTTTTGCAAAGGGAGCTGACACCAATCATGCTAACCGTATCGCTATTGTGACCGTAAAGTAAATATCAATTAATAAGATTTCAAGCATATGAAACTAAATAAATTCATTTTTACAGCTGGCTTATTTGCTGTAGCACTTACCGGATGTACTGATTTGGATGTCTCTCCCAATTCTCAGTATACAGAAGACCCGAGTAAGAATTCCGGGGTTGACCCGATGATTGTGGTAGAGGCAAAGATGGCCGATGTCTATTTCCACCTTTCAGGTACATTTGGCCGTCGTTACATGGAGGCACAGTGCCTTTCTTCCGACGAGTTTACCGCTCTTGCTTTCGACGGAGGCTACTATGATGATGGAACATACGCCCATCAGGCCCTTCATAACAGCTATGCTACCGATGCATCGCTCGACTGGTATTCGGAGGTGACATCAGGTATCACAAAGGCAAACACGATCCTTGAGGAACTCGGCAGCGGTGCTTCTGCACAAATGACAGCACCGGCTCGTGCTATGCGTGCCTATTTCACCTGGATCCTGATGGATAGTTTCGGTGATACACCTATTCTTGAGAAGGTGCCTGCCGAAGGAGAAGTGGTGCCTCGTTCTCCACGAAAGGAAGTGGCTGAGTGGATTGAGAAGGAGCTGACGGAGATCATTCCTTCGCTCACAGAGGATGTCACAGAGAATACTTATGGCAAGCCGACAAAATGGATGGCAACTGCCCTTCTTGCAAAGCTCTACATCAACTGGGCTGTTTATACAGCAGAGTCTGTCGACAAGTATGATGCCGCAACGGCTGCCAATCCCAAACTTGACGATTGTATCGCTGCTTGTGATGAGATTATTAATAGCGGCAAGTTCAATCTCGGCTCTGTCGACTATCTGCATAAGTTCTCTTATGACAACAGTTGGAAGGTGGAAGACTTTATCTATGCTATGCCATACGATGCTCTCAACCTTCAGGGCTTCCAGTATGCACGTCCCCGTTCGTTCAAGCAGCTGAAGAACATGCTGCCCAATGTATATGGCTCAACCGACAAGTTCACACAGTCGTTTGGTGGCAATATGGTTGTAACACCTGAGTTTGCCAAGCTCTTCAGCCTTGAGGGTGACATCCGTAACCTCTGTATCCTGCGTGGTAATGTCTACAATCGTGATCCTAAGACCCTGCGTCCGACAAACGAACCATTCGAGTATAATGGCAAGCAGGTACACTTCACCGAAACCATCACCCTCATTAAGCAAGACAACACCATCGACGTGGGTAATGACGATAATGCTCTCCAGCAGGGTTGCCACTCCATCAAGTGGTTCATCGTTCCTAATGACTACAACAACGGCCGTAACCAGTCTAACGACCTCCCGCTCTTCCGTTTTGCCGATATCCTTCTCATGAAGGCTGAGGCGCTTGCACGTCTCGGACAGGGTGGTGCTAAGGATCTCTTCAACCAGATTCGTGCTTACGCAGGTGCTCCTCAGATCAACGGCGAACCTACGCTTCAGGATATCTATGACGAGCGTGGCCGTGAGTTCTTCGATGAGAACTGGCGTCGTAACGATATGATCCGTTTCGGTCACTTCGAGGATGAGTTCTTCCCCCACTATAAGAACTTCCCCGATGCCAACTTCGACAAGCGTCATCGTATCTTCCCTGTTGAGCAGGAGATGCTTGACCTGAATGTCGGTTGGACTCAGAATCCTGGCTATTAATTTGAATACATAAGTAATCCATCCCTCACATTTTCTCTGGGAACCCCTTTATTTAAAGGGGTCAGAGGATGTGAGGGATGCTTTTTATCTCTCACAAATCCCTCACTTATCCCTCACATCAAACCTACATATCGTCATTTAATCAGAATGAAACGAAGAAAGATATGTGAGGGATTTGTGAGGGTAATGTGAGGGATTTTTTCGACCCCTCACATGCCTCAGTCCCTTTGTACAAAGGCATTCCCAGCAATTATGTGAGGGATGAGGGATTTTTGCGAGTTTACCCGTAGCTAATTGTCTCTAGGTCGGCTACGATTGGCAATCAGGTTGGCAACGTGTCGCTTTTCAATATTTGGCTCTTATCATTCTACAGAAACCTCTTCTTTACAAACAGGACGCTCTTGTCCACGCTGAAGAACCTTTACGCGATTGTTCGGAATTTTCACCGCCATCTCTTCCTCCGTCGATTTCTCCTCTACTGATGCCGCATTTGCGCCCTAGGCAGGCAGCAAATTTTTCTTAGGCAGAAAACAATTGTTTCCTGAGGTATGCACATAATCATAATGAGTAAGCCTGTTTTTTGATTTTATCAAACCTGTAAACTATTTTCTCTCATAACGTGTCAGACACTTCGTGAGCAAACTCGCAGTGATGCAGGCCCTAAACGCGTTAATGCCTATGATTCACGGGACTGCGAGTCCAAGAGTCCATTTTGCAGTTTTTCTCTCAATTTCTTGCAAGTTTAGATCTTTTTTTCTATTTTTGCGGTCTAAACGTATTATGCAATGAGTACAGACAACATGCACCAGCTTTCACTCATGAAGATGAAATTCATAGAACAGATTGTGGCTGAACAAAGTTTGGACACACTGCATGCCTGGTATAACATGTATGAAGAAGCGAGATACGTGGCTTCACTTGATAGTGAAGAGGAAGAACTGAAAGAGTTTCGTGCTAATTACGAAGAATCTATAAGAAAGGGATTCTGTTGTAGAAAGAAGGATAATGTCTAACTCTTAAAACATAACTGCGAATGGATCATAGAACCGTCCCCAGACCCAGACAAAATTATTGTTTAAGTATAATTATGATGTTAATAGAATTATGAAGACAATTCAAAATCAAATCGTGACTTTTATTGCTATACTGACTGTTTATGTAGGGCTTGTATACGCAGGATTTAGTATCTATGATGATCATATGCGCAAAGACTCTATGAACAAATTTTATAAAATAATGAATCATGACAGGTTCTATCATTATGAATCCATGGAAGAAAGAGTCAAAGCTTTTGCCAATATACCTTTAGCAGGAAAAATTGAATTTGTTAATATGGATGGTTGGTATGAAATAAAAGACTGGCCTTGGGTTATTAGTTATATTGAACGTGGCTTTAAAGGTGAAATTGGGCACTATATTATGGTTCCAACTGCTGTAACCATTCAATCATGGATGAATTCGGTTGACAATGACTATATTATAGGCTGTCTAAATACTGCTTACAATGAGTGTATTAAAGAAAGCAGCAATAACCCCGTCGTTTCTAATGATGAAATGGATGCCATTTGTAAGAAGTATGCTAATGAGGCTAGAAATAGTCTCTATTTTGTCAATTGGAATCATTCACCAAATAGAAATCTGAATGAAACAAAATGGATAAAAATAGGCCCTTCATCAGTTAAGGTGGAAATCCGTTGCTCTGGTATTAATGAATTGACAAGAATGTATAATTTTGAGGAAATTCGTAATAATTATTTGTTAATTGGAGCACTTGTTATAGTTGTTGTCGGTCTATTTATTATCGGCAATTCTTACTCTGAATACTATTCAAATCAGAAGGAACTTAAGTCGACTTTACACTATAAACTATTAGAAGCATGTAAACCGTCAAACTTTTTAAAACCTTATAACAAGGAACTTGTTGACAAGGCAAATATTTTATATCAGCAGGTATCATCCACATCACCAACTGATGAGAAACGACTTAAAGAACTGAGGTCTACAGTTGTTAACGAATTAGGTATAAACTTCATAGATAGTCTTGAATTGAATGAACTTAAGAAAAAATGTGATCCAAGTCAGTTTATGAAGCCATATAATCCTGATAAAATATCGAAAGCAAATGAGTATTATGCAATTTTGTCTTCCAAAGACCTCACAATAGATTTGTTCGAAGAAATAAAAAGCAAAGTTTTACAATTATAATAAATTACTATGATAAGGAAAGTTTTATTTTTATTAATTACATTATTTTTCTCTGTATCATTGTATTCCCAGATTAGAAGGAGTTTCTGGGGGCTTACTTTGGGAGTAAGCCACCAAACAACAGGTATATAATGCAATGACAAAGAAGGGATACAAATTAACATGGTCTACAGAAAGAAATACATATGAAACAGAAAAGGTCACTTTTGCTGGTCATTTCTGGCCATTTTTCGCATTCCAAATTTATAATGGAAAGTTAATGGGAATTACATTCCTTGATGCGACATTATCGACACCACCTGAAACGCTAGATATTGTATATGAGACTTTCAAAACACGTTTAAAAACAAAATACAAAGGGAAGGAAAAGCCAAACTATAAAGATACTTATTCTGACGGTATTACTAGTGTGGATATTATGCAATATTATACTGGGGGTGAGAAATTTATCTCCCTTGGTTACACTGATGAAAATCTGTCTAACAAAGAATCAATAAGAAATATAGTTGATTTATGATTTAGAGACATTGGGGACAGGACTGAAGTGAACCCCAAAGTTTGGACGGATTAAACACTATTGCTCATTTGGAATTGAGTCCGGTATTGTACTGGGCTCATTCCTTTTAGTCTGAGCTTTA
>CADAAR010000035.1 GCA_902785945.1 uncultured Prevotellaceae bacterium
AGGCAGGAAACAGACAAGATTACAGACCAAGGCTATCACGGCTCCGCAGAGAATCGTAGCCGGCAAGAGCACACGGTGGTTGTCGGTGCCGAGCAACAGTCGGGCCATATGGGGCACCGCCAGTCCGATAAAGGCCACAGGACCACAGAAGGCGGTGGTAATGGCGGTGAGAATACCTGTCACTATCAGCAGCCAGTTGCGCGTACGGAGGATATTGATGCCCAGGTTTTCTGCATATTGGTCGCCCAACATGAGGGCATTTAATGGTTTGATAAGCAACAGTGAACCTATCAATCCAGCGATGGTGACAGTAGCAAAAACAGGCATCGTCTGCATAGACACGCCTCCAAAAGAGCCCATACCCCAAACCATATACGATTTCACGCCTTCATCGGTGGCAAAGAAGTTGAGCAGCGAAATGGCAGAGTTGCTGATATAGCCAATCATGATGCCAATGATAAGGAGCATCACATTATTACGCACGAGGGTAGAAAAGAAGAAGATAAGAGCCATGACTGCCATAGCGCCCACAAAGGCAGCTATCAAGATAGCCACAAAGCCTGAAAGGCTGACAGAACCCGCAGAAATATTGATACCAAAAATGCTTGGACCAGCCAAAGGGTTGCGGAAAGCTGTCTGCAGCATCAGTCCGCTGACGGCAAGTGCTCCTCCACAGAGAATGGCGGTAATGGCCTGCGGCAATCGGGATTCAAGGATAATAAAGCGCCAGGAAGGCTTAGCACCATCATCACCCAGTAAGATACTAACCACATCACTCACAGGTATCTTCACTGAACCTATCACCAGATTCAGTGCAAAGAGCGTCACAATCGCCAGCACCAGCAATATGATATGTCCCTTTGTCTTCACTTTAACTTCCTAAATATAATCCAATATTTCTCCGAAATGCTCTATCTTCACCATCTGTTCATGGTCAAAATCCTCCACATGCTCCAGTTGCCAGGTGACGTGGAAGGGTATGTAGATTGCTGAGGCACCTATAGCCAAAGCAGGAGCAATATCACTTTTCAAAGAGTTACCCACCATTAACAATTCTGACGGATGAATCTGCTGGTGCTCACAGAGGGCCAAAAACTCTGCCTGCGACTTATCGGAAGTGATTTCTACATCGTCGAAGTACTTCAGCAACCCCGATCGCTTCAGCTTATTCTCCTGATCCTGCAACTCCCCCTTCGTAAACACCACAATTTTACATCTTCCATCATCCATCTTCCTTCTTACTTCTCTGAGAGTTTCTTCCACTTCGGGCAAAGGAGTAGCAGGCAAATGAAGCAGTTGCTTACAATCCTTCAGTAAATCAGCAAGTGTGGTGGCGCTCAGATCATTGCCTGCCACTCTCATGGCAGTCTCAAGAATGCTAATGGTGAAAGCTTTGCAGCCATAGCCGAGATCAGCCATATTGCCTGACTCCGTGTTAAAGAGTTCCTGTTTAGGATTCTCGCAATAGGGCGCAATCAGGCTGTAGAGGTGTTCCTCTACTCTTTCGAAATGCGACTGGCAGTCCCATAGCGTGTCATCAGCATCGAAAGCTATCACTTTGATTGGCAGTTTCCGCATATTCCTTTAATCATCAAATTAGCAGATTTCTTCTCGAAGCCTTTGGGAAGACTCACTTCAGGTATCTCTGTATAGTCGAGGCAATAAGTCTGCTGACACTTCTCACAGAAGAAATGCGGATGGATATCCTCATCATGGTCGTGGTCGTGGCTATGACAGAGTTCATAGCGCACTCCCTCGCTCCCCCCTTCAATGACGTGCACCAGATGGTGCTCACGGAAAAGCGTCAGTGCCCGGAAGATGTTCGACTTGTCGATAGTCAAAATCCTAGTCTCCAGCTCTGCAAGCGTCACAGGCCGCAAGCTTTTAGCCAGCTCTCGCACCACGACGATACGGTTTGCTGTCGGCTTGATGCCATGTTCCTCCAATAATTGTGTACAGTTTGCTTCGTTCATACGGTGCAAAGATACAACTTTTTACTGAATAGTGAATCATTAATCATGAAAAAACATCAGATAAGTGCCAAGTATTGTCGAATAAGTGGCTCTTGCTAAGCGATAAGAGCCACTTATTTTGCCCCGCGTTCTGCCCAATCGCCACGATCGAGGTTACGATAGCCGATAGCTTCAGCAATATGTTGGCTTTGGATGCGTTCTGAACCTTCGAGGTCGGCAATGGTACGGGCCACTTTGAGGATACGGCTATAAGCGCGGGCTGAGAGTGAGAGGCGTTCCATCGCCATGCGAAGCATCTCGAGACTCTGTTGGTCAGGCTCCGCAAACAGATGAATCATCCGCTCCGACATCTGGGCATTACAGTAGATGCCGCGATAATCCTTGAAGCGTTGTTCCTGAATTTGGCGGGCCTTGATTACCCGTTCACGAATGACGCTGCTGGGCTCACCAGGCTCCATCTGAGACAACTCTTTGAAAGGCACCACCAAAACCTCACAATGAATATCGATGCGATCAAGAAGCGGACCTGATATCTTATTCATATACCGCTGAATCTGTCCTGGGGTACAGACGCAATGATGCGTGGGATCACCATAATAACCACAGGGGCAAGGGTTCATCGAGGCAACAAACATAAAAGAGCACGGATATTCTACAGTATATTTCGCACGAGAGATGGTGATCTTTCGGTCTTCGAGCGGCTGACGGAGCACCTCGAGCGTAGTTTTATTGAATTCAGGAAGTTCATCAAGAAAGAGCACACCATGATGGGCCATGCTGACCTCACCAGGAAGGGCCCTGTTACCGCCACCCGTCATTGCCACTTGTGACACTGTATGGTGGGGACTACGGAAAGGACGTTGCGAGATAAGCGATGTACCACTAGGAAGTTTTCCTGCCACAGAGTGTATCTGCGTGGTCTCCAGACTCTCTGCCAAAGACAGAGGCGGAAGGATACTAGGCAGGCGTTTCGCCATCATCGACTTTCCGCTGCCCGGCGGACCTATCATAATCATATTATGCCCACCAGCTGCCGCTACCTCCAAAGCACGCTTCACACTTTCCTGCCCCTTCACATCTGCAAAGTCGAGATCAAAAGAGTACTGATGCTCGTAGAATTCACGACGAGTGTCAACGATGGTGGGTTCATAAGTATTATTACCATTAAAGAAGTTGATGACATCAGCCAGATTTTCCATCCCGTAAACATCGAGCTGATTGACAACAGCTGCCTCACGCGCATTCTCCTTTGGTACAATAAGGCCCTTGAATTGCTCTTTCCTAGCACGGATAGCAACAGGCAAGGCGCCTGCCACAGGCTTCAGTTGTCCGTCAAGCCCTAGTTCTCCTATCATCATAAATTGGGATAGCAGATTGTCTTCAACCTTACCGTGTGCTGCAAGAATGCCAATCGCTAAAGGTAAATCGTAACCGCTTCCCTCTTTACGGATATCAGCGGGTGAGAGATTAATGGTGATTTCTGCTGTGGGTGGTTTGAAACCGATATTACCCAAGGCGGCACGGATACGATCATAACTCTCCTTGACCGCTGTATCTGCCAGTCCTGATAAATGAAACATCACCCCTCGGGTCATGCTAACCTCGACGGTGACTGTTGTTACTTCAAGCCCATTAACGGCTGCACTAAATGTTTTTACTAGCATATTATTTAAAGTTATTTGGTTTGTATAATGTCTTTATTTCAGTAGTTCTTCGATCTTCTTGTCTAACTGGTTTGTCGCTATTGAGTGGGCTAGGATTTTTCCCTTACTATCGGTAATGATATTGTCTGGCACAAAATAGAGCCCCAACTGCCCTAAGATCGGTGTCTCCCACATCCTTCCATCACAGATATTGTGCCATTTGATAGAATCACGATCCATATTCTTTCGACACTCCTTCTTGTCAGCATCAAGACAGACACTAAGGAATTTCAACTGACTTCCGTGGTCTTTCTCCAACCGTTTCAGCTTACGCTGGGCATTCTGACTGTCATAGTTCCACGAGGCCCAAGTGCTGATAACGTTTATCTTTGCATACAAATCAACATTCGATACTGTCTTACCATCGATATCTGTCACCGTAAACTTAGGTAGCTGCCCCTTCTCCTTGAAGTTCTTAAGACCTTCTAACTGCTTCTTCAGTTTGGCAATAGCATGATTCTCGGGTGAGGCCTTCATGATAACCGTTGCCAATTCGAGGGCTTTATCATAATCAGGCGTTTCGTCTTGGATGAATGTCTTGTTAAGGATATAGATACTTGCCAACGCCTGCGGATTCTTGTTGATGAATTCTTCTGCGGCCTTAGACATCTCCGGAGGTGTCATCTGACTTGTCTGCAGTCTGAAAGCTGTCAGCGCATCATTTTCCTTGGTACCTGTTACCTCCACTTCTTTCAAGTGTGAAGCATCGCCCTCTATTTCTACTTCCTGCCCGGGCTCACCAATAACTGGAAGTTCGGAGAAGTTTGGGAAAACAATAACATAGGTACGTGGACCATCCAAAACTGCACTGTATTCGAAACTACCGTTGACAATGGCAATAGTATCAAGTTTCTGCGAGGGACCGTCGGCAGCGTAAACATAGAGTTCTCCCTGATTGAAACCCTTAAACTGGCCGCTCATCTCGAAATGGTCGCTATCAGGGCCACAGGAAATAGTGAACAGTGAACAATGAATAGTGAATAGTAACAGCAGGAAATGCCGTACACACTTCGCTATGTGTTTCATAGGTCGCATATTACTATTCACTATTCATTAATCATTATTCTCTGATATTATCTCTTCAACTCTAGGTCGTTAGCTGCATACTTGGCATAGAATGCATCCTTCACGGCCTTGTTGAGAGCCTCTTTCGAGTCATCCTTGTTACCCATGCGGTTGTAAAGAATGGCCTTCAAGTATTCTGTCGTAGCATCGGGGTTCTTCACATACTTCAGCGTGACAGCAGCCGATGCGTAGTTCTTATTCAGAATCTGAGCGAGGGCAGCACTATTAGAGTAGATCTCTGAGAAATCCTGCTCAGCCTGTGCAAAATTACCCTGTGCCAAATGCAGGTTGCCAAGCACCTCATTCAGACCGTTAGCACCAGTAGCAGCAGCGATATAACGCTCTGCGGTGCTCAGATCGCCAGACTGCAGGGCCAACATACCAAGATTGGCCTGTGCCTCAGGCAGATTAGCCGACAGGCTCTGTGCCTTCTGGATATACTGCTTGGCAGCATCGTAGTTACCACGAGCATACTGGATGGTAGCCAGATTGTTATAGGCACGGGCATCATTGGGATACACCTCTGCAGCAAGTTTATAGATATCTTCTTTCTCATTGAGATTCTCCTTCAAGGCAGCACCATAGAGCAACTCCTCAATGCTCAGTTTGGTAGCATCGTCCTTGATCTGTGCGAGAATCTGATCGTCAGAACGACCTACAGTCTCGTAGTTGATGGTCAGACGTGCACGACGCAGCTGAGGCAGAATTCCATCAGCCAACTCACGGAAAGCAGAACTGATATTCTTTATCTGCTGCTCACGCTCCTCGGGATCCTTATACATAGAGAGAACGCGCAGGATGACATCCTTATCCTGAATGTCGCTAGCCTTTACCAACTCCTGGAATCCCTCCCAGTCCTGAGCGGTATATTTGGCATCGACATTAGCTTCCATCTTTATGCGCTTCAACTCCTGATTCACATACTGCTCAGAGTTTTTCTGACGCTCAGCCGCCAGACGGTCGTTGATAGAAAAACCGCCATCGGGTGAGGCATATGCCGATACCTCCACATTATCGAGGTTCAGGCCCTCACGGTCGGCATTGATCTTCTGAAGCATCTTCACGAACTCCTGGACAGAATTGTTTGCCAACTCGCTCTTGCGGAGGTTTGCTTGCTGAATCAGGAACTTGATGTTGGCTTCCTGCTTCTGCTTGTTGATGCGCTGATAAGCATCAGGTGCGATGGCAGTCTGAGCGGTAGTCAGCGTCTTCTTATACAACTCAGAAGTAGCGATGACACCTTCTGCAACCTTCACCTCGGGCACTTTCATCTGCTTGTTGCCGATACGAGCCAAGAAAGTCAGATACATGTCGGCCTTGTTGTCATCAGCATACTTGAAGTTGGTCTTCATCGTGTAGTTGCCACCCAGACGGTAAGAGATGGTCTGATCATTACCCATCACCTTCTCACCCTGGAAAGTTGCGCTGTTGCCCTTTACGATTGTACCATTAGAGTAGCGCAGCTCAGGCATTACCGTTACCACAGCCTTACGCTTCATGTATTTCTCTGGGAAGTGACCGTTGATAGTGGCGGGCACTGTACCAGCCTGTGTCTCCAAAGGATTAGGAGTCACGTTGAAGTTATCTGCCGACAGCGGACCTAACTTGGAGCATGATGCAAAGAGCATCATTGCAGCGGCTGATAAAAGAAAAAGATGTTTGTTCTGCATAAAAATAATTCGAATTGTTTTAAGGAAAAAAATGTGTGCCGCGAGCGGGACTCGAACCCGCACGACCGTTTCGGGTCAAGGGATTTTAAGTCCCTCGTGTCTACCAATTCCACCATTGCGGCGCGTTTTCAATGTGCAAAGGTACGGCTAATTCCCGAAACCGCCAAATATTTTATCAATTATTTAGGAGCATCAAGATTTTTTTGTTACCTTTGCACCCAAAATCAGAATAAGGTATGAATATAGAAGCATTGATAAGTAAAGCTGCAGGCGAGGCCGTGAAGGCGCTTTATGGCATGGATGCCACAGAGAAGATGCTGCAGTTGCAGAAGACAAGAAGTGAGTTTGAGGGTAACCTAACACTCGTGGTATTCCCCTTTGTAAAGGCCGCCAAGAAGAGTCCTGAGCAGACTGCACAGGAGATTGGTGATTATCTGGTGCAGAACTGCTCTGCTGTAGAGAAGTTTAATGTGGTGAAAGGCTTCCTCAACCTGAGCATAGGTGATGGTGCATGGGTAGAGTTACTTAGTGCCATTGATGGCGATGACTACTTTGGCATGAAACAGGCTACTGACGACTCACCACTCGTAATGATTGAATACTCTTCGCCCAACACGAATAAGCCTCTCCACCTTGGCCACGTACGCAACAACCTGCTGGGTTGGTCGCTGGCACAAATCATGGAGGCCAACGGCAATAAGGTAGTGAAGACGAATATCGTCAACGATCGAGGTATTCACATCTGCAAGTCAATGCTCGCATGGCTGAAATATGGCAATGGCGAGACACCAGAGTCTTCTGGCAAGAAGGGCGACCATCTGATTGGCGACTACTATGTGGCTTTTGACAAGCACTATCGCGAGGAAATTAAAGAACTTGTGGCCCAAGGAATGGACGAAGAGAAAGCCAAGCAGGAAGCTCCACTCATCAAGGAGGCCCACGAGATGTTGGTCAAGTGGGAACAGAACGATCCTGAGGTGCGTGCCCTTTGGGAAAAGATGAACAACTGGGTTTACGCCGGCTTCGACGAAACCTATAAGAAACTGGGTGTCGCCTTCGACAAGATTTATTATGAATCACAGACCTATCTGAAAGGAAAGGCAAAAGTCGAGGAAGGCCTCGCTAAGGGTCTCTTTGAGCGTCATGAGGATAATTCCGTTTGGGCTGACCTCACCAACGAAGGTCTCGACCAAAAGTTGCTGCTCCGTAGCGATGGCACCAGCGTTTACATGACGCAGGACATCGGTACTGCTGAGATGCGCTTCCAGGACTATCCCATTGATAAGATGATATACGTCGTAGGTAATGAGCAGAACTACCACTTCCAGGTGCTCTCCATCCTGCTCGACCGCTTAGGCTTCAAATGGGGTAAGGAACTTGTCCATTTCTCTTATGGAATGGTGGAATTACCCAATGGTAAGATGAAGAGCCGCGAAGGAACAGTTGTTGATGCCGATGACCTGATGCAGCTGATGGTCGACGATGCCTTGAAGACTTCGATGGAACTGGGCAAGTTCGATGATATGAGCGAGGCAGAGCGCAACGAGATAGCCCGTATCGTAGGAATGGGTGCTTTGAAGTACTTCATCCTCAAGGTAGATGCTCGTAAGAACATGCTCTTCAATCCAGAGGAGAGCATCGACTTCAATGGTAACACTGGTCCTTTCATTCAGTACACCTATGCTCGTATCCGCAGCATTCTCCGCAAGGCCCAGGATATTCCGAGCCATCTGAATACTCTGAGTAATCTGAGTACGCTGAGTGAGAAGGAAGTCGAGCTGATCCAGAAGATGAACGAATTTGGCGCAGCTGTCGAGCAAGCAGGTAAGGACTATTCGCCCTCAGGCATCGCCAACTACTGCTACGAACTTACGAAAGTGTTCAATCAGTTCTACCACGATTATTCAATTCTCAACGAGCCTGATGAGCAGAAGAAACTCTTCCGTCTTGTGTTGGCAAAGAATGTTGCTAAGATTATCAAGAATGGTATGGGTCTGCTCGGTATCGAAGTGCCTGAGCGTATGTAAAAGAGAATGAACCAGCAGAATCCTCCTGATTACCGCCACGATACCGTACTGCCTTTGCATCCTGACGTAAGGGCAGACGCTTGGGCTGTAGATGCGGCTTGTTCTGGCAATCCTGGTCCGATGGAATATCAGGCCATCGATTTACAGACAGGCTATCAGGTGTTTCACTTTGGTCCTATTCACGGCACCAATAATATCGGTGAGTTTCTTGCTATCGTACACGCACTCGCTCTCTGTTGGAATCAGGGGTTGCACAACAAGACCATCTATTCCGACTCTTACAACGCCATCCTCTGGGTTCAGAAGCGCAAGTGTAAGACCAAGCTCGAGCGCACCCCACAGACGGAGAAACTCTATCAAATTATTCTGCGAGCTGAGCAATGGCTCAATACGCATAATTTCCGAAACCCTATCATCAAGTGGGAAACCTCCAAATGGGGCGAGGTCCCTGCTGACTTCGGAAGAAAATAGACAAACAAAAAATCGGCATTGCAAAAGCAGTGCCGATTCTTTTTATACTTAAGCTAAGTATTAGTCAGCTACAAGTGTGAAGCGCTTGAAGGCAACGATCTTCAGATCCTTGTCCTGCTTAGCGAGCCACTGAGCAACAGTAGCCTTGTCGCCGTCGCCGAACTGGAACTCCTGGTCAACCAGGCAGCTCTCCTTCAGGAACTTCTGAACACGACCCTTGGCGATGTTCTCAATCATAGGCATCTTCAGCTGAGCCTCACCCTCGACCTTTGCGTCAGCAATGATCTTGCGAGCCTCGTCAGCCTGCTCCTTGGTGAGCCAACCCTTAGCAGTATTGCTCTCGATGTGATCCTCAGAATCAACGAGGTTGGGATTGATACCAGCCTTCTTGAGCTTCATCTCCACGAACTTCTCAACCTGCTCCAGCTTGGTCTTCTCGAAAGAGGTCTTGTACTCCTCGTCGAGAATCTTCTGGTCAACACTCTGAGCGTCGAGAGCTACGGGCTTCATAGCAGCCACCTGCATTGCTACGAGGTGACCCTGCTCGGCAGCAGCCTTGTTGGTCTGTACCATAGTGCAGAGAGTGTGCTTACCCATGTGATCGTAAACCTCTACGTTGTCACCCTCGAGAGTCAGGTAGCCATCGAGCTCCATCTTCTCACCAGTGATACCAGAACGCTGTGTTACAGCCTCCTGAGCGGTCTGACCGTTGATGTCGAGAGCCTTCACAGCCTCGATGTCAGCAGCCTTATCAGCGATAGCTGCGTCAAGGATAGCCTGAGTCAGAGCGATGAAGTCGGCACCGTTGGCCACGAAGTCAGTCTCGCACTTCAGGGCGAGCATAGCAGCGAAGCCGTCAACCTTCTTTACGAGTACACAACCATTAGATGTCTCACGGTCGCTACGCTTAGCAGCGATAGCCAGGCCACGCTCGCGGAGCAGTTCCTTGGCCTTATCGAAGTCGCCATCAGCCTCGGTCAGAGCCTTCTTTACGTCAGCCAGACCTGCGCCAGTCATTGCGCGAAGCTTCTTGATATCGTCAATTGAAATTGCCATTTTTGATTTACAATTTTAAAAATTTACCTTTTACTATTTATTATTCTGCGGCGGGAGCCTCTTCCTCAGCGGGAGCAGCCTCCTCTTCAGCAGCAGGAGCCTCAGCTACGGGAGCCTCTTCCTTGCGAGCCTTGCGGGCCTGACGACGGGGCTTTACCTCCTCCTCGTCAACCTCAGCCTGAGCGTCAGCAGCCTTCTCGTCGGCCTTCTCTGCCTTACGCTCCTCGATACCCTCAGCCATAGCAGCGCAGCAAGCATTGAGGATTACCTCAACACTATCCTTAGCGTCATCGTTAGCAGGGATAACGAAGTCGATGTTGTTGGGATCAGAGTTGGTATCAACGATACCGAATACGGGGATACCCAGACGGTTAGCCTCGCGAACGGCAATCTGCTCCTTCAGCACGTCTACAACGAACAGAGCGCTGGGCAGACGGGTCAGGTCGGCGATAGAACCGAGGTTCTTCTCCAGCTTGGCGCGCTGACGGGTAATCTGCAGCAGCTCACGCTTTGACAGGTTACCAAATGTACCATCATTCATCAACTTATCGATGTTCGCCATTTTCTTCACGGCCTTGCGAATCGTGGGGAAGTTGGTGAGCATACCACCGGGCCAACGCTCGATGACGTAAGGCATATTAATGCTTGTAGCCTTCTCAGCAACCACTTCCTTGGTCTGTTTTTTAGTAGCGACGAACAGCACCTTCTTGCCACTCTTGGCAATCTGCTTCAGTGCCTCGGCAGCCTCGTCGATCTTAGCGGCTGTCTTGTGCAGGTCGATGATATGAATACCGTTACGCTCGGTATAGATGTAGGGAGCCATTGCGGGGTTCCACTTACGCTTCAGGTGGCCGAAGTGACAGCCTGCCTGCAGCAACTGGTCAAAATTTGTTCTTGCCATTTTGTTTTCTTGCTTTTTAAATTGTTTACTTTCTTTTTAATTCTGGTTAGAATCAGCCCGATGGTAGTCCGGAGGAATCCAGCGGGTTTAGATACTAAACTCGTCCAGTATCGATTAACGCTTACTGAACTGGAAGCGACGACGAGCCTTGGGCTGACCTGGCTTCTTACGCTCTACCTCACGGCTGTCACGTGTCAGGAAACCTTCGTCCTTCAGCTTCTTCTTGTCTTCTTCGTTGATCTTCACCAAAGCACGGGCGATAGCGAGGCGGAGAGCCTGGCTCTGACCAGTGAAACCACCACCATCGAGGTTGGCCTTGATGTCATACTTCTCAGCGACCTCCAGCAGGTTCAGCGGCTGCTTCACCACATACTGCAGGATTGCTGACGGGAAATAAACTTCTAAATCTTTCTTGTTGATCGTGATCTTGCCTGTACCCTCAGTAACATATACGCGGGCAATTGAGCTCTTACGACGACCTATTGCGTTAATTACTTCCATCTTTCCTTATTATTTATACTGGTTAATATCAATTGCCTTTGGCTTCTGAGCCTCGTGCGGATGTTCTGTACCCTCATAGATATAGAGGTTGTTCAGCAGGCTGCGTCCGAGGGGACCCTTTGGCAGCATACCCTTCACGGCGTGACGGAGGAACTTCTCCACACCACCATTGCGCTTGCGCAGCTCGGCAGGAGTCTGGAAACGCTGACCACCAGGATAACCTGTGTAGCGGGTATAAACCTTATCGGTCTCTTTCTTACCAGTGAATACCACCTTATCGGCATTGATAAGGATGACGTTGTCACCGCAATCAACGTGCGGGGTGAAAGTTGGCTTGTACTTTCCGCGAATCAGCTTAGCTACCTTTGAAGCGAGACGACCAACAACCTGGTCTGTGGCGTCGATCACCACCCACTCCTTCTTCGCTGTTTCCTTGTTCACGGAAATAGTCTTGTAACTTAAAGTGTTCATTTTAAATTTAAATTTTACTACTAAAAAACAGTTTAACTTATTAATTAATGTACGCACATAAACCCACATCCGAGAGTCTAAACCCGGCTGCAAGTCTAACGAACGTAAGAAACGCTGATTCACGAACCGCTACGCCCGGCCAAAGACGCCGCTATTCACACAACATTTCACGGGGATTCTAAGTCTCTCCCCTAAATCGGACTGCAAAGGTACAAAGATAATTGATAATTGATAATTGACAAATGATAATTATGCGTTGATTTAAGATTATTTAACCGAATTAAGTATCTTTAAGCGTTGATTTTTGGTAGAACGGGGGTTTTTTCTTATCTTTGCCAAAAATTCGGAAAGAGATGAAAAAGAAGTTTTTCAATAGCCGTTTCTTCAGACAATTGCTGAGCATCTTGGGCTTCGGCTCTGCAGCATTCGTTTTCTCAGCCTGTTACGGACCTGTTCCCAGAGAATATCAGAATGGTGCCTATGCAGACAGTGTCAGCACCAGCCTTCAAGCCACACTTGAGGGAGCAGACTCGCTTTCTACGGCTACTCCTAATGCTGAAGTGACGGATTCTATCAAATAATACGCAGAAATCGAAGAAATATTAAGTTAAAAAGTATCTTTTTTTAAAATAAGGGAAGGTTATATCAGCTTATTTACTCTCTTTCCTTGTCGCCTACAATACGAAGGAACTTGCCATCGAGAGAATAGGCCTTCTTAATGGAATAACGGCCATCATCGTCGTAACCATAGGAGGCTGCTATGATTTCCTTCTTTTCTTGGTCGAGACTGACCACACCCTCTGTAGAAGGCAGCTGAAGGGCCGTACCAGCATATGGGTCGATGATATAAGTCCAGACGTTCCGACCATCGGGACACCCTTCAACGATGACCTTACTGACATCGCCTGGAGCAAACATGGCCTTATCGGCAGCCGCAATCTGCGTAAAAGGCACCTTGACGCCATCAGCATCGCGGCCCTTCATCCGCTCCCATTGCAGTTCCGCCATCGGGTTAGTCACGCAGACCTTGATGACGGTACCTGAACGTTCGTTGGCGAGCCACACAGAACAGACATCGTCCATCTCGCCCTCACCGCTGGCAGGCTTATCTACATTGAGATAGATGGCATATTGGAAATAAGCATCAGGTTGGCGAACAGCAGTCTTCGGCATCTGTTCTATATCGAGCAGATCAACTTCAGCACTATCCTTGCTCCCCGTAAAGGCGTGGGTAGAAGTACCATCAGGACCATCAAGGATAGCCTCCTTGTTCAGTCCGTCAATAGGTTCTTCATCCGGATAATTCTTTGGGTCATATTCCATACCAGGACCATCGAGGATCTGTCTCCTAATCAGCTTATAGCCCGCGAAAATGGCTGCTATAAGCGAAATTGCTACCACTAATAAAATTACCATCTTTTTCATTTGCGTTTCGCCTTTCTAATAAGTACAATGGCACAAATCAGGGCGATGAGAAGCACGGCAATCACAACAGAGGCGATGATGAGAATCAAGTTTGCTCTGGACTGAGTGGCCTGACTGTTTTTCTCGACCACATTGACGAAAGGATTGACCTGATAGGCACGCAAACGGGGGCAGAAGACCAGATTACACTCTTTGGCGAACTCTGCATAACGATGTGCTCGCTTGATATCACCATCATCAGCCAGACGCTCAGACAAAAAGAGGAGCGAAGCCTGATTCATGACTGCACAACGAATGTCGTCGAGGGCCGACTTTCCCAACCAATAGCACACCATATCGTGATTGTTGAGATTGGCATAGACCATTGAGCGGTAGAAAGTAGCATAGGCACCTTCGTGAGTATTGTCTGTAGCTTTCTTAATCCATTGATCGCTGAGTTCCAAAGCATCCTGAAACTGTTGTCGGGCATTCAGGATATCCATTTTCATATGGTACCACTCATCGCTGCCCTCTTCGATGACCATCAACACAGAATCGCGATAGTGATTCTGCAAATCGTAATATTTTTGGCGGACATCTTTGAGCTGGGTATATAACCCGATTTCTCCACAGACGTGCATCCAGGCATTATAATAATCGACGAGGCCTTGATTATCAAGAACAGACTTGTTTACCATACGAAGTTGTTCCAGTGACTCCAAATGCCTATCTGTTCGAGAACATTGATAAGCCAGCAAGCTGCGGTAACGCCCTATGAGGTCAGGACGGTGGAGAGAATCGGCAAGACTGATGCAGAGTTCGGCATAATGCAGAGCTGAGTCATTCTTATAAGGTTCGTAAAGCCAGAACAGTTTCTCGGCCATCGGGAAGCGGCCTTCTACGCTTTTCTCCATCTGGAGACTATCCTGATAACTGGCTATCTTTTGCTTTCGCTCAGCTACGTACTGAGGCGATTGAAGGATGGCGTCGTCAATCTGCTGATAGAGTGCGTCGAGGTCAAAAGACTCTTTTTCCTGAGCTGAAATCGTATGGGCAAGTCCCAAAGCTATGATAAGTAAGAGTATGCGTGTCATCTTGCAATCCCTTTCGTTCTTAAGTTGATAATCTGACCGCAAAGATAAGCATTTTTCCTGATTCTTCCAAAGAAAAATGCAGCGATTTGCAACTTTTCATACTTTTGAAGCGTCAAAAAGGCAAGACCATAAACGAAAAAGAAGATGAAAAGATTGTTTTTAGGAGCAGCAATGACCATGCTGATGCTGCTTTCGTCCTCAGTGATGAGGGCTCAGACCAGCCAAACCACTCAGACCATTCGCGGACAAGTTTACGACATAGCTTCTGGTGAGCCGATGATTGGCGTTACGATTACAGTTGAAAATGGCATCACAATGGCCACTGTATCGGATATCGACGGAAACTTTGAGATTAAGAATGTACCTGTAGGACGACACTCCGTCCGTGCAAGCTATATTGGCTATGAGCCAGTACTTCTGAAAGAGCAGTTGGTGTCATCAGGTAAAGAATTGGTATTGAACCTGCGCATGCGTGAAAGCATTTCTGAATTGGGCGAAGTGGTAATCAAACCACGTGTGAACAAACAACAACCTTTGAATGAAATGGCTCAGGTGGGCGCCCGTATGTTCAGCGTGGAAGAAGCCACCCGTTATGCTGGCGGAATGGCCGATCCTGCGCGCACAGCCTCGATGTTTGCAGGTGTAGCGACAGGTGGCGCCACCAACGGTATTTCGATTCATGGTAACTCACCTCAGATGTTACAATGGCGTGTGGAGGGTGTCGAAGTGCCGAATCCCAACCACTTCGCAGAGATTACGGAGGCTGGCGGAGGTGTGTTTACCTCACTCAATGGAACAGTGCTGGCCAATAGTGACTTCCTCACGGGTGCGATGCCAGCAGAATTCGGAAATGCCCTCTCTGGTGCTTTCGACATGAAGATGCGTGTGGGTAATAACACTAAGTTTGAACACGCTGTACAAGTAGGAACATTAGGTGTCGACTTTGCCTCTGAGGGTCCGCTTGGGAAAGGCTCGAAAGCTTCGTATCTGGTGAACTATCGCTACAGCTTCCTTGAAATTGTCAAGAAACTACACGCCATCAATATGGAGAAAGAAACGCTCGACTATCAGGATCTGAGCTTTAAACTGAATATGCCCACCACAAAAGTAGGTACTTTCGCACTGTGGTTTACTGGCTTGATTGACAATTACGAGAACGAGGTGCCAGACGTAAGCGATTGGGAGACACTTTGGGATTCAAATGATTCTTGGTCGCGCCAGCGCAACTGCGTTGTAGGCCTCAACCATACTATTCGCTTTAAGAATGGTGGCTCGTTGCACTCCAGCGTGGCCTTTACAGGTGCCTACAGAAAGCTTGGCGTCAATAATTATGATGAGCTGATGACTAAGACACCATGTATGGACGGACGCAACTCGCAGTGGAACGTGATCATCAGCACACAACATCAGCATAAGTTCTCGTCGCGTTATACGATGCAGAACGGCTTCGAGCACCAGCACCTCGATTTCAACACGTGGCTCGACTGGATTCACGAAACGGATGGTCCTTTGTATCGTGTCTATGAATCTGAGGGTAACACAGGTCTGACGCGTCTCTATACCAATCACAAAGTGGCACTCAGCAGTCGGCTCTCTGCTGTAGCTGGTGTGAATGTGATGTGGTTCAATCTGAACAACCAATGGCTGGTAGAGCCTCGCGTCAGCGTGCAGTATAAGACTTCGCCCTCGAGCACCTTCTCACTAGCCTATGCCCTGAACAGTCGTAAAGAGTCGACAGATACCTATTTCGTGATGATGGCTGACAAGAATCCCAACGAGAATCTCGGCCTCACCCGCTCACATCATATCTCAGCCTCGTTTGCCCAGCGTTTAGGTGAAAATGCGATGCTGAAGATTGAACCTTACTGGCAATGGCTTTTCGACGTACCTGTGGAACAAGGAAGCACCTATTCAATTTTGAATCACCGCAACTTTTTCCAAGATCGAGCATTGACAAACGAAGGTGCTGGTCGTAACTATGGTATCGACCTCACACTGGAGCGCTATCTGAAAGATGGCTTCTACGGGATGCTGACAGCCACGCTGTTTAAATCGGAGTATCGCGATGCTCAAGGCGAATGGCACCATTCACGTCACGATCGTGGTTATATCACAAATATCTTAGGTGGTAAAGAGTGGATGGTAGGCAAAACCAAGAAGAACGTGTTTGGCCTGAATGGCCGACTCACGCTGATGGGTGGCGACCGCTATACCCCAATTACAGAGGGCATCACCTTCGAGGATATCATGAAGCGACCAGACAAGTCGATTCCAGAAGTTGACGGTCTCGATCCCTATTCAGAACAAAAGGGTATGAACATCGGTTATGCTTTCTCCGTAAAGTACACCATCAACAAAAAGCATACCTCTCACCACTTCATCCTCGAATACCTACAGATGAAGACGTTCCAAGGTCAGACCTTCGATCTCCGTACTCACGAGATTGTCGACAAGTTCACCTCATTGACATTCCCCAATATCGCTTACCGAGTGGAGTTTTAATCTGTACCAAATGGTCTGCAGGATGCCTCGCATAGCGAGATAGACAATCTGCGCCAGCCATAAGCCGTGATTACCTAGAGTCTTCTCTGACAACAGATATACCACAAAAAAGACGAGGGCAGAGAAAAAAGACGAGACAAGCATGCCACGAGTGGCCGTGATGCCAATAAAGATGCCGTCCCAAATAAAGGCGACGCAGCCTGCAGCCGGTATCAGCCAAGCCCACCAAAGGTATTCGCGAGAGGTTTCGAGCACCTGAGCCTCATCTGTCAGCAGGGCAACAATCCATGAGCCTCCTAACATATATAATAAGGTATAGGCAGAGGTCACGATGAGCATCCACATCCAGAGTTTTCGAAGAGTCTCGTGAAAAGCTGCAATATTATGAGCTCCATAGGCCTTACCTCCTAAAGCTTCACCAGCGTAAGCAAAACCGTCCATGAAATAGGAGAAGAAAAGATAGAGTTGTATCAGCACCGTATTCACGGATAAAATAATGGCTCCTTGACGGGCACCTGCTGCAGTAAAGAAGAGATTCACAGCCACCAAGCAGAGCGTACGGAGGAAGATGTCGCGATTGACAGCAAAGAAAGCGCCCATTTTCTGGAATATCCGGTCTTTCTGGAAATACCGGAAAATGCGGCTGTAATTTCTCGCCAGCAGGCCCACAGCCATCAATAATCCAGCATACTGAGCTATGACCGTTCCGAAAGCCACACCCTCAATTTTCATCCCAAAGCCATAGACAAGCGTGAGCGAAGCGAGGATATTTACCACATTCTGCATGATACTAATAAGCATCGGAAAACGAGTATTCTGCATGCCGATATACCAACCCATCAGACTGAACAAAGCAAGGGAAGCGGGCGCACCCCAAATGACGATATTGAAATAGGTAGAGGCGGAAGGAGCGACATCGGGCGTTGGTCCTATCAGCCAGAACATCAACCACTTAAGTGGTGTTTGAAGTATAATCAGCAATAGAGCAATGCCCAAGGCTATCGACATCGAACGTACCAATAATCTTGTAACTTCTGTAAAATCACGGCGTCCTAAGGCCTGAGCTGTCAATCCGCTGCTACCCATACGAAGGAAACCAAAAAGCCAGTAGACGAGATTGAAAATCATCGAACCCACCGCTACTGCACCAATATAAACGGGACTACCCATGTGACCAACGATGGCCACATCAATCATCCCTAATAGTGGTACGGTGATGTTCGACACAATCGAAGGCAGGGCTATCTGCAGTATCTGACGGTCTCTTTGATTCATATCGGTTGCAAAGTTAAGCATTTTTTTGGCACGTGCCAAAATTTTGTTTAACTTTGCAGCCTGTTATGACAATACTCCTGATTGTTCTGGCCTATTTCGTAGTGCTTTTCGGCATTAGTCACCTGACGAGCCGTAAAGCCAATAACGACATGTTCTATCGTGCCAATCGCAAGGCACCTTGGTACATGGTGGCTTTTGGCATGATTGGCGCCTCGATCTCTGGCGTCACCTTCGTATCGGTACCTGGAATGGTGCTGACGTCGCAAATGACCTATTTGCAGATGTGTCTCGGCTTTATCGTGGGATATCTGGTGATAGCCTTTGTGTTGCTGCCACTCTATTACCGACTCCAATTGACCAGTATCTATACCTACTTAGGACAACGATTAGGCAACCATTCTTATCAGACGGGCGCCTGGTTCTTCCTGCTTTCCAAGATGGTGGGTGCTTCGGTGAGGTTTTATGTAGTTTGTATCATCCTCCAACAATTTGTATTCGAACCAGCAGGTATTCCTTTCATTGTGAATGTAGTAGGCATGGTGTTGCTCATCTGGCTCTACACCCGCAGAGGCGGCATCGGTACACTGGTATTTACGGATACTTTCCAAACCATCTGTTTGTTCACGGCACTGGTACTCATCATCCTGGAAGTCATCGGACATCTGAACCTTACTGTAGGCGAGACTATCGGTGCCATTGCCAACAGCGAGATGAGTCGCATCTTTGTGTTCGACGACTGGGTATCGCCACATCACTTCTGGAAACAGTTTCTGAGTGGTGCTTTCATCGCTATCGTCATGACGGGACTTGATCAGGACATGATGCAGAAAAACCTGACCTGCAAGACCCTGCGTGATGCACAAAAGGATATGTGTACCTATGGTGTCGCATTTGTGCCTGCCAACCTGCTCTTTCTGTCGTTAGGTGTATTGTTGGCAATGGCATTAGGTACCGGACTGAAAGGCGATGCATTGCTCCCTACCTTCGTTCAAGACACCAGTGCGGTTTACTTGTTTGTCTTGGGTATTGTGGCAGCATCGTTCTCGAGTGCCGACTCCGCTTTGACATCGCTTACCACTTGCTACTGCGTCGATATCCGTCGTCAGCCTGACAATGAATTGCTGCGCAAACGCATGCATGTGATGATGTGTTTCATATTTGTTCTATTCATCCTCTTGTTCAGGGCAGTCAACTCCACGTCGCTCATCGATGCCGTTTATATCCTCGCCTCATATACCTACGGTCCATTGCTCGGATTGTTTGCCTTCGGACTCTTCACCAAACAGCAGCCCGACGACCGTTTCGTGCCTTATATCTGCATCGCTTCTCCCTTGATTTGCTATGCACTCGACACGACTACACAATACATCTGGAACTATCATTTCGGCTATGAACTGCTGATGCTCAACGGCCTGCTGACCTTTGTAGGACTATGGTTGACACATTTCCTAAGTTTTTTGAAACATGATACAAAAAATAAATAGGAATAAATAGCTACCTTTGCAGCGAAAATCAAAACAACAATAAACAACAATGAATCATTTTCTGAAAAAAACTATTTTTGTGTGTGCTGCCGGTCTCTTCGCCATGAATGCCAACGCACAGTTATCAACCAATCCTGACAAATTTTTGGGGAACATTACGACGCGCTACCAGATGAATGCTGGAGGCGGTGTTCCAGAATACTACAAACTCTGGAATCAGGTGACACCAGAGAACGAATCGAAATGGGGATCTGTAGAAGGAACTCGTAACAGCTATAATTGGGGAAGTGATACGCCTTTCAATTATGCAAAAAAATACAATTTCACCTATAAGTTCCACGCACTGGTCTGGGGTGCACAATATCCCAACTGGCTACCGAACCTTTCACCGAAAGATCGTTTTGCTGCCATGGTGAGGTGGTTCGACGCCGTGAAGAGCCATTATAAGGCTCCCCAATGGCCAAATACTCTACCTATGATTGATGTGGTAAACGAGGCTGTAGGCACGCATCAGGCAGGTAATCCAATGATTAAAGAATCGTTGGGTGGTGGCGGCAAAACGGGCTATGATTGGCTCATCAAAGCTTTTGAAATGGCCTTTGAACGTTTCCCGAACTCAATCCTCATCTACAATGACTACAACACGTTCCAGTGGAATACGGATGAATACATCGATCTGGTGAGAACCCTGCGTGATGCCGGAGCACCCGTTGATGCATACGGTTGTCAGTCACATGACCTGACAGATTGTGATTTCAGCAAATTCAAGACTGCAGAAGCCAAAATCCAGACAGCCTTGAAGATGCCGATGTATAGCACGGAGTATGATATTGGTACCACCGATGACAATCTGCAGTTAAAGCGTTATAAGGAACAGATTCCCTATATGTGGGAGAAGGATTACTGCGCAGGCATTACCCTTTGGGGCTACATTTATGGTGCTACCTGGACCACAGATGGTAACTCAGGTCTCTACAAGAACGGTAAAGAGCGTCCTGCGATGACCTGGCTGAAGGAATATATGGCCAGCGATGCCGCTAAAAATGCCAAGAGTCCTTATCCTGGCATGAAGAAGCGTCTTTCAGTATTTGTGAAGCCACTTGCGCTGAAAGTGGCCAAAGGCGATGTGTTGCCTATCAAGGTTCGCACCTATATCACCGATGCAGCAAAGGAGGAAAAGGCAGATTACGCTATTGACAAAGTGGAGTTGTATGACGGCACCGACTTAATCGCTACAATGACGGAGGAACCATATATCACAGAATATTCCTCTACCACCGCAGGCACAAAGACATTGAAGGCCATTGTCTATACCAATGACGGCAATACACATGAGCGTTATTCTCGCATAACAGTACTCTCATCTACCACGAAGCGTGAGCCTTACAATGAAACTATACCTGAACTCCCTGGCACAATTAATGTGATAGAATATGATAAGGGTGAATCTGGTGTGTCATATAATAAATCCTCTCGTTCTGCCACAGCAGTGACTCAGAATGACGGATGGATGGAATATACGGTTGATGTGAAAGAAGATGGCGTTTACTCGTTCGATGCTGAAGTGGCTTCTACAAAAACCGGTGGAGCATTCCACATTTCAGAATATACTCTCGACAACCTGACTTTCCTTTCAGAGTTTATCGAGGTTCCCAAAACAGGTAGTGCCTCTGACTTCCGAACTATGCATGGTTTACTCCAAGTTCCTCTGACAGCAGGCCGTCATGTGCTCTGTCTGAATATTGAGAAGGGTGGCTTCTATATTAAGAGTCTGACCTTCAACCGCTATGAGGAAGACAAAACGATGACCTGTACCGTGAGCAGGACTCCGACAACAGTAACAATTGGCGATAAGACTACCATTACTGTCACAGCAAAGTCGAATACAAGCACAATTGCTAACGTGAAGATTTATGCAAACGACCTGCTGATAGCTACGTTGACGGAACCGACGTCTGACTCAAATTATGTGTTTGAATATGAGCCGACAACAGCAGGATCGCAGGTTATTAAAGCTATTATTACTGATGCTGAAGGTAAGTCGAAGACATCATCAAATGTCACACTGACAGTCAATACCAAGCGTGAACCGTATAGTAGCATGACCATTCCCGGTACTATTCAGGCTGAGAACTACGATAAGGGTGGTGCAAACAAGGCTTATAAAGATAACGAAACGGAAAATCGGGGTGATGCAAATTTCCGTACTGACGAAGGTGTAGACATCGTCAAGGGTAACGGTGGCAGAGCTCTAGGCTATACGGTAAAGGGCGAATGGGTGGAGTACACGGTTGATGTCAAGCAAGCAGGAACCTACGATTACACAGCTACTGTTTCTTCAGGCGCTACTGGCTCAGGATTCTCCATCAATTTGAATAAGAATGGCGCCATAACAAAGTTGGCTGATATCAGTGTGCCCCAGACAGGTAATAACAATTGGGATACTTACAAGACTGTGAAAGGAACTTTGAGTAAACCATTGGAGGCTGGTCAACAAATCATTCGTATCGTAATCACAGGTGACAACTGCAATATTGATAAGATACAGTTCACTGCAAATGAAACTGGCATCAATAGTGTGACCATCGACGATTCGTCAGAAGGTGCACTTTACAACCTCTCTGGCCAGAAGGTGAATGCCAACTATAAGGGCATTGTCATCCAGCGTGGCAAGAAGCAGTTGAGCAAATAAGTTGCTAGCAGGTACTAACATAGGCGAAATGCAAAATAAGTCTTGATTTATTTTGCATTTCGCTTGTTTATTAGTACCTTTGCAGGCGAAAATTAAATACGTATTTAAGGAATGGAGAACAAGACTT
>CADAAR010000036.1 GCA_902785945.1 uncultured Prevotellaceae bacterium
ACTCTCCAGAGTTACGGGCATGAATTACGAGACCATCAGAAATATTGCAAAAAAATTGCCATGAAAACAGGCACCCATACCCAGGTGCCTGTCCCCATGACTAGCAATTTTCTCACGCACCGTTAACAAAAAAAGCTTCCGCGAGGGAAGCTTTTTTATGATGTGTTCAGAAAATATTAGTTGAAGAAGTACTTCAAACCAACCTGAAGTTTCCAGCACTCTGCGTAATTCTTATAAGTCTCGTAGGTTTCGGTGGGATATTCGCCACCAACCTTCACCATCGAGAATACAGGCGTCTTGTTGCTGTCAACACCCTCGTACTTCAGGATCTTGTTGTAGCTGTTGTTACCTGTGGTGACAGACACTTTCGAGATACCCCATGTAGAGTGAATCAGGTTGCCGATGTTCAGGAAGTCGAGGCTCACCTGGAACTTGTGCTCCTGCTTGCCAGTCTTGAAGCAGAAGTCCTCAGCAATACGCAGGTCGAAGCGATGTACCCAAGGAGAACGGGCAGCGTAAGCCTCAGCATACTCACCCTTATGGTTCTTCAGATAGCTATCCTGCTCGACGTAATTCCAGAAAGCCTGACGCATTTCGGGATTGTTCACGAACTGACCGTCCTTCAGCGAACCAATCTGGATCTCGCTGTCGTTAGCGGGAATGTACATCAGGTCGTTGCCGATACCGTCGCCGTTCATATCGTTGGTGTAGGTATAGCTCAGACCATTGGGAGAATAACCCGTATAGAACAGGTTGATATGTGTGCCGCGCGTCAGACCCTTGTGTGTGAAGGGGATGTAGTAGCCTACAGAAGCAATGAGCTTATCAGGTACCACATAGCCCGAACGCTGTACGGTGGCGAAGTTAGGACCATCGATGGTGTTCAGACCCTGCCATGTAGAGATGGGGTCGCTGCCAGGCAGACCCGACACTTCCTTCTGCTCAGTATGCGTATAGGCAGCCATCAGGTTGAGGTTCTCCAGCGGCGTAGCGTTCAACGTGATGTTGAAGGTATAGCCATGACCCTTAGAGGTATTCTTCAGCAGCACAGCGTTCTGCTTGGCATTGCCATTCACGCTGTAATCCTTCGGATAGATCAGACGGTTGTCGGCACCACTGAAGCGCTCCCAGCTATCAGCATCCTTGATATTGATGTTGTCGATGGTAACGGCATTGATGTTCTTGGTGTACATGAACTCAGCCGTAGCGGTGAAGGGGAACGACACAGGAATCTGATAGTCGACGGCAATCGAAGTCTTCCACTGCTGAGGCATCTTGAAGTCGCTGGCCACACCCGAGATCTTGTTGCTGGCCTGATGGTTGCTCTCGTTGAGCTCTGTAGGCAGACCCAGCTTGCTGATCATCTCGCTGACATTGGTAATCATACCACCCACGAACTTGTCGAGGTTCTGGTTATATTCGCCCGTAGGCACACCGTTCTTATAAGTCGTGGTATAGGTGACAGAGTTCTGCACCATGTTGGCGTTGGTCGGCATGTTGGTGAAGAACACGAGGGGCAGACGACCAGTGAAGATACCCGTACCGCCACGTACCTTCAGCGACTTGTCGCCAAACACATCGTAGGTAAAGCCCAGACGCGGCGAGATCTGCAGGTGGCTGTCGGGCCACTTGCCAGTATCCACGCGCTGACCATCGCGGAACTCGATGTTATAGATCGCATTGTTACGGGCGAGGTCATCGTTATCGAATGCCAGGTTGTCGAAGCGCACACCGTATGTGAGCTTCAGCTTGTCGGTAGCGTTCCACTCATCCTGTGCATAGAAGCCCAGCTGATTGAAGGTAACCTGCGCATTAGGATCGCTCTTGCCATTGAAACCGTAGGTAACGGCGAATGACTCAGGACGGGCCTGGTTCAGGAAGTCCTCAACGCTGTTGTAACGATAGTAACCCGTACCGTTACGCATATAGGCATTGTTAGCCATCTGGTGCTCAAAGCTGAGTCCGGCAGTAATCTTGTGGGCTGCGAGATAGAGCGTGAAGTTGTCGGTGATGTTGGTGATCTTGTTCTTCACACCGTTGTTATAGGTGAAGAGTTCATAACCCAACGACATATAAGGCTCCATAATCTGATTGCCATTGGCATCCTTACCGGCCATAATGTCGATGAAGGGGAACTCGCTGGAGTCAGAGCCACGCATATCCTCGATATTGGTATAGGTGAAGAGCAGCTGGTTAGACATCTTCTGTCCGAAACGGCTGTGGAGGTCGGCTGCGATTGACTGTACCTTGTTCTCCTGAGAATAGAGAGAATTAGAGAATGCCATTGACTGTGCGCCGATACGATAGGTTCCGTTCAGACGATAGCCTGTATCGGCAGAGTTGCCGTTGGTGGAGTTCCAAGCCACATTCTTCGTATTGTTATAACGTACTGACAGGTGATGGGCATCGGTGATGTTCCAGTCGAGACGTGCCAGCAGACGGTGGTTAGACTCGTCGGCGGGATAGCTCGTATAAGAACCGGGATTGTAGCCGAAACGTGACTGCACGAAGTCGGACACGCGCTGCATGTCGGAAGCCAAGGTGCGCGACACCAGACCGCTGGCGTTGGTCTCACCGTTGATATCATCGGTCACACGGTATTTCACAACCTGACCAGGGGTCTTCTCACCCTCGTAGTTCACGAAGAAGAAGAGCTTATCCTTGATAATCGGACCACCGAGGGTGAAGCCGTAAGTGGTTTTCTTCTCATCGGCACGGGCACCAAGGTCCTGATGGTCGATGCGGTTACCACGCAGGTTCTGGTCACGATAGTAAACGTAGGCCGTACCCTTGAAGGTGTTCGTACCCGACTTTGTGATAGCGTTGATACCACCACCGATGAAGTTGGTCTGACGCACATCGAAGGGTGCTACAACAACCTGTACTTCCTCGATAGCATCGAGAGAGATGGGGTTACCGCCACCAGGTAGCTTGTCGCTCAAACCGAAGTTATTGTTGAAGTTGGCACCGTCGATGGTGAAGTTCGTTGAACGTCCGTCACCACCTGCGAAGCTCATGCCGTTGGCATAAGGTGAGAGACGGGCAATGTCGGAAATGCTACGGTTGACGGTAGGCATCTGCATCATCTGTGCATTGTTGATGCTGGTGGAAGCACCGGTCTTTTCAGCAGCAAACTTCGAAGCCTTACCACTGACAACGACCTCAGCCAATTCGTTGGCATCCTCAGAGAGCCACACCTGCAGGTCGTAAGTCTCACCCAGTTGGAGAGTAATGTTCTTGAGTGTCTTCGGCTGGAAGCCGATGTAGGAAACGGTCACAGTGTAAGGACCGCCCGTACGCATACCCTGAATGGTGAAGCGACCCGTTGTGTTGGTCACAGCGGCATAGCGGGTACCAGAGGGCTCGTGTACAGCCTGAACGGTGGCGCCAATCACTTCTTCGCCATTGGCGTCGTCGAGTGTCACCTTACCAGCAAGGCTGGATGTTGTTACCTGAGCGATGGCAGCCACCGACATCATCAGCAGGGCTACAACCATCATAAACAATCTTCTTTTCATACTAACGCGTTTTTATATTAGTTTAATTTGGGTGCAAAGGTACACATTATTTTCGAAACGCCAACATTTTTTAGCAATTTCTTGCGTATGGAACAAAAAACTCCCGACGCCGTGCGGCATCGGGAGCTATTATAGGGGTATCAAACCTTAATTGGCTGACTTGTGTGTGAAGTAGATACCATTGCTGAGCTGTGGGGTTTCCTTGTAGACAGCACGTACTCCAATCACCTCGAGGTAGTCGCCCACCTTCAGACCCAGCGTACCGATAAGACCCTTGCGGGCATCGCCTGTAGCACCCCAGCCGGGATAGCAACCATAGACGTAGACACGCTCTGTGCCATCAGTGAGGTAGAGGTTACCATACTGGTCGTTGGCAATCTCATCGATGGTACCACCAATCTTATAGAACTTATCAGCAGCAGGCTCCTTGGCCAGGAACTCTGTCAGACTAACAGTCTCAACAGCGTGAACCAGAGCCTCGAAGGTGCCATTCACCATCTGCGGAGTATCCTTATAAGCGCCACGCTTACCAACAACGGTCACCACGTCGCCCACCTTGGCACCGGCCTCGATGAAGCCCTCAGCACGGTAGATAAGCACCTGACCAGAGTAGTCGGCAATATAGAAACTCTTGCCCTGCTTGTCGCTGGCATAGAGCTCGGTGATAACACCTGTCAGACGGAACTGCGTGTCGCCAACCTCAGCAGCGAGGAAGTCGGCAATCGGACCTTCGATAATAGCACCTGCCTGATAGATGGTAGTCTCAGAGGTAGACACCTTCTTACCGTCAGTGGTCTTGAAGGTCACAGTAGCCTGGCGATCGCCACCAGCATTGGGCTGTGCACGGAAAGTAACGGTAGGCGTATCACCGGCAGTGGTTGAAACCACACTCAGCCAGCTCTGTGCCTCAGCAGGAATCTCAACACCTACGCCATTACCCTTGCAGCTCAGTGTAGCTACGATCTCACCACCCTCGAGTGGCAGTTCGTTAGACTCCTCACCATTCACTGTGAGCAGCTCGCACTTGATAAGCGATTTCACGATCTTCACAACAGTGACATCAACCAACTCTACAGTGCCATTATAGGTCTTTTTCGGACCCTCGATGGTCACTTGGTCACCAACCTCAAGACCCAGGCTGAGGAAGTTCTTGGTATTACCCTTGGCATCGAGCGTACCATAGACATAAACCTCGCCAGTCTCATCAACCAGATACCAGTTACCATAGGTGGTGTTGGCAATCGACTTCACTGTACCAGTAACACGATAGGTCTTGGCATCAGGACCAGCGTTCACCTCTGCACAGGTAGCGTTAGAGACAACGGCAATACCCTGAATGATATTGATGCGCTGGGTTCTGCCTTCACAGTTAATCAGCACTTCAGCAGTACGGCCTACGGCAGCATCAGCAGAGAAAGTGATGGTGCCAGAGCCAGAGCCGGAAGCAGGAGAGACAGTGAGCCACTCGGGGACCTCGGCAACAGACCAGGGACCAGTGGTCATGACATCAATAGAGACAGAGCCTCCATTGACATCGAGGGCCACATACGACTTCGACACCTGGATCTCGCCCAGATAGGTGGGATCATAGTCGTTGTCGGAGCAGCCTGTGAACATAGCAGCGACCACTGCTACGAGAGACGGAATGAAATATCTTAGTTTCATAATGCTTTACCTTTTTACTATTATACCTTATTATTAATTAAAGTAGTACTTAACACCGATAGAAGCATACCAGCACTGACCGAGTGAGTAATTGGGTTTCCAAGTCTCGGTATTGGCATTGATGGCATCAGGTGTAGAGAAGGTGGCATAACCATCGGCATCGACACCCTCGTACTTCAGGATACGGGCCTCGGAACCAATCTCAGGATTCAGATACTTAGCCACACCCCATGAAGAGTTGAAGAAGTTGAGCACGTTCTTCACGTCGAGGCTGAGCTGCAGCGTGTGCTTGGTATTGCCGACATTCACTTTGAAATCGTGCTTGTAACCAAAGTCTACACGGTGTACCCAAGGTGAGTAAACGCTATAAGCCTCAGCATATTCACCCTGATGGTTCTTCAGGTAGTCATCGTTATGAACGAAGTCCATGAAACGCTGTGCATCATCCTGTGACACAAAGCGGAACTCGTTGTTGGCCACCTGTGCATCAGTGGGGATATAAACGGCATCGTAGCTATAGCCATCGCCGTTCATATCGTTCTTCAGCATGTAAGAGTAGTTGTAACCACCACGTGTGGCCTCATAAATCAGGCTATAGTGGTTGCCGCTCTTATCATTGATAGTAGCATTGGCCACAATACGATCGGGCACAACGTACTGAGAGTTGTGCAACTTGATGTTATTCGGACCCTCAACCGTAGGAACGTATGTGAAGGCAGACTCAGCAGCAGAACCAGGCATACCTGTTACCTCCTTAGAGACGGTATGTGTGTAGGCTGCCATCAGGCTGATCCACTCAGCAGGCTGAGCCTTCAGTTCTACGTTGGCACTCCAACCATAACCTTTGCTGGTGTTCTCCAGCACGAAGGCCGCCGTGTTTGTACGGAAACCAACGGGATAGATAGGACGGCAGTCAACACCGTTGAAACGAGAGAAACCGCCTACGCTGGGGATAGCCCAGTCGGAGATGAAGTTATCGTGAATCTTCTTGTTGAAGATACCCTCTACGGTCAGAGTGAAGGGGAAGCTAACAGGAATCTGGTAGTCGACAGCCAGTGAAGACTTCCACACCTGCGGCATCTTAAAGTCGGAAGATACGGCAGAGATGGTAGAAGGAACAGTACCGTCCTCAGGCGACACTGTAGAAGGATAACCTAAGCTGAAGAGCTTTTCCTGCAGAGCCTCGATCGTGGTAATCGGACCGCCAGCGAACTCATCCATAGAAAAACCTTTCTTAGCTGCGTTCTTGGCGTTGAGCTGTGCCTGATACTGCACAAGACCACCGTTGGTAGGCATATTGGTGAAGAACACGAGGGGCAAACGGCCTGAGAAGAGACCTGTACCTCCACGAACCTTCAGGCTCTTGTCGCCAAAGACATCGTATGTGAAACCAATACGCGGAGAGAAGGTAATGCTGTTGCCAGGCCACTTACCTGTATCGATATGGCGTCCGTCGTAGTCAAGGTCGTAGATGGCCTTGTTGGTCATCAGGTCATCGTTATTGAAGAACAGACCGTCGACACGCAGACCGTAAGTCAGCTTGAACTTATCGCTCACGTTCCAGTCGTCCTGGATATAGGCACCGGGACGGTTGAACTGTACACGAGCAGCAGGCTTGCTCTCACCATCGTAACCGTAGGTGAGACAAACAATCTCAGGTGTCTGGTTGAAGAGCTCATCAACAGTCATGCCATCCTCCCAGTTATAACGGTAGTAACCTGTACCATTACGCATATACTGGTTGTCGGCCATCTGGTGCTCGAAGGTAATACCACCCATAATCTTGTGGGCACCCAGATAATAAGTCACGTCGTCCTTGAAGTTCCAAATGGTGTTGTGAACGGCATTGTTCCAGGTGAACAACTCATAACCGAGCGCCATGTAGTTGTTGTCGTCCTTCGTGATATCGATGAAGGGGAATGTAGAAGAATCAGTTCCACGTACGTCATCGAGCTTAGAATAAGTGAACAGGAACTGGTTGGAGAGATTATCCGTCAGACGGCTGTTCAGATCGAGTGTAAATGAGTGTACGATGTTCTCCATCGAATACATGGAGTTGGCAAACGACATGGAGTACTGCGACATACGAGAACCTGACATACGTGTACCACCGTCCATTGAAGTAGCGTTCGGCGAATTCCATATGTTATTCTTCGTGTAGTTATAACGCAGTGCCAGATGGTGCTTATCGGTGATGTTCCAGTCGATACGGGCCAACAGCTTGTAGTTGTCCTCATCAGCGGGGAAGCTGGTGTAAGAACCGGTATTGTAACCATATCTGGTAGCTACATAGTTGGAAACGGCCTCCAGATCAGAGTTCTTCGTACGAGAGATGTAGTTGTTAGGATCAGCCACACCATCATCAGAACCTTTCCAGCGGTTGACGATAGAAGGAATCTTAATCATTTCACCGTTGGCGAAGAAGAACAACTTGTTCTTGATGATCGGGCCTCCGAGCGAGAAACCATAGGTTGTGGTCTGGGCCTTATCGCGGGCACCCTGAATTTGCTGACGATAAACAGCATCGCCCTGCATATTCTCGTTCTTATGATAGACATAAGCAGAGCCCTTGAAGGTGTTCGTACCCGACTTCGTGATAGCGTTCACACCACCACCGATGAAGTTGGTCTGACGAACATCATAAGGAGAAATTACCACCTGCAACTCCTCGATGGCATCGATAGAGATGGGGTTACCACCACCAGGCAACTTCTCGGAAAGACCGAAGTTATTGTTGAAGTTTGCACCGTCGACAGTGAAGTTTGCCGTACGACCGTCGGCACCTGCGAAGCTCATGCCATTACCACCATAAGGTGACAGACGAGTCACGTCAGTAATCGAACGGCTGACAGTAGGCAGCGCAGTGATCTGTGCACTGGTGATGTTGGTAGCTGCACCCGTCTTTTCGGCTGCGAACTTCGAAGCCTTACCGCTGACAACTACCTCAGCCAGTTCGTTGGCATCCTCAGAGAGCCAGACAGCGAGGTTGTAGGTCTCAGCCAGCTGAAGCGTAATGCCCTTGAGGGTCTTCGGCTGGAAACCGATGTAAGAAACAGTCACCTCGTAAGGGCCACCTGTACGCATACCGTTGATAGAGAAACGGCCTGTGGTGTTTGTCACTGCGGTGTAACGTGTTCCCGAAGGCTCGTGCACTGCGATGACAGTTGCGCCGATGACTTCCTCGCCGTTTTCATCGTCGAGAGTCACCTTTCCTGCCATACTTGACGTTGTGATTTGGGCCATGGCTGTCAACGAGAGCGTTAACAGCATAGCGACCAGAAAGAACAATCTTTTCTGCATAGTTTGATATTATTAATTAATAAATGGTATTTACGGTTGCAAAGATAACAAAAATAATCCATATAGGATTATAAAAATCCAACTATTTTTTCAAAAATTTAAATTACTTGAGCCGTTTCGGTTTACGCCTCTTCATCATCCTCATATTCGAAGTCTTCGAAGTCTTCGAGGTCTTCAACATCATCGATATCTACGTACTCTATATCCTCGTCTTCACCCTCGTCGGCCAGCTCTTCGGCAAAGCGAGTCATGTCTTTGTCACGGTGTACAAGACTGTCCTCAGCCGTCAGGGCAGCGAGCTTATTGCTCTCGGCATTGAGCTCATTCCACAGCACATCCTTCAGTTCTTCCAAGCCAAAGCCTGTCACAGCTGAGATGAACACCACGGGCAAATCCTGAGGCAGAGTTTCTTTCAGCATCTCGATGAGTTCCTCGTCGAGCAGGTCACACTTGGTGACAGCTAAGACACGATGTTTGTCGAGCATCTCCGGATTAAATTGCTTCAGCTCGTTCAGAAGGATTTCGTATTCACGCTTGATATCGTCGGTATCACCAGGCACCATGAAGAGCAGCAACGAGTTGCGCTCGATATGTCGCAGGAAGCGAAGACCAAGACCCTTGCCTTCAGCAGCACCTTCGATGATACCAGGGATGTCGGCCATCACAAACGACTTGTTGTCGCGATAGCCCACGATGCCCAGCGAGGGTTCCATCGTAGTGAAGGGATAGTTGGCAATCTTAGGACGGGCATTCGACAACGCCGACACCAAGGTAGACTTGCCTGCATTGGGGAATCCCACCAAACCGACGTCGGCCAGAAGCTTCAGTTCGAGGATAATGGTCATCTCCTGCATAGGTTCACCTGGCTGGGCATAGCGGGGTGCCTGATTCGTAGCTGTACGGAACTGGAAATTACCCAGTCCGCCACGACCGCCTTTCAGCAACAGCACCTCTTGCCCGTCGTAGGTCACATCGCAGACATACTTTCCCGTTTCGGCATTGTAGACAACGGTTCCGCAGGGTACGTCGATATAGACATCCTTGCCGTCGGTACCATGACACTTATCCTTTCCACCGTTGCCACCATGCTCTGCGAAGATATGGCGTTCGTATTTCAGATGGAGCAGCGTCCAGTAGTTGTGATTACCACGCAGATAGACGCTACCACCCTTGCCGCCATCGCCGCCATCGGGACCGCCGTTGGGGTTGTACTTCACATGTTTCAGGTGCATAGAACCCTTACCGCCCTTACCAGAGCGGCACATGATCTTAACGTAGTCTACAAAATTGCTCTCCATAAATTCTGATTACTCAGATATTATCGATGACTGCGCAGATATCGGCGAAGATGGTATCAAGAGCGCCAAGGCCATTGATGTGATGATGCAGGCCCTCCTGCTTATACCACTCGATAAGCGGCTGCGTCTGGGAGTGATACACCACGAGACGCTTTTTGATGGTCTCCTCATTATCATCGGCACGACCACTCTGCTGTCCACGGAGAATCAGACGCTTCATCAGCTCATCCTCAGGCACATCGAGTTCAATCATCGCAGCCACACTGTCACCACGCTCGCTGAGCATCTGCTTCAGAGCCTCAGCCTGTGGGATGGTACGGGGGAAACCATCGAAGATCACACCCTTGTGCTCACGTCCAAAGGAATCGTAGACGGAAGCGAGAATACTCACCATCAGATCGTCAGGAATCAACTGACCATTGTCGATATAGCCCTTGGCCGTTTTTCCCAGTTCCGTACCGTTCTTAATCTCACTGCGAAGCACGTCACCTGTAGAGATATGGTTCAGACCGTACTTCTCAATCATCTTATCACTCTGTGTGCCCTTGCCTGAGCCCGGTGCACCGAAAATCACTATATTCTTCATATTGTTCACTATTCACTCTACTATTGTATAGATATCCTTTAAGTAACGGCCAGCCTGATCGTAATCCAGACCATAGCCTAAGATAAAGTCATCGGGAATGCTGAAAGCCGCATAATCAATGTCTAACTGCTCCTCAAGCTTTGTGGGTTTGACAAACAAGGTGCAGATATGCAATGATGCAGGACGACGGGTACCCAATGACTCCATCATCTGCTTCATGGTACGACCTGTGTCAACAATATCCTCCACGATAATTACTGTACGACCCGTCAGGTCTTCATTCAGGCCAATCACCTCCTGAACCTTTCCTGTAGAAATGGTTCCCTGGTATGAAGCCAGTTTCACAAACGATACCTCACAAGGAATCGTCATCTCACGCATCAGATCGGCAGCGAAGATAAACGAGCCATTCAACACACCTAAGAAGAGTGGATTCTTGCCCTCCATATCCTTGCTAATCTGGGCAGCCAACGCCTTAATTCGTGTTTTAATCTCTGCCTCCGAAATGGAGATCTTAAACTGTTTGTCTTTGATTTTTATGACGTCCATAATGTACCAAAAGCTAAAATTTTCGGCAAAATTACAAAAAATCTGCTAAACTTTGCTATTCATTAGCATATTTTTCGTATTTTTGCAGCAATGAAGATTTTCACAAGCGCTCAGATTCATGAGCTAGACAAGTATACGATGGAGCACGAGCCCATCAGTTCCATCGATTTGATGGAGCGTGCGGCTAAGGCGCTGACGGTTGCTGTGATGGCCGAATGGAGCACAGCCACCCCCATTGTCATCTTCGCCGGCCCAGGCAATAATGGTGGCGACGCTTTGGCGATGGCCAGAATGCTTGTGGAACAGAGTTACAATGTGACGGCCTACCTGTTTAATATCTCCGGCCGTCTGTCGGAAGACTGTGCCGCCAACAAAGCCCGTCTCATTGAGAAACGAGCCAAGGCCCTGATTGAGGTGAAAGAGGAATTCGAGCCTCCCCGCCTTGATGAGAACGCCCTCGTTATCGACGGTCTTTTCGGTTCCGGGCTGAACAAGCCTCTGGCTGGTGGCTTTGCTTCCCTGGCAAAATATATCAATGCTTCACCCTCGAAAGTTGTCAGCATCGACATCCCGTCAGGTCTGATGACAGAAGATAACACCTACAATATCCGCGCGAATATTGTCCGTGCCGACCTGACACTGACTTTGCAGCAGAAGAAGCTATCGTTCCTCTTCCCGGAGAACCAACAGTATATCGGACGTCTGAAGGTGCTGGACATCCGTCTCAGTCAGGAGGGTATGGAAAAGATTGAGGCAAACTATACGCTTGTCGAAGAAAACGACATCCGTCCCTTACTCTTGAAACGCAATCCGTATGCCCACAAGGGCAATATGGGCAACGCTCTCATCATTGCAGGCTGTTATGGCATGGGAGGCGCCTCAGTGCTAGCCACCAAAGCTTGTCTGAGAGCAGGCGCAGGAAAGGTAACGGCTCATACACCCAAACAGAACAACCTAATCATGCAGGTGAGTGTGCCAGAGGCCATCATCCAGCTCGACCGCGACGAGACCATTTTCTCTGAGGCCGTTGAGTCAGAAGACTACAATGCCATCGGCATCGGTCCTGGTCTGGGTACTAACGAGCAAACCGCTGTCGCCATGATATCGCAGATCAGGCGCAGCCAGTGTCCTGTGGTTGTCGATGCCGACGCCATCAATATCCTTGCCAACCATCGGGCATGGATGCAACAGGTGCCTAAAGGTGTCATTCTCACCCCCCACCCCAAGGAACTGGAGCGGTTGGAAGGTCACAGCACCGACAGCTTCGAACAACTCACCAAGGCCCGTAACCTCGCTGAACGTATCCAGGCCTTTGTCATACTGAAAGGCCATCATTCAGCCCTTTGTCTGCCTGACGGACATGTCATCTTCAACTCCACAGGCAATGCCGGTATGGCTACTGCCGGCAGTGGTGACGTTCTCACAGGCATCATCACAGGACTGCTGGCCAGAGGCTATAAGCAACAGGAGGCTTGTCTTATCGGCATGTATCTGCATGGACTGGCTGGTGACATAGCGGCTCGCGAGTTAGGCGAAGAGAGTCTGATTGCCAGTGACCTCATCCAATATCTGCCACAGGCCTTCAAAAAATTGAGAGACTGAGGAATAGTGAATAGTTAATAGTGAATAATGAATAGTAACAATAATAGAATTATGAAATTAATGAGTAAATGCGAAGTGAATACGAAATTGATAGTAAGAATGGTAGCAATACTATTCACTATTCACTGCTCACTATTCACTTCTACCGCCCAGACCAGCACCAGCTCCTATCAGCCAGGTGTGACCCCTGAGGGTATGGTCTATTTCCTGCCAAAGACAGCCGTTCGTGTTGTTGTACAAGTAGAGAAGACCACCTATACCCCAGGAGAATTCTGTAAATACGCCGATCGTTATCTGCGTCTGAAGGATGTATCCTCAGAATCGTCAGTCAGCTATCGTATGACCGACCTCCGCGTTGAGCCGGTGGCGATGGCAGATACCACAAAGGGCTTCTCTGTGAAGTTCGACCCCAAGAGCGTTGCTGCTAACATCGCCCTTTCCGATGACGGTGTCTTACTGGCAATCAATGCCACGCCTAAACCCGCAGACGTTAAACCGGCATTCAGACCTGCTCCCAAGCCTGCAACAATGAATCCCCGTCAACTGATGAGTGAGGAGATTCTCGCAGCAGGCAGCACAGCGAAGATGGCCGAACTGACGGCACAGGATATCTATGAGATCCGCGAGAGCCGTAATCTGCTCATCCGAGGCCAGGCCGACAATATGCCCAAGGATGGTGAGCAGTTGAAACTGATGCTCAGTCAGCTGGAGATGCAGGACCGAGCCCTGAGCAGTCTCTTTTCAGGCCAGACCGTCAAGGATACGACAGAAAAGGTGATGATTATCATGGCCGACAAGGAGATTGAGCGTGAACTGCTGTTCCGTTTCTCCAAGAAGTTAGGCATTGTGGACAAAGATGACCTCGCGGGCGAACCTTATTATATAAGAGTGGCTAATCTCCGCACCGTTCCGATGCCCGATGCTGACGACAAGAAGAAAAAGCAGGAGCCCGGCCTCTATATCAACGTGCCTGGCAAGATGAAGGTGACGCTTTACGATGCCGTTGAGCCCATCCATGTCGAGGAACTCCCAGCCGGACAGTTCGGCAATGTCGAGTTGCTGAGCGGCGCCCTCTTCAACAAACGCTATGCCACACATATATGGATGAATCCTATCTCCGGTGCTGTAGACAGACTGGAGGCAGAACAGCCAAAGTAATAAGTAAGGGCGCTCGATTGAGCGCCCTTACTTGTTATCATTTCACTATCACCTTCTGGCCTCGCAGAATGTAAATGCCCTTCTTCGTTGGGCGGTTAATCCTGTTACCTTGCAGGTCATACCATCTGTCGGACTCCTCGAGGGCATCCATGTTGATGCGCTCGATGCCATCACCGACCGATGAAGAACGGGTGATAGAGTAAATCATCACATGGCCTTTCTGCTTCTTTGCCCTGTGGTTGGCATCCATACGAGCATTGCTAACCTTACCGCCATTATAGACATACACCCAAGTAGGTGAGCTGCACTCATAGAACACGCTGTCTTTCTCTCGATCAGTATGGTTGAATGCTATGGGTGACAAATTACCAATCTTCGCCATCATCTGATATTCCCCATCGGTCTTGGAATCGATAATGACATAACCCTTTCCTGCGGAGACCTTAAAGGTGAGTCCGGTATATTCATCGGCATAGGCCTCAGTACCAGGTTCAAGTTGTCTGAAGATGATGTTATCAACATCTCTATTCGACATCGGATAATTCAGCACCACGCAATCATCCGTTTCGTCGTAACCGTCACTTTCCGATGGGTCACCAGTGATATCAAGGGTAAAAAGAATGTCATAAATGACAGTATTCTTAAGTTTCTTCTCTACTGGTTTACCATCAGCATCGGTAATGATGAAGTCTTCGTCTTTCCAGACAATTGTTACATCCTCATCAATCGGCTCAATGTCACGCTGCAGCACGGTGAGGATATAATAGTCGCTGGCACGATTATAGTTTTCATCGCCAGCAAACTCAGCATAGATATTTACCCTACCAGGTGCAATCAGCGTCACCTCACCCGTCTGGGCATCTACAATGGCCACATCGTTATCTGAAGACCAATAAGAGAGCTTAAGGCCTTGAGGATCCAATGTTACGTAAGGCCGATTAAAGGGTTCGCCTATCTTTGCTGTAAATTCATAAAGATCGTACCTAACCGTTGCCTGAGCCTTCGAAATAGTCACAACGGCACTGCCTGTCACAGTGGTATAGCCAGTCTTCGTTACCTGATAATAGACGGTATAAGTACCGACATTGATATAAGTGGGCGAAGCACTTAGGTTATAGTTTCCAGCAGTCTCACCGTACTTCACGGTAGCGCCATCAGGAGCCGTCACAGTAATGCCATGTGCCTGACCATCGTAAGTGCCGGTATAGCCTGTTGCGATTACATTCATGACATTCGTTCCGACAGTAATTGTATAACTTGCCGTCTTGGTGGCGTACGTATAGTTCGTACCGTCTGTCACTGTTGCAGTGATGGTGGCAGAGCCGCTACCTGCGATTGTCACTTCACCCGTTGTAGCATTAACAGAAGCGACTGATGCATTAGAGGTTGTTGAATACCTCACCGTACCATCACCTGTCAGGGTAAGGGGATTGGTGAAGGCGGCGTTGCCAAAGGTCTTGCTGATGCTGGTAGTTGCATAGCTGAGGCTGCCTGCGGCCTTCGAGATAGTAACAGTAATGCTTTGGGCTGCGACATCGTTGATATTGCCATCACCAACGACCCGATAATAGACGGTATAAGATCCTACGCCTGTCGAAGTGGGAACATTCGTGCCATAAGTCCGATCATCAAGACTATATTGCAACGTACCCAATGTTGTAGAGCCTGCATTAACCAAAGCCTGAGCCGCACCATTATAGGTCAGTGACTTAGCAGTAGGAGCCGTCACAACAGGAGTCGCTTTAACGATGGTAAAGGTCTTAGATTTCGAACCCGTATAATTGCCCTTACCAGTGATGGTTATTGTAGGCGGAGCATTCGGCGTGGCAGGAACATTGACGTTATTGGTATAACTAAAGTCGAAGTCTGTACCCTTCACCAACTGCGTACCAGGTCCTCCTGTAGCAGGAATCCAAGTCACAGTAGGTTCTGGCGTAATAGCACTGCCTGTGTATGTCTGCTCAGAAATGGTGCCGAAGGTGGCATTTCCAAGACTCCTAGCCGTAATAGTGAATGTTGTCGATGCAGAACCAGTATAATTACCCTTACCTTTGACTGTAACAGTTGCCGTACCAACATTAGTGGAATTTTCATATGTAACCTTGTAGTTGCTGGCATCAAGAGGTGGATCGTAGCCTCCTTTAGGACTTGGTAATGCAACAGAAACAGAGGGTTTCAGTTCTGAACCTGTATATTGCGCGGTTGTATAACCTAAAGTTACCTTAGCATCATTAATCGAACGGGCTGTAATGGAAAATGTCTTAGTAATAGGCCCTCCAGAAAGTTTCCCGTTGGCAGTGGCTGTCACTGTAACGGGATAATTACCAACATTCTTAATATCATTGGCATGAGAAACGGTATAATCATAGTTCTTGTTAAAAGAATAAATTCCGCTCTTCACATCTACCCAAGGTGTATGCGTACCACCATCATAAGTTATGCACGCAGGACTGATGGAAATCATATCCTCTGTCAGTGGCTTCTGCGTCACTGTCAGCGTGAATTCGCCCAAATCATAGCTCCCATTTGAAGGATCATTCAGGATTGTAACACCACTACCTGTTGGAGTAGCCTGCTTAGCAAAGGTTGCAGAATACGTTTCTGTAACAACTTCCCAAATTGAAATTTCACCTGTACTCGAATTTATCTTATTTGCAGATTGTGCTCCCCAATTGCTAGAATAGGTTACAGTCGCGCTAAACGGAAAAGCGGGAACAATGTTAGGTGCCTGATAGGTGGTTTGGAATGGTATACTTATGTTGGTATTACCAGCAAAACCAAAGTATATTGCCTCTGCACTGCCGACATCCGAACCCATCCACAATGCCCGAACCGTCAGAGTCGCAGGCCTTTTATCCATCAAGATACCATTGCCTCCTTCAACATAGGTCGCATTCGATTCATTTCCTACTCCATCTTCATAAGTGATGGAGTATTTGATTTGATCTACATCACCTCCTGACCTGCTGATGAAAACATATATATTATTTGCACCACTCTGGTGAGTAATCGTAAGATCAACTTGGGCCTGCACCAACATTGGTATAGCAGACACGAAGAGAAACAATAATCTCAGATTCCGGGTAATAAATCGTATTCTCATAATGGTTATCGTTTATAATTCAACTGATATATTAGCTATTCGGTTGCAAAGATACAAAATAAATCCGAAAAACTTATTAGTTTTTCTATCTTTTATTTCTTCATGCGTATCAAACGCTGTTCAAACATGGCTTGTGTGGAGAAAGGTGGCAGCAAAAATAGAGAAACGCTGCCATTGTTTGATAAAACAACAGCAACGTTTACTATTTTTATCTACCCTATGGATAGATGAGGGTTATCCCTGCAAATTGTCGAACTTCTTCAGCAAGGCGTTGATGCGTTCCACACTATCGGGATCCTTGTCGTTCTGAGCAATCAGTTCAAGGTTATGACGGATGTCGGCCATCTTATCGAACAAGAGCAGAGCCTGCTCATAACCCTTACCGATACTGTCGAAATTCTTAGAGAGGGAGTCGTAGTCCTCAAGCAGGCGCTGCTGCTCGTTGACACGCTTCTCATAATCCTTCAGCAACTGCTGCTGATCCTCGGTCTGCTTTTTTGCAGCTTTCATCTGCAGGAACAGGCCAACTGCCAATGCTCCCACGATCACAGCTAATACGATAACGAGAATTTCCATAATGTTTAATCTTTCTTCTGTTCAACCTTCATAAACTTCGTAAAGCCCGTCATGGCGAGCACCTTGTAGATTTCAGGGCTGACGTTGGTCATCTTGAACTGTCCGCGCTGCTGCATCACGGTACGCATGGTCTTCTGAATGATACGCAGACCAGAGCTGGCCATGTAGGTCAGTTCTGAACAATCCATTTCCAGATCCACGCCACCATCCTTCAATGCTGGCTGAATGTCGGCCTCAAACTGATTTGCATTCATAGTGTCGATACGACTACCTGTCTTAATGATGGTCTTACCACCTTCTTTCAAAATCTGTGTCATAATTTAAATTGTATTTAATTGTTTATATTTATTTTTTCTTCTGATTATTTGTCATCAGTAATGCCCTTTGTCATCGTCAACAAGTTCTTACCCTCCAGACGTTGATAGGTCACCTTATTCATGATGTTCTTTACGATAAAGATGCCCATACCGCCGAGTTCGCGCTCAGCGGGGTTAACACTCAAATCGTTGTCCTCCTTGGCAGTGGGATCGAACTCCTTGCCTTGATCACTCAAGACAAAAGTCAACTCCTTGCCGTCGCTCTTAGCCAACAGTTCGATGTCGGCTTCCTCATCTTGCGGATATGCATAGAAAATGACATTGGTCACCATCTCCTCCATCACGAGGTTCAGGTTCATCTGCAATTCCATGCTTAACCCAAGCTCTTCGCCGATTTCCTCAATGAACTGGGCAACCTTCTCCAGTTCACTGACTTTGTTTTTAATACAAATCTCCTTTCTCATAGACCTATAGTTTTTTGTTATTCGTTGTTTCTAATAACTTTTACACAGAGCATCGTCAGGTCGTCGTTAGGATCGGCACCATCACGATGTTTCTCCACCTCTGAGGCCAGTAGTTCGATGGTCTGCTTGGAACTCTCGAAAGGTGTCGTCTCAAGAATCTCTAACAGACGTTCGTCAGTGAACTGCTCCTGCTGACGGTTCTCAGCCTCGTTAAGACCATCGGAATAGACAAACATAGGACGATTACTGATGTCTTCGATTTCTTCACCTTCGTACTCGAACTCAGGCATCAGACCAATCGGCAGGTTTGGAATCATCTCGATAAACTCCGTCTTACCCTCGCTGATGAGCACTGGCGGGTTGTGGCCTGCATTGCAGAAATGGAGATGTCCCGTCGTAAGGTCAACCAATCCTATAAACATCGTAACAAACATGCCTTGCTCATTGTCATCGCCAGACAGGGCATCATTAATCTGAGTAGCAATCTCTGCAGGCTGCTTCTTTTGAGCTGCCAAAGTACGGAAGAGACGTGTAGCTTGGGCCATGAATAACGAGGCAGGCACACCCTTACCAGAGACATCGCCCAGACAGAAGTAGAGCAAGTCGCCCAAAAGCAGATAACCATACAAGTCACCTCCCACCTCCTTGGCAGGGGACATCGAAGCGTAGAGGTCGAGGTCGTCACGCTCCGGGAACAGGCTGGGCACCATCGACATCTGGATATTTCGGGCAATACGCAGGTCGCTTTCGATACGCTCCTTGGCAGCTGTGGTTTCTTCCAGCTGATCGTATGCCGTCAGCAACTGTTGGTGGGTTTCCTCCAGTTTACCATGTGCCAGTTCCAGACTCTCATGGGCTTTCTTCAGGCGACGAGCTGAACGGATACGGAAAAAAAGGAAGATGGCAAGCGAGAGCACGATAATTGTTGCAATGGCAATAATACTACGCATCTGCTCTTCCTGACGCTTCATGCGCTCCTCGTCGAGGGCGTATTTGGTATTCATCTCTGCCAGTTGACGTTTGGTATCGCTGATGTTAATGGAGTCATTGATCTGATACATCTCATTATAAAGCCTAGCTGCCTCAGCATGACGTCCTAAGTGGGTCAATATCTCTGCACGCTGCTGCTTCACACGAATCAGTTCTGCCATATCACCCACACCGTCATGAAGCGCCACTAATTGATCGCTCTGTAAGAGGGCTTCTGGGTAGAACTCAAGCATAGACAGATAACGAATACGATAATATAGCCATGCACGGTAACTTGGAGAATCTTCAAAAGCTATCATTTTACGCGATTCGTTAAGCATGTCTTCTGCTTGTTTCATTTTTCCTAGACCAAGAGCTGCTTGAGCACATCCTAAATAGTAATAAGCCCAATTAGGAAGCATACCAGAATGATTTTTGCTAATATGCTTTTCTTCAATGAATTTTTCCAGAAAATTATGCCAACTGACGGTTAACTTCTCCAAAACATCATAACGTCCTTGTTTCTCCAAAACATCACATTCTGACGAGAACAATTCTGCTAATACCAATGGGATCGGTGTCTGTTGCATCAATAGATCAATTCCACGTTGATATATCTCGCTTGCTTCATCCAAATTGTTCATATTGTAGTAGGCATTACCCATCACATAACATGCAAGTCCACTACCAAAATCATTCTTGTGTTTCTTGGCCTGATTGTACATCTTTTCGGCTTCTTTAAGACCCGCGGTCAAAGAACCATCGTAAACATAAGTATTAACAAAGCAGCTCCACGCCTCATAGAACTTTTCAGAAGATCCATTTTCATGGATGAATGCCAAATCGTCTGGAGCATAATGATAAATTGAGTCATTCTGATCGTTATTATAAAACAACTCTATACGCAAATATCTGGCATCACTTTCCTTCGACTTATTACCTTGAAACTGAGCTTCTTTCAGATAATCATTCAGACAACGCCACATGAAATTATAGTCATCACCTTCCAAGCTCAACTCATATTGCACTCCTAACAACTCCAGCTTTTCTTTCCCTTGGGCATGCTCCAATTTCTTCTTGATGTCGTCGGCTTCCGTCGCATTGACGCATACCATCGACATCACCATCAGGAGCAGACTTGTAAACAAGCGGTTCAGATTCATACGCCCAAGTGATTAATCAGTGATTGTGCAAAAATACAAATAGTTTTCGAATTATCCAACTTTTTAGGCAAAAACTTCCCAAAAGTCGATTAATTTGATAGAAATCGAAAGAAAGATGTAATAAAACGGGGTTAAAGCAACAAAAAATGGGACTCTCGAAAGAGCCCCATTCATAAATATAGTGTACTAAAAAGATTAGCACTGTGCGAGTTTGCCGTCAGAACCGAGCACATTCACAATCTTGTGGATGTACATCTTCTTCATGTTCTCACGAGCGGGCTTCAGATACTGACGAGGATCGAAGTCTCCAGGATGCTCAGCCAGATGCTTGCGGATAGCAGCAGTCATAGCCAAACGTGAGTCAGAGTCGATGTTGATCTTGCAGACAGCGCTCTTTGCAGCCTTACGCAGCTGCTCCTCGGGAATACCAATAGCAGCCTCGAGCTTGCCACCAAACTGGTTGATAGTGTTCACCTCGTCCATAGGAACTGAAGAAGAACCGTGAAGCACGATGGGGAATCCAGGAAGCTTTTTCTCGATCTCAGCGAGGATGTCGAATGCCAATGGGGGCGGAACGAGTACGCCGTTCACGAGTGTGCACTGCTCAGGAGTGAACTTGTGAGCACCGTGAGATGTACCGATAGAGATAGCCAGAGAGTCGCAACCTGTACGAGTAGCGAAGTCGATAACCTCCTCAGGCTTGGTATAGTGAGACTCAGCAGCGCTGACCTCATCCTCAACACCAGCGAGCACACCCAGCTCAGCCTCAACAGTTACGTCGAACTGATGAGCGTAGTCAACCACTTTCTTAGCCAGAGCAACGTTCTCCTCATAAGGCAGGTGAGAACCGTCGATCATCACTGAAGAGAAGCCCATGTCGATACAATCCTTACAGAGCTCGAAGCTGTCACCATGGTCGAGGTGAAGCACGATCTCAGGATGTTTGCAACCCAGCTCCTTAGCATAAGCCACAGCACCCTCAGCCATATAGCGGAGGATAGAAGCGTTGGCATAGTTACGGGCACCCTTGGAAACCTGCATGATAACAGGAGACTTTGTCTCAACAGCAGCCATCACGATAGCCTGCATCTGCTCCATTGTGTTGAAGTTGAAAGCGGGAATAGCATAACCGCCGGCAATTGCTCTCTTAAACATCTCGCGGGTATTCACGAGACCCAAATCCTTGTAATTTACCATAACAATCTAAAATTTAAATATTTACGATTTACTATCTTTTTTCTTAATCGTGTGCAAAGGTACGAATTTAAAGCGAATAGTAAATAGTGAATAGTGAATAATTTGCTGTCGCCTAGGAGTTTTTTTATTTTATTTGCAATGACGACAGACAGAATGGCTGATTTTGCCAAACTCACTTTTCACTTTTCACTCTTCACTATTAACTAATCATTCACTATCATGACAGCGTATGTGTGTCAAGATACTGCTGCACCTCCTCCTTGTAGTTATCAGAGATAGGGATAAAGATATCTCCAAATACTATGCGGAAACGGTCAATAGAGCGAACTTCTGGCATATGAACGATATAAGAGCGATGGGTACGTAGGAATTCCGGACGAGGCAGATAGTCTTCCAGTTTCTTCATACTCATCAGCGACATTATCTTTTCGCCGTTTTTCAAACAGATACGCACATAATCCTTCAGACCTTCCACGTATAAGATATCGTCAAGGTTGACGCGTAACAGTTTGTATTCACTCTTAATGAACATAATACGATCATCGTTATATGCCTCCCGCTTCTGTAAGATATTAAACCAATCTTGTGCTTTCTCCGTGGCACGAAGGAAGTCCTCATAGCTAATAGGCTTCAGCAAATAGTCCAGGGCATTTACCTTATAGCCTTCAAGAGCATACTGAGGGAAAGCAGTTGTAAAGATAATTTTTGTATCTTTGGGTAAGATCTTAGCAAACTCCACACCACTCAGCTCAGGCATCTGAATGTCAAGAAACAATAGTGGTACAGGATTGTCACGCAAATCACGCATGGCAGTAATCGCACTATTATAGGTACCCGTCAGATTCAGATAGGGTGTTTTTGCTACATAACTTTCCAGAAGACCTGCAGCCAATGGCTCGTCATCAATGATGGCACAATTAATTGTCATATTTCTAGTTCTTTATTTTAAAATGTTTATAATTGAATTGTAATTTTCGAATAGTAAGTACGACCGTCAGGGCCTGTTCCTTTTTCCCAAACGTATCGCTCAGGGTACAACAAATCAAGACGTCGCTGCACTTGTTCCAGTCCAATGCCATGACCACTTCGATCCTGTTCCGGTTTAGGGAAGTATGAATTCTCGATAGAACAAATCAGCTGTTTCTCATCACCTTCATGTGGAATGATGGCCTTGATAAGAATGCGAATGAAGCTGGGCTCCGTCAGACTGACGCCATGCTTGAAGGCGTTCTCTATTAATGAGATAAAGATCAATGGCGCCACCTTGATATCGGCATCAGGAACGATCTTCTTAAATGTCACATCAACTGAATTAGGGAGTCTTATCTTCATCAAATTAACATAATTCTCCAAAAATTGTATCTCATCCTGCAGATTGACAGAATCCAACATGTTATCGTACAGCATGTGTCGCAGCATCTTCGACAGTTGCTGGATGGCATTCTGTGCACGATAAGTATCCATGGCTGTCAACGCATAGATATTATTCAGTGTATTCAGTAAGAAATGGGGGTTAATCTGCGAACGAAGACTCTTCAGTTCTGCTTCTGTACGGTCGGCCTCTGCCCTGACTCTTGCAGTCTCTGCATACTTGCGGGCATTATCAGCCCAGAACCACCGTTGTGCCAATGCGATGCAGGTGGCAGCAGTAGCAAAAATGCCGAAGTTGATAAGGTCTCTCACATAAAAGAAGAACTCATCGATGGCATCTGGGTTTCTTGGCATTAAGACACCCGGTTGGAACAGCACACGCGAGTAGTCCATCCAATAGTGCAACAGCAGAGAGAAACTGAACGCCATCACCACATTAATCATCAGATAATAGCGATGCTTACCTTGTACAAAATACTTAGGAGTCAGCCACATATAGTTAACATAGAAAACCACCATTAGCAACAGTGGTGACAGACAGTTCAGCAGATATTGAACCATCGTCATACCCGTACCACGCATATATTGCATAGGCGACAAGAACATATATGCCCAAAAGACAATGTGCAAAAAGACCTTCAGTCTTTTGTCAAGCATCACCTTACCCACTTTCTCTTTATTCATGTCGAATAGCCTCTATAGGATCCATATTTGCAGCTTTCTGAGCAGGGATATAGCCAAAAAGCACACCGATAAACACACAGACAAGGAAGGATACATAGATACTCCAGGCTGGCACACTGCTGGGCATGCCAAAGGACGAGACGAACGTACTCGCCCCCACTCCGACAAGGACGCCTATCAGTCCTCCCGTCACTGATATCAATACCGACTCGATAAGGAACTGCAGGGAAATGACTGGTCCGGTAGCACCGACAGCCATACGAAGTCCAATCTCCTTAGTACGCTCCGTCACAGAAACAAGCATAATGTTCATAATACCGATACCTGCAACTAACAAAGAGAAGGCAGCAGCTACAACAAGAATAATGGTCACCGTGTCCATCGTCGACGACATCGTCTCCATCATCTCTGCCTGTGAACGAATGGTGAAGTCATCAGCAGCCTCATCCTTCAGTTTATGATTGTCACGCAACATCTGTGTCAGTTCCTCGATGGCGGCATCAGACAATTCTTCCGTAAGGGCAGAACAGACAATACTCGAGAAGTAGGTCTGGGCAGCAATACGCTTCATCACCGTGGTATAAGGAGCAATGATCACATTATCCTGGTCCATACCCCAAGAGTTATAGCCCTTGGACTTCAATACTCCTATCACACGCATGGGGATGCTTTTGAAACGGATGGTCTTGCCAATGGGATCGGTATGTTCACCGAAAAGTTCCTTCACGATAGTTGCTCCTATAACACACACTTTGGCGGCCTTCTTGATGTCCTCCTCCGTAAAGCACTCGCCCTCCTCGATGGTCCACAGACGGATGTCCAAATAGTCTATCGACTCACCATACATGGAAGCATTGGTATTGTTGTTACCATAGATAGCCTGACCAGAAGCGGTGACCTCCGGAGACACTTTCGAAACGAATTTCTTCTCACGGACAATGCGTTCGTAATCAGCTATCTTCAAAGTCTGCATAGCAGAGGGATCCTGACGCACACCACCTCGCATATCAGCACCGGGACGGATGGTCAGCAGGTTGGTACCCATCGTGGATAATTCCGTACGAATGCTTTCCTTCGAGCCTTGTCCGATGGCCATCATAATGATGACAGCTGCCACACCGATGATGATACCCAACATCGAGAGGAACGACCGCATCTTATTATTGGCAACAGCCTTCAGACTAACCTTAAATAGATTCAGTATGTTCATATTGCTTAATCGTCATTTTGTACAGGTAACTTGGCTAACGCCTCAGCTGCCGACTTGATATTCGTATTGACAGTATCTTCGCGAATCTTACCATCACGCAAATTAATATTCCGACTGGCATATTCGGCAATCTCTGGGTTATGAGTCACGAAAATAATGGTATTACCTTGTTTATAAAGTTCCTGGAAAAGCACGAGCATCTCAAACGAGGTGCGGGTGTCAAGGTTACCGGTTGCCTCATCGGCGAGGAGCACTGCCGGGTCGTTCACCAAAGCACGGGCAATGGCAACACGTTGCATCTGACCACCCGACATCTGATTAGACTTGTGATACATACGATCACCCAGTCCTACAGCCTGTAGAGCCTTGATAGCTTTCTCACGGCGCTCAGCGGCAGTAATCTCGGAGTTATACATCAACGGCAGCTCTACATTCTCCAAAGCTGTCGTCTTCGGCAACAGGTTATAACTTTGGAACACGAAGCCAATCTTACGGTTGCGCAGTTTGGCACGCTTGGTCTTCGACATTGTACGCACGCTAATACCATCGAGAAAATACTCGCCAGAAGTAGGGGTATCTAGACAACCCAACTGGTTCAGCAGCGTCGACTTGCCGGAGCCAGAAGTTCCCTGAATGGTGACGAACTCGCCCTCATAAATCTTGAACGAGACACCACGCAGCGCCTTCACCGTCTCCTCGCCTACCTGGAAGTAGCGCTTTACATTCTGTAGCTCGATGACTACTTTTCTATTGTCCTCAGCCATAGCTTATTGTCTTCTTGGGGCCTGACCGCCAGCAGCGTTCTGTCCGCCCTGTCCGGCTCTGTTGTTGTTTCTGTTTCCAGGACGTGGCATGAACGGGTTGGTGGTCTGTTGTCCTTGTGGCATACCCATCTCACCGCCAGTAATATTAAAATCGGTGAGCACCTCTGTACCGGCAGCAACACCACTGACAATCTCAGTCAGCACACCATTCGTGGTACCAGTTTTCACTTTGTGGGCCTTAAACACATTGCCCTCCTTCGTCCAGACTTTAGACATACCCTCGCAATCTTCCACCGTCTCGCCTTCTTTCAACAGGGCTTCGTTGGGTTGGAAGCGCAGGGCCTTTGCAGGTACGGCCAATACATTATTCTTTTCCAAGGTGAAAATCGTAACGTTAGCCGTCAAACCAGGCTTCAATTTCAGATCATTGTTGGGCGCAGAGATCACCACCTCATAGGTAACGACATTACTCTCGGTGGTGGCTTGCTGACGCACCTGCGTCACAGAGCCCTCGAACTGATCGTCGGGGAAAGCATCTACAGTAAAGCTGACGCGCTGACCTTCCTTCACACCACCAATGTCTGCCTCATCAATGTCAGCAATTACACGCATGTTTGTCAAATCCTGAGCAATAGTGAAGAGTTCAGGCGTATTGAATGAAGCTGCTACAGTCTGACCTTCCTCTACAGCTTTCGACAACACAACACCATCAATAGGAGACGTGATAGTGGCATAGCCAAGGTTTGTCTGAGCACGTCGAACACTCTCACGCGAAGAAGCCACCTGCTCCTTGGCTTGCTGGTACTGCAAACGAACACTCTCAAACTCATCGGCACTCACAAGTCCTTTGTCATAAAGCGTCTTATAACGATTATAATTAGACAACTGATAATCCAGCGAACTCTGGGCACTAGCTAAGTTGGCCTTCTGCGCATTCAGTTCACTGATCAGGTTGGTACGATCGAGTTCGGCTATGACCTGTCCCTTTCTGACCACACTATTATAGTCTACGTAGAGCTTGGCTACAATACCTGACACCTGCGTACCAACTGTAACAGAAGTAACCGGCTCAATGGTACCTGTCGCCGTAATGGATGTCTGAATCGATGTATTCTCTACCTTGGCCGTATCAAACGACACCTTCTCTTCTTTCTTTCCGCCCGAAAGCAGGAAATACAAGATTGCGATAACAGCAATCACGCCGATGGCAATCCAAGTTTTCTTTCCAATCTTTTTCATATCTGTCTACTTTTTAATTTCTCCTGTCTGATAAAAGTCGAGCATCTGTTTATTATAGATGGTCTGATACTTCGACTGAAGCTGGTTTTGCTGGGCTGACAGCAGATTAACCTTACCATTCATCAGTTCTACGATATTCTTCAAGCCCAAACGGAACTGCTCTGACAAAAGTTCATAACTCTGCCGGGCACTTTCCACACTGCTGGAGGCAGCCTTATATTTCTCTTGGTTCGTCATAGCATTCAGCCAATACTGCTGAATATTCGAATAGAGCGTCTTCTGCTGATCCAACAAGTCAAGTTGAGCCTGTAGCTGCTGAATCTTTGCTTTATTGACGGCTGTCTTGGTTGAGCGACCATCATAGATAGGCACGCTGACGCCAACGCCCAAAGACGTGTTCACGTTACTCTTGAACTGTGCCCCCCACGTATCATTACTCAAAGAATTAGTAGAGGTGCTGATACCGCCATTCAGATTAATACTTGGCATCCAGCCAGCCTTGGCAATACTCAGGCTCACATCGCTGCTCTTAATGGCCAAACGGGAACGCTCTATCTCAGGACGCTGCATCAAAGCTTGTTCGTAGACCGACTGTAAAGAAGGAATCGCCGACAGAACCTGAGGATCATTAATCTCAGGAATAGCCACATCAAAGGCTGTTTCGTCTGTAATCTCCAACAACTGCTTCAATTGCAGCTTGTAGTTCAACAACTGACTCTTCATCTCAACAATATTATACTCATCCTGAGCCCTTTGTGCAGTCAACTGAGCAAGATCAGCCTTCGACATTTTACCAACATTGACCATTTCCTGACCACGCTCTTCGTTCTTCTTACTGGTCTCAAGGGTCTGTTCACCCACTTTCACGTTCTCATCGAGATAAAGAATCTGGGTAAAAATCTGTGCAATACGCTCCTGAATGCTATTGGCAGTCTCTTTTGTAGAAAGTTCTGCCTCCTGCTCAGCAATCTGATCTAACTTAACCGTATTGGTATTGCGATTGCCATTCCATACTGTCCACTGGCCGTTCACATTATAACTGCCGTTATACGAGGTCTTGCTTACCTTGGTATTCACCACACCATTGGTGACGGTCGAGATACCTGCATTCTTCCAGGGCTGATAGCCAAGACTCTGATTCGTCGATGCACTGACCGAGGGTAATAAAGCTGCTTTTGCACCTTTCAAGTCTTCAATAGCACTCTGCTGTTGTAATTGCGACTTTTTCAATGTAATATTGTTTGCCATGGCATAGTCGATGCAGTCTTGCAGCGTCCATTGTTTCTGGGCAAAAGAAGTAGCAACAAAGAAACTCAGCATGAGTAACAAATGTCTTTTATTCATGTACATTTTTTATGATAATAACTATAATTTCACAATAACACGGGTGCAAAGGTACTAACAAACATCCAAATAAAAGAATGTTATAGACAAGAATTGGCGGTTAATAGATTTTAACCGCCAATTCTTCGATAAAACATTCGATAGTTAATCAATTTAACGGTTCAAATGTCAACGTTTCGCCCTTTTGCGTCTTGACATCATACTCATAAACCTTACGGATATCGATGTCGTGTTGTTCCTTCTTTTCCTTTGAAACGAGCGGTGTTTTCACCTTAGCAACTGACAAGAACGGGTTCTTACACTCGCCCTTGGCTTGTGTCAGGCCCTTGCCCTTCAATGGTACATAGGAACGGATGCGCAATACACCGCCTAGTTCTGACTTGATACTTGCCGACTTTAACAGTCCGCCATCCCACGTTTCATCCACGACAAAGCCACCCCGGGCGCGAAGACCCTTCACTTCACCTTTCGACCATGCATCGGGCAAAGCAGGCAACAGATGGACAGCACCATCATGACTCTGGAGCAGCATCTCTGCGATACCAGCAGCACAACCATAGTTTCCATCAATCTGGAATGGTGGATGAGCATCAAAAAGATTCGGATAGGTGCGCCCGTCAGGATACTGTCTTGCACTCCTGTCATCAGGCAACAGATGGAGCATGTTCGACAAAATCTTCAGTGCATGGTTACCATCAAGCATTCTCGCCCAGAAATTCACTTTCCAACCAAGACTCCATCCCGTCGCCATATCACCACGCTGTGTGAGCGTTGTTGCTGCAGCAGAGAACAATTCCGGATGCTGATACGGTGAAATTTGATTCGAAGGATATAGACCATAGAGATGAGAGACATGACGATGCTCATCCCTGGGGTTATCGGCATCAATCAACCACTCCTGCAACTGACCATACTTACCAATCTGCATCGGAGGGAGGTCTGCCAAGGTAGTCGTCAGACGCTTCTTCAGAGCGGCATCCTTTACACCCAACACCTGCATAGCGGAAAGAACGTTACTCAGCACATCAAAGACAATTTGGTTATCCATTGTCGAGCCTGCCGTCACAGTAGTACCCTTCCCTTCCGGACCATGTTCAGGCGATACAGTAGGCACAGTCATCAGCCAACCATACTGCGGATGGCGTTGCACATAGTCGAGCAAGAACTCAGCGGCTCCACGCATCACAGGATATTGCTTCCGTAAGAAAGTTTTGTCACCAGTAAAGAGATAGTGCTGCCATAGATGGGTAGTGAGCCAGGCGCCGCCAGTGGGGAACATACCCCAGGTCGTACCGTCCACAGGTCCGGCAATTCGCCACAAATCTGTATTGTGATGTGCCACCCATCCGCCACAACCGTACATCTGCTGGGCCGTGATGGCACCGGTCTCACTCAAATCATCAATCATAGAGAACAAGGGCTCTGCGGCTTCACTCAGATTACCGACATCCGCAATCCAATAGTTCATCTCAGTATTGATATTGATGGTATACTTCGAATCCCAAGGAGCATTCATCTTGTCATTCCACACACCCTGCAAATTAGCAGGCTGTCCCCCCGGCTGAGAGGCACAGATCAATAGATAACGACCATACTGGAACATCAAGGCTGCCAGATCCATATCACTTCCGCCTGCAAAGGCAGCGAGGCGCCTGTCCGTAGGAAGGGTTGATCGGTTGGATGTGGGCAAAGAAAGTGACACCCTGCCATATTGTTCCTGATACTTAGCGATATGAGCCGCCAACAAATCCTTAAACTGCCGTCCCTGCAAACTCTTTTGTACCTGCTCATTCTTTGCAGAAGGATTACCACTGACATCATGGTAGTTGACATAATTGGTAGCAGCAGTAATATACACCGTTGCTTGTGTTGCACCCTGAACAACCATGCTCTGAGCCTCATCCTTCACCTTACCATCGGTATCCACCCAGATACGACACTCTGCTGTCAGTCCGGCTGATATACCCTCCTGGGCATCACCACTGACCATTGCGATCAGACAATGGTTATCCACCCGTTGGGTATTCTTCAGACCACACTCATAATACAAGGAGAAATCGAGTGAACCGCCCTTGTCGGCTTCGATCCTAACGGCTATCACACGGTCGGCCATCGATGCTATCGCTGTACGACGGTAGTTTACACCAGCCACCTGATATTTCACATTAGCGGTGGCATTCTCCAAATTCAGGTCGCGCTCATAGCCGGTCGCATTTCTTTGGTTCCAAAACTTCAGAAACAGATCACCCAACGGGAGGAAACGCATACCATGAGGACCTTTGAAGAAATACTTGTCCAACAACTTATGGGCCTCGGCTTCCTTGCCTTCGAAAATCAGCTGGCGAATCTCTTGCAGATGTTCCTTCGCCTCAGGACTGTTATTGTTATGAGGAGAACCCGACCAGAACGTCTCTTCATTCAACTGTATCTGTTCGGTGTCGGCACCGCCATATACCATCGCGCCCAAGGCAGAATTACCAATAGGTAATGCCTCTAACCAATGAGAAGCCGCCTTATCATACCAAAGGCGGCGACTCTCTGCCTGTACCTGGCAAACCGCCAAGGCAGACAATACAATAATAACTAGTCTTTTCATCTATAATTATTTCTCGCTAGTATCAATCATTTTCCAAACACCAGCAGCTAAGGCACCACCAATGAACGGACCCACAATAAATACCCACAGTTGGGCCAATGCCTTTCCACCCTCGAAGAGAGCAGGACCGATACTACGGGCAGGGTTGACCGAAGTACCAGTATAGTTGATACCAACCAAATGGATGAGAATCAGTGACAAGCCAATAGCTAAGCCTGCGAAATTGTTAGTTGCACCATTAGTTTTTGCAGTAGCGCCGAGGACGACTAAAACAAAGATGAACGTAAGAAGAATCTCAGCCACTAAACCATTGATGACATTATCTGATGCACAGGCATTGGCACCGGTAGCCGTACCACGAGCCAGACCAGGATCTGTCGACACCAGGAAAGCCAGCAAAGCTGCTGCAATCACAGCACCAATCACCTGAAACAGCATATACATACCACAATCTTTCGAGTTCATACGACCACTAAGGAACACACCCAGCGTGATGGCCGGATTAATGTGGCAACCAGAGATGCCGCCAATCGTATAGGCCATCGCCACGACAGCCAGACCAAAGGCTACAGCAGTACCCACAACCGATGCTGTATCAACACCACAATTCAGACTCACGGCAGCGCCGCAACCTAAGAACGTCAGCACGAATGTGCCCACCATTTCTGCTAAATACTTTTTCATAATGCTTATAGTTTATTGATTAATGTATATTCGTTTCTAGGGCACAAAGATAAGAAAAAAATTGTTTGCCTCCAAATATTATTGCAAAAAAATATCAAGCGACGCTATTAGTAATTGCACAAGCTACGGTATATGCTGTAGTCCAAGCAGCCTGAAAATTAAAGCCGCCAGTAATACCGTCAATATCAAGCACCTCTCCAGCAAAATATAGACGGGGTACATGACGACTCTCCAATGTGGAAGGATTTACCGCCGACAATGCGATGCCACCACAGGTAACAAACTCATCCTTGAACGTAGCTCTTCCGGTTATCTGATAACTATCGCCCCCACTCAACAGGTTTGCCAAACGATTAATCTCTTTCTTATTGAGACTACCCCAGCGGGCGTTTGACCGTTCGCCTAAGCATTTCTCCACCAGATAGGTCCACAGGCGCGAGGATAAACCGCAAGGGGGAACCGTTTTCATTTGCTTTTGCGGACATCGGATCATCATCTCATCAAGAATCACCATCACTTCTGTATCGTGACGCTTTGTCCAATTTACAGCCAATGTTGTCTGATATCCACTCTCTGCCAATAGTCGTGCCCCATAACTCGACAGTTTCAGAATTGCCGGTCCGCTCATACCCCAGTGGGTAATCAGCAATGGTCCCTCAGCTCGCAGTTTCGTACCAGGAATCATCGTCATGACATCCTCTACAACTGTCCCCATCAAGGCATGCAAAGCTTCATCAGTAATCTGAAAGGTAAAGAGCGAAGGCACGGGCGACACAATCTCATGTCCCTTATCAGCCAACCACTGTAAGCCTTCTGCTTTTGGAGAGCCACCCGTTGTGACGGCAATAAAATCATAATCACTAAGTTGTTCCAACGAATCGATTCTCGATTCCATGCGAATCTCAACGCCATGTCTTCGTGCCTCTGCAAGGAAGCAATTTATGATTGTATGCGAATCTTGCGATAGCGGAAAAACACAATGATCGTCCTGAGTCATCAGCCTAACCCCATGGCGCTCAAACCACTCATAAGCATCTTCCTGTGAGAAACCTTTCATCAAACGTTTCATCAACCGGTGTCCTCTGGGGTAGACTCCCGACAGATCGCGCACTTCAGCAAACGAGTTGGTACAGTTACAACGGCCGCCGCCGGAAATTTCCACTTTCGACAAAACATGTTTTGACTTCTCGAAGATCGAAACCTCCATCTTCGGACACATCTCCTTGAGATTGATGGCCAAGAAAAATCCCGCTGCCCCGCCGCCGATGATTGCAGTCTTCATTGTCCGCCCAACCTTTTGAAATACGTAGCAATATCATCCCATGTTTTGAATGTATCGCTACCGAACTGAATCAATGTTGCCATACCTTCCGTTTTCTCGGCATCAATGAGATAATCACCATAAAGCAATGACTTCTGGTTGGTAAAGACGGTATGTCCGTAGGCCGGTACGTTCACATACTCGTAAAGCCATGCCAAGATGTCTGCATAGAGGGAAACATCAACAGAGGCTGATGCCACAAAGTAGAGCTGATAGGTCTCCAAAAGCATACGGAGCACTTTCTGCGAAGAACTCTGAGGCTTCTGCCATTTGTCAATGAGGGTGTTAACATTAATATATATGATAGGACGTTCCCTACCCTCTTGTCGGTCATCTATCCATCGGATCACAGGGACTACAGAATGCATAAACGAATTGTCGTTCATACGATGTTCCCCATGAAAACGGATGGCGGTGGGATAATGCTCGCGGAACAGATCGTATGTATCCACCGTGGTATCCTCGTCACCGAAGAGGCCCCACACACGATCTTGTTCCTCGGGTGTCACCGAGGCAAAGCACTGCTCCGTCATCTCCTTATATTCCTTTACCAAAGCTTTTGTCACGATAAAGTCCTGTACCCCATCTTGACGAGGATTAGAGAAGTGCTGAGCACCAATCATACCATGATCCTTCATCGTATCACCCATCTGCAGAGCTGGATTTACAAGGATACGGTCATAACCATAAAGCATCTCGGCATACATACCGCCCATCGACGTGCCTATGACCAAGTCGGGATTCTCCTTGTCGCACGTCTCACGCAACAAATCCATCGCCTCTTGGGGTCGTATAGGCAGATCAGGGGCTATCACCGTCGTATTAGGGAACACCTCACTAATACGAGTCACTGTACCGCTCTGTCCTGACGACCCGAAACCATGAACATACAAGATTATCTTTCCTTTGAATAGTTCAGGAAACTGTTTGATATAAGGATTCGTCTGTTCCATAAAACAATAATTAGAATTGCCAGCGGTTAGGTATCTGACGATCCGGCCAGAGGTGCTTGGCGTAAGTGTAATGATACAGTTCGAAGAATGATGTCAGACGCGTGAGACGCTCTAAGAAAGCTTTATAGTCCTTGCGCTCGGGTTGTGTCCATTGCACCTCTGCCAGAGCCGACATGCGTGGCAAGGCCTGATACTCGACAAGGCTCTCGGTGGTCATATACTCCGACCAGAGGTTGGCCTGGGTACCAAGGATATGACGGCGGGCCTCAACGGAAAGGCTGTCGGGGGCGGGGTCGAGAGTATAGACTTTCTCGATGGGAATGAAGCCACCACAACGGCTAGGTTCGAACTCAGTATCCTTCACCTGCTGGTAATCGAAATAGCAATGTGTCGTGGGAGCCATCACCACATCGTGTCCAGCCTCAGCGGCTTTTGCGCCAGGGACAGAACCACGCCAAGACATAATCATCGCATCTTTCGGAGAACCGTCGAGGATCTCATCCCATCCTAAGACGCGGCGACCTTTCGAGGTGAGAAAGTCAAAGACGCGCTTTGTAAAGTGAGTCTGCCCCCCCTTACCCTGACACTTGGGACACTGCTGCCACTTGTCCGTAGGCGTCTCGTCGCCACCGATGTGAATGACCTCGGAGGGGAAGATATCCATAATCTCCGTCAGCACATCTTCGACGAACTGATAGACCTTGGAATTGCCGATGCAGAGCACATCCTTATACACGCCCCAATAGTGACCCACCTGATAGGGACCACCCGTACAGCCGAGTTCGGGATAGCTGGCGAGAGCGGCGAGCATATGACCGGGCATATCAATTTCAGGAACGATGGTAATATGACGCTCGGCGGCATAGCGCACAATCTCGCGAGCCTCAGCCTGCGTGTAAAAACCACCGTAGGGGATGCCGTCGTCAAGGTCAGAGTTGGTGCCAATGATGGTACCTGAGCGTTGGGAACCAACCTCCGTAAGTTTCGGCCATTTCTTGATCTCTATGCGCCAACCCTGATCATCGGTGAGATGCCAGTGGAACACGTTCATATTGTGCAGCGCCAACAGGTCGATAAACTTCTTGACGAAATCCACAGACCAGAAATGACGGGAGCAGTCCAAATGCATCCCTCGCCAAGAGAAACGCGGCGCATCGATGATGATGGAAGATGGAAGAAGGAAGATGGAAAATGTCGCCTTGTCGATAGAGGCCAATGACTTACGGAGGGTCTGGATGCCGTAGAAGACACCCGCAGCAGAACCGCCTGCAATGGTGACACCTTTCTTATTAATGGTTAGCACATAACCTTCGGATTCAGTGACATTCGGAGAGATGGCGAGTTCGATATAAGTCTTCCTCTTCTCACGTTTAGGCGCAATAGAAAACACTTGTCCAGTAACGTCTTTGAGATAGGCTTGCAGGAAAACTGCCTCACCCATCAAAGTCACAGGTGCCAAAATCTGTACTTGATCATTACTCAACAAAAAAGGCTCACCTTTCTGTATCTGGATGTTCTGTGGCAGCGGCACCACATCATACTGTGCCCTTGCAGAGATGCTCAGCACCAGCCCCATTATCAACAATACAATTCTACTCATATTTTTCTCTCCTTTACTTCTTACATCAAAAATGGTATTCCACAAAAGCCTCCATCGCCTCATAGCAAGCCAATCCGAGATCATCGTAACGTTTGGCTGTTTCACGGTTACGGTCCTCTGCACGCTGCCAGAAAAGACGGTCATCATTACCAAGAAAGGGGGCACCCTCCATCTGACTCTGATGACGAAGGATTGAATTACGTTTCTCGCGAAGTTCCTCGGGACTCATCGGCACACACATCTCAATATCTGCCACATCCCACTCAGCCCAGGCACCGCGATACATCCACACACGACAGTCTTTCAACCACTCTGCACCAGCTTGCTTGGCTTCATCAATAGCCGCCAACACAGCATCGGTGCACTTACGATGGGTACCGTGAGGGTCTGCAAGGTCGGCAGCGACATAGATCTGATGGGGCTGAATCTCTTCAAGTAGTGCTATTATGGGCTCTACATCGCGCTCCGACATCGGAAGCTTTTCTATTTTTCCACTTTCATAGAAGGGCAGATCAAGGAAATGGATATGATCCTTAGGAATACGGTTATAGCCACAAGCATTGCGCGCCTCACCACGACGGATCAAGCCCTTCACTGTGAGAATAGCCTGATTATCCCAATCGCCCTCTTTTTTCTCCTTCAAGTAGGACATAATTTCACGGTAACGAATCTTGATAACCTCGTCAGAGCCATTGGCAAAGAGTTGGTTAAAACCATTGATGAAGTGCATATAAAGCCGCACTTCTTCATCGGCCACAGCTATGTTACCAGATGTCTCGTAGGCAATATGCACATCGTGCTTCTGCTGCATCAACCTACGGATGGTACCGCCCATAGAGATGACATCATCGTCGGGATGGGGCGAGAACACCACCACCCGTTTGGGATAGGGTTTGGCACGCTCCGGACGAGTAGAGTCATCAACATCCGGTTTACCTCCGGGCCAACCGGTAATCGTATGCTGTAGTTCATTAAACACCTCGATATTAACGAGGCCTGCCTGACCACCGAACTGCTCGACAAGATGGCCAAGGCCATTGTCCATATAGTCCTTCGTTGACAACTTCAGCAAGGGTTTGCCCACCTTGTTGCAAAGGTCAATCACCTGCCGACGCAAGGTATGCTCAGGCATTTTGATAGTAGACGTTAGGTTCAGATTCATAGACTATTCACAATTAATTATTCATTATTCACTTCCGACGGCAGGAGGACCTTGCCATCCATCATGATCTTTAGAGGCTTTTCAAACCGTACGTGACGCACATATTCCGTTTCCTCGACTGCAGGCATCTGGTCAAGGATATCCTGTTGCAAGATGCCGTCGCCCGTATAAGTATTGATGGTAAAATAACCGACACCGAAGCTTGTGAGGTTTTGGAAAAAGTGCGTTCCTTGTGAGGGGTCGACGTGATAGTTCTTCAGACCCGTCTCCACAATGACGCGAGCACCAGAAATATGCGGCCACTTCACGGGGATACCCAGCCAATAGTCACTGCTCCCCCATCGTCCCGGACCAATGAGTACATAATTCTTATCTTCATTGAGGAACTGTTGGTTGATCTTCTCGATATGCGAAGCAATCGTGGGATTATTGGCGGCAGTAAAATTCTCGTCGGTCTTGACATAGACCACATCCACAACATCCTCGGAGATACCATGTCCGAGCGAATTCTGGGAGCGCAGCAGACAGTCGGTGTCGGGAATCTTCTGCAAATCCTCGTCGAGCACCTGCTTTGAATCGACAATCGGACGAATCTGAAGCAAATAGAGTTCTCCGCTCCGATCGTCATTCAGATTGCAGGCGAACTCGATTTCCACCGGCCGGCGCATCTCCTCCGAACCATACTTCTGCGCCATCTGCAACAGTTCCGGCAACGGGAAGATACCCTGCTGGAGCACGCCACAAAAGGAGATTACTTTTCGTCCACCCTCATAGATACCATCACGAATGACCTGATCCATGGGGTCGTAGGTTGAGGCGATATAGGTCAGCGAACCGTCTGCATCGGCCTGTTTCACACGCAACGATTTGATATTAAAGCCGTCGTCTACCTTGAAATCGTCGCCCACATGCGACATATCGAGGGCGTAGAAACGCGTCTGCGTCTCACTCAGGGCTGTTTCCATCTCGGAGGTCTGCAACACCTGCGTGGGATGATAGGGCGACACACGCAGGGTCTGTCCACCATCGACGATATACTTACCCAGTCCGAGGGCCAGCGAGGCGATACCCTCCTCGGCCGTCTCGTCACCAATGGGATAATAGTTCAGCGAGCGTAGTACACCTGAGAAGTTGGGATAATAGAGGTCGCCATATTGCTTACCGACGACTTCCTGCAGAATGACCGCCATCTTCTCCTGGTCGATGACGTTCTGCGTAGCAAGCATATAAGCCTTCGAATCCTTATAATAGACAGATGCATAGACGCCCTTGATGGCACAGGCCAGCATACGGAGCATTTCGTACTTGTCGTTCAGATAAGGAATCATATAGGTACTATAGATACCCGCAAACGGCTGATAATGCGAGTCCTCTAGCAGCGACGACGAACGCACGGCAATCGGCGACTTCACCGCCTCGAAGAAGGTGAAGAAGTCGGCAATCAGCGAATCGGGCAACTGAGCTCTCAAGAAGTGCTGCAGAATCTCCTCGTCAGGTGCATCGCTCAGCGCAATCGGATAGAGATTATTGTTCTCCATGAATTCGTCGAAGAAGTCGGTACATAGCACTACCGTCTTCGGAATCATCACCTGCGCCTGCTCGAATTGATTCAGTTCCGGATGGCGCTTGATGATATTATCGAGGAAAGCAAGACCTCTACCCTTTCCACCAAGGGAACCCTCACCGATTCGGGCGAAGTGAGCGTAACGGTCGAACTTCAGGCGGTCGAACACAGCCACGATGCCGATATTCTTCATCCGTCGGTATTGCACGATGGCATCGAAGATAATCTGTCGGTGGGCGTCGACATCCTGCAGCTTATGCCAAGTAACGTGCTTCAAGAAAGCGGACACGGGGAAAATTGCTCGGGCACAGAGCCAACGGCTCATGTGATTACGACGGATGTGACGGGCAAGCGAGTCGGCAGGAATCTTGAAGATATTATCCTGCAGTTCTTTCAGCGAGGTAACGCGAGCTACCTCTTCCTTCGTCACGGGGTCGCGGAAGATGAAGTCACCAAAGCCCATGTGTTCCTCCATCAGATGATGTAAGTCGACGTTCATCTTCGTCGAGTTCTTGTCGATAAAATGGAAACCTTCGGCCTTTGCCTTCTCACGATTGGCGGTCTCTTTCGAGTCAAGGATCAACGGAACATACTCGTCGCGCCGACGGATCTCGCGCAACAGTTTCAGTCCAGCCTCGGGGTCGCCATCCTCAACGTGCGAGAGACGGCCTGGGGTAATATGCATCGGGAAACGGGTATCGGAGATCACACCGAGCGTGTTCTCGTGATACTTCTCGTAAATTTGCATCGCCTCCTCGTAGTTCGTGGCGAGCACTACCTTCGGACGACCGCGCTTTCGCTGGGCTGCGGCATGTGGATTCAATGCCTCGGTAGAGAAACGCTTCGACTGCGCGAGGATATAATTATATAAATTAGGTAGCACGGAGGAATAGAAGCGGATGTTATCCTCCACCAAAAGAATCATCTGCACACCGGCCTCCTTGATATCGTGGTCGATGTTCATCTTGTCCTCCAGCAGTTTGATGATCGACATGATGAGGTTCGTGTTGCCAAGCCAACAGAACACATAGTCGAACACCGACATATCCTCGTTCTCAATACGCTTCGTGATACCGTGCGAGAAGGGTGTCAGCACCACGCAAGGAATCGACGGATGTGCTGCCTTCACCTCACGAGCCACCGTAAACGCATCGTTGTCGGCATTACCAGGCATACAGATCACCAGGTCGATGTCAGTAGTCTTGAGCACGGCATTGGCCTCTTCCGTCGTCGACACCTGAGTGAACGATGGCGGATAGCGCATGCCGAGTTCCATATACTCATCGAAAATCTTCTCATCGATACGTCCGTCATCTTCCAGCATGAAGGCATCGTAGGGATTAGCCACGATGAGGACATTGAAGATACGCCGTGTCATCAGATTGACGAACGACACATCCTTCAGATAGAATTTATTCCACTCTTGTGGTATCTTGGTTACTTCTTCCATATCGTCGGCAAAGTTACGAAAAAAAACTTGAATTATGAATCGTGATTGTGAATTATTTAGTACCTTTGCACACAAAATAACTAAAAGAGCGAAATTATGGACAAGAAACTGAAACAAGGCACGCTGTGCGTACAGGCCGGCTACAAGGCCAAGAACGGAGAACCGATAGAGTTGCCCATCATCCAGTCGACTACGTTTAAGTACGACGACTCGGACGAGATGGCGAAGTTGTTTGACCTCGAGAAGGAGGGTTATTTCTACACCCGCCTGCAGAACCCCACCAACGATGCAGTGGCAGCTAAGATTGCCACATTGGAAGGTGGTGTAGGTGCTGTGCTCACTTCGAGCGGTCAGGCAGCCAACTTCTATGCCATCTTCAACATCTGTCAAGCTGGCGACCACTTCATCACGTCAAACGAAATCTATGGTGGCACCTACAACCTCTTCGGCGTAACGCTGAAGAAATTAGGCATCGACTGCACGTTCATCTCGCAGGAGGCCAGCGACGAGGAGATTCAGGCAGCTTTCCGTCCGAACACCAAGGCTATGTTCGGCGAGACGATTTCTAACCCCGGCTGTGCCGTCTTCGACATCGAGCGCTTCGCCAAGATTGCTCATAAGAACGGCGTGCCCTTGATCGTCGACAACACTTTCGCTACACCGGTAAATTGTCGTCCCTTCGAGTGGGGCGCTGACATTGTCACCCACTCTACTACGAAATACATGGACGGTCTGGCTACGCAAGTGGGCGGTGTCGTGGTGGATAGTGGTAACTTCGACTGGATGGCTCATGCTGAAAAGTTCCCCGGCCTCTGCACCCCCGACGAGAGCTATCACGGCCTGACATACGTGAAGGCCTTCGGCAAAATGGGCTTCACAACGAAACTCGTGGCACAGCTGATGCGCGACCTCGGTTCGATACCTGCTCCACAGAACGCCTTCCTACTCCACCTCGGCCTGCAAACCCTACATCTGCGCATGGCCCAACATTGCAGAAACGCCCAGAAGGTGGCTGAGTTCCTGAACAGCAATGAGAAGGTGGCCTGGGTCCACTACTGCGGTCTGCCTAGTGACAAGGCCTACGCTCTCGGACAGAAATACCTACCTAACGGATCGTGTGGCGTGATTGCCTTTGGTTTGAAAGGAGACCGAGAAACAGCAGTGAAATGGATGGACTCGCTGGAAATGATTAATATTGTTACCCACGTTGCTGATGCTCGTACCTGTGTGCTGCATCCTGCCTCTCATACCCATCGTCAGTTGTCCGACGAACAGCTTCGCGAAGCTGGAGTAGCTCCAGACTTGATTCGACTTTCCGTTGGTATTGAAGATGTAGAAGATATCCTCGATGACATCAAACAGGCGCTCGAAAAGATATAAAAGTGCACAGATTTAACAAAATGTAACTTTAAAATAAAAATATTCGGTACTTTCCTTGGAAGGTACCGATATTTTTTCTATATTTGCACCATCAAAGTAACATTTTGCAACTTAAAACAAACATTCTAACAAACAAAACTATGGAAGTTGAGAAAATTATGCAAGCCTTGGAGCATAAGCATCCTGGCGAACTGGAGTACTTACAGGCAGTAAGAGAGGTGTTGGAGTCGATCAAAGACGTCTACAACCAGCATCCCGAGTTCGAAAAGGCAAAGATCATAGAGCGTATCGTGGAACCGGAGCGCATCACGACCTTCCGCGTACCCTGGGTTGACGACAAGGGTGAGGTACAGGTCAACATTGGTTACCGCGTGCAATTCAATAGCGCCATTGGCCCGTACAAGGGCGGTCTGCGCTTCCACCCATCGGTAAACCTAAGTATCCTGAAGTTCCTCGGTTTCGAACAGACCTTCAAGAATGCTCTCACCACCCTGCCCATGGGCGGTGGCAAAGGCGGCTCAGACTTCTCAATCCGCGGCAAGAGCGATAACGAGGTGATGAAGTTCTGTCAAGCCTTTATGTGCGAACTTTATAAGGTAATCGGTCCGGATATGGACGTACCTGCAGGTGATATCGGCGTAGGAGCCCGTGAGATCGGCTATCTCTTCGGTTACTACAAGAAACTGACAAGTCAGTTCCATGGTGCCACCCTCACCGGCAAAGGTATGGAATGGGGCGGATCGATCCTCCGTCCGGAGGCCACAGGGTTCGGCGCTCTCTATTTCGTGCATCACATGATGGAAACTCACGGACTTGACATCAAAGGCAAGACCATCGCTCTCTCCGGCTTTGGAAATGTGGCCTGGGGTGCAGCCAAGAAGGCCACGGAACTTGGTGCAAAGGTGATTACCATCTCTGGTCCCGACGGTTATATCTATGACCCCGAAGGTCTCGATGCCGAGAAGATCGAGTACATGTTAGAGCTCCGTGCCAGCGGAAATGATGTCTGTCAGCCTTATGAGGAAGAATTCCCCGGCTCGAAATTCTTCGCCGGCAAGAAGCCCTGGGAGCAGAAGGCCGACATCTATCTGCCCTGTGCCACCCAGAATGAACTCAACGGCGAGGATGCCGACAAAATTCTTGCCAACAAGCCGTTGTGCGTCGCCGAGGTATCGAACATGGGCTGCACGGCTGAAGCCGTTAACAAGTTCATTGCCGCTGGTCAGCTATTCGCTCCGGGCAAGGCTGTGAATGCTGGTGGTGTAGCTACCTCTGGTCTGGAAATGACACAGAACTCGATGCGTATGTCCTGGACAGCTGAGGAGGTTGATCAGCGTCTGCACCAAATCATGTCTGGCATCCACGAGCAGTGCGTGAAATATGGCAAGGAACCCAATGGTTATATCAACTACGTAAAGGGCGCCAACGTTGCCGGCTTCATGAAAGTAGCTAAAGCAATGCTCGCACAAGGTATCGTGTAAATTAGAAGTAAGAGGTAAGAGGTGAGAGGTAAAAGAATAGACCAGAGGAAGAAAGGACATCACAGATGGACAATAAGAGTTATAGTGATTTCTATCGCTATGCTCTCGCCTCTTATGTATTCTCTCACCTCTCACCTCTCACCTCTCACCTCTATGATAAATGCCCAAGGCGTTCAGACAGGTAAGGCCTCGTTTTACGCTAAGAAGTTCTCTGGACGGAAAACTGCCAGTGGAGAACGGTTACACCATGACTCGCTGACCTGTGCCCACAGGACCTACCCTTTCGGCACCCTGCTGAAAGTGACGAATCCCGCCAATGGTAAGAATGTTATCGTTCGTGTGACCGACCGCGGACCGTACGTCAGGGGACGCATCATCGACCTCTCCGTCCGTGCAGCAAAAGAGATTGGTATCATTGCCCAAGGTATCGCTACCGTCGTTGTGGAACGCTACAACCCATACATCATACCGTTCAAGCCTGAAGATGTTATCGACTTGCCCGAGTTGGAACTCGGCACTAACGAGGGATTTGACAGCAAACCCATCTGGGTGGAGATGAAGGAAAAACAAGAGCAAAAGAACCGTAATCAAAAGGCCGTACCTGTTATCGCCCGAAAATTTCCTCCTCCACCAGAGAAGAATGAAGAGCCAAAGGACGTCAAGAGTCCAGAAGCCCAAAATCCCGATATCAAAAGTCCTCAGAACAACAAGAAAGGGATTGATGAGATCAACAAAAAGCCTAATCAATCAAAGGCTTATCAGAAGAGGGCAGTCACCCAATAAAACAAGCAAGCGATGAAGATCTCATCGCTTGCTTGTTTTAATGGCGAACTCTCGTGACTGGGAGGGAATACTCTTATTGGCCTGCATAACCCCAATCCGAATGATGGCATCGCCATCGCGCAATCGACTATCGGCTTTGATAGTAGCCGTATAGCGGATGCCCTTACCTGGCATGATGCTTTCCACCATCACATTCTGCGAGATGTGAATGTGCTTATTCCCTGTTATCTCAGCCACCGTCGGAAGAACACGATAAACAGGTTTGTCAGAGTTGTTAAACACCTCAAAGACCATCATGGCTTCCTCACCACGCACCAAAACACCATCACGGCTGGCATCGACAAAACGAGGATGACGAATAACTATGGCCTGTCCGGCTATAGGAGCGGGCACTGGAGATGGGGCGGAAGACTCCCCGAAGTTCTCATCAAAACCAAAGAGACGGTCATCGCCACTATTGGAGCTGTCGAAACCACTCTCATCATTGTCATATCCCAACTCCGAAGCATCTCTGCGCAGCATATTCCTCAAACGTTCTTCACGCTGTGCCTTGTAGTCCTCATACTTTTGTTGTTCAGCATTGTCAGCAGCAGCACCAATGGCAGCGCCAACCACTGCACCTCCCGCAAGACCGACCAGTGAACCGATGTCACTACCGCGCCATCCGCCAGTGATTCCTCCAATGGCAGAGCCGATGATAGAGCCGAAATAGCCACCAGTAGCAGCGCCCGAACCAGTGTAAGTTCCGCAGCTGCTCAACATCAGCATAACACTAACTGAAATAACCAATAACTTTTTCATATGCATCTTGTTTAAAAAACCACGGTGCAAAAGTATGCATTTATGGTGAGATTCACAAGGGGATTTCCCGAAAAAGTCATAGGGGAAACCCTAATCAATCAACGAGAAGGCAACATCCATCATGTGCGTAAAAGTTGTCTGTCGCTCTTCAGCTGTAGTCTCCTCTCCCGTCAGGATATGGTCTGAGATGGTACAGATACCCAAGGCACGATTGCCGGATCGGGCTGCATTCATATATAAGCCTGCAATCTCCATCTCGACAGCCAACACACCCATGTTGATCCATTTGTCATTATGGGCATTCTCATGATAGAAAACATCTGATGAAAAGACGTTACCGACCTTATAACGGTATCCCAAGCGCTCACAGGTCTCCACTGCTTCACGCACTAATGAGAAGTCTGCAATCGGTGCAAAAGAACCCGGCAACTCATATTGACACGCATAGTTGGAATTGGTACAAGCACCCATGGCAATCACAAGATCACCTACATGCAAATCATGCTGGATAGAACCTGCCGAACCGACACGGATGATAGTCTTGACACCATAGAAATTGTAGAGTTCATAGGTATAGATGCCAATAGAGGGCATACCCATACCATGTCCCATAACACTGACGCGCTTTCCTTTGTAAAAGCCTGTAAAGCCAAGCATGCCACGGACATTATTAAACTGTACGGGATTATCGAGAAAATTATCCGCCATAAATTTAACACGCAGCGGATCGCCCGCCATAATCACAGTCTCGGCGATATCGCCTAACTTGGCCCCGATATGGGGAGTTGGAGTCTTGTCTGCCATACGTTTCATTGTTTTAAGTTAAACATGCTGCAAAGATACAAATAATTATTCAATAAAACAAGCCCGCATCAAAAAATGATGCGGGCCCACCTTATTTAAAGATATGTAAGTCGATTATTCAGCCTTCTCTTCTTCAGCAGGAGCAGCCTCTTCTGTAGCCGGAGCTTCTGCAGGAGCAGCCTCCTCAGCAACAGGAGCCTCAGCAGCGGGAGCGGCCTCAGCCTTTGCACCTGAAGAACGACGAGAACGACGGGTCTTCTTCTTACCACCGTCCTTAGCCATTTCAGGATCGAAGTCAACGAGCTCGATGAAGCATACCTGAGCAGCGTCACCCTGACGGGTTCCGAGCTTGATGATACGAGTGTATCCTCCGGGACGATCACCTACCTTCTCTGCCACCTCTCCAAAAAGGGTCTTGATGGCTTCCTTATTCTGAAGGTAGCTGAATACAACACGACGTGAATTGGTTGAGTCGTCCTTAGCCTTTGTAATCAGGGGCTCGACGTACTTCTTCAAGGCCTTTGCCTTGGCAACGGTCGTAGTGATTCTTTTGTGCTCAATCAGCGAGATAGCCATGTTAGCAAGCATGGCGCTACGGTGACTAGCAGTACGACCGAGGTGGTTGAATTTCTTATTATGTCTCATTTTTCTTTTTTTCTTTTATTGGGCATTCGGCATGTCCTCGCGGACTTACTCCCTGTCCAGTTTATACTTTGTAATGTCGGTTCCAAACGACAGATTCAGACTCTCGAGCAAATCATCAAGCTCAGTGAGCGATTTCTTACCAAAGTTACGGAACTTCAGAAGGTCAGTCTTGTTATACTGCACAAGATCACCAAGGGTCTCTACATCGGCAGCCTTCAGACAATTCAGGGCACGAACAGAGAGGTTCATGTCGACCAGACGTGTCTTCAGCAACTGACGCATGTGCAGAATCTCCTCATCAAACTCCTGGTTGCTCTCTGCCTCGGAAGTCTCAAGAGTAATCTTCTCGTCTGAGAACAGCATGAAGTGATAGATCAGGATTTTGGCTGCCTCCTTCAGGGCATCCTTCGGGTGAATGGAACCGTCCGTCGTGACTTCCATGACGAGCTTATCATAGTCGGTCTTCTGTTCAACACGATAAGGCTCCACAGTATATTTCACGTTACGGATGGGGGTGTAAATAGAGTCGATTGCGATAACGTTCACATCGGTGCAGAACTCGCGATTCTCATCAGCAGGTACATATCCGCGACCTTTGTTTATCGTCAGGTCAATCTGCATCGAGGCTTTGGAATCTAAATGACAAATCACCAAATCGGGATTCAGCACCTCAAATCCAGTCAGATACTTGCCGATGTCACCGGCTTTGAATTCGGTAGAATTCTCGACCGTGATACTGACTTTCTCGTTCTCGAATTCTTCTACTACTTGCTTGAACCGAACTTGCTTCAGGTTCAAGATAATGTTGGTCACATCTTCCTTTACACCAGGTACAGAGGAGAACTCGTGCTCAATACCGGCAATCTTGACAGTATTGATTGCATAGCCCTCAAGCGATGAAAGAAGAATGCGGCGGAGGGCGTTACCAATGGTTACACCGAAGCCTGGCTCCAGAGGACGAAATTCGAACTTGCCGAACTTGTCAGAAGCCTCCAACATTACGACTTTATCAGGTTTTTGAAATGCTAATATCGCCATTAATTTAATGATTTAGTTCTTAGAGTACAACTCAACGATTGACTGTTCCTTAATGTTCTCGGGGATGTCGGCACGCTCCGGCATATGCAGGAACTTACCACCTTTAACATTCTCATCCCACTCGATCCAAGGGTACTTGCTGTGATTAAAACCAGCAAGGGCGGCCTCAATAACCTCGAGAGACTTTGACTTCTCGCGAACAGCGACAATCATACCGGGCTTCACCTGGAATGAAGGAATGTTCACGACCTTGCCATCAACAGTAATGTGCTTGTGACCCACGAGCTGACGGGCAGCTGCACGAGTAGGAGCAATACCAAGACGGAACACCACATTGTCGAGTCTGCTCTCCAGCAACTGGAGAAGCACCTCACCGGTGATACCGTCAGCCTTGGCTGCCTTCTCAAACATATTACGGAACTGACGCTCAAGTACTCCATAAGTATACTTGGCCTTCTGCTTCTCTGCCAGCATGACTGCATACTCCGACTGCTTACGGCGACGGTTGTTGCCATGCTGTCCCGGGGGGAAGTTCCTGCGGGACAAAACTTTGTCCGGGCCGAAGATGGCTTCTCCAAATCGGCGGGCAACTTTTGATTTCGGTCCTAAATATCTTGCCATAATCTATAAAAATAAAAAATCAATTATACACGACGACGCTTTGGGGGGCGACATCCATTATGAGGAAGTGGAGTAACATCAACGATCTCCATTACCTCGATACCAGCTCCATGGATAGCACGGATAGCAGACTCACGACCGTTACCGGGACCCTTTACATAAGCCTTCACCTTGCGAAGACCCAGATCGTAAGCAACCTTTGCACAATCCTCAGCTGCCATCTGAGCAGCGTACGGAGTGTTCTTCTTTGAACCACGGAAGCCCATCTTACCGGCTGACGACCAAGAAATCACCTGACCCTCGTCGTTGGCCAATGAAACGATAATATTATTGAAAGAACTGTGTACGTGGAGCTGACCAATAGCGTTCACTCTCACGTTTCTCTTCTTAGAAGTGACTGTTTTCTTTGCCATAATTCTTAAATTCTTTAATCGTTCAACTTAGAATTACTTCGTAGCCTTCTTCTTGTTGGCAACAGTCTTCTTCTTTCCCTTACGGGTACGAGCATTATTCTTGGTACTCTGACCACGAACGGGAAGACCGTTACGATGACGGACGCCACGATAGCAACCAATATCCATCAGTCGCTTGATATTCAACTGGATCTCACTGCGGAGATCACCTTCTACTTTGAATTCAGCGCCGATGATTTCACGGATTTTGGCTGCCTGGTCGTCACTCCACTCGTTGACCTTCAGGTCGCGGCTGACACCTGCCTTATCCAATATCTTTGCTGAACTACTTCGACCAATACCATAGATATAGGTCAATGCGATTTCGCCACGCTTATTCTGGGGCAAATACGAAGATTTTCTCAAACCTCCGCACATTTTATGCATTTTTAACATTAACCCTGACGCATTTTATACTTAGGGTTCTTCTTGTTGATAACGAACAGGCGTCCCTTGCGACGTACAATCTTGCAGTCTGGGGTACGCTTCTTCAATGATGCTCTTGTCTTCATAATTGTTCCTATTGTTTATTTGTATCTGAATACAATTCTTCCTTTTGTCAAGTCGTAAGGACTCATCTCTACCTTCACTTTATCACCTGGGAGTATCTTGATATAATGCATTCTCATCTTCCCGGAGATATGTGCAATGATCTGGACTCCATTTTCAAGTTCTACGCGGAACATCGCGTTCGACAACGACTCGACGATCGTTCCGTCCTGCTCAATAGCGGATTGCTTTGCCATACTTATTGTTTAATATACCTTTCCTTCTAATTTTTCTACTTCCTCGAACGAAGACAATATTTCAGCCTTTCCACGACGGATTGCAATCGTATGCTCGAAATGAGCTGCCGGCTTACCGTCACGAGTGCGGATCGTCCAACGATCCTGATCCAACCAGATGGCACGGTCGCCCATCGTAATCATGGGCTCTATAGCTATACACATGCCAGCTTTCAACATGACCCCGTTTCCTCGCCTGCCATAATTGGGGACCTTTGGTTCCTCGTGCATCTCACGACCGATACCATGACCTGTCAATTCACGCACGATTCCGTATTTTCGGGCCTCACAATGCTCTTGTACCGCACTGCTGATATCACCAAGATGCTTCCCTGCCTGAGCAGCCTCTATACCTAGATAGAGTGCCTCTTTGGTGGTTTTCAGCAACTGACGGACTTCTTCGGAAATCTCACCGACACAGAACGTGTAGGCAGAGTCACCGTTGAAGCCATTCAGTAACGTACCGCAGTCGACAGAAATTATATCACCCTCTTTCAGAACCGTTTCTGCATTGGGGACACCATGTACGACTACATCGTTTACTGACGTACAGATGCTGGCAGGAAACGGCCCTCCATATGGATTAGGGAATCCCTTGAATGTAGGGAGAGCACCATGATCTCTGATGAACTCATCCGCAATCTTATCCAACTGGAGGGTCGTCACTCCAGGCTTTATATGTTTTGCTAATTCGCCAAGCGTCTTACCAACAAGTTGGTTTGCCTGTCGCATCAGTTCAATCTCATCTTCAGTCTTCAGGAATATCTTCATAGAAGATTAGTATGCAGCCATACCACGTCCGTGAATACGGCCAGAGCTGAGCAGACCGTCATAGTGACGCATCAACAGATGACTCTCAATCTGTGCAAGTGTATCGAGCACTACACCGACAAGAATCAGCAACGACGTACCACCGAAGAACTGAGAGAACGCATCCTGCACATTCAACAGGCTAGCCAAAGCCGGCATAACGGCGATGAATGCAATGAACAACGAACCAGGCAGGGTAATACGTGACATCACTGTATCAATATACTCTGCTGTCTCTTTACCAGGCTTAACACCAGGAATGAATCCGTTGTTACGTTTCATATCTTCCGCCATCTGAGTCGGGTTCAGCGTAATAGCCGTATAGAAATAGGTGAATGCAATAATCAGTATCGCGAAAATGATGTTGTAGGTCCAGCTGTGATGATCGAGCATCGTGCGGACGAACCAACTTGCATTCTCAGGAGCTGAATACTGTACGATTGTCAATGGGATGAACATCAATGCCTGGGCAAAGATGATAGGCATCACATTAGCAGCGAACAGCTTCAGAGGGATATACTGACGGGCTCCACCTACCTGCTTGTTGCCGACAAGACGCTTAGCATACTGTACGGGCACCTTGCGGACACCCTGTACCAGAACGATAGCTGCGCAAACAACTGCATATAGAATGATAATCTCAACAAGGAACATAACGAGTCCACCACCAGTAATGGCTGTGAAGCGAGAGCTCACCTCCTGGATAAATGCCTGAGGCAGACGCGCGATGATACCGATCATAATAATCAGTGAGATACCATTTCCTATACCCTTATCAGTAATGCGCTCACCCAACCACAGGATGAACATACTTCCTGCAGAAAGGATGATGACAGCTGGAACCATGAATACAGACCAGGAGATACCTGTTGCCAGGGCTGCTCCTGCCTGCATCTTCAGGTTCATCAGGTAACCCGGTGCCTGGAACAGCAGGATTGCTACTGTCAGCCATCGGGTATACATACTGATCTTCTTACGGCCGCTCTCACCCTCACGCTGCATTTTCTGCACATAAGGAACGGCGACAGCAAGAAGCTGCATTACGATAGAAGCAGAGATGTAAGGCATGATTCCAAGCGCAAAGATTGATGCGTTGGAGAATGCACCACCAGAGAACATATCGAGCAACGACATCAGACCACCAGCAGTCTGTGACTGCAACTGGCTCAACATGGCCGGATTGATACCAGGAAGTACCACAAACGAGCCAAAACGATAAATCGCTACAAACAGAAGAGTAATAAGGATGCGCTGACGCAGATCCTCAATCTTCCAGATGTTCTTCAGTGTCTCTATTAACTTCTTCATCTTACAGTTTAGATTTTTGTTGCGTTACCACCAACTGCCTTGATAGCTTCTTCAGCAGTCTTTGAGAAAGCGTTTGCCTCTACGTCGATCTTGGCCTTCAACTCACCGTTACCGAGAATCTTCACAAGCTCCTTACCATTGGTGAGACCAGCAGCTACAAGCTCTGCTACGCCAATCTTAGTAAGGTTCTTCTCCTCAGCAAGCTTCTGAAGTGTAGAGAGGTTCACTGCAAAGTACTCCTTGTGATTGATGTTCTTGAAACCAGCCTTCGGCACACGACGCTGGAGAGGCATCTGACCACCTTCGAAACCAATCTTTCTCTTATAACCAGAACGAGCCTTGGCTCCCTTGTGACCACGAGTAGAAGTACCGCCCAGACCTGAACCAGGTCCACGACCGATACGACGACGTGAATGGGTAGAACCCTCAGCTGGCTTTAAATTATTCAGTTTCATAATCGAATCTACGTTTTAAATGTTAATTACTCAACGACGGTCACCAGGTGGTGTACCTTGCGAATCATACCACGGATTGAAGGAGTATCCTCTACCTCAACAACCTGAGAGATCTTACGCTGGAGCGTACGCTTCTGGTCTACCGGATAACCGATCTTACTCTTAATCTGCTTTACCTTAATTGTTGCCATTGTCTATTCTCCTTTATCCTCTAAATACTTTTTCCATACTGATACCACGTGTACCTGCTACGGTGTAGGCATCGCGCATCTGGCTCAGAGCCACGATAGTTGCCTTTACCAGGTTGTGGGGGTTAGATGAACCCTTTGACTTAGCAAGCACGTCCTTGATACCTACGCTCTCGAGAACGGCACGCATAGCACCACCGGCCACCAGACCAGTACCGGCTGCAGCCGGCTTCAGGAACACCTGTGCGCCACCGAAATGGGCTTCCATCTCATGGGGGATGGTACCCTTGAGTACAGGAACCTTTACAAGATTCTTCTTGGCAGCCTCAACACCCTTGGCGATGGCTGCGGTTACTTCGCCAGCCTTGCCAAGACCCCAGCCGATGATACCGTTGCCGTCGCCGACAACCACAATGGCTGCGAATGTAAAGGTGCGACCTCCCTTAGTTACCTTGGTAACACGGTTGATGGCAACCAGTCTGTCTTTCAACTCTACGTCACTATTTACTTTAACATTTTTCATTGCCATAATCGTTTAGAATTTAAGTCCACCTTTAGTAACGCCAGCCTCCTGAGCCTTCTGGGCTACGAGCTCACCAACCTTCTCAGCCTGCTGGATCTTCGGCATAGCCTCCAAACCCAGAGAAGATGCAGATGCGAGTGTTTTACCTTCCAAATCATTAATCACCTGAGCATAGATCTGCTTGTTGCTGCGGAACACGCTCAGACGAGGACGCTCGGCTGTGCCGAACACGTTCTTGCGAATTCTATATTTGATCTTAATTCGTCTTTCTACTTTCTTTGTTGTCATAATCTTGAATTCTTAATTCTTAATTCTTAATTCTTAATTACTTAGCTGATGCCGACTTACCCGACTTGCGACGGATAACCTCACCCTTGAACAAAATACCCTTTCCTTTGTAAGGCTCAGGCATACGGAAAGAACGAATTTTAGCACAAATCAGACCGAGCAGTGCCTTGTCGCATGACTCCAGGATAATCTGCGGATTCTGGTTACGCTCCATCTTGGTCTCAACCTTCACCTCCTTAGGAAGCTGGATGAAGATGGGGTGTGTATAGCCGAGTGAGAACTCGATAATGTTACCCTGATTAGAAACACGGTAACCAACACCTACGAGTTCCATCTCCTTCTTGTAACCTTCGCTCACGCCTACAACCATATTATTGACAAGTGCACGATAAAGACCGTGGAAAGCCTGCTTCTGCTTGATATTCACAGGGCTGTTCTCGTCGATCTCGAATGTGATGTGGCCATCCTCGATTTTCATCTTGATAGAGGGGTCTACCTTCTGAGAAAGCTCTCCCTTGGGACCCTTGACGGTTACTACACCGTTATTGTCCTGAGCAACAGTAACGCCAGCAGGGATACTAATTGGCAATTTTCCTATTCTTGACATATTCTATCCTCCAATTAATATACATAGCAAAGAACCTCGCCACCGATCTTGAGGTCGGCAGCCTCTTTGTCTGTCATTACACCTTTAGACGTGGAAAGGATTGCAATTCCAAGTCCGTTAATTACTCTCGGCATCTCTTTGTAGCCAGTGTACTTGCGGAGACCCGGAGTGGATACTCTCTTCAGGCACTTGATGGCGTTTTCACGAGTTGCAGGGTCGTACTTCAGAGCTACCTTGATAGTACCCTGAGGACCATCCTCGATGAACTTGTAGTTCAGGATGTAACCCTTCTCGAAGAGGATCTTTGTGATTTCCTTCTTCAAGTTTGACGCAGGAACCTCAACGACACGGTGATGTGCCATGATTGCGTTTCTGAGTCGTGTCAGATAATCTGCTATTGGATCTGTCATAAAATAAATGTTTTAATTAATCGGGACTACCCCGACAATATTAAATAAATAAATGTCTCTTTCGCATGAGTGAGAGGATTACCAGCTGGCCTTCTTTACTCCCGGGATCAGACCGCTTGATGCCATCTCGCGGAACTGGATACGAGAGAGACCGAACTGGCGCATATATCCCTTGGGACGACCCGTGATCTTGCAACGATTGTGCAGACGGATGGGGTTAGCGTTCTTGGGAATGCTCTGCAGCTTGCGAGCTGCCTCATAAGCCTCGGCAGGATCCTCTGTAGTTGCGATAACCTTCTTCAGAGCTGCACGCTTCTCAGCATAGCGGGCTACGAGCTTGGCGCGCTTCACCTCGCGGGCTTTCATTGATTCTTTTGCCATATCTCTTAATCGTTTTTAGCGTTCGATATTAATCTCCGGGAAGATAATCTGCTCCTGGATACCCAGTGTGTAGTTACCACGACCGTCAAACTTGCTCTCGATACCCTTGAAGTCACGGATACGTGGCAGGGCGATGCGGACGAGCTTCTCGAGGAACTCATACATGCGCTCACGGCGGAGTGTCACCATCACGCCGATAGGCATCTTCTTACGAAGCTTGAAGTTGGCGATATCCTTCTTTGAATAGGTAGCAACTGCCTTCTGACCGCAGATGGCCGAAATCTCATTGATAGCAACATCGATGATCTTCTTGTCCTGTGTAGCATCACCCAGACCCTGGTTGACAACGATCTTCTTCAGGACGGGGATCTGCATTGCTGAAGTGTAGTTGAACTGCTTCTGCAGAGCTGGAGCAATCTTCTCCTTATACTCTTTCTTTAACTGTGCTGTATTTGCCATTACTTAATCTCCTCTCCTGACTTTTTAGCGATACGAACGACCTTCTTTCCCTCACGCTTGATAGCGACGCGGGTAGCCTTGCCACTCTTCGGATCAATCAAACTAATATTTGAGATGTGAATAGGAGCTTCCATCTTCACAAAGCCTCCCTGAGGATTCTTGGCACTGGGCTTGGCACTCTTATTGACCATATTCACGCCCTCTACGAGTGCACGCTCCTTGTCGGCCATTACCTTCAGCACCTTGCCAGTCTTGCCCTTGTCCTCACCGGCCAGAACGATGACTGTATCGTTTTTCTTAATATTGAACTTTGCCATTTCTTCTTTACTTTTTTACTTTTTTACTTTTTCCACTTTTAAAGTACCTCAGGTGCCAAAGAAACGACCTTCATATTCACAGCACGGAGCTCACGGGCTACTGGGCCGAAGATACGGCTACCACGAAGCTCGCCTGCATTGTTCAGCAATACACAGGCATTGTCGTCGAAACGGATGTAAGAACCATCGGCACGACGGATTTCCTTCTTAGTGCGAACAACCAAAGCCTTTGATACTGCACCCTTCTTCACGTCACTTGTAGGGATCGCGTTCTTGATAGAGACCACGATGATATCACCTACGCTGGCATAACGGCGCTTGGTACCGCCCAATACACGGATGCAGAGAGCTTCGCGTGCACCGCTGTTGTCAGCTACTGTAAGTCTTGATTCTGTCTGTATCATAATTACTTAGCTTTTTCTACGATTTGAACTAATCTCCATCTCTTTG
>CADAAR010000037.1 GCA_902785945.1 uncultured Prevotellaceae bacterium
GGTTATATAAAGGCTATAAACCCTCATGTAACCGTTAGCGGAACTAATAAGTTCATTGCCAATGGCTTGCCAGAATGGTATTTGGGATGGACTGTTGATAGTTATGATGAATTTGCAGTTTCTGCTTCACTTGTACGTTTAAGTAAGTTTGGAATTATTGAATTGATGTATGATAGAACTATATCAGGTGAGGATTATTCAGGATTACAGCAAACACCATTTATAAAGAAGATGCTTGATGGGCACCAATTTGTGCATCCAAATAAGACGTTATGCATAACAGCAACGAATAGTGTGGTATTTGTGAATGAATATGGAAAGCTGTTTAGGGAAGCTTGTAGATAGGTACATCTTTTCAGAATTTTAAATATGTTCTCCGCCCATATCGACTATCATTACAGACTCGGAGCAAATCCTCGTCTGCCATATGTCGGGAATAAGTTTGGACTTGACAAGGTCGTATTTGTGATGAATTATGGTTGTACCGAAAGTATCTATAAGCACTTTTATGGACCTGAAGCTGACTTTATTGGTTATATCAATAAATTTTGTAGCAGTAACTATTTCACTTATTCTTTTAATCAGCTAAAAGAAGAATACTATTACAAACGAATTATTGATAATACTAGGATTGATCCTAATACAGTTAGGCTGTTTATCAGACCAGAAGATCTTTCTGAGCATACAGTCAGAGAGGTGGTAAATGCAATTGAAGATTTGAGTGATTTTGTGCTTGTGCGACTAATAGAAGACACATATCATGGAAATCCTATTATTTTGCATGATGGGGTGTTGAGGGTTATTGCAATTCTTAGGAAACTGGGGATGAGTAATGATAATATCAAAAATCGGTTGAAGGAATGTATGACTAATAAAGATTATTATCAAGTGGTCTTCAGTTATATGGCAGCTTTCTTGGCTTATAATAAATGTGGAAATTATAAGTGCCTAGTTTATTATCGGAATCCGTATGGGAATGGACTGTGTGCAGTACAAGTTCGTACTTTTGACAATTTTGGAAGAGCCGATTGTACTTTCTTTACAGACAGAGGAAGTGAGACTAAATATGCTGAAGAATTCTCTCAAATACTTGATCAACTATTAAAAATGGTGGCTTCATAACTATATTGCATTGGAGTTTTGAGATAATAATGATTCTCTGAGTTTAGGAAAGAGATAACGTTTACGCAAGCTGCTGATTGATAGCAGCTTGCGTTTTTAGGATTTGTCGGGGATGGGCTTTTTCGAGGATTGTATTGGAAAAAGCCGTACTTTTGCAACCGCAATCGAGAGACAGAAGGCAGTGCGCAGGCTAGATGTCCATGGGTGCAGAGACAAATCAAACATCATTTATTAAAGAAATTAATTATGATTGAACTTTATCTTTCCCAAAACAACAACAGCAAGAACGAAGCGTACGGCAAGTACTACCCTCGCGTATCGTACAAACAGACGATGAACATCCACGATATGGCGGTCCACATGGCCGAGCACAACACTCCTTTTTCTGGAGGAACCATCGAAGGTATTCTGCGAGACTTCGTGAAGTGCGTGCGTGAACAGACGTTGAATGGTAATACCGTCAAGGTGGACAACCTTGCCATCTTTAAGGTGAGCGTGATGGGTAACGGATGCAAGGAGCTCTATGATCCTGCTACCGACAAGACCATCTCTGCCAGCATCGGCACTCTCGCCAAGACCGACAAGACAGGTCCTGCCGTGCAGAGTCTGAAACTGTTGGCGCAGGCCACTGGTGAGTACACCCGCGAGGAATTGAACAAGGATGGTAAGCTTGGCTGGACTGACAAGGCCGCCGCTGAGATCGCCGCTGCGAAGAATGCAGCCTTGGGCAGTGGAACTCCTTCAGGGGGCTCGCAGGGTGGGACCTCTACGGGTTCAGACACTGGTAACAATGGTAACTCAGGAACCGAGGGCGGCGGCAATTCTAGCGGCAATTCTGGTAATTCCGATCAGACCACTAGCAGTTTCGCACTGACCATCTCGAAGACGGGAACCGGTAGTGCCAGCGTGACCAAGAACGGCAATGCTGTGACCTCAGGCACCAGTCTGAACGAGGACGACGAGGTGGAGATCAGCATCACGCCTGCTGAGGGCCAGGTACCTACGGCCACTGTGAATGGCTCGGAGATCGAGTTGACTGAGGATGGTGGTGTATATAGCGGCAGTTTCGCTATGCCTGGTCAGGCTTCGACCCTCATCATCAATACGGGCGAAGGTGAGGATGATGACTACGACCCTAACGCCTAATACTTAACCATAAAATTATATACGTATGACAAAGAAAGAGACCATTAAGTGGGTTGTACAGATTATCGCATCTGTAGCAACAGCAATCCTTACGGCACTAGGAGCAACAAGCTGTATGGGTTTATAATGAAACAATCACCGAACAAAAAAAGATTCGTAACCAAAATGGTTGCGAATCTTTTTTATTCCCAGCAGTCGAGGTCGGATTCGATCTCGGGGAGTTGGTGGCGGTGGAAGACTGGATCCTTGATACCTTGACGCTTCTGCTGGCGGTAGTCATCGAGCAGGCGGAAGACATAGCGTCCTAAGGCCACGATAGCAACGAGGTTGCAGGCCGTTAGCAAAGCCATACAGAGGTCGCCAAGACTCCAGACCATCTCGAGGGTGGACAAGGCGCCAAACATCACGAGGACGCCTGCTGAGAAGATGCGATAAATAGTCATCACCGTCTTGTTCTGCGTGAGGAAACGGATATTGGCCTCACCATAATAATAATTGCCGATGATGCTGCTGAAAGCAAAGAGCAGAATGGCAATCGCTATGAATATCGGGCCGAATGAGCCAACTTCCGACTGAAGGGCCGACTGCGTGAGGGCGATACCGTTCAATCCTGGTGTCTCGTACAATCCGCTGAGCAGAATGATGAATGCGGTACACGAGCAAACCATCAGGGTATCGGTAAAGACACCTAACGCCTGAATCAGACCCTGCTTGACAGGATGCGTCACCCAAGCCGTTGCCGCCACATTTGGCGCACTACCCTCGCCTGCCTCATTGGAAAAAAGTCCACGCTTGATGCCAATCATCATGGTTGCCCCAATGCCACCACCTGCAACTTGTTCCACACCAAAGGCATCAAGCACAATCACCTTCAAGACATGAGGAATCAAATCAATGTTCATCACGATGATGACAATAGCCAATATAAAGTAGCCAATAGCCATCACGGGCACCAATACCGAACTGACGCGGGCAATGCGGTGGATGCCGCCAAAGACGATAACCAGACCCACAGCCGACAGCACGACACCCACCCATAACGGTGACCAACCGAAAGCCTGCTGCATAGCATGACAGATGGTGTTCGACTGGATGGAATTATAGGAAAGTCCGAAGGTAATGGTAAGCAGGATGGCGAAGAGCACAGACATCCATCGGCAATGCAAGCCACGCTGGATATAATAAGCAGGACCTCCGATGAAACCTTCCTCGTGATGTTGCTTAAACAACTGACCTAAGGTTGACTCCACGAAAGCCGTTGCAGAGCCCATGAGGGCTATCAGCCACATCCAGAAGATCGCTCCTGGTCCTCCAATGGCGATGGCGGTAGCCACACCGGCTAAGTTACCCGTTCCCACCCTCGTGGCCACAGAAACGGCAAAGGCCTGAAACGAGGAGATATGACGCTGGCCATTCGTAGCCAGTTTGGCGGAGTCGCCCAACAGCCTTATCATCTCGCCCACCATCCGGAACTGTACGAAGCGTGTGCGCCACGTAAACCACAGTCCGCAACCTATCAGTGCAGCTATCAGAATATAGCTCCATAGAAAATCGTTGATCGAGACGAAAAGGTCGGTCATTACTTCACTTTCCAGACATTCAGCACAATGCCATTGAAGCCCTGAGAGAACGATGGAGTACAGAGGAAGAGGGAATTATTCAGCCAGCCGTACTTGCTATCGGCGGGTGCCTCAAACTGAGGAGCACAACGGAAATAGAAAGAGGGATTGCCGTTGGCATCCTTACTATTGGCAATGATACCGCGATTGCGAACATGGATATAGACACCATCGTCGGTCTTGATGCAATAGATGGCCTCCAGCTCTGTACGACCCTGAGCATTGGCTAGCTGATAGTCAGCACCGCCATTCACAATCGTACCTTTGATACCAGGTCCTTCGAAGGTTCCACCAGTAATAGGAATCACCGTACGACGGCCATGCTGGGTGTTTTCAATGGAGAAAGTTTGTCCAAGCGTGACTTTCAGCTGGAGGGCAAACTCTAGTTGTGGAGCATCCTTTGGTGCTTCGACTTGTGCATTTACCTGCAGCGTCAAGGCTGCCAAAAGAGCTGTAAAGAATAGTTTTTTCATCATTGTTATTTCTGGTTTTAAGTTCATTCAAAGAGATTGGGTTCCATGATGTTGCCGCCATAGGGATTGCGGCCGAAGTGCTTGTAGGCCAGTTCGGTAACCATACGACCACGAGGCGTGCGCTTGATAAAGCCTTCCATAATGAGGAAAGGCTCGTAAACCTCTTCGACAGTGCCTGCATCTTCGCCTACGGCAGTAGCAATCGTTGTGATGCCCACAGGACCACCCTTGAACTTGTCGATAATGGTGAGTAGGATCTTATTGTCGATCTCGTCGAGACCGTATTGGTCGATGTTCAGCGCTGCAAGGGCAACCTTTGTGATTTTGGTGTCGATCTTGCCGTTACCCTTCACCTGAGCGAAGTCACGCACACGACGCAAGAGGGCGTTGGCGATACGGGGCGTACCTCTCGAACGACCAGCAATCTCCAAAGCTGCATCCTCAGTAATAGGCACACCCAGGATATTGGCCGAACGCTCGATGATCTGCTGCAAAGTTGCTGGCTCGTAGTATTCCAAATGCATGTTGATGCCGAAACGTGCTCTCAAAGGCGCAGTCAACAGACCGCTACGGGTGGTAGCACCTACAAGCGTGAAAGGATTCAGGTCGATCTGGATGCTTCGCGCAGAGGGACCTTTATCGATCATGATGTCGATGCGATAATCCTCCATCGCCGAATAGAGATACTCCTCGACAACGGGCGACAGACGATGGATCTCGTCGATAAACAACACATCGTTTTTCTCCAGTGATGTCAGGATACCAGCCAAATCGCCAGGCTTGTCAAGCACAGGACCAGAGGTGATCTTGAAACCTACGCCCAGTTCGTTGGCGATGATGTTCGACAATGTGGTCTTTCCCAAACCTGGAGGACCGTGCAAAAGCGTGTGGTCGAGGGGCTCGCCACGATATTTGGCAGCCTCAACGAAGACTTCCAGATTCTCCACAACCTTCTTCTGACCACTGAAATCCTTAAAGGCCAGTGGACGCAGTGCATTCTCAAAGTCTTTCTCGCCTTGCGAATACCGTTCTTCACGTATGTCGAAATCCTCGTCTATCATTTTTTATCAACCATGCAAAGGTACTGAGATTTCCCCAAACTGCCAAACTTTTTAGATGAAAAGTAGTTGGAGGGCCACATTATTCTATTTTCCTGCAAAGAAACAGCTGGTGCTGATGACCCGCTATTGTGGTGGCGAAGAGATAAAGATCGCCACCTTCTTTCAATTTCAGGCGTTTCCTGAGTTCGGCTACCGACATGGGGAAATTACGCACAGTGATATTCGCTTTATCGATGCCAGCAAGAGCGGCTTTCAGTTCGCGCTTGTTCATCGAGGTGGTCTTCTCGATGAGAAAACGACGGCCTGGGAAGTCGCTGATATCGCTGTCGGACACGAACAAATGACTGTTTTTATCGACCTGGGCGACCTTGAACCGCTGTTCGAGCAGCGCAAAACAACCCGCTTTCATAATCGACGCATTAGGCTCGAAAAGGTAAGCTTGAGAGCTCATGGGGACAGGCACTCTGATCTCCGCGATGCTACGCTCATTGAGCCAGTCCCCCTGATCTCCTTCGAACACCTGATTGTTGTTCACACAAAAGAGCTTCAAAGGCTTTTTCTCTTTCGACAGAATGAGCAGCAGTTCTTTGCATTCGTTATCTACAGAGACGATATGTACCTCGTTGACATGACCCAAATCCTCTACCGCTTTTCGCCAGTCGAGCATGGGAGAAAGTTTCAGCATCACACGATCAGCTTTTTGTAGGAGCTCATCGCGTAGTTCCAAGACGTTGGGTGTACAATCGGCGATACCATAGGTGCGAGCCCCATGATCGTCTCTTCGGGCTGGATCGAGGAAAATCAAATCAGCATGGTCGAGTTGGTGTAGATAGTCGACACCATCGGCACAAACCACCTCGATATGATTCAGTCCCAAAAGCTTGAAATTCTCCGATGAAATGGCGCAAAGTGACGCTTGCTGCTCGACATGAATAGCCCGTCTGTAGTTTGGGGAGACAAAGGCCATATCCACACCGTAACCAGCTGTTAAGTCAACCATCAACGCCCCCTTTCCAGCAATATTTGCTTTGTATCGGGCAGTCTGTTCGCTTGAACACTGCTCCATCGAGAGGTGTGGGGGGTAGATGATGCCATCAGTCGCTGCCCATGTAGGAAGCTTGGTCTTCGCCTTCTGGCGACCTGCAATCTGCTCTAAGGCAAAGGTCAGATTAACCTCAGGGTTTTTTGTTCCCTGAAGAGCCAACTGACGCACATCAGCCTCAGCATGCTCGCGGATGAAATCGATGGTTGCCTGATTCATTTCGAGTGCAAAGATACTTGATTTTGTGCAATTTACGTGATTTTATCTTCTTTTTTTCCTTAATTATCGATTTTATTCGTACCTTTGTGCCCTCAACCATTAAGAATCATTTATGAGAAAGAAAATTTTGACAATGACTATGCTGGCACTTGGTGTCTTCTCGACAAGCTATGCTGGCGGTCTGATGACCAACACCAACTACCACATTGCTTTCGACCGTATGATGGCGCGTGGTGCAACTTTTGACATTGATGCAGCCTACAGCAACCCAGCCGGATTGGCTTGGGGACATGAAGGCTTCCAACTCTCGCTCAATTTCCAGAAACCCTGGCAGAATCGTGACATTACCTTCAACGGAACAAAGTATGAAGGTAAGGCTTCTGCTCCCATTGTGCCAGCCCTCTTCGCATCCTATAAGCAGGATCGCTGGGCGCTCTCCACTATGATTGGTATCGTGGGCAGTGGCGGTTTCGTTGAATACAAGCAGGGTGTTCCCATGTTCAACGTGCTGCTCTCTAGTATGCTTGCCAGCAATGGCATTACTCCTGACCAGTATAAACTCGACTCAGAAATGAAAGGTAAGCAATATATTTATGGTGGACAGATAAACTTCACCTATAAGCTGATTGACTGCCTTTCTGCTGCTGTCGGTATTCGTGCCAACTACTATGACGGCTACTATCGTGGTCACGTGAAGGCTACTGACCATCCGTTTCTGGGAGAAGTCGCTAAGCTCCTGCTCGATGTCGATCAGAAAGGATGGGGTTTCACACCTCTGGTAAGTGTTAACTACCATCAGGGTCCCCTCACGCTTACCGCTCGCTATGAGTTCCGTACGAAGGTGAATCCAAAGAATGACACCAATATCTTGGACGCAGGATTGGGCAGTGCTACCGTTGCTGCTCTGATGGCTGCTGATCCACAAGGTGCTCAGGCCAAACTGGCTGGTTTGCAGCAACAGCTTGGCGCTTATACAGCTCCTTATCAGGATGGTGAACGAACCCGTTATGATATGCCGGCACTGCTTTCTGTAGCAGCAGGTTACGAGTTCACTCCAAGATTGCGTGCCACCTTAGAGTACCATTTCTTCGATGATAAGAATGCCAAGATGGCCAATGATCGTCAGGAGGAACTGACTCACGGCACCCATGAGATCCTCGCTGGCGTGGAGTACGATATCAACGACAAGTTCACCGTCAGCTGTGGCGGACAGCGTACTGACTACGGACTCTCCGACGGCTACCAGCAGAACACGTCATTTGCCTGCGACAGCTACTCTGTCGGATTAGGCGGTGCGTGGAACATTAACGAAAAGGTTCGTCTGAATGCCGGTTTCTTTACCAGCATCTACAGCGATTACGACAAGCAGGCCTCTTACGGTAAGGAGACCTACAGCCGCACCAACTATGTGGTGGGCTTGGGTGTCGACTACAAATTCTAATCAGATTTCTTAGGACTGGGCTTCGAGCACCAGTTCTATTTCCTGATAGGTTACTTCGGGCGGACAGAGACTCTTGATAGCGGTCTTTGTTTCGCCCTTTCCTATGGTCTGAATCACCTTGAGGATGGCGTCCTGATGCTCAGGTGGCACCAGCTCGGAAAGACTTATCTCACCCGTAGGGAGGAAACGGGCCAAATGACCAATAATGGTGCCAACGGTAAGATTGCGGAATTTCGCGATTTCATCGCGCTTTAAGCCTTGCTTATAGAGTTGTAAGGTGATGTTCCACGTTTTCTCCTTCGGTTCCTTCTTGGGCTTTTCCTTCTTCACCCGCTGCTTTCTGGGTTTCTTGATCTTATCCTCGTCAATGGCATCCAAGAGGGAATATTGCTTCTCATGCAGATAGATGGGAATAGAAAATCCCTGATCGGCAATCTTCGAGAGCAGAAAGCGACGGGAGAGTACGGACTGGCGCACATCAGCCAAAGCGTCTGTAAAACGGCTCATGGCCTGCTTATTATTGCTCTTGATCTGTGCCGCTAAATCGATGGATTGGGCAAAAACCTCTTGGATAGACGACTCGAACCACTCAGCACTGCGCTTCACACGTTCCTGGAATTCTTCCGTATACAGTTGTTCCATAGGTGACTGACGAATCTTCTGCAGCCATTTCTCTGATACAGACATCGTCTGACTACTGAAGTTGGAAAGCACCCGCTTATGGAGTTCGGTGGTATCGGTAAAAGCGTGATAAAAGAATTCCGTCATCAAACGCAACAAGTGTTCTTCCTTATAGAAGATATCATGGAAATCGAACAGTTCCAGCATCAGGAAACGATAGTATTCCTCCTTCAGTTGTGGCAGTTGGGAGATACTTCTTTGTGCAGCCTCCTCCTGATGACCGATATAGTCTTCTACGCGTTTATCGGCAATGATGGCACGTGCCTCGATGGGCTGTGAAAGTACCATTCCTTCGAGGGTCTTGCAACGACTCAGAGCCACATACACCTGACCTGGTGCAAACGAAAGATTGGCATCGATGATGGCACGCTCGAAGGTCAGGCCCTGACTCTTATGGATGGTGATGGCCCAAGCCAAGCGTAAAGGCAGTTGTCGGAAAGTGCCTTGAACCTTCGACTCAATGACGCGTGTCTCTGGATTCAATTGATATTGGGCATTCTCCCACTCCAAAGGCTCAACCTCTATCCCTTCGGCGTCTCCTGCACAAAGTACACAGACACGGTTCTCGCTGATTTCCACGATTTCACCGATACGACCATTATAATAACGGTGCTCTCCTGAGGGGTCGTTTTTTACGAACATCACCTGAGCCCCTTCTTTCAGCGTCAGCACCTCACTCGTCGGATAGGAGTATTCAGGAAAATTGCCTTCTATCTGCGCTTGGAATGTATAGCTGTGGCCTGGCAGTTTCTTCAGTTCGTTCTCGTTGTAATTATCTGCCAGATAGTTATGGGTGGTCAAGCGGATGTAGCCCTCGCCCTGTTTAGGGATAAAGGCTGGCTGGCATCGCTGATTCAGCGTGGCGATGTCATTAGTCGTGGGATGCGCTTCACGGATATGATTCAGCACATCAAGAAAAGCCTTGTCTTCCTGACGAAACACCTGACTCAACAAGATGGTGACATATTCAATTTGTTGCAAGGCCTTCGAACCAAAGAAATAAGGTGTATCGTAATAGGGTTTCAGCAAGGCCTCATCCTCTGGTGTTACCACAGGCGTCAGTTGCTGCAAGTCGCCAATCATTAATAGCTGTACCCCTCCGAAGGGTTTGTAATGATCGCGATACCTCCGTAGCACAGAGTCGATGGCATCGAGCAGATCACTTCTTACCATCGAGATCTCATCGATAATCAGCAGATCGAGGGAAGCGATGATGCGTCGTTTCTCCTTTCCGAAATCAAACTTGCTCTGAATGCGGGCATTGGGTACATAAGGCGTAAAGGGCAGTTGGAAGAACGAGTGAATAGTCATCCCGCCTGCATTGATGGCGGCTACACCTGTTGGCGCTACCACAATCGTACGTTTCTTACTCTGTTCAACAACGGTCTTCAGAAAGGTAGTCTTACCTGTACCGGCCTTACCTGTCAAGAAAATACTTCGACCCGTGTGCTCCACGAAATCCCACGCAATGCGCAGCTCTTCATTTGTTTTTGTTTCCATAGTTCTTGAATTTAAATTTAACATATTTATTTGAGCATAATGCCCGTAAAGATTCTACCAGAATTGATGCCTAATCGCCGAGCGGAAAACCAAGTATCTGGTTGCCTGAAGGTGCAGTCGGATGCAACGGAGATATGCTCGCGAGGGACACCAACGCCTTCGAGTTGTAACCGATTGCACAGAGGCAGGTCGATGTGCCATTTCTCTTCGTGATGGCTAATGTGTAGCATCTCGAATCCAGCCTTCTCAAAAGCCTCATAGACCTCATCGCCCACCTCGAAACTGTCGAGACTAATGCCTGGCCCTATCTGTGCCATCATCTTCTGCGGATTAGAGTGATACGCCTTTTTCATTTTATCGACGGCAACCTCCACAATGCGCTGTACCGTCCCTCGCCAGCCTGCGTGAATAGCACAGACAGCGTGGTGTTCCGCGTCGAAGAGCAACACAGGGATGCAGTCGGCTGTAGAAACACCTATGCATACATTGCTGACGTTGGTCATCAGGGCATCCACACCCTCCTGTCGTTGCTGCTGTTCGTCAGTAGACAGATTCAGAAACGCCTCGTCAATGGCTACCACCTCTGTGAGATGAACCTGATGTGGCATCAACAGACAATCATCACTGATACCTAACAAGTCGCACAGTGCCTCACGGTTTTGTGCGATGGATTCAGGCTTATCGCCACAGTAGCGATTGATATTGAATTCACCATAATTCCCTTCACTATAACCCCCACGACGGGTGGAGCTAAAGGCCGTGACGCCCTCGCCAAAGTCATAGTAACGGAGTTCTGGATGTATCATTTCTGTATGTTTTGCTTGCAAAGATACGAAAAAAAAATAATAAAGCAAGAAAAATATGGAAAAAGTAATCTTTGGGACACAAAAAAGCCGCTGGACTCCTGAGTGGAGCCGGCAGCGGCCTTGAGTGGATATGGCAACCGTATTTATTGTTCAGCGGTGATGTCCTCGATCTGGTCGATAATCTCCTGATACTGGCGCTGGGTCTTAAAGTGGAGAGAGAATCCCCAGACGGCTCCAATGATGCCGCCGATGCATCCTGCCCAGAAGAGTCCGTTGAAAAATGCATCGGGATGAAGCAGATAGGACTCGTACATAAACCAGCCAAGAAAGACGATGGCGAGGGGAATGCCGAGGAAGAGCCAGTTGGCATCGAACTTCTTGGCACGGGCCATACGGCGACGAACGTCCACAAGGTTGTTGGTCATCATGTTCGAATCGCTCACTTTTCTGCTGTTATAGAAGGTGCCACCAAAGCAAACCAGCATAGTCACACAAGTGAAAATCCAGAAAGGAATGGAGAAACCGTTTAGCATCACGAATGCCCAGTAACTATAGGGAATCATCAACAGGCAGAGGGCCATGATGAGATAATATCTGCGACTGATGTTACCTGCGGTATTCTTCATTGAGCGGCGCATCAGACCGTCGTTTACAATCTCCTGCTTTTCCAGTTTCTTTTTCAGCGTGTTCATCTGCTGACGCATATTCTCTAATTCAAAATTCTCGTTCATAATGGGTCAATTTTTAATCGTTAGACATGTTTTTTAATTGCTCGCGGATTCTAAACAGGCGGACACTGACGTTCTTAGTGCTGATACCGACAATCTGTCCGATCTCCTCGTACGATAGGTTTTCGAGCCAGAGCAGGACAATCGCACGATCGAAGGGCTGGAGCTTGGAGATACGCTTGTGGAGCATGTCCACTTGTTTCGTATCCTCGTCGCGGTCTTCAAAGAGGTTGATGTCCATAGTCAGCCGGACTTCGGATGAGCGACGCTTCTTTTTCCTGTCGATGGAGATACAGGTGTTGAGGGCGACGCGATAGATCCACGTCCTGATGTCACTGCGATGCTCGAAGCTCTCGAAACCCTTCCAAAGATTGACTAGTACCTCCTGGAACAGGTCGTTCACCTCGTCGGCATCCTGCGAGAACATGTAGCACACGGTGTAGATGGTGCTCTTGTGTTCTTTGAATCTTACGCCCATTTGACGCAGCAAAGTTACGAAAAACTACACGAAAAACTATTCTTTTTTTCTTTTTCTTCATTTTTCTCCAAATTCTTTGTACCTTTGCACCCATGATAAGAACAGGCGTATTTGTTGGCAGTTTCAACCCGTTTACCATCGGACACGACTCGATTGTGAAGCGGGCTCTCCCGTTGTTTGACCGACTGGTGATAGGTGTTGTGGGTGATAATGTGCACAAGCCGGATATGCCGTCGGCAGAAGAGCGGATGCAGGCTATCCGTGAACTCTATGCTAACGAACAGCGTATTGAGGTAAAGCCCTATCACGGATTGGCGATGGACTTTGCCAAGGCCGAAGGGGCACAATATATTATAAAAGGTGTACGTTCGGTGAGCGATTTCGAGTATGAACAGTGGCAAGCCGACTTCAACCGCAGAATTGGAGGCATCGAGACCCTTCTGCTTTATACAGAGCCAGAATTAGCCAGCGTCTCATCGAGTGCTTTAAGGGAATTGCAGCACTTTGGCGTTGACATCACACCGTATTTACCCAAAAAGAGTTGATAGATGATTACCTATAGTAGCGAAGGGGTGAAGTTCCCCAATATTATGAAACGCGAGACCTCGAACTGGATCAAGAATGTGGCTGCCAGTTATGGAAAGAAAGTCGGTGAGATTGGCTATCTGTTCGTTAACGACGACAAGATCCTCGAGGTGAACAATGAGTTTCTCGGCCATGACTACTACACAGATATCATCACCTTCGACTATTGTGAAGGCAAGATTCTAAATGGAGACATTTATATCTCGCTCGACACCGTCTTTACCAATGCTGACAAATTCGGACGGCCTTACGACGAGGAACTGCACCGCGTTATCATTCACGGCATCCTGCACCTTTGCGGTATCAACGACAAAGGTCCAGGCGAGCGTGAAATCATGGAAGCGGCCGAAGATAAAGCCTTGGCTATGAGATAGACAACTCCGTTAATGTACGGAACTGTTGAATACCTTGATGATTATTGTCAAGTTCTTCTACTTCTGACAGATACTTCAAAGCTTTATCCTTATCGCCCATACCATAATAACCAAGAGCAAGCATATATTTGCAGTGTATGAGGTTCTTGGTATCCAGTGAATCATCCCAGATCAACAAATCTGGCAGAGAGACAGCAAAGTAATCCATCACCACCTTATCATAGATATGCTGCTTGCCGTAGTTGATAAGTTTGAAGAATCGGCCGTGCGCCTCATCCTCACGTCCCAGTTTGCGTAAAGCCAGTCCCTGATAGAAAATCTTGTCGGGTTTGGCATCGTTATAATACATCGCAGCAGCAGGCTCTTGAGGTCCTTTCGTGGCTGCTTCCCAACACGCGATGGCCTTATCCTTCTGACCAAGTGCTTCATATGCGACACCCAACAGATAGTAGAAATCATTCTCCTGAGCGCCATAGAGCTTACCCTCACCCAAATGAGGTGGATAAGTGAGGCATTTCTCTAAAAGGCCGATGGCCTTTTCTGCGCCGGATTTTCCGGACATTCTGGATTTCCCGGATTTTCCGGAGAGGGCTTGCTTTGCAAGTTCCACACGACAGATCTGATATTGCGAGGATACTTTTCCTTCGCCACCTTCCCAAGGATGGAACTGATGGGCATCAAGTTTTGCCATCGCCTCTTCATAGCGGCCAAGCTGATTAAGCAGCGTTATCTCCTCGAGCACAAGGTCATCGCGCTGCTGAATAAGCTTAGGATATTTCTGCAAGAAGTCAAGACGCACCTGATGGGGCTTGTGCAGACGCTTATAGAGTTGGTCGAGCTCCATCAGCATACGGGCATCGGTCTCATCAAGATGGAAGGCCTTCTCCATATATTCAAGCGCCTCCTCCTGACGATCCTGTTTGTTGAAACGTGCCAAAGCGAGATTTCGCCAGACAGAAGGGAATTTTGGATCGAGTTTCGCTGACAACTCCCAGTTCTTGACAGCCACATCATACTGTCGTTTGTCGTAATAAAGACACCCAAGATAGTAAGGCGCCTTGCCATCTTTAACGCCAGGCATACCTATCAGCGCATCGAAAATACGTGCATCTTCCAAGCGATTTGGGAAACAACAGTCTGGACTCACGGACTTTGCTTTCTTTAAATAACCTAATGCTTGAGACAACGTACCATAGTAAGCTAAATAATAGTAGGTAAGCGGCGACTCCTCCGCTCCATTTTTGATGGCCGTTTCGAGCACCAACCTCGTTTCGTCTTCCAATCCTGCCTGTGCATAGTCGAGAGCTATTTCGTGATAATTATAGATATTGCCATGCATGAGCTCTATCATACGTTCCAATGGCTCCTGACTGTTTGTCAAAAGATGTTCCTCTACCATGCAGACGTAATTAAACGGATCCATCTTAAACGATTCTTTGATCCATGCAAGCGCCTCGTCTTTTTGTCCCAGTTTACGCAAAACGACGGCCTTCATGGCACGTGCTTTGTGATTATGGCTGTTGCTGATAAGAGCCCGCTCTAATTCATCAAGAGCATCTTCCCAACGCTCACCATCCATACTGATACAGGCAGCCTCGAAGTAGCCGGCATCAGCCCACGCCTTGTTCCATGTGGACTTCCAAAAGCACTCATAGGCAGATTTCATATTTCCCAAGAACTTATTGACGACACCCATATAGAACTGCGGTTCGCCATCATAAGGATTGGGATTGCGTTTTTTCAGTACCTTCACTGCTGTTTTCAGATAACCTTCGGCCTTCTTAAAACGGGCACGACGCAGATACCAAAGACCCATCTGCATATTACAACGATAGTCAAGCGGATCACGACGCAAGCCCTCCTCATAATAATCAAGGGCGCTCCAAGTGGCATGACGATATTGTTCAAGGTGTAATCCCGTCAGATAAAGCTGGTCAATGGTCTTTGTCTCTTGTGGCGAAAGGGCCGCCTCAGCAGCATCAGGGATAGGACGGATGTCATCAGGTTCAGCATACCACGTCAGCAATGTGCTTCTTCTGGGGTTCTCTGCACGATCGATGGTCAGTTGTAGGTCGCTGAGAGGCTCATCGCCTGTTTTTACTGTTTCCACAAGCACTTTCTTTGGCGACAGTGATACCACCTTGTTATAATAGTCTCTCTCGTCTCCCTCGAGCATAATCCTTACTTTCTGCTTCGAGGTGGCCAGTATTTTGAAAGTGACCTTTCCTTCACCCGCCTCTTCGATATTCATCACGAAATCCTTGCTGGCCTGTTTCACAATGCCAATCTCACGATAAGGCATGAAGTACTGCACAAACTGCTTTTCCTCGTAAGGCATGAGCCAAGCAAAATCGGGCTGATTCTCAGTATAAACGCCAGCCATCAGTTCGATGTAGGGGCGGAAGCCCTTACGATCGATGTGCCATTGACGGGCTTCTTCTGGCGAAGTCTCGTCAGTAAGGTTACGATCCCAGGCACGTCCGAAGTCGCCATTTCCCCAAGTCCATTGTTTCTTGCCTGGCGAGAAATGATGCGAGGCCACATGCAACATACCACCCTTCGTATCATTTTCATATCCACCCTCGAAATCGTACTTGGAGTTGACAGCCATATAGCTTGTTGGCACATAGATATTCTTATAGTTCGAAATATCCACGCCTGCAGAGTAATCCATCTTATAATAAGTGCCCGTCGCGATGGGGAATGATGACACAGCACGTTTGCCATGATCGAAGACCGCATTCACATCAGGTGGGAACACACTCTGATAGGCATCGTTCACCTCTACAGCCGGATTCGCCCACCAAAGGAAGGTCTGAGGCAGATTAGTGCGATTGCTCACACGACCCTGTATCTCTAGATAGGCACAGCCCGGACGCAGCGTAAAGCCAGCCATACCCTTCTGGTGGAACATCCGCTCCAACTCGTTCACCCATACGGTAACAGAGCCATCCTCGTTCTCGACGATGGTGCAATCCACAGGCATAAAAGTACTGGGACGATGGTGCTGAGGCCAATTAAACTCAATACCGCCAGATATCCAAGGGCCAGCCAATCCCACAAGTGCAGGCTTCACCACATGATTATAATAGACGAAATGACGCTGTTTGATCTTATCATAAGCCATCTGGATGCGTCCACCCAGTTCGGGCAGAATCATAACCTTGATATATTCGTTCTCAAGATAGACGGCCTTGTAGTCTTTATCGGTCTTCTCATCGCTGATTGACTCAATGACAGGATAAGGATAAACCACACCACTCGAGCCCTGATAGACTCGCTTTTCCAGGAACATTGGATTCTTCTCTGGCTTACCAACCTCATAAGTTGGGATCGTTACTATTTCTCTCCAAGCTTTAACCATAATATATCGGAGTAATCTGAGTATTCTGAATAATCGGAGTAATCGGAATTATTTGACCAGTTCTTTCTCAAGTTCCTCTAACGACTTGCCCTTGGTCTCAGGACAACGGCGGAACAGGAAGATAAAGGTACAGAAGCAGATAGCGCTATAGATCCAGAACAAACCGCTACTGCCAAGCGCTGCATTCATCGAGGGGAACGAGAAAGTGAGCGTGCAGCAGCCCACCCAAAGGGCGAAAGTACATGTGGCCATTGCGATGCCACGAATACGGTTGGGGAAGATTTCTGCCAATAGCGTCCAAGTGACAGGTCCCAACGTCATCGCATAGGTTGAAATTGCGGCCACCACGAGACAAACCATCGCAAAGCCCTTCACCTCGAAGAAATAACAAGTGCCAAGGGTCAGGTAGATGAGTCCCAAGCCACCAGCACCCAACAAGATCAAAGTACGACGACCCCACCTCTCAATCGTATAGAGTGCCACGATGGTGAAAATGACATTAGCAATGCCTGTTATCACGATGTTGATAAACATACCGTCAACATCGAAGCCTGCTCCTACAAAGATTTCCTGAGCATAGTTGAAGATGACGTTTGTTCCACACCATTGCTGGAACACTGCTATCACCAAACCCAGCAACAACACTTTCCTAAATGAGGACTGAGACATAAGCATTGATAATTTGCGCATCATCCCGGCACGGGAAAATTCCAAAGCAAATTTATCATCCGGAGTAGAAACGACATGATCTTTTTCGTTGATAACCAATTCGTCGATAGCCATTTCTTCGTCCTCATCCTTCATCCTCAAGTATACGGGGCTCTCGGGTATCGCAAAGCTCATAACAAGAAATATGGCTGCAGGTACCGTCTCGGCCCAGAACATCCAGCGCCAGCCCCACTCCAGGTTCCACGCCTGACTCTCTGCCACAGACGTATCCCTCGCCAGCAGCATATTCACCATCTGCGCCATTAAGATTCCCAACACAATGGTCATCTGATTCAATGAAACCATTCGTCCACGAATCTCTGTGGGACTCACTTCTGCGATATACATCGGTGAGAGGGCTGAAGCCACGCCGATGCCCACGCCACCGATAAAGCGGGCAATATTGAATAAGGTAAAGTCGTTAAACATGCCGGTGGCTATCGCCGATACCGTAAATAGCACCGCTGCCACTATCAGCAGCGGCTTACGCCCATATCTGTCGGCAGCAGCACCAGCCACCATTGCGCCTATCAAACAGCCCACCAAAGCTGTCGACATAGCAACTCCTTGCAACACAGGCGACTCGCTGATACCAAAATACAGCTCATAGAATGGCTTTGCGCCTCCGATCACGACCCAGTCGTAGCCGAAGAGCAGTCCGCCCATTGATGCTACGCTACAAATAAAAAAAAGGAATCCTTTGTTATTATTCATTGTCAATTATCAATTTCATTCTTTCATTATTTCAAGCGCTTTCTTAACAATCTCACTCCGTTCGTTGATTACAGAGAAATATTCGCTCATATCCCAGATATCACGCGCTATCAGTGCCTTCAATTGCAGACGGATATAGGCCAACGACTTTTCGAGTTCTGTCTCGTCCTTGGGCTCTATCTTCTGCTTTTTACCCTCTGCCACTACATCATCAAGCAGACGTTGGGGCACCTCAAATTGTTGCTTGAAGTCATCAAACGACTGCCAGCGCTTCTTCAGTTCCTTACGATGATTGTCAACATATCGCAGGTTCTGTTGGATAATGATGCCCTTAGCCGCCAGTTCGCGATGATAACGGGTATAGACGGTTGTATCGAGGGGTACGTAATAATCAGGCATGATACCACCACCGCCATAGACCGTACGATGCTGACGGAGCGTCTCATACTTCAGTGAATCAGCAAAATGGATACTATCGACATTAGTCAACTCACCGCTCTTCAAGCGATTCACCATATCCATCGCATAGTCCTTGCCTTCGCCCTTGGTATAAGGTTTTTGGATACAGCGACCTGAAGGCGTATAATAATGTGCGATGGTCAGACGGATCATCGAACCATCAGGCAGATCGATGGGACGCTGTACCAAGCCCTTGCCAAACGTACGACGTCCTACCACCAAACCGCGGTCCTGATCCTGAATGGCACCCGTCACAATCTCTGCAGCCGAGGCCGTATAGCCATCCACCAGGACAACCACCTTGCCCTTGGTGAACTTGCCATTACCATGCGCCCTATATTCTGAACGCTGTACTTTTCTGCCGTTGGTATAGACAATCATGTCGCCACGCTCCAAGAATTCGTCAGCGATGTCGACAGCAGCCTTCAAATAGCCTCCGCCATTCTCTTGCAGGTCAAGAATCAGATCCTGCATACCTTGTGCCTGAAGTTTTGCAAGACTTTCCACGAACTCATCGTAAGTCTGGGCTCCAAAGTTACCGATGCGAATATAGCCAATACCAGGCCGAATCATATAAGAGGCATCAATGGAATGGACAGGAATCTTATCGCGGATAACGGTAAACTTCAATTTATCCTTAATACCCAAGCGTACTACACCTAACTCCACCTTTGTACCCTTCGGACCACGCAGGCGCTTCATTATCTCTTCCTTCGACATCTTCACACCCGCAATCGCTGTATCATTCACGGATACGATACGGTCGCCAGCAATGATGCCCACTTTCTCGGAAGGGCCTTTGGTCACAGGCTGGATCACCACCAGTGTGTCGTCCATCATATTAAACTGTACGCCGATGCCCTCAAAATTACCATTCAGAGGCTCATTGAGTTCCTTTACCTCCTTCGGTGTCGCATAGCTGGAATGCGGGTCGAGCTTGTCAAGCATACCTTTGATGGCATCCTCCACCAATTTCTGTTCGTCAACACTATCCACATAAAGATTAGTGATAGCCAACTCCGCATACTGCAACTTGCGTAGCGGACTGTCATCACCCCGATTAATTCTCATCTGCGCCGATGCGCTCAGAAAAAGCAGCAGTAAGACGGCGGTAAGCACCTGCCGACCGGCTCCAAATATGATTCTTTTCATCTGATTCGTTTCTTTTTGCGTGCAAAAGTAAGAAATTATTTTGAGACCACAAAATAATTACAATAATTAGTTCATGATACGAACAGCGTGGGAATAACTGCTTACTTTTGGCTTAAATGTAAATGCGGCTCACGTGAGCCGCATTTACTATTTCTTGCTTTTGTAGAATTTCTCAAGTATGCGATAGGCATTCTCCCGTTCTGGAGAAGCTACTTCCTTAGATTCTACGTCGATTTTCATAACAGGTGCGGCATCGAGATTTTCCTTGGTGATGGCCGACCACTGGGGCAAACCTTGGCCATTAGGATTACCCGTCTTGCAGAAGTTGGCATAGTAAGTAAGGAAGAGTTTCGAGATGGCGTAGTCCTCGTCTTGCCAGTCGTAATATTCGTTGGTATCGAGGGTTCCCATGGCGTACTCGATGTCGGCAGAATGTACGGCTCCAGGAGCGATCTGAGGCTGTGCGGCTTTCTTCTCTTCTGCAGTCTTCTCGCGCACACCTCCGGCAAGAGCAGCTACCTTGTCACCCATTTTCTCTGACTGCTGGGGACGCGGGTGCATATAATGATAGCGGTAGACAGGCAGACCAGACTTGGCGTGATAGTCGCAGACTTTCCAAGTTGGAAAGCCCGTGAAGAGGTCGGAAACGAGGTCAAATCCCTTCTGGTTCATTACATCCTCGTCGGTCTCGATGCCATAGGCTTTGAAAATCTCGTCTGTCATATCGCCAAACTGCACTTTCAGAGCGTTCTTGTAGTTCTCGAGAGTAGGTGCCTGACCTTGGATTGCCTGCATGGGATGAGCTTCGAGCGAGTTCCAGCCTGCGAGTAAGGGTACCTGAGCCTGCTCGTTCTTCTCGAACACAGCATCTGCGCTCTCAGTCATAAAGTAGCCATCGAGCACTACATTGGCCATTCCTCTGGGAGGGAGAAGCTTCTGAAGTGAATCAGCGTTCAATGCCATTGCATCAGCCAGACTTGCGATACCTGCCTGTTTCAGGAGTTCTGTTCCTGCCGCATCGGCATCAGCTTGAGAAGAGGGCTGATAGGGCAACACCTCGGCGCCAGAAGAAAGCATGGCACCAGCAATCAGATTCTTGGAAAGAGGCGAGCACATCAGGAGCGATACAGAGAATGAACCTGCCGATTCGCCGACGATGGTGATCTTGTCAGGGTCGCCACCAAAGGCCGCGATATTCTCTTTCACCCACTTGATGGCAGCCACCTGATCAAGGAATCCGTAGTTGCCGCTTCCCTTATAGTCGGAAGCTGCAGTGAGGTCGGGATGGGCAAAAAAGCCGAACACACCCTCACGATAGTTGGCCGTCACACCTATCACGCCTTCCTTGGCAATGGAAGAACCATCGTAACGGGGTTCGCTGCCAGAACCAGCCATTAGGCCGCCACCATTGAAATAAATCAGTACGGGCAGAGCATCAGCCGTTGTAGCTGCAGTCGTCCAGATGTTCAGATAGAGACAATCTTCGCTACGGCCAGAGCCGCGGAACGCCATATCACCGAAGACGTCGAGCTGCATGGGATCGTCGCCAAACTGCTTGGCTTCACGCACACCCTCCCAAGCCTGAACAGGCTGAGGTGCTTTCCAACGGAGTTCGCCAACAGGAGCCTGAGCAAAAGGAACACCCAGGAATTTCTTCACACCATCCTCTTCGAAACCTTCGAGAACGCCATATTGGGTTTTTACCTGAAGGGTGATGGTCTCACTTTTCTTCTGCGTGCAGCTGCATAGAACTGCCACACAAGCGATGGCTAACATCGCAAATACATGGTTTTTAGTCATAATCATATTTGTTTATTGAGTTTACTCGTAGATGTCCTCCTCAGGGCGGTCTTCTTCGATAACGAGGTTGTCGATGATGAAGTTCTGGCGCTCCATCGTATTCTTGCCCATATAGTATTCGAGAAGCTTCTGTACTTGGTCCGTCTTATGGAGCGTTACCTGTTCCAAACGGATGTCTGGCCCAATGAAACCTGCAAATTCTTCAGGTGATATTTCACCAAGACCTTTGAATCGGGTAATCTCAGGATCGGGTCCCAGTTCGCTGATGGCATTCACACGTTCTTCCTCACTGTAGCAGTAACGGGTAATAAAATCACTCTTTTTATCGGCTTTGGCATCAGCCTCAGCAATCACCTGCTTGTTCTTGATTTTCGTACGACGATTACGGACGCGGAAAAGTGGTGTCTGCAACACGTAGACATGACCTTTCTTGATAAGCTCCGGGAAGAACTGCAAGAAGAAGGTGATAATCAGCAAACGGATATGCATACCGTCGACATCGGCATCAGTAGCCACTATCACCTTATTATATCGCAAACCATCGAGCCCTTCCTCGATGTCAAGAGCAGCCTGCAACAGATTGAACTCCTCGTTCTCATAGACCACCTTCTTCGTAAGGCCAAAGCAGTTGAGCGGTTTACCTCGCAATGAGAAGACCGCCTGCGTGTTCACGTCGCGGCTCTTGGTGATGCTTCCACTGGCAGAATCTCCCTCAGTGATAAAGATACTCGACTCTTCCTTACGGTTATCCTTGGCGTCGCTGAAATGGATACGACAGTCGCGCAACTTGCGGTTATGCAAATTAGCCTTTTTAGCCCTCTCACGCGCCAGTTTGGTAACACCAGCCATCGCCTTACGGTCGCGCTCGCTCTCCTTAATCTTGTTCTCCAATACCTCGGCCACATCACTATGGATATGCAAATAATTGTCGACCTCCTGTTTAATGAAATCGCCTACATATTTATTGATGCTGACACCCTCTGGCGACATCACCGTAGAGCCAAGCTTGATTTTTGTCTGGCTCTCAAAGATGGGTTCCTCCACATTAATGGAGATAGCTGCCACGATTCCTGTGCGGATATCGCCATATTCGTATTTATTGAAGAACTCCTTGATGGTGCGCGCGATATGCTCCTTAAAAGCACTCTGATGGGTTCCACCCTGCGTGGTATGCTGGCCATTCACGAAAGAATAATATTCTTCGCCATACTGATTGGCATGGGTAAAGGCAATCTCTATGTCCTCGCCCTGCAAATGGATGATGGGATAGAGGGCATCGCTGGTCATACGATCCTTCAGCAAATCCTCCAGACCGTGACGGGAGAGAATACGACGACCATTATACATGATAATAAGGCCTGTATTCAGATAGGTGTAATTACGCAGCATGTTCTCCACTATTTCATCGTGGAACTGATAGTTGTGGAACATCGTTGCATCGGGTTCGAAATAGATATAGGTGCCGTTCTCATCCTGTGTCGGCTCTGTGACATCACTGGTCAACTTGCCACACTCGAAAGTTGCCTTGCGCACCTTGCCATCACGATAGCTGTGTACCTCAAAATGAGAACTCAATGCGTTCACTGCCTTCACACCCACACCATTCAGTCCGATAGACTTTTTGAAAGCCTTCGAATCGAACTTTCCACTAGTATTTAGAATGCTGACAGAGTCGATAAGCTTGCCTTGGGGAATGCCTCGACCATAGTCACGCACAGAGATGCGATGATTGTCCTCGATATTCACCTCAATACGGTCGCCTGCCTTCATCTTAAACTCGTCGATAGAATTATCGAACACCTCCTTCAGCAAGACATAGATACCGTCTTCTGGGGAAGCGCCGTCGCCCAATCGACCAATGTACATACCAGGGCGCAGGCGAATATGTTCCAGACCTGTTAAAGTGCGGATATTATCGTCGTCGTATATGACGTTCTCTTCAAGGTTGATGTTATTCTCTTCTGCCATTTTGTTGGTTGTAATTATAGTGATTTTCTGAAACAACGACGACGCTTATGCTGCTGATGGTCGAGGTATTTCCATTGGCTTAATACCTTATCGTTCGTTTCCATCTCCACGTTGGTCTCACCCCACTTGAAACCATACTTCTGATACCAAGGAATGAGGTCGTAGAACAACAAGGCGTTGGCACCTTTCTGCTGATATTCAGGCAGGATGCCCACCAACATCATATCAACACACTCGGCCTTACGGAACTTCAGCGCACGCAGACAATGCCACCAGCCGAAGGGCCATAGACGACCCCTACGACACTTCTGCAAAGCACGGGTCATCGAGGTAATAGAGATGCCTATACCGATGATATCATGATCTGGTGTGTTCCAGTCTTCTATCAAACAAAGAAGATTCATGTCGAGCATGGGGAAATACATCTTCAGATACTCGTCGATCTGCGCCTCCGTCATCTGTGAGTAGCCATAGAGATGGCCAAAACTCTTGTTGACCACATCAAGCACCCTACGGCCTATCTGCTCCTTGCCGAACACCTGGCTGCGCTTGGGATGCATCGGATGCAGGTTATAGCGCTTCATGACCATCTCGGCTATCTTCTGATACTTCTCTGGTACATCACCCTGCGGTACAATGAGCTTGAACTCCAGATAGTCATTGTCTTTCTCCCAACCACCAAGCTGCTCGATGTGTTTAGGGTAATAAGGATAATTGTAGATAGTGGCCATCGTGCCCAACTCCTCGAAACCCTCGATGAGCATACCCTCGGGATCCATATCAGTAAAGCCGAGGGGACCGATAATCTCTGTCATTCCCTTCTGGCGACCCCAATCCTCGACGGCCTGAAAAAGAGCCCGGCTCACCTCGATATCATCGATGAAGTCGACCCATCCAAAACGAACGCTCTTGCGTTCCCATTTCTCATTGGCTCTCTTATTGATAATGCCTGCGATGCGTCCTACGAGCTTGCCATCCTTATATGCCATGAAATATTCGGCCTCGCAGAACTCGAAAGCAGCATTTTTATCCTTACTCAGCGTATGGAGCTCATCACTGAATAAGTTGGGCGCATCATAGGGATTGCCCTTGTACAAGTCATAACGAAAGTCAATGAAGGTCTTCAGGCTCTTCTTGTCTGTTACCTTCCTAATCTCTACTGATGACATATCTCTTTGTCTTTAAAGCTTTAAAACGTTGCAAAGATACGAAAAAAGGAAGAGAAAAACAAAAATATTTAGTTTTTTTGTCAAATGCTTAGTCTATCACGGGTTTTGGCAGGCTTCATCCACACTACCTGCCTCCAATAAACGTTCCTGAGCCTCATCATAGCTGAGTCCTAGCATATCCTGAAGCATCCGTGTGCCACGATCCACTAATTTAGCGTTTGTCAACTGCATCTTAACCATCCGATTGCCCTCTACACGACCCAATCGTATCATCAACGAAGTAGATATCATATTCAGCACCATTTTCTGAGCCGTTCCACTTTTCATACGACTGGACCCTGTAACGAACTCAGGACCAACAATTGTCTCGATGGGATACTCTGCTGCTTGTGCCAAAGGTGTGTGGTGATTGCTGGTGATACAGCCCGTCAAAAGGCCGTTCTTTCGGGCATTTTGGATGGCGCCAAGCACATAAGGAGTTGTACCCGAAGCCGCAATGCCAAGTACCGTATCATCTGCTGTAGGGTGATGTTCAAGCAAATCCTCCCAGCCTTGCTCTGGGATATCCTCCGCTTTCTCCACAGCATGACGTAAGGCCTTGTCTCCGCCAGCAATGAGTCCTATTACCCATGTATCTGGCACACCGAAGGTTGGAGGCAGTTCGCTGGCATCCAAGACTCCCAGCCGTCCACTGGTTCCTGCTCCAATATAAAAGAGCCTGCCCCCTCGTTTCATCCGTTTCTCAACGGCTTCCACAAAAGGCTGTATCTGTGGGATTGCCTGTCTAACAGCTTCAGAAACCTCAGCATCCTCCTCATTGATATGCCGTAACAGATCTGATACCGACATCTGTTCCAAATGATCAAAACGCGAGGACTGCTCTGTGATCTTATCTTTTATATCCATGTTACAATTCACGTAAACATATGAAGGCGTTCGTTAAGTTCATGAGAATCGGTCAGCACATTCCAAATGGCATCTTCAGACAATACACCACGTTTAAGGTCAGGAGGTAATTGACCAGCCTCATCATCAGCATAGTCCTGTTTCCATTCCTTACTGCCATAATACTCATTGAGAGCCGAGATGTCTCCTTGTATCTCCTCATAACGGTCTAATGCCGCTGATAGTGTCATCACGGCCGCAGCAGCTCTCTCCAACCGCTGCTCCATTTGTTTGATTCGTTCTATTTGTTCCATATCAATAGCCCCAATCTTCGCCCACGAGCACCACCACATGTTTTCCGTGAGGCGAATTACGCAGAAAATGAACGTAATTGCAGATGCTCTCCGGTGAATTACAATTGTGACAGACACCATCTGTCTGACAAGGCGTCTTGATATCGAAACGGGCAGCATTGATGGGCGATGCTGTAGAACGGGCACGGGCTAATGCAGCCTCAACGGTTTGGGCCACCTTGTTCAAACCTATGATAAAAATGACCTTCTTCGGCCCCCAGGTGATGGCAGCCACACGATTGCCGTTACCGTCGATATTCACAATGACGCCGTCCTCGCTGATGGCATTGGCACTCGACAGATAGACGTCAGCCGTAAAGGCTCGCTCATAGATCTTCACCACTTCCTCGCGGTCTGTCACCACATCGCGATCGAGTACCTCGAGGGTTCCTCTTTCTTTCAATGCCTGAGGGATACCCATATCGCGGATCGTCATCGAACCACCCCACGTCACACTGCTCCCATCAGCAATCAATTCAGATACTTTTTTCACTGCCTCCTTTGCCGTCGGACAGTAGAAGGCCTCCATGTTACGACGCTTCAGATTCTTGATCATCCGCTCCGCCAATCGTTCGTTACGTAATTCTTTTGGTGTCATATGTTTAGGATTTGTTCTGCGTGTTCCTTGGTCTTCACCTGCTTGCCAGCAAAGATCTGTTCGATAATACCTTCCTCGTTAATAATAAATGTAGTGCGAATGGTGCCCTGCGTCTTTTTGCCATACATCACCTTCTCGCCCCAAGCTCCCATTGCCTCCATCAGACTCTTATCGACGTCAGCTATCAATGGGAAGGGCAACTCATGCTTCTCCTTGAATTTTACATGCGAAGCAGCAGAATCTTTACTGACACCAACCACTTCATAGCCAGCGCCTTGCAATTCTCCGTAATGGTCTCTCAGACTACAAGCCTCAGCCGTACAACCACTGGTATTATCCTTTGGGTAGAAGTATAATACCAATTTACGACCCTTGTAATCACTCAGACGGATATCCCGTCCCTGTTCGTCTTTGCCTAATATCTCAGGCGCCTTGTCTCCAATATTCATAGTTATTCCGTTTTAGATGATGGTGCAAAGATAGTCTTTTTTATTGAAAAAACAAATTATTCCTAAGAAAAACACCACCTTTGGTCAAACAAACCTTCTACACAAGGAAGAACAGACTGACGCCTATCACGGAGATGAAAGCACCAAGAATAGCTTTCCACGTAATTTTCTCGTGGAAGAGCCAATAAGCAGGCAAGAGAATAATGATTGGGGTCATTGCCATCAGTGTGGAGGCGATGCCTGCTGCTGTGTATTGAACAGCCATCAGCGAAAAACCGACCCCTACAAAAGGACCAAAGATGGTGGTGGCCGTTGCGACAGAAAGTCCCTTTTTATCGTGCATTGCCTCACGCAAAGGAGCCATTCCATCGCGATAATGCAACAACAACAAGAAGCCGATAATGCCAGCTACACAACGATAAAAATTGGCACTAAAAGGCACCAACCATTCTGGTACACCCATATCTTCCAAAGTCGCCATATCATAATGATCCATACCTATCTTGCTCAGTACTAGTCCTACGCCTTGGCATACGGCTGCGCCAATGGCATAAAGCACCCCGTTAAGAGGCAGTTTCAGCGATACTTTATGATGTTCCCCTCGTCCGAGCACGGAGATACCGATACCAAGGAGCGTCACCAGCATCGCCACGATACTCATTGCCTTCATTTGCTGGCCTAACGTCACCCACGCCATAAGGGCCGCTGACAAAGGAGCGAGCGTCATAAAGAGCTGACCATAACGCGAGCCTATTATAATATAACATTGAAACAGGCAAAAGTCACCAATCACATAGCCAACGAGTCCGGACAACAGCATCCAGCCGCATGCATCGCCAGATACACCCATAGGCAGCGGATTGCCCGTCACCACAGCAAAAAGCACCAGCGAGAATACCAACGCCAGCGCCATCCTCAACACATTCAGTGTGAGATTGCCCAACCGTTTGCTGCCGAACTCGCTCAACAACGCCGTTGCCGTCCACGAGAAAGCTACGCCTATTGAAATCAGTTCACCTAAATAAGTCATCGTTCAGTCTTGGATAGTTCTTTATCATATTCACTGTGCAAAGGTACAACTTTTCTCAAACAAAAGAGTTATTTTAGGAAGAAAATCATTATCTTTGCAGCAGAATATGAAGAAAGTAGGGTTACTGCCGCGTATCATTATTGCCATTGTGATGGGGATTTTGATAGGAAACGTGCTACCTGAGGGATGGGTGCGCGTATTTGTGACGTTCAACTATGTGTTCAGCCAATTCCTGGGTTTCCTGATTCCGCTGATCATCATCGGACTGGTGACACCTGCCATTGCCGATATCGGAAAGGCTGCAGGCCGGCTGTTGCTGCTGACAGTAGGACTGGCTTATGCTGACACCATCATAGCCGGCTTGCTGGCTTTCGCTACAGGTACGATGCTTTTTCCGATGCTGATAGACACAGAGGCCTCTACGGCAGCGATAGAGAAAGCAGATGCGCTGGCTCCCTACTTCCAACTGAATATTCCTGCCATACTCGATGTGATGGCAGCATTGGTGAGTTCTTTTGTCGTGGGCATCGGTGTTGCTTATACTGACTCACCTATTCTGAAGAAAGGCTTCTCGGAGTTCCGCACTATCATCGAGAAGACCATCCAAGTGGCCATCATCCCACTCCTGCCGCTCTACATCTTCGGTATCTTCCTCGGCATGACCTTTACAGGCGAGGCCTATCACATCATCGCAGTGTTTGCCAAGATCATCTGTATCATCTTTGTGCTGCATATCGTTATCCTCATGTATGAATTCCTAATTGCCGGAGGGCTTTCGAGGAAGAATCCGCTGCGCCTGCTGATGAACATGCTGCCAGCCTATTTCACCGCTTTAGGCACCTCGTCGAGTGCTGCCACGATACCCGTCACCCTGCGGCAGACAAAAAAGAATGGTGTAAGCGATGAAATCGCAAGTTTTTGCGTACCGCTCTGTGCCACCATCCACCTGTCGGGCTCAATGATGAAGATCACTTGCTGCGCACTCACCGTCTGCCTCATCGGGGGACTGCCTCACGACTTTCCGCTATTTCTCCATTTCATCATGCTTCTAGGTGTCTGTATGGTTGCTGCTCCTGGTGTACCTGGCGGAGCTGTGATGGCCGCCTTGGGACCAATGGCTGGCGTGCTAGGCTTCAATCCTGACGCACAGGCACTCATCATCGCCCTCTACATCGCAATGGACTCTTTCGGCACAGCCTGCAATGTTACTGGTGATGGCGCCCTTGCCGTTATCATCGACAAACTGCACAAAAGCGACGCCTCACTTCACCCAAGCGCGTCTGGTCTGCAAAAGGACGCTTAGCAGAATGAGGCCGATGCCAATATAGAATGAGAAATTGATCTCACGCCCTTCGCCGAAAATGAGGAAGGCAAGGATGATGGTGTAGCAAGGTTCAAGGTTGTAGGTCAGATTGACGGTAAAGGCCGAGAGGCGCTTCAAAGCCTGAATCTGCAGGAGATACATACCTACGGTGCAGAACAATGCGTGACAAAGCATGTACCAGAGATTCGAGCCTTCTGGAACAACAACGACAGGTTGCTGGCTGGGAAAGAAAAAAAGATAGATAGGAATGATGACGGACATAGCAACAAGTCCTCCTGACATCTGGTACATCAGCACAGTCCGACTGCGAACACCCACACTCGCCTTCTTATTACAGATGGCGTAGAGGGCACAGACTGCAGAAGACACAACGCCAATCATGATGCCATAGCGATAGCGGGCATCAAGTGAAAAGATACAGAGCACGCCAGCGACGGTAATCAACGAAAACAACAGTTCAAGCCAAGAGACTTTGCGTTTAAAGATCATCGGCTCGAAGAGAGCTGTGAAGAAGCCAATCAGCGAGAAACAAATGACGCCAATGGAGACATTCGAGGCCTTAATGCTACCATAGAACAGAATCCAATGGAATCCCAGTAACGCCCCGCAGCCGCAAAGTTGCAGAAATTTCTGCCACCCTACTCTCGGCAGGCCCGTGAACACCAGCAGTATCAGGCTCGTAAACAGCATACGATACCACACGATATCCACTTCATTGAGTGTTATCAGTCGTCCGAACAAGCCCGTAAAACCAGCCAACATCACACTCAAGTGCAACTGTACAAATCCCTTCCTCGTTTCACTCATCACCATTAATCAATAGAAGGTTCCCATAAATGACGGCTTAAATCGACATGACCATTAGCCTTAAATATCACACCCTCTGCCTCCAATAAAGGTCGCTGACGACTCCATCCTGGCGCCGTACGGCCCTCTTTATTCACCACACGATGACAAGGCAGCAACTCTGCTCCTGGTGTATATCTCAAAGTTCTTCCCACCATCCGTGAATGACTCGGCCATCCTGCCCATGCAGCGATATGGCCGTAGGTTGTCACCTGTCCACACGGTATTTGGCTGACGATGTTCAGCACGTCGTCACGAAACCTCCGCGCCTGCTCCGCTGTCATCTTGTTTGGATAGTCTTTCATCTTCCCACTTTTTGATGCAAAACTACAATATTTCTTTGAACAAAACAAATAATCTGTATAAAAAATGGTCAACATATACCTTCATCGCAGGAAAGAAGAAAAATAACGCCGCAGGTTTATTATCTGCGGCGCTATTATTATATATAAGGTTAATCCTTAAACCGTCTGCTTGACCTTATCTCACTAGAGGTACATTAGCCGATAAACGCTAATATGGCATTGGCAACCTCTTCCTCGGTCTTGCTGCCATCCATTTTAATAACCAAATCGTAATTACGAGTGTCGTAACGCGATGTACCCGCATTATTTTTCAAATACTCCTCACGCGTCTCGTCCACCTCCTTGATGACCTTCTTTGCTTCCTTCTCAGTAAGTTTCTGCTTTTCCATGACACGATTCAAGCGATACTCCATAGAGGCCTGAATAAGTATGTTCAGATGATTTGGAAAGCCATTCATAGCGAAGAAGGCTGAACGACCTGCTATGACACACGATTCCTTAATAGCTATGCTATATAATATCTCCTTTTCGGCCTTCAACACAGCCTCAGAAGTCACCAGCCTATTCTTTTCCTCGTCGTAATACTCAGAAGAGTTAGCAGCTTCTTCTCCCAGAATCAATACTCGCTTGATGTCTTCCCACCAGCTACGGTTATTACCTTTCAGACGCTCTATTTGATCTATTGGCATATCAAACTTCTCTTCCAAAGGTTTAATAATCGCCTTATCATAATATGGCACACCCAACTTTTCAGCTAAGATGCGCCCAACGGTGCGACCACCGCTGCCCAACTCACGATTAATAGTGATGACAAATCTCTCGTTTTTGTTCATAATATTTATAATTTCTCCTTATCATTTATAAATAAAGGTAATGGGGACATCACAGTCCCCACTACCTAATAACAGTTTTAGTCAGCAAGCTTAGCCTTGATCATCTCGCGGTTGAGGCGAGCGATGTTGGCGATAGTCTCGTTCTTCGGACAGACGGCCTCGCAGGCGCGAGTGTTGGTGCAGTTACCGAAGCCGAGCTCGTCCATCTTGGCGATCATGTTCTTCACACGACGGGCAGCCTCTACGCGACCCTGGGGAAGCAGGGCGAGCTGAGAAACCTTAGACGATACGAAGAGCATAGCCGATCCGTTCTTACAAGCAGCGACGCAAGCGCCACAGCCGATGCAAGATGCGCAGTCCATAGCCTCGTCAGCATCCTCCTTAGGAATGAGGATAGCGTTGGCATCCTGAGCCTGACCTGTGCGGATGGTGGTGTAACCACCAGCCTGGATGATCTTATCGAAGGCACCGCGGTCAACCATACAGTCCTTAATCACGGGGAAGGCAGCTGAGCGCCAAGGCTCTACGGTGATGACATCGCCATCGTTGAAGCGGCGCATGTAGAGCTGACAGGTAGTAGCACCACGCTCGGTCAGTCCGTGAGGTGTGCCGTTGATGTAGAGTGAGCACATACCGCAGATACCCTCGCGGCAGTCGTGGTCGAATACGAAGGGCTCCTTGCCTTCGTTGATGAGCTCCTCGTTCAGGATGTCAAGCATCTCGAGGAACGAGGTGTCGTCGGGAATGTCGTGCATCTCGTGGGTGTCGAAATGTCCCTGGTCCTTGGGGCCATTCTGGCGCCAGAACTTGATAGTGAAACTTATGTTTTTAGCCATAATTTACTTGTTTTTATTATTGATGCGATAAGCTAAAATCTGGTTTAGCAGCAAAAGCGATCCCAAGACGAGATAATGGATTGCCTCCGATTTATACCCTCCAGTAACATCTGCTATTGCTATTACTAAAATACAAGCACTTAGTACGATACTTGTCTTTAGATAACCGTTTAGCCCTTTCATCCTTTAGTTCTTATAGTTACGTGTCTGTACCTTAATAGCCTCATACTCCAGCGGCTCCTTGATGAGCTCGGGCTCGTTGCCCTTGCCTTTGTACTCCCAGCAGCCTACGTAGAAGTAGTTCTCGTCGTCGCGCTTAGCCTCACCTTCCTCGGTCTGATACTCCTCGCGGAAGTGTCCGCCGCAGGACTCGTTACGAGAGAGAGCGTCGAAAGCAACAAGCTGTCCCATGGTGAAGAAGTCACGCAGGTGGATAGCCTTGTCGAGCTCGATGTTCAAGCCTTCCTTCGTGCCAGGAACGAAGAGGTTCGTGTCAAATTCCTTCTCCAGCTCGTGCATCTTCTTCAGACCAGTCTTCAATCCCTCAGCGGTGCGGCCCATACCTACATACTCCCACATGATGTGGCCGAGTTCCTTGTGGATAGAGTCAACAGAACGCTTACCCTTGATGTTCAGCAGACGATCAAGCTCAGCATCCACCTTCTTCTCAGCCTCAGCGAACTCAGGCAGATCGGTAGAAACCTTCGGCCAAACAGCCTGATCGGCCAGATAGTTCTGGATGGTGTAAGGCAGCACGAAGTAACCGTCGGCCAGACCCTGCATCAGTGCAGAAGCACCCAGACGGTTAGCACCGTGGTCAGAGAAGTTACACTCACCGATAGCAAACAGACCAGGAATAGAAGTCTGCAGCTCGTAGTCAACCCAAATACCACCCATCGTGTAGTGGATAGCGGGATAGATCATCATCGGCTTGTAATACTTCACGCCATTGATCTCGTTGGCAACATCGCCAGGGAATACGTCAGTGATCTCCTCGTACATCTCGAAGAGGTTTCCATAACGCTGCATGATGATATCGATGCCCAGACGGTTGATAGACTCAGAGAAATCGAGGAACACAGCCAGACCCGTGTTGTTAACACCAAAGCCCTTGTCGCAACGCTCCTTAGCAGCACGAGAAGCCACGTCACGAGGAACGAGGTTACCGAATGCAGGATAACGGCGCTCCAGATAGTAGTCGCGATCTTCCTCAGGAATCTCCCAACCCTGCTTTGTTCCAGCCTGCAGAGCCTTAGCATCCTCAATCTTCTTAGGAACCCAGATACGACCGTCGTTACGCAGTGACTCAGACATCAGCGTCAGCTTAGACTGC
>CADAAR010000038.1 GCA_902785945.1 uncultured Prevotellaceae bacterium
GTTACTCATTTCCTGTGAGTTATGCAAACTTTGAAGCCTTTTTTTTATTCCTATTTTATGTTAAATTATGCAGGTGCCCATCACTTGCGAAACTTGAATAATAAATATTAAATATGCAAACAATTAGAAATAGAATAATGAATAATCAAACGATCCACGCGATAAGTTTATTATTTATTATTTGTTATTTATATGTTTCCCCAGCAGCGGCCCAGCCCAGCTGGACGAAGAACGCCAGCAAATCGGTGTTCACGCTGAAGACCTTTGCAGCCGACGGTTCTCTGATAGCCAGCAGTAATGGTTTCTTTACAGGCAGCAATGGCGAGGCCATCAGCAGCTTCACCCCATTTAAGGGTGCCGCACGTGCCGTGATTATCGATGCAGCAGGCAAAGAGATGGCGGTGACGGGTATAATGGGTGCCAACGATATGTACGATGTGGCAAAGTTCCGCGTGGCGGGCAAGACTCGTCCCATTGCGGTGGCCTCAGGCGTCGCACAGAGCGGAGAACGCGTTTGGCTGTTGCCCTATCTCGAAACGAAGAATCTCAGCAACGGTGTGGTGCGAAAGGCCGAGACCTTCCAGCAGGATTATGCCTACTACACCATCGCCATGAAGGCTGAGGAAAAGAACATCAGCGCCCCTCTGCTCAACGACAACGGTGAGGTGATAGGACTTCTGCAGCCTGCAGCCACAGGTGCTGACTCACTCTGCTATGCCATCAGCGCACGCTTTGCCGATTCGCTGAAGGTAACAGGTCTGAGTATCAACGACCAGACGCTGAAACAGACACAGATACGTATGGAGATGCCTGAGTCGCTGTCGGACGCAAATCTCATGATGTATATGGCTAGTGCAACAACCGATTCTGCCAATTACACCAGACTCATCAGCGAGTTTATCCAGAAGTTCCCTTCTGCCCCCGACGGTTATGCTTATCGCGCACAGTTTGCCACCAGCTATGGCGACTTTGCTGCTGCTGAGCGCGATATGGAACAAGCCATTAAGCTGGCAACCAACAAAGATAATGAGCACTTTAACTATGCCCGTATCATCTATAACAAAGAGATCTACCAGAGCAACAAGCCTTATGACAACTGGAGTCTTGACAAAGCGCTGAGCGAGACGCGCGAGGCCTGGAAGATCAATCCCCTACCCGCCTACAGAGAACTGGAGGCCAATATCCTTTATTCACAGAAAAACTATAACGAGGCCTACGACTGCTTCATAGAAGTGACGAAGACCAATATGTGTACCGCAGAAACCTGGTATTGTGCAGCACTCTGCAAGGGACAATTGAAGGATACGACAACGATGATTGCGTTGTTAGACAGCGCGTTGAACATGTTCAGCAAACCCTATCTGAAGCAGGCGGCTCCCTATCTCTGGGCCAGAGCCAATGCGAAGTTCAACACCAAGAAATATCGTGAGGCCGTAAACGACATGAACGATTACGAGCAGCTGATGGCAGCCGATGTGAATGCCAACTTCTACTATATCCGCCATCAGGCAGAAATAGAAGGACGTCTGTTCCAGCAGGCCCTCAACGACATCGGTCAGGCCTCGAAGATGGAACCAAACAACACCTTCTACCTCGCTGAGAAAGCCTCGTTGGAGCTACGCGTAGGTCTGTATGACCAGGCGACAGAAACAGCGAATGAGATCAAAACCTTAGAGCCTGACAACAGCGACGGTTATCTGTTCCTCGGCCTATCGCAATGTATGAAAGGTAAGAAGAAAGAGGGATTGGTGAATCTCCAAAAGGCGAAGGAGCTGGGCTATCCGCAAGCGGACGAGTTGATAGAGAAATACGCGAAATAAAAGAATGAGGGCTGCGACAATCATCGCAGCCCTTGTTTGTTTTTTCAGAATGGCATAGGACCATCACCTGGTTCTGGAGGCGGAATGGCAGCCAGACTGGCAAAGGGATCATCGATGTTGTCTCTTGGCGGAATATTCCCACCAGCACCATTGATCTTCGAACCGATGATCTCCCCACCGATATTGTCAGGCATGGGGCCGAGATGGGTATCCTCAGGATTCTCGAAACGGGTGAACTGTCCACGGAACGTGAGCAGCACATCGCCTGTAGCACCCTTACGATGCTTGGCTATGATGATCTGCGCCATACCTCGAAGGTTACGCCCATTATCGTCCTGATAGATATGATAATACTCCGGACGATGCACGAAGAGCACCATATCCGCATCCTGCTCGATAGCTCCCGACTCACGCAGGTCACTCAGCTGCGGACGCTTACCCTCCAGTCCTTCACGGGATTCGACACCACGATTCAGCTGACTCAAGGCGATGATGGGGATATCCAACTCCTTAGCAAGACTCTTGAGCGAACGACTGATGGTAGACACCTCTTCCTGACGTGAGGAGAAACGCATACCATTGGCATTCATCAGCTGCAGGTAGTCGATCATGATGATCTTCACCCCATGCTCACGCACCAAGCGACGGGCTTTCGTACGAAGCTCGAAAACCGAAAGGCCTGGGGTATCATCCACATAGAGAGGTGCATCCAACAGGTTGTTTACACGCTTATCCAAACGGTCCCATTCGTCAGGCGAAAGCTGACCATTCAGAATCTTAGAACCCTCAATCTCACACGCATTCGAGATCAAGCGGTTTACCAGCTGCACATTCGACATTTCCAACGAGAAGAAAGCCAGAGGCACGCGATAATCGGCTGCAATATTCTTAGCCATCGACAAGGCGAAAGAGGTCTTACCCATTGCAGGACGACCAGCCACAATCACCAGATCGCTGGCCTGCCATCCTGAAGTGATATCGTCGAGTTTATGATAGCCTGTTCCCACACCCGTCAGACCATCCTTGTTGGCTGCGGCAGCCTGGATGCTCTGAATGGCTTGCGAGATGACGGGATTAATCTGCGTGTAATCCTTCTTCATGTTGCGCTGACTCAACTCAAAGAGCGAGTTCTCGGTCTCCTGCATCAGTTCGTCGATATCGTTGGTCTCATCGAATGCCTTCGTCTCGATGACGCTGGCAAAGGAGATGAGCTGACGAGCCAGGAATTTCTGCGCGATGATATTCGCATGATACTCGATATTGGCTGAGGAGGCCACACGGGCACTCAGGTCAGCCACATAACCAGGACCACCCACTTCGTCAAGCTGGCCTTTCTTTGCCAACCGCTCGGCTACCGTGAGGATATCCACAGGTTTCTCTTCCATCGAGAGGTCGCGGATAGCAGCGTATATCATCTGGTTGCGCGGTTCATAGAAGCTCTCAGGATAAAGGGTCTCACAGACGATCGCATAGGCGTCTTTATCGATCATCAGGGCACCCAGCACAGCTTTCTCCACCTCCAGCGCCTGGGGCTGAAGATGACCGTAGGTATTGTCTACAGGCTGTTGCTTGCGCGGTCTGCGACGTGTGTTGTTATCTTGTTCTGCCATAATTCGTTTAGGTTTGGGCTGCAAAGATACAAAAAAAAAGTGAATAGTGAATAGTGAATAGTGAAAAATTTCGTAACTTTGCAGCATGATTACATTTCCTATCGCAAAAATCAATCTCGGCCTCAATGTCGTTGAGAAGAGAGCCGACGGCTATCACAACCTCGAAACGGTGTTTTATCCTGTGAATATCCAGGATGCGCTCGAGGTGTATGAGATGGACAATGCCTTCCCCTCGCCTTATGACTGCGACCTGAAGGTGACGAATATCCACATCGAAGGCGACGAACAGCGTAACCTCGTGGTGCGTGCCTATCAGTTGTTAAAGCAGGATTTCCCCTCGCTGCCCCGTCTGCATGCCCATCTGTATAAAGGTATTCCCACACAGGCAGGCATGGGTGGCGGTTCCAGCGACTGTGCGTATATGATTACGCTGCTCGACGAGATGTTCCGTCTGGGACTCACAGAGGAGCAGATGATTGATTATGCAGCACAACTGGGTGCCGACTGTGCGTTCTTCATCAATAGTCAGCCTGCTTATGCGGAGGGTATCGGTGAGATACTCAAACCCATCGCCCTCAACCTGAAAGGCTGGTATATCGCCATTGTCCGTCCTGTGATTCCCGTTTCTACAAAAGAGGCCTTCTCGCTGATCACACCTCGCCATCCTGAAAAGAACTGCAGGGATATCGTGATGCAACCCATCGAGACCTGGCGCGAGGAACTGACAAACGATTTCGAGCATAGTGTCTTCACCCTCCACCCTGAAATCGGCGCTATCAAACAACGGCTCTACGATCTCGGTGCCACGTATGCCGCGATGTCGGGATCAGGCTCTTCGCTCTTCGGACTTTTCCGCGAACCAATCGACCTCAGCGAGTTCAATGCCGAAGGCACCTTTAAAACAATAATCCCGCTCACTTGAGCGGGATTACTATTCACTATTCGTTATTCACTATTCACTCTTACTGGATTCCATCCTTACGGAGTTTCTCTTGCCACTTCCAGGCTGAGCGAAGCACCTCGTCAGTAGGCGTCTCTGCCTTCCAGCCAAGCACCTTGTTGGCTTTATCGACATTACCCCATACCTGCTCGATATCACCTTCGCGACGCGGTGCATAGGTCCAGTTCACCTTCACACCCGTAGCTTTCTCAAAGCCTTCAACCACCTCTAAGGTAGAAAGGCCCTTGCCTGTACCGATATTGAATATCTCCACAGCCTCTGTCTCAGGCTTGTCGAGCACACGCTCCATTGCCTTCACGTGGGCTTTGGCCAGATCTACCACATAGATATAGTCGCGGATACAGGTATGGTCGGGCGTATTATAGTCGTGGCCGAAGATCTTCAGCTGCTCACGGATACCCATCGCCGTCTGCGTCACAAACGGAATCAGGTTCATGGGCACACCATTGGGCAACTCACCGATTAAGGCAGAGGGATGGGCACCAATGGGGTTGAAGTATCTCAGGATGACACTCTTGATAGGAGCTCCCGAGTGGATATAATCATGAATGATCTCTTCGTTTATCTGCTTGGTATTGCCATAAGGACTCATGGCTTTCTGCACAGGGGCATTCTCTGTCACAGGCAGATTCTCCTGTGAAGGCTGACCATAGACGGTACAACTCGAAGAGAAGATGATGCCCTTTACATCGTACTTGGGCATGAGCTCCAGCAGATTGATGAGCGACATGAGGTTATTGCGATAGTAAAGCAGCGGTTTCTCAACGCTCTCACCCACAGCCTTCGAAGCAGCGAAGTGAATGATACCCTCAATCTTCGGATATTTCTTGAAGACGCCTTCAAGGGCTTCGAAATCGCAGCAGTCCACCTGTTCGAAGGCAGGTCGGATGCCAGTAATCTTCTCGATGCCATCGAGCACGTTGACATTCGAGTTCGAGAGATTGTCGATGATGACTACCTCATAACCAGCCTCCTGCAACTCAACCGTAGTATGGCTTCCGATAAAGCCCGTACCACCAGTTACTAAAATGGTCTGTTTCATTTCTTCTCGTCTTTCTTGTCGTCAGCTTTTTCAGCTTTCTTGTCGTCAGCCTTCTTGGCAGATGGCTTATAGCGCTTGTTCAGACCGTTGATGATATCCTGTGTGATGTCGAACTTCTTATCAGCAAACAGGATATTGTCACCAGCCTTCGAAAGGATGATGTCATACTTCTTATCCTTGTTGTAGGCCTTCAGGAAGTTGTTAAGTGAGTCACGAAGAGCCTCGTTAAACTTAGCCGTCTCGTTGGCGAGCTCAGACTCCAGACGTGCCTGCAGCTGCTGGAGGTCGTTCTGCTGGCGCTGGATGGCATTCTGTACAGAGGCAGCCTGCTCACGGCTCTGGAAACCGTTGTTATTCAGTTTCTGCTGGAAGTTGTTCACGGCAGCCTGCAGCTGGTTACCCTTCTGGGTCAGCGTGTTACGGGCATTGTTGCTCTTCTTCTCCAGAGTCACAGTATAGTCCTTGGCAAAAGTATACTGAGTCATCAGGGAGTCGACCTCAACGAAAGCGATTTTCATGCCTGTGGTTGATGCCTCACTTGTAGCGGGCTGCTCGTCCATCTTCGGAGCAGCATTGTTACACGATACCATCATAGCTGCGATGGCCAGTGTCGGGAAAATGTACTTTTTCATTTTGAGTTTAATAATTATTATTTCTATTTGTTATTTCTTTCACTAACGGCAAAACGACTCTTCTTGCGCATCTCGCGGTCCTGATCCATCACACAATGAATACCCCGCTCTTTCATCGCTTCAGAGTCATGAATATGTTGCGATTTAAACTCGCCCTGCTTAGTAAACAGCACCCTCACGAGGAAAAATATCATCGCGATAGCAATTATTAACGTCGATATGAGCAGAGTTTCCATCATTTTTTATATCTTTGCGGCTGCAAAGTTACAAATTAAAATACGAATTCTATCAAAAATAACATTAATAATGAATAAAAACGATTTAAAACCTGCTGTTGTCTTCGCCGAATTTGCGAAGATTAACGAAATTCCGCGTCCTTCGAAGCGCGAAGAGAAGATGATTGAGTATCTGAAAAACTGGGGCGAGAGTAGAAATCTCGACACCAAAGTCGACGAAACAGGCAATGTCATTATCCGCAAACCCGCCACCAAGGGTATGGAGAATTGCAAGACCGTTATTTTGCAGAGCCATATGGATATGGTCTGCGACAAACTCGTCGATGTGGAGTTCGATTTCGACAAGGACGCCATCAAGACCTATGTCGATGGCGAATGGCTGACCGCTGAGGGCACCACCCTTGGTGCTGACGATGGTATCGGCTGTGCCATCGAACTGGCCATTCTTGCCTCCGACGATATCGAACACGGTCCTATTGAGTGTGTCTTCACCCGCGATGAGGAAACAGGACTGACAGGTGCCGAGGGCATGAAGGCTGGCTTTATGACTGGCGACTACCTCATCAACCTCGATTCTGAGGATGAGGGCGAGATCTTCGTCAGTTGTGCAGGCGGTCGTAACACCACAGCTAAGTTCACTTTCAAACGCGTTGAGGCTCCTGCAGGCAGTTTCTTCCTGAAAGGCTCTATCAAGGGTCTCGTTGGCGGTCACTCTGGCGACGATATCAACAAGAAGCGTGCTAACGCCATCAAGCTGCTCGCCCGTTTTATTTTCCAGACCATGAAGCGCTACGAGGGCGTGCAACTGGCACAGTTCCATTCAGGTAAGCTTCACAACGCCATTCCTCGCGACGGTTACTTCGTGATTGCCGTTCCCAACGACCTAAAGGAGAACGTACGTGCCGATTGGAACGTGTTTGCAGCAGAGGTGGAGGACGAGTTCCATGTTACTGATACACAGATGGTTTTCTCGATGGAGAGTACCGATGCAGAGCCCGTTATCGACCCCGCCATTGCCAAGAAGTTCGTTTGGGCCGTGCAGGCTGTCGACAATGGTATCTACGCCATCTGTCAGGATGAGGCCCTCGGTGGTATGGTCGAGACATCGAGTAACATCGCCAGCATTCACAGCAGCGACACCACCATCGATATCCTCTCGAGTCAGCGCTCGAATGTGATGTCTAACCTCGATAATATGTGTGCTACCATCCAGGCCGTCTTCGAACTGGCAGGTGCCGAGGCTTACAGCAGCGACGGCTATCCCGCCTGGAAGATGAAAGCCAACTCGAAACTGCAGGAAATCGTGGTCAACTCCTACGTGAAGCTCTTCGGCCATAAACCTGTGGTGCGAGGCATACATGCCGGATTGGAGTGCGGACTCTTCTCAGAGCGCTACCCCAACCTCGATATGGTGAGCTTCGGTCCCACCCTGCGCTTTGTGCATACCCCCGACGAACGACTTCATATCCCCACCGTACAGATGGTATGGGATCACCTGCTCGACGTACTTAAAAACATCCCGCAGCAATGATCCGTTCACGCGCGTATATTATAATAGGTATTCTGGCCCTACTGCTGTTCACCGCCTGTGGACAGCAGTATCAGGCCAAGAGCCTTGTAAAAGATTTTGTAGAGGAGCATGCCATCGAGGAACTCCATATCACCGATTTCTCCGACCTCGACTCCACAAAGGTTATCAGCGACTCGCTATTTCTGGCAATTCAACAGAATGCGGCCAAGGATCCCCTTTTCAAAGACGTCGATTTCAGCGATATGAAAGCCTCTCCCACCCTCCTTTATATCCGCATGCGATATCAGAAAGATACCTTGGAACTGTCTAAAACCTTCTATTTCGACAAGGATTTATCGGCCATTATCGCCTTTAAATAACTTTTTTCGAAAAAAGTAAGGAAAAGATTTGGAGGTTTCGGAAAATTGTAGTACCTTTGCACCCGCAATCAAGGAGATAACCCCACGGTTGAAGCTTAAAACCTCCTTCTGGAAGGATGGGTGAGTGGCTGAAACCAGCAGTTTGCTAAACTGCCGTACGGGTTCCCGTACCGGGGGTTCGAATCCCCCTCCTTCCGCACCGAGGGTCTCAATCTTGGCATAGGGGTTCGATTCCCCTATCGACTACTAACAAAAAACAAGAAGATTGCTGATTATCAATTAGATACGGCAATCTTCTTTCCTTTTGGTGCAACATTGGCGCAACAATTCTTGTTTTTGATATATATTTCGTATCTTTGCACCCAAATAAGGCACTCATAATTAAAGGCTCTCCTATCTGCGAAGATGTGTAATATTCTATCTCACTTTCGAAATACCCAACTCTAACATTTCCCTTAATTACATTTTATAATGTGATGAACGAACAATCTTTATTTGTCTTTACGGTAAGCCTTCAAAACAGGTATTTCCTGACAAAGGGCATCAGCCAAGAGACGAGCCACCTGATGGGCCCCATAGATATTATAATGCGTATTGTCCTGCTTGCCCTTGGGTTCGGAGGGCTCGGTGCCGGGAAGGAACCACATGTGGAGCTTCTTCGACGCCTCGCGCCCTAAGCCCTGCTCCAGGTCGTGGGTGATCTGATTGGCATCGACGAAGTGGCAGTTCATGCGGCGGGCGACATCGCGGGGCGCCACACGGTAGAGTCCGTGGGTATCGATGAGCGAATCGCCCTCCACCATCTTCACGCCATCCTGGAAGGTCTGGGTGCGGAGCTTCTCGTCGTCATCGTTCTCAGGGGCCTTCACAAAGAAATTGCGGCGCACGACAGCGTTCATCAGCACAGGGATGCCGCCATGCTCGCGCGTCTCACGCACAAACTTCGCCAGATTGTAGTCGAACGTAGAACCCGGATCCGTATGACGATCGGCCTTGGGCTTCTCGTCATTATGTCCGAACTGGATGATGACATAATCACCAGGCTTGATCTTTGCAAGCACCTTGTCCCAGCGTCCCTCATCGATAAAGCTCTTCGAGGAACGGCCATTGACCGCATGGTTATCTACCGTGATATGATTGTCGAAGTACTCCTGCAACACCATCGCCCAGCCACGCTCCTGCTTGCCGCCGGTAGTGTCCTTGTTGGCTGCGGTAGAGTCGCCGATGACAAAGATCGTGGTGGGTTTCTCAGGCACGGCTGATGTCAACAGCAACAGCGCTGCCACGATAGCAAGTATCTTCTTCATTTGATCTGTGCAATTAGTTCTTCGGGAGTGACGAGCGTCTGCTCACCCGTCAGCATGTTCTTCAGCGTCAGCCTGCCTTGCGACATCTCATTTTCGCCAGCCAATGCGACAAAGGGAATCTCCTTGGCATTGGCATACGACATCTGCTTCTTCATCTTCGCTGCATCAGGGAATATCTCCGTACGGATGCCTGCAGCACGGGCCTGCGCCACAAACGGCAGACAATAGGCCGTCTCCTTCTCACCGAAGTTGATAAAGAGCAACTGAGTGCCGATGACAGCATCCTTAGGATAGCAGTCGAGGGCATTGAGCACATCGAAGATACGGTCGATGCCGAAGCTGATGCCCACACCCGAGATGCCCGGCATACCAAAGATACCTGTGAGATTATCGTAACGTCCGCCACCGAGGATAGATCCGATCTGTACATCAAGGGCCTTTACCTCAAAGATGGCACCAGTATAATAGTTCAAACCACGAGCCAGCGTCAGATCGAGCTGAATCTGATTATTCAGATTGCTCAGACTACTCAGCGTATTCAGAATAAATCTGATCTCCTCGACACCCTTCTGGCCAGTCTCGCTGTCCTTGAGCACTTCTGCAATCGTCTGAAGCTTCTCGTCGTTGCTACCTTCGAGCGTGATGATAGGCTGGAGTTTCTCAATCTGCTCCTCAGAGAGTCCATCTTCGCGAAGCTCGGCATTCACATTGTCGAGACCAATCTTATCAAGCTTGTCGATGGCGACGGTGATATCCACAATCTTATCAGCAGCCCCGATGACCTCAGCGATACCGGAGAGAATCTTACGGTTATTGATCTTGATGAGCACACGCACACCAAAACGAGTGAAGACAGTATCCACAATCTGCATCAGCTCGACCTCGTTGAGCAGAGAGTCAGAGCCTACGATATCGCCATCAAACTGCCAGAATTCACGATAGCGGCCTTTCTGCGGACGGTCAGCACGCCACACGGGCTGCATCTGATAACGCTTGAAAGGCAACTGCAACTCTTCGCGGTGCATCACCACATAACGGGCAAAGGGCACCGTAAGGTCATAACGCAGACCCTTCTCGCAGAGCTTGGCAGCCAGATGGAGACTGTTGCGTTCAGCCAACTCCTCGGACGTTACCTTCGAGAGATAATCACCGGAATTCAGCACCTTGAACAGCAGTTTGTCGCCCTCTTCGCCATATTTGCCCATCAGCGTGCCGAGCGTTTCCATAGCTGGCGTCTCTATCTGCTGGAAGCCATAGAGCTGGTAGGCCTGCTTGATGGTGTCAAAGATATAATTGCGCTTGGCCATCTCCATTGGAGAAAAGTCGCGCGTTCCTTTGGGTATACTTGGTTTCTGTGCCATTACTTCCTTACGATTGTCTGGTCACGGTCCGGACCAATAGAAATAATCTTAATCGGGGTTTCGAGCTGAGTCTCGAGGAAAGCGATATAGTCCTTGAATGCCTTCGGGAACTGATCCTCAGAGGTGAACTTCGTCATATCGGTCTTCCAACCAGGCAGTTCCTCGTAAACAGGCTCGATGCCCTCTTCTATGTTATAGGGGAAATAGTCGATCTTGTTGCCGTTCTGCTTATAAGCCACACAAGCCTTGATGGTGTCGAAGCCGTCGAGCACATCGCTCTTCATCATGATGAGCTGGGTGACACCGTTCACCATGATTGAATATTTCAGAGCTACGAGGTCAATCCATCCACAACGACGCTCACGACCCGTTACAGCACCATACTCATGACCCAGGTCACGGATCTTCTTACCCGTCTCGTCGAAGAGCTCTGTGGGGAACGGACCCGCACCAACACGGGTGCAATAAGCCTTCATGATACCATACACCTCGCCAATCTTGTTGGGACCGATACCCAGACCTGTGCAGGCACCAGCGCAGATAGTGTTCGAAGAGGTGACGAAAGGATAGCTTCCGAAGTCGACATCGAGCATCGTACCCTGAGCACCCTCGCAGAGCACGCTCTTGCCACTCTTCAGGATGTTGTTGATCTCATGTTCTGAATCCACAATGGGGAACTGGCGCAGATACTCCACACCCTCCAACCACTTCTTCTCAACTTCAGCGATATCATAGTCGAAATTCAGCGACTTCAGGATAGCCTCGTGACGAGCCTTAGCCTTGGCATATTTCTCCTCGAAGTTCTCAAGGATATCACCCACGCGCAGACCATTACGACTGATCTTATCGGTATAGGTCGGACCAATGCCCTTTCCTGTGGTGCCTACCTTGTCCTTACCTTTCTGAGCCTCGTAGGCAGCATCGAGCACACGGTGTGTGGGCATAATGAGGTGCGCCTTCTTCGAGATGTGCAGACGAGCATGCAGATCGTGACCGCTGGCCTCGAGAGCCTTAGCCTCGTCCATAAACAAATCGGGAGCCAATACCACACCATTACCGATGATATTCACCTTACCACCCTGGAAGATACCAGAGGGAATAGAGCGCAGCACATACTTCTGCCCTTCAAACTCGAGGGTATGGCCAGCGTTAGGACCACCCTGGAAACGGGCTACCACATCATAATTCGGGGTCAGCACGTCGACCACCTTACCTTTTCCTTCATCGCCCCACTGCAAACCAAGCAGGACATCAACTTTTCCTTTGTTCATTTTTTATCTGTTGTTTTACTCTTTTTCTCTTGTTTCTTCCTCATCTTCGTCAGTTTTGCCTGACAAGTGCTGCACACACCATAGATATAAAGCGTGTAACCATCCTTACGAAAACGCTTCAGACGGGTATCGTTGATGGCTTCGGTAACAAGGGGTGTCTTTAACTCCGTCACCTTACCACACACCGTACAGATCTGATGGCTATGACTCATATTGTCATAACAAGCCTCATAGACCGTTGCTCCCTGAAAACGATGACGAATCACCAAACGAAGCTGGAGAAACAGATTCAGCGTATTGTAAAGGGTAGCTCTGCTCACGGGGAAGTTGTAATCCCTCACCAGTCGTTCACTCAACTCGTCGAGGGTAAAATGGCCTTCCGTCTTGTAAATGGCTTTCAGAATGGTATAACGCTCAGGCGTCTTGCGATGATTGTTCACCTCAAGATAACTGTCAAGAATGCGCAAAACAGCTTGCCAAACGTCAATTTTTACCATATCAGCGGTGTCAAATGGATTGTTATTCCAAAAACCGCACAAAGGTACAAACTTTCAGGGAGATAAAAGAGATATTATCTATAAAAAATCTAAATTAATCTGTTTTAGTGCGCTTTTTGCCAATCGCTCATACACCAGTCCGAGTTCCGAAAACCTCCTGACAGCCGCCATCGCTGCCTTTCTCACGCCCATATTGGGACTCTGAAGAGCGACGAGGGCTTGGTCGAGAAATTCATTGATGCCTCGCTCATTCGGCTCACGTTTGTCCATAAACAATCGGGCCAGGATGTGAAAACCGCAGTATTGATAGAGGGGCTGGTCAGATGCCATCCAGGTATAGGCTTTCTCTGGTGCATACGGCAGATACTGGAAAAGATTAAACACCGCCTGCTCAGCAATCTCCTGCGAGGTGATCTGTTCCATCCATATGTCAATCACCTCGGGCAGCACCTTATCTGCAGGCATGATCATCGTGGCGAGAATCTTACACTCGCGCACATCCTCTTTCCAAAGGGCAATGGCAAGATCGTAGTTCTTACCGTAGGTATCGGCCTTCTCACGGAGACGAGGTAGTGTGGCACCCCAGTTCAGCTTATACGCCAACCCCTTATCACGCATGGACTTTGCCACCGCTCCGTCCATCATCAGACGAAACGACTGCTTAATCTCCTTCACCAAATCCTGAACCTCACTTTTCACTATTCACTCTTCACTATTAACTATTCACTAAATCAGCGTAGCGTATTCGCTGCTGTAGCGCAGCATCTGATGCGCATAGCTCTCACTATAGTTCAACTGGATATCACAGATCTCACCATTCTCATCGAGCACGGGCAGCATCATCGGATTGATAAAGCCCTTATAGGGAGCGAGATTCAGTTTCTTGTAGCGTTCCAGCACCTCCTGATGAAGCGTGGCGTCGACTTTCACAGCATAGGTCTCCACCAACCGACGGGCAGCCTCATAATCGCCCTCGCTCTTGATACGCTGCACCTCTGCCAGCAGTCGGGCTATCAACCCGCGCAACTGCTCATAGTCGGTAATCTCCACATACGTCTTTCCTTTGCGCTTCACCAGTTGGATGGCATCACCGTTCTCGTAGCACCAATGGGCAATGAGGGCACGATTACGCATGTGGGCCTCTTCTATCTGATGACCAGGTGTGATACGTATCAGCTGGGTCATCAAACCGTTCATCATATAGGTGTAATACTGCGATTTATACGCTTCCTTATCAGGCGTCAGACCCAGTTCCACCAGTTTATTATCTGCCATGTAATAGAGTCCGAACAGATCGGCACGGGCTTCCTCAATGGTGTTGCCATAAGCCTTCAGGCTGTCGGGATCCACACCCGGCAACAGCTGTCCGCTACCGTGTCCCAGACATTCGTGCAGGTCGGTATGCAGGTCGTCGCACACGTCACCATATTTCTCTATCAGCTGGAGCGTAGCTTCGTCAACCACAAACTCCTCCTTAAAACCACTTCCCTTTGCCGCCTTGTTATAAGCATCGGTAATGTTGCTGATGGTAATACTCTTCGAGCCATAACGGGCACGTATCCAGTCAGCATTGGGCAGATTGATACCGATGGCCGTTGAGGGATATTCCTCACCACCCAACATAGCCGCACAGATCACATTTGCTGAGACACCATGCACCACAGCCTTCTTGAACCTTTGGTCTACAGGCGAATGATCCTCAAACCACTGGGCGTTGTTCGATATCGTCTGCGTGCGATGAGTGGCTTCCTGATCGATGTATTCCACAAGTCCTTCCCACGAGCCTTTCAAACCCAGAGGATCGCCATACACCTCGATAAAACCATTAATGAAATCGATGGCCGATTCATGCTCACCAACCCATTCAATGCAATATTCATTAAAAGTATTCAAATCGCCTGATTCATAATACTTTATCAATAGCGCAATATACGATTTCTGAGCCTCGTTTTCAGCTACTTCCATCGCCTTCCTGAGCCAATAAATGATATGTCGGATGGCATTGCCATACAGACCGTCTGCCTTCCAGACGCGTTCCTTCAGTTCGCCATTCTCCTTCACCAGCGTCGAGTTCAGGCCATAGGAAACGGGCGTCTCGTTCCCTGCATCCTCCTGCTTCATACGGGCATAGAATGCTTCGGCTTCCTGTTGTGACACCTTTTCATAGAAATGACAGGCCGACGTACGTACCAGATCCTCACCATCAGCTTTGTTCACACGCTTGGGCAGCACTTGCATGTCGAATATTACAGGAAAGAGTTCCTTACACATCTCCTCCACGCTCTCGCCCGATTTCAACGGCAGTTTCCTGGCATCCACCTTTTGGAGAACGCTCCGCAGGTAATCTACGGAAAAGCCGGGTTTGAACTTCTCGCAGCCATAATGATGGCAGATACCATTCGAAAACCAGACACGCTTCAGATACACCTCCAACGCCCGGAAATCGGCCGTATCGTGAGCAATGGTCTCATCACAATAAATGACCTCCAACATCTTGCGGATGCGGAGGTTATATTTACCATACTGATCAAAAGTAATGTCTCTACCGAAAAGTGTCGCTTTCGACAGATAATAAATCAATTTCTTCTGGCGAAGCGACAACTCGTCAAAACCATTCAGACGATACCGCAGCAACTGCAAATCAGCAAAGCGTTCGTCTTGATAAACAAATCCCACTAAGTGATCCTCCTATTTTTCTTTCTTTGAACCCTTAGCAGCCTTCTTCGGAGCCTTTGTGGCCTTGGTGCCCTTGGTGGCTTTTGCTGCCTTTGTAGCCTTTGTAGCTTTAGCTTTCTTGGCCTTCGTATCCTTTGTAGCCTTAGCTGCCTTCGGCGTCTTCAACGACGGGTGCTGAGCCAAGTGAGAAATACGGTACTCACGTGGCGTAATACCCATGATTTTGAAGAACGATGCATAGAACGACTGACGGTTGGCAAAGCCCACCATATCACTAACCTCCTCCATACGGAGATCCTGATAGCGTTTGTCCACCAAAATAGTCATGGCCTCCTCAATACGATACTTGTTCACAAATGAAGTATAATTCATATGGAAACGTACATTCACGACAGCCGAGATATAACGGGTGTTAGTACCGAGATCCTCTGCTAATCGCTTAGCAGAATAATCTTTGTCACGGTATTTTTTCTGCATGACAACGATGTTCATGATCTTCTCCTGCATCTCGTCCATCAGGCGAGGGCTCACCAAACTACGGTAGGCGGCCTCCTTTTCTCTTTTCTCTGTAATGTTATACTTAGCCATATCTTCTAATGGTTAAAACTAAATATTTTTGCAAATATACGAAGAATAATTGAAACTTGCAAGTTTTATTGCTTTTTTTTACAAAAAAATCAAAAAACAAGGTGAAATATGTCACTTTTTGCAAAAAACAAGGCACAAATGGCGGTTTTCCGCGATTTTTTTAGTACCTTTGCAGCATAATTCAACAAAGAATGGCAAAAAAGATACTTTTCATCAATCAGGAGATCGCTCCTTACGTACCAGACAGCGAGTTGTCGCTTTTAGGTAGAGACCTTCCAAGTTCTATTCAAGAGAAAGGTTTTGAAATCCGTACCTTCATGCCCAAATGGGGAAATATCAATGAGCGCCGAGGACAGTTGCACGAAGTTATCCGTCTGTCGGGTATGAACCTGATTATCGACGAGACCGACCATCCGCTCATCATCAAGGTAGCTACCATACAATCCTGCAAGGTGCAGGTCTATTTCATCGACAACGACGACTATTTCACCAAGCGTCTGATGGACAAGGATGAGAATGGAAAAGACTATGCCGATAACGGAGAGCGTGCCATTTTCTTTGCCAGAGGCGTACTTGAAACGGTGAAGAAGCTGCGCTGGGTGCCCGACATCATTCATTGTCAGGGTTGGATGAGTGCCGTCATACCATTTTATATCAAGACGGCCTATCACGACGAGCCCTCCTTTGCCAACACGAAGGTGGTCACCACGCTGTTCCCCAAGAGCTTTAAGACCAATCTCGATCCTAACTTCAAGCGCTGCCTGGAGTTCCGCGATGCCACAGCAGAGTTGCTGCAGCCCTATAAGGATCAGTTCGATTTCGACGAGCTGTGCAAGTTGGCCACCGACTACAGCGACGGTGTCGTAGATATAAAGGATAAAGATAATTATGACAAGATCGAGGCACTATACAACACCATCTGCCCCGATACAGCCACAGATAGTGAAGACGAATAAACACTTGTAAAGATTAGACATGAAACTCAAATATTGTTTAGCGATTGCTGGTTTTGCAATGGCAATTTGTTCTTGCGACGAAGGTACAGACAACATCGGTATGTCGCTCACCAGCAGTAATGACAACATCAATGTCTCTACCCATGAATTCAACGTACTGACAGAATCGTTCGTTCCCGACTCCGTCTATACCTACAACAACGAGCTCTATCTGGGTCGTATCACCGATCCTGAGACCGACATCACCGTTGCCAGCAGCTTCATGATGCAGTTCAACATGGTGGAAAACGCGATGATGCCCGAAAAAAAGGAGATAACCGATGCTCATAACGGTAGCATCGTGGCCGACTCCTGCGTCATCTACCTCACCTTCGATGCAAGCAAGACATTTGGCGACTCCACCACAGCCATGAAGCTCCGTCTCTCAGAGCTCGACCATCCTGTAGCCGATGGTGTACACTACACCAATTTCGACCCTGTGAAGGAAGGCTATATCCGCGAGGGCGGCCTGTCAGTCTCACGCATGTACACCTATCACGACCTGACGGTAAAAGACAGTCTCAGGGCCCTGTCTACTTATCAGCCCACCATCACCATCCGACTTAACAAGCCTTATACCGATAAGAATGGTGTCACCTATAACAACTATGGCACCTACATTATTCAGAACTATTACGACCATCCGCAATATTTCAAGAATTCCTACGCCTTCACGCACCAGTTGTGTCCGGGATTCAATGTTGAAACCACCGACGGTCAAGGGCTGATGGCGCATTTCTCATCAGCACAGATGATTATCTATTACACTTACCAGAGCGACGAATTAGCTGAGGAGCTTGAAATCGAAGACAATAAGTTCAGTAGTTTCCTCTCTGTATCGTCTACCGACGAGGTGCTCCAGACCATCACGGTGAAGAACGACAAGGCAGCGCTGAAGAAACTGGCAGAGACCGACCAGCAGTTCACCTATATGAAGACGCCCGCAGGCATCTTCACGGAAGTTACCCTGCCCGTCGACGAGGTCAAGTCTACACACACGTGCGACTCTCTGCTCTCCGCCTCTGTCACCTTCCCCCGTGTCAACAACATGGAAGAACTCACCGCATACACGTTCGCTGTGCCCCAGAAGGTTTTGCTGATACAAAAAGACAGTCTGAACAACTTCTTCGAGAAGATTCAGAACTACAACAACAAGTATGCCTTCTATACCTCGCTCTCTAAAAACGCCTACAGTTTCTCTAGCAGTAGCGATATCAACAACCTCATCACCAAGATGTACAACGACCGTAACACAGGTCTGAAGAGCGATCCTAACTGGGTGGAAAAGCATCCTAACTGGAACAAGGCGATATTGCTGCCTGTGGGCGAGATCAAGTCGGCCACATCCAGCTCTACCAACTCCACACCTATTGCGCTGATTCACGAGATGGGCGTCACCTCCACCCGCCTGAAGCGTGGCACCTCGTCAGATCCGATTAAGATGCGTGTCATCTATGCTCATTTCAACGACTGATGGCCGACGGATATTTAGAGAAACATCACGAGGACTATGAGGCCCGCAAGGCTGCATGGCTCCGTAAAAAGAAACATCTGCCTAAGACGGGCAAGAGACAAATAGAGCGACCCGATGATGAGTCGCTCTAATTTTATCCTATAATCTTGAATTTCGCAAACTTCAGCAGCAGTTGCTTCGTACCTGCATTGCGGAAGGTCACCGTGGCCTTGGTGTTCTCACCCGTACCCTCAATCTTCGTCACCGTTCCCACGCCAAAGCGCTGGTGCTCAATCTGGCATCCTTCGCGCAATGAATCATGGGGACAGGTCTGACTGTGCGCAGCTTGCGGAGTACAGCGGCCCTGTCCCCGTGATTCACCTGCCACAGTCTGATACAGACGTTTGAAGTTCGGTCCGAAGGGGTCCACGGGCTTCTCCGCTTGTCTGGGAGCCACAGCCCTCGGCTTAGGATCAGCCCGGAACTGCGTGGCCACAGGTCTGGGGTTCTGCATCCACTCTCTACTCCTGCTGCCTCCAAATGAACTTTCTCCGAAGCAGGGCTTTCCCCCACCCGCTTCTGATTGCACCTCCAGCAGCTCCGGATCAATATCCCTGATAAACCGCGAAGGCGTGTCATACTCCATCCGTCCATAGCGGAAACGGTTCTGTGCACACGTCATGATGCAATGCTTCTCGGCTCTGGTGATGGCCACATACAACAATCGGCGTTCCTCCTCGAGTTCACGCATCGAACTGGTACACATCGGACTCGGAAAGATATTCTCTTCCAGTCCCACGATAAACACCGTAGGAAACTCCAGTCCCTTAGCCGAGTGGATGGTCATCAGCGTCACTTTGTCGTTCTCGTCGCCCTCATCGCTGTCGAGGTCGGTCAGGAGTGCCACCTCCTGCAAGAAATCTGGCAGATACACCTCATCGCCCATATCTTCTTCCCTTCGACTCTCCACAAAGTCCTGCATACCACTCAGAAACTCCTCCAGGTTCTCCTGTCGTGAGATATCCTCGGGGTTACGTCCGCTGTAGATATCCTTGCTGATACCCGAGTTCATAATGATATCGTGGCCCAGGGTGTAGGCATCTTCCGTCGCCACTCGACCTATCCAGCCCTCTATCAGCTCCCGGAAGGCCTGTATCTTCGTCATCGTGCCCTTGCTCACGTCTATCGGGAAGAGCACGGGTTCCTTGATCACCTGCCACAGGCTCACGCCATAGGTCTGTGCCGTCTGGATAATCTTCCCTACCGTTGTATCACCGATGCCTCGTGCGGGATAGTTCACGATGCGCTTGAAGGCCTCCTCGTCGTTGGGGTTCGCAATCAGTCGGAAATAGGCTATCACGTCCTTAATCTCCTTACGCTGGTAGAAGCTCAGTCCGCCATAAATACGATACGGTATATTGTCCTTACGCATCTGTTCCTCAAAACTTCGGCTCTGGGCATTCGTGCGATACAGAATGGCGAAGTCACTCCAGTCGCAATGGTCCTGCCTGCGCAGCCGTTTGATGTCCTGCGTCACAATCATCGCCTCCTCCCTGTCACTATAAGCGGGCTTCAGCTGCAACTTCTCACCGTGCTCATTCTTCGAGAACACGTTCTTCGGTATCTGTCGCTCATTCCGTCTGATCAGCGAGTTCGCCGCCTGCACTATCAGCTGCGTAGAGCGATAGTTCTGCTCCAGTTTAAAGAGCTTGGCGTCGGTATACTGACTCTGGAAATTCAGGATATTATCGATATTGGCACCGCGAAACGAATAGATGCTCTGCGCATCGTCGCCCACCACACACACTTTCTGGCGCTCTTTCGTCAACTGGTAAACAATCGCCTGCTGTGCATAGTTCGTGTCCTGATACTCATCCACGAGCACAAAATGAAATTTCTCCACGTATTTCTGACGCACAGCCTCATGGTTCTGAAACAGCACCCACGTCTGCACCAACAGATCGTCGAAGTCCATTGCGTTCGCCTGTCGACAACGTTCTACGTACCTTATATATATATTAGTCACCTGGGGACGCTTCTGTTGGGCGTCGTCAGCAGCCCATGCACTCTGTGCGTAGGCCTGAGGCAGCAACAGATGGTTCTTGGCCATCGAGATACGGTCGGCCACCGATGCGGGCTTATACACCTTGTCGTCGAGCCCCATCTCCTTGATAATCGTCTTCACCAGCGAACGGGCATCGCTCTGGTCATAGATGGTAAAGTTCGAGTTAAAGCCCAACACCTCCGCCTCCGAGCGCAGGATTCTTGCAAACACGCTGTGGAACGTGCCCATCTGCAGATAGCGGGCCCTTTCTTCGCCCACCAGTCTGCCGATACGTTCCTTCATCTCGCGGGCAGCCTTATTGGTAAACGTCAGCGCCAGAATCTGCCAAGGGGCCATACCCTGTTCCAGCAGCCACGCAATCTTATACGTCAGCACCCTCGTCTTGCCCGAGCCTGCACCAGCTATCACCAGCGACGGCCCGTCACAATACACCACCGCCGCCTGCTGACTCTCATTCAGTTGTTGTAACAGCTCGTCGTTCACTTTGTTCTTTTCAGCGTGAATTTCGTGTCCTTGTCTAATTCGCCACTAAGTGTCTTGCCGTCGTTGCTAAGGGTAAGCGTGTCGCGATCTTTGCCGTCAATAAAAAACACCTTGTTACCCTTCACCTCGTACTTCTCCTTCTGGGACTCAGGCGACAATGCGAGTGCCGCTTTTAGGGCTTTGCGTTTAAACCATCCTACTCCCATTTTTTTAAGGGCATCGTCATCAATCTTAGTCTTTTGACTCATGATAACGTCTGTTGCACTGGTAAACTCAACGGTTATCGCCACCGTCAAGGCCTTTTTCAAGACTTCAGCCTGTTTCCTGGCATTAGCTGTTTCTTTGTCCAGCTTGGCTATCTCCTCTTTCGTCAACTTACGGCCTTTCTCCTTCTCCTTTTTTGCAATAGCATTTGCCCGGGCTTCAGCTATTTTCTTGTCGATGTCTACTTCCGGCCCCATCGCTTGCTCCATAATGTTCGGATGGTAATACACCCTTCCCTTAAGCGATGTCTGAGCGCTGGCGATGGAACTTGCCATCATCAGCGCAATAAATGCAATAATTACCTTTGTTTTCATATTCTGATGCAAAGGTATGAATAAGTTGGGAGAAAACCAAATTATAACCGAGTTTTCTCAAATTAAAGATTGAACAGTCCTTTTAAACCAAATGAGTAAAACTCCGTCTAACCAAAAAGCTATATTATCAATTATATATTTATTAATAAATTAAATGAAGAAGTTTTATTTCGCAGCATTGCTCTCCATCTCTATGATGACAGCCAATGCACAGGAGCCAACAATTCCCATGTTTGGCGCTCCACAGGTTGATGTTAAGTTCGACGAGTACAAGGCAGCTCCCCAGGGTTTCGACCAGGAGCGTGCAGGCATTGCAAAGGGCACCGTGAAGCTCATTGAGTACCAGTCAGAATCAGTAGGAACCATCCGTAAGGCAAACGTCTATCTGCCACCAAAGTACGATGCAAAGAAAAAGTACAGCGTGCTCTACCTGCTGCATGGCATCGGTGGCGACGAGAACGAATGGTACAAAGACGGCGGTGTGCCCAACATCATCATGGACAACCTCTATGCCGACGGAAAAGTGGCCGACATGATCGTGGTCATGCCTAATGGACGTGCTCAGAAGGATGACTCGCGGGCAGGAGGTATGGGCTCGTTCAGAGCATTCGGCGATTTCGACAAAGACCTCATTGGTAGCCTGATTCCTTACATCGAGAAGAACTTCAGCGTTTACACCGATAAAGATCACCGTGCCATTGCAGGTCTGTCGATGGGTGGCGGCCAGTCGCTCAACTTCGGACTTGGTCACATGGATGTATTTGCATACGTAGGCGGTTTCTCTTCTGCCCCCAACACGATGCGCGCTGCACAGCTCATTCCTGACGTCGACAAGGTGAAGAAGGAGAACAAACTCCTGTGGATGGTATGCGGTGGCGCCGACGGCCTGATGAACAACAGCGCACAGCTCAAGGCCTTCTGCGACGAGAAGGGCATCCCTTGCACCCTCATCAACTACCCGAATGAACAGCACAACTTCGTGGTCTGGAAGTATGGTCTCTACAATTTCGCACAGCTGATTTTCAAATAATATAGGCAATTATTTCAAAAACCAGACGAAAAAACGGAAGTCGATTGACTTCCGTTTTCCATCTATTGGGATATGTTACATTGTATCCTGACCCCGCCGTGACATTCTTAAACTCCTTGATGAGGTCTTTTCTTTCAGTCTTGCTTCCTTCATCTGAAAGGATAAGAGCAGCCCTTAGTGGTTTATTCTCCGATTCCTCCCGCTTACAAAACAACTCATAAAGATTCTTTGCCTGCTGGTTAGTCTTACAAACAATCATACCTCCCATAGAAGAAACACCATGATAAAGGCGGCTCTTCTTTAGGTCGCCAATCACATATTCAAGTAAGGCTGACAGGTATGGTTCGCTCTCCTCAACTCACTAAGGGATTGTCCCTGCGTGAGGATTTGTGGCTGCAAAGATAAAGCTAATTTCTTAAAAAACAAAAAAACTCATTATTTTCTCTCGGATATTTGGAATCTTAATGCGCACAGCGCACAGAGCACAGTTTTTAGGAGAGGGGGATATAAAGAATGAGAATAAGAGAAATTATTATATTACTATATATATAATATATATATTATATATATAGTAAATATTATTTTGTCCAATACGATGGTGCTCATGAGAAAACTGTGCACTGTGCGCTGTGCGCATCTGAGAAACCAAAAATTTGCTGCGTGTTTTTTTGCGTGCTTTTTTTGAAGAATAATTTGGAAACGCAATGAAAATTTTGTACCTTTGCAATGTCAAAGAAAAAATTCTACATTTCTTGCGTCCCTTCGGTAGCAAGCGCCACCCTTAAAAGGGATGTCGAGCGGCGGCCTGCCTGAGCAACAAGAATTCCTAGCGCGCAAGGCACCTGTTTCCTAGGCAAAGCCAAAAATGGAGTAATTCGGCGACAAAGTAAAATTATTTAACAATCTATTAACCATTTAAAATTTTTAGAATTATGGCATTGAAAGTAAAAGCAGTTGAACGTAACATTAAGTTCACGAAAGATGAGAATGATCCTGGTGTGTGGCGCTATGTGGCCAGGGTGTGATGAAGGCCTGCTGGGATGCAGCCGGTGAGGTGATCAAGGCTTGGGCGACCGAGGGACACAGTGTGGCTCTGCCCGGATTGGGCTCGATGCGATTCGGTCTGCGCGCCAAGAGTGTGGCAAAGGTAGAGGATGTGAAGACCTCGCTGATCAGCACCCGCCGCATTATCTTCACTCCTACTCAGGACCTGAAGGACGAGCTGGCTAACACCTCGATTCAGATTACCTGCTACGACCGCAACGGCGATGTTGTGAAGCGTGTAACCTCGGCTGACGCAGGTACCGTAGAGGACAACGACAACGAGAACACCAACAGTGAGAGCGAGCAGGGCCAACAGGGCAGCCAGAGCCAGCAGGGTCAGCAAACCGCTAGTACCTATGCGCTGACGATCTCTAGGACCGGCGTTGGCTCAGCAACCGTCACCAAAGATGGTAATGCTGTGACCTCAGGTACTTCTCTGAACGAGGATGACGAGGTAGAAATCAGCATCACGCCTGCTGAGGGTCAGGTGCCCACCGCAACCGTGAATGGCTCAGAAATCGAGCTGACTGAGGACAATGGTGTCTACACTGGTAGCTTCGCTATGCCTGGTCAGGCTAGTACGCTGATCATCAACACCGGCGAAGGTGAGGACGATGATTATGATCCCAACGCCTAAGCGAGTGAAGAGTGAAGAGTGAAGAATTATGAAGAAGCGGATTATTGAGGTGGCGGTGAAGGTGATAGTAGCCGCACTCACAGCCTTCCTGACGGCCATCACGACCACAAGTTGCATGGGCTACGGCCCCTTCTAAACAAAGAATCCCCACTCGACTGAGCGGGGATTTTTTATATTACTTATTTCACGAATAGTTTTTTTCGTTGCTTTACATATTTTGTCGTTGCAACGGTACAACTTTTCCGTGAGATATTTGCAAGAATCGGGAAAAATGTATATCTTTGCACCAAATTATTTCCGACGATGAAAAGATTAGCTATACTAACGACGGCCCTTCTGGCCATGATTTTATCTGCCAACGCTCAACCAGCCACAAAAACGGTGAAGCTAAAAGTGATTGAGACAAGTGATGTGCACGGACATTTCTTTCCTTGGGACTTCATGAACAACAAGCCCATCGACGGAACCCTGACCCGTGCCAACACCTATATCACCAAGCAACGCCAGCAATACGGCGACCACCTGTTGCTGATAGACAACGGCGATATACTGCAGGGACAGCCCTGTGTGTACTGGTCGAACTACGTGATGCCCGAGGACGTGAACCTGGCAGCACAGGTGATCAACTACATGAAATACGATGCAGAGACGGTGGGCAACCACGACATCGAGCCCGGACATAAGGTGTACGACAAGTGGATTCGCGAGGTACGCTGTCCGCTGCTGGGTGCGAACATCGTGAAGGAAGAATACAAGAATGGCAAGGCCAATCCGCAGAGCATCTATACCGGACTGCAGCCCTACTCCACGCATTACGTCGACGGTGTGAAGATCTGTATCATCGGTATGCTGACACCCGCCATTCCCAACTGGCTGAACAAGTCGATATGGAAAGGCATGGAGTTTGAAGAGATGACCAGCTGCGCCAAGAAATGGGTGAAGTATATCCAGGATGTGGAGCAGCCCGACCTGATTTTCGGACTGTTCCATTCCGGACTGAAGGGCGGTATCAAGACTGATGAATACGAGGAGGACGCTACGGAGGCTGTGGCCAAGGAGGTGCCGGGCTTCGACATCATCTTCTTCGGACACGACCATCAGGTGCACAACGACTGGATTACCAACAAGAAAGGCAAGAAGGTGCTCTGCATCGATCCCAGCTGCTATGTGAAGAACGTGGCAGAGGCTGAGATAGAGCTCACCTATAAGAACGGCCATCTGGTGAAAAAGGATATCAAGGGTGAGATTGTGAACGTGACCAACGAGGCCATCGACGAGCAGATGCTCAGCCACTTCCAGCCAAAGATAGATGCCGTGAAAAACTATGTGGCCCAGAAGATAGGCCGATTCGAGAACCCCGTCTATTCGCGAGAGGGATTCTTCGGCAATTCAGCCTTCACCGACCTGATCCACAACCTGCAGATGAAGATTTCGGGTGCCGAGATTTCATTTAACGCACCGCTGGCTTTCAACAGCATGATTCAGGCAGGCGACGTGACACAGGGCGACATGTTCAAGCTCTACAGGTTTGAGAACCTGATGTTCGTGCTGCGACTGACAGGCGAAGAGGTGCGCAAGCATCTGGAATACAGCTACGACATGTGGACAAACACCATGAAGACCCCCGACGACCACGCCCTGCTGCTGAATGAGAACTCGACCGAAGACCAGCAACGCACGGGATTTGTGAACTACACCTTTAACTTCGACTCTGCCTGTGGCATCGACTACGAGGTGGACCTGACGAAACCCAATGGTCAGAAGGTGAAGATACTCAGAATGTCGAACGGTGAGCCCTTCGACGAGAAAAAAGAGTATAAGGTGGTGATGAACAGTTATCGTGCCAATGGCGGTGGTGAACTGCTGACGCTCGGTGCCGGCATTCCCAAGGACGAGCTGGAGAAGCGTGTGGTGTGGCAGACGGAACTCGACCAGCGCCACTATCTGACCGAGGAAATCCGGAAGATGGGCACCGTGGACCCGCAGCCTAACCACAACTGGAAGTTCGTGCCCGAGGACTGGGTGAAGCCCGCGCTGGAGCGCGACCGGAAAATTCTATTTGGCAAATGAAACACTACTTTTTTGTTTTCTGTAAAGAAGACCTGCTGTTAGAGAAATGTGCTGACGGCAGTTATACCATTCCTCTGCAAGAGGAAGCCCCCACAGAAGTGAAGCCCTGGACAAACGTGATGAACATTACGCCCATGGCCGATGGTACAGAGGTGAAGACCTATCGCATTGATGCCCCTGTGGTGAACGACGAGCGCTATGAGATGTGTCCCCTAAGACAAAGCTACTTCAAGCTGACGAAGGCCCTGTATCTGAAGGCTGGCAAGTGTCAGGAACTGTTGTACTGGGACCAGAACACGAAGTATTGTGGCGTGTGTGGTGCCCCGATGCGCATGGATACCGATATCTCGAAGAAATGTACGGAGTGTGGTAAGGAGATCTGGCCACAGCTGGCCACAGCCGTCATCGTGCTGATTCATCGCGACGACGAGGTGCTGCTGGTGCGCGCCAAGAACTTCAAGCGCGATTACTACGGACTGGTGGCAGGCTTCGTAGAGACGGGCGAGACACTTGAAGAAGCCGTAGCCCGTGAGGCCCTGGAGGAGACAGGCGTGACCATTACCAACATACGCTATTTCGGCTCGCAGCCCTGGCCCTACCCTTGCGGACTGATGGTGGGCTTCAATGCCGACTATGTGTCAGGCGAGATTCACCTGCAACAAAGTGAGATAGCCAAAGGCGGATGGTTCAGGAAGGACAACCTGCCCGACATACCGGAAAAACTCTCTATAGCCAGAATGCTTCTGGACGCCTGGACAGGCGACAACGACTAATACTCGATGGTTTTCATCGTCAGCTCGCCCTTGTAGGATATCAACGTCTCTACAAGGTAACAGCTTGCCCCATCGGGAATGCAAAGCGTGGCGTTGAAATGCAGACCAGCCGCATCGATGCTGCTGAACTCCATATTGCCCAGCACCGCCTGCTCCAGGAATTCGGCAGGCACATACTTGCTGAACTGACTCTTACGGAAATCGCTGGAATAAAGCTTCTGCGCACCCTTATACACGCTGATGTGCATGATATTGTCGTAATAGACATTATCCACCTCGACACCAGCATCGCTATACGTGTGCTTCACCACCTTGTACTTCGTGGGATTGATGGCGATATACCAATGGTAACGATCGCCCCCAAAGAGCACCACAGAGTCGGTCTTCACCTGATGGGTGTAGGTCATGATGTGCGGCGTGTCGTGCACCCAGGTGGTATCCTGATCGAGATTAGAACTGCGACGGTACTTCACGAGGTCGCCATTCTGATTATGAAACCAGAACAGGTTCTCGCTGATACGGTCGATGAGATAGGTGGCACCCGATGCCAGAACGAGCGAATCGCCCACGATGCGGAAATAAGAAGGCATGCTGGTAGAGTCGGAATAGAAGATGGAGTCGCCCTTTACCAGAACGGCCATTTCCTCAGTCTCGTCGTCGACCCAGAAACCTTGCAGCATATTCTTCGAGTCGCGGTCTTCACCCTGTTCCGAGCCAGCAACACTGGCAGAACGGTTACCACAGCTGTAAAGCGCCAAGGCTAATAAGATTATAATCGATATTTGTTTCATTTTCCTATGCAATGATACTCAAAGCCGTTTTCATCGAGCTCCTCCGTATCAAATATATTTCGTCCGTCGATGACCAGCGATCGTTTCATCGCCTTCTTGATGACACCCCAGCCCGGCAGACGGAATTCTTTCCACTCCGTAAGCAGCAGCAGGGCATCGGCATCGAGCACGGCATCATACATGTCACGACAGTAAACGACGGCATCGCCAATACGACGCTTACACTCTTCCATAGCCACAGGGTCGTAGACACGGATCTGACAGCCAGCAGCCAACAGCTTCTCGATCATCACCAATGCCGTTGACTCACGCATATCGTCGGTCTCGGGCTTGAAGGAGAGTCCCCACATGGCGATGGTCTTGCCCTTCAGAGCCTCTTCGCTGCCATAGGCCTTGACGAGCTTCTCGAAGAGCACACTCTTCTGTTTCTCGTTCACACGCTCTACAGCCTTCAGCACCTCCATGGAATAGCCCGCCTGGTCGGCTGTCTTGATAAGGGCCTTCACATCCTTGGGGAAACACGAGCCACCATAGCCACAACCGGCATAGAGGAACTTACGTCCGATACGGGTGTCGGAACCTATGCCCGCGCGTACCATATTTACATCCGCGCCCACGCGCTCGCATAAATTAGCAATGTCGTTCATGAAGGAGATACGCGTGGCCAGCATCGAGTTGGCAGCATACTTGGTCATCTCGGCTGAGGGGATGTCCATGAAGATCACGCGGAAATTGTTGATGAGGAAAGGCTTGTAGAGCTTGGTGAGCACCTTCTTGGCCTGCTCGCTCTCAACACCCACCACCACACGGTCGGGCGACATGAAGTCCTTGATGGCGTTACCCTCCTTGAGGAACTCGGGATTCGAGGCCACATCGAACGCGATGTCGACACCACGCTTGGAGAGCTCGGCCTCGATGGTCTGGCGCACCTTCTTGGCGGTACCCACAGGCACCGTCGACTTGGTGACCACCACCACATACTTATTCAGGTTCTCTCCGATGGTCTTCGCCACCTGGAGCACATATTTCAGATCTGCACTACCGTCTTCGTCGGGAGGCGTACCCACAGCAGAGAACACAATCTCCACATCGTTGAGTACCGAAGCCAGATCGGTGGTGAACTTCAAACGACCTGCAGCCACATTCTTCTTCACCAGCTCGTCGAGACCCGGCTCATAGATGGGAATGATGCCTTCCTTCAGACGTTCTATCTTGTTGGCATCAACGTCAACACAAGTCACATTAGCACCCGTATCAGCAAAGCATGTGCCCGATACGAGACCTACATAACCAGTTCCTACAATTGCTATATTCATGTCGATAAATTATTGCTACTCAAATATTTCTGCCTCTTTCAACAAGGGTTGCTTTAAATCTTTCTCACTCGTTTGTACCACAGCAGGGTCGATGGGCCACTCGATGGCGAGCTCAGGATCATTCCAGCGAACGCCCGCTTCCTGAGAGGGCATATAGGGGTTGTCGACCTTATATGTGAAGATGGCCTCTTCGCTCAGCACCAGGAAGCCATGCGCAAAGCCGCGGGGGATGAAGAACTGACGCTTATTGTCTTCGCTCAGCTCCACCATCACATGCTTACCGAAGGTAGGACTCGACTTGCGGATGTCGACAGCCACATCGAGCACACGACCCTTAATCACGCGGACGAGCTTAGCCTGGGAATAGGCCCCTTTCTGATAATGCAGACCACGGAGCACGCCATAGGAAGACTTCGACTCATTGTCCTGTATGAATTTCACGGGACCGATGTGCTCATTAAACTCAGCCTCTTTCCAAGCTTCCATAAAATAGCCTCGGGCATCGTTAAAAACACGGGGTTCGATGATAAAAACACCGGCTATTTCAGTCTTGATATATTCCATAATTTCCTAATTTGGATGCAAAGTTACATCAAAAAAATCATTTTGGCGAAATTTTAAGGTACTTTTTATTTGTTTTTCTCAGAAAAAAGAATTAATTTTGCATCCATGATTGAATTAGATAGACATATTGAGATACTTTTGCTCAGCAATGACTGCGTGATAGTGCCTGGTTTAGGGGGATTTATGACCCATCATGTAGAGGCGCGTTATGACGAGGACGACCAGATTTTCCTCCCACCCTTGCGCACCCTGGGCTTTAATCCGCAGCTCACGATGAACGACTCGCTGCTCGTGCAGTCGTACATTGAAGCCTACGACATCAGCTACCCCGAGGCCCTGCGCAGAATAGAGAGCGAGGTGGAAGAACTGAAGCAGCACATCGACGCTGCGGGCTATTATGAGCTGAACGATATCGGTGAACTCTCGCTCAACGAGGATGGCAAATACGTGTTCACCCCCTGCGAGGCCGGTATCCTGACACCAGAGCTCTACGGTCTCAGCAGCTTTGAGATGAAGACCATTGCCCAGGAGGAGCCCGTCGCAGCAGAAGTACAGCCAAAGGAGAAGGAAGAGAAAGAGATGGTGCCCGTGCTCGGCGGTATGACCCCTGTCGAAGAGGAGGAAGAAGAGGAGCGCGCCGTTGTCATCAAGATGTCGTGGATACGCAATACCGTTGCTGTAGCCGCTGCTGTATTAGCATTCTTCCTGATGACCACACCCGTGAGCAACAGCGATTCTACACAGGTGAACATGGGTGGGCTGAACAATCCCTTGTTGGCATCGAAACCCCATAAGGCAGATGTGAAAGTCGATACGACCATCAAGATTGCGCCTGACACCACCGTAGCCAAGAAAGCCGAGGTGGCTGAGGTGAAGAAAGACTCAGTCGTGGCGCAGCCGGAAACCATGAAGACGGGCTACTGTATCGTGCTGGCCTGCCATGTGTCGATGAAGAATGCCAAGGCGTTTGTCGAGGAACTCCACAAGCGTGGCTTTACGGAGGCAGAGATATTCGTCCGCAACAACGTGACCCGTGTGATCTGCGGACATTTCGACACCCAGAACGCTGCCTACAACCGCCTGAACCGCTGGCGTGACAACAAGGGCTTCGAGGAGGCGTGGGTACTCAAACTCAAAGACAAGGTCTGAGCCTATGAAGCGCGTCAGGTGTCCGAAGTGCGACCAATACATCACTTTCGACGAGACTCAGTATGAAGCCGGACAATCGCTGGTATTCAAATGTCCCGATTGTGGCAAGGAGTTTGGCATCCGCATGGGTGTGAGCAAACTGAAAAACCGTCAGAAAGATGAGAACCCCGATGAGCAGGCCAACGAAGAAGGTTGCGGATCGGTGGTCATCATAGAAAACGTATTCCATTACAAACAGGTGATTCCCTTGCGGATGGGCGACAACGTGATAGGTCGCTACCAGAAGGGCAATCCTGCCAACTGCACCTTCGAGACTGTAGACCCCAGCGTTGACCTGAACCACTGCACCATCACCGTTTCGAGAGACAAGAAGGGGCAGCTGCGCTATACCCTCAAGGACAACAACAGCAATACGGGCACCTTTGTCGACAATGTGGAGCTCTCGCCCAAGGAACGGCGCATCATCGACGACGGCACGCTCTTCACCATCGGAGCCACCAGCATCATACTCAGGGCTACCGACAGCGATTAAGACAGAACTTATATCTCTAACAACTTAATTAAACCATAACAAAATGAAGGCTATCATTACTATTTTAGGTCTGGCGTTTTCGCTGACGGTTTCAGCACAGACCAAGCAAGCTTACGAGAAAAATGTATTAGAGGAATTCCAGGCCGACAAGTTCCTGGCAGGAGGTAACCTGACCGACTACGACCGTCTGCCCCGCAAGGCCCTCACCCCCGCTCCCAAGGGCTATGAGCCCTACTACATGAGCCACTACGGACGTCATGGTGCCAGATGGCTGCTCAACGAGCGCGACTACACCTCGCCCATCACCACCCTGCGCGATGCCAAGAAAGCAGGCGTCCTCTCGGCTGTTGGCGAAAAGGCACTGGCCAGACTCGAGGTGATTGCCAAGGGTGCCAGAGGCCATTATGGCGATCTGTCGCCACTCGGTGAGAAAGAGCATCACGGTATCGGCAAACGTATGGCGCAGAACTTCCCCGAGATATTCAAGACCCCGAACATCCTGATTGATGCCCGTAGCACCACTTCCGTGCGCAGCATCCTCTCGATGATTGCAGAATGTGAGGAACTGGCACAGGCCAACCCCAGCGCCCGTATCCACAACGAGGCCAACGAGGCCAATATGAGCTATATGAACGCACCCAAGGACGGGTTGTCACGCGCCAACGAAGGTAAGGCCCGTCCTATCCAGAATGAGTGGAGTGCCAAGATGCGCGATCCCCGCAGACTGATGAAGGTGCTGTTTACCGATCAGGACTGGGTGTATATGAACGTGATGCCCACCACGCTGATGGGTAGCATCTACGACATTGCCGTGAACCAGCAGATTGACGACAGCAATACCGAACTGCTCGACCTGTTTACCGTTGAGGAGCTCTATCGTCTTTGGAACGGCAACAACCTCTATTGGTATCTGAACTACGCCAATGCCCCGCAAACAGGCAACGCCATGCACTGGCAGCAAGCCAATCTGCTGAGGAACATTATCGAGACGGCCGACACCGTCACCCAGACACAAGCCACGCTGCGCTTCGGTCACGATACCGTAGTGCTGCCCATCATCGCCCTGCTGGAGCTGGGAGGCTTTAACTGTTCCATCGACAACCTGGAAGAGCTCGACACCTATTTCCGCAGCTATCAGGCTGTGCCCTACGCCTGCAACGTACAGCTGGTGTTCTATCGTCCGAAGAAAGGCAAGGCTGGCGACATACTCGTGAAGGCCCTCTTCAACGAAAACGAGGTGACCATGCCTGTAGAAACTAATATGTATCCTTATTATAAATGGGCAGATGTGAAGGCCTACTATGAGGCCAAGCTGAAGAAGCAGCCCAAGAGCCCCTTCCCCGCTACTCAGACACAGGAGCGACAGGTGCCCGAATTCCTTCGTCAGATGATGAATCAGAATCAGTAAATATTCAGTAAATATTCAATACTAAGTGCGCTTGGGTTATATTGAGCCCAAGTGCATTTGTTTTATGACAAAAAATACGGGTTAGAAACAAATTTTCCTTGAAGAAATGATTGATAAATCAGAATTTCTTGCTAACTTTGCACGCGATTTAAGAACAAGGATATCAAAATCAACCCAAAAATGAAAAAAGAACTGAAAAAGGTGTTGGTACTCGGATCGGGTGCCTTGAAAATCGGACAAGCAGGAGAGTTTGACTACTCAGGTTCACAAGCATTAAAGGCACTTCGAGAAGAAGGCATCAAGAGTGTACTCGTTAACCCTAACATCGCAACCATTCAAACAAGTGAAGGTATTGCAGACAAAGTGTATTTCCAACCTGTTAATACACATTTCGTCACCGAAATCATCAAGAAGGAGCGGCCCGACGGCATCCTCTTGGCATTCGGAGGACAGACCGCGCTGAACTGCGGAACAGAGCTTTACCAAAATGGTACCCTGAAAGAATACGGAGTTGAAGTCTTAGGAACAAGTGTCGAGGCCATCATGAATACTGAGGACCGCGACCTTTTTGTTAAAAAGCTGGCCGAGGTCGACCTGAAGGTGCCTGTATCCCATGCCGTCGAGTCGATGGAGGATGCGCTGAAGGCAGCCCACGAGATTGGCTTCCCCATCATGATCCGTTCTGCTTACGCCCTCGGTGGTCTTGGCTCAGGTATCTGTCCTGACGAGAAGCGCTTCATCGAGCTGGCAGAGTCGGCCTTCACCTTCGCACCCCAAATCCTCGTAGAGGAAAGCCTCAAGGGCTGGAAGGAGATTGAGTTCGAGTGCATCCGTGATGCCAACGACCGTTGCTTCACCGTTGCCTCGATGGAGAACTTCGATCCCCTTGGCATCCATACCGGTGAGTCGATCGTCGTAGCACCTACCTGTTCGCTCCGCGAGGATCAGGTGAAGATGCTGCAGGAACTCACCATCAAGTGTGTGAAGCACCTCGGCATCGTGGGCGAGTGCAATATTCAGTTCGCTTTCAACGCAGAGACCAACGATTACCGTATCATCGAGATCAACGCCCGTCTCTCGCGTTCTTCTGCCCTCGCCTCGAAGGCCACCGGCTATCCCCTCGCCTTCGTCGCCGCCAAGATCGCCCTTGGCTATACCCTCGACCAGATTGGTGAGATGGGTACCACCTCTTCAGCCTACGTGGCTCCGAGCCTCGATTATATGATCTGTAAGATTCCCCGCTGGGACCTCACGAAGTTTGCTGGCGTAAGCCGTCAGATCGGTTCTTCCATGAAGTCTGTGGGTGAGATCATGTCTATTGGACGTTCGTTCGAGGAGATGATACAGAAGGGCCTGCGTATGATTGGTCAGGGCATGCACGGTTTCGTGGGCAACGACCACACGAAGTTCGACAACCTCGATGAGGAGCTGGCTAATCCTACCGATCTGCGTATCTTCGCCATCGCTCAGGCCCTTGAAGAGGGTTATACCATCGAGCGTATCGAGGAACTCACGAAGATCGACATCTGGTTCCTGGAGCGCCTGAAGCACATTGTCGACCTGAAGCACGAGCTGCAGAAGTACAACAAGCTTGAGGAACTGCCCGACGAGCTGCTGTTGGAGGTGAAGCGTTGTGGATTCAGCGACTTCCAGATTGCCCGCTTCGTGCTGAAGCCCGGGGGTGGTAACATGGAGAAGGAGAACCTGGCCGTTCGTAAGTATCGTAAGGAGAAGGGCATCATGCCTAGCGTGAAGCGCATCCCGACGGTGGCCTCTGAGCATCCGGAACTCACGAACTACCTGTATTTCACTTACACCCACACACCTGCATTCGGCAATCCTCAGGGCGAGCAATATAAGCCTGCACACGACATCAACTATTACAATAACGAGAAGTCTGTAGTAGTCTTAGGTTCAGGTGCTTATCGCATCGGTTCTTCAGTAGAGTTCGACTGGTGTTCGGTGAATGCCATCAACACCGCCCGCAAGCTGGGTTACAAGTCGATCATGATCAACTACAACCCCGAGACCGTATCTACCGACTACGATATGTGCGACCGTCTTTACTTCGACGAGCTCTCCCTGGAGCGCGTGCTCGACGTCATCGACCTGGAGCAGCCCCGTGGTGTGATCGTCTCTGTGGGTGGTCAGATTCCTAACAACCTCGCCATGAAGCTCTATCGTCAGGGTGTGCCCGTACTGGGTACCTCGCCTGTGGATATCGACCGCGCAGAAAACCGCGACAAGTTCTCTGCCATGCTCGACAAGCTGGGCATCGACCAGCCCTCATGGCAGGCCCTCACCTCGTTCGACGATGTCAAGGAGTTCGTGGCCAAGGTGGGCTATCCCGTACTCGTACGTCCGTCGTACGTGCTCTCGGGTGCTGCCATGAACGTGTGCTACGATGAAGAGGAGCTGCACCGCTTCCTCAACATGGCTACCGAGGTGTCGAAGGAGTTCCCCGTAGTGGTGTCTAAGTTCATGACCGAAACCAAGGAGATTGAGTTCGACGCTGTAGCTGATAAGGGTGAGGTGATCGAGTACGCCATCTCCGAGCACGTAGAGTATGCCGGTGTGCACTCTGGTGATGCCACGATGGTGTTCCCCGCCCAGCACATCTACTTCTCTACCATCCGTCAGATCAAGAAGATTGCCCATAAGATCGCTGCCGAGCTGAACATCAGCGGTCCGTTCAATATCCAGTTCCTGGCTAAGAACCGCGAGGTGAAGGTTATCGAGTGTAACCTCCGCGCCTCTCGTTCGTTCCCCTTCGTATCGAAGATCCTGAAGCGCAACTTCATCGAGACCGCTACGAAGATCATGCTCGACGCTCCTTATCAGAAGCCCGAGAAGAGTGAGTTCGACATCGACCGCATCGGTGTGAAGGCCTCACAGTTCTCGTTCGCCCGTCTGCAGAACGCCGACCCCGTACTCGGTGTCGACATGAGCTCTACAGGTGAGGTTGGCTGTCTGGGCGACGACCTCAACGAGGCTATGCTCAACTCGCTGATTGCCACGGGTTACTCTATTCCTAAGGATGCCGTGCTCATCAGCTCTGGTGGTGCCAAGGGTAAGGTAAGTCTGCTCGAGCCCGCTCAGCAGCTGGCCAAGAAGGGTTACACCATCTACGCTACTGCAGGAACCGCTAAGTTCTTCAACGACAACGGTGTGAAGGCTGTCAGCGTAGCATGGCCTGATGAGGAGGGCGAGAACGTCATGGATCTCATCTCTCAGCACAAGGTTGGTCTCGTGATCAATGTGCCTAAGAACCACACCTCTCGTGAGCTCACCAATGGTTACAAGATCCGTCGTGGTGCCATCGACCACAACATTCCTCTGATGACCAACGTCCGTCTGGCCAAGGCCTTCATCGAGGCCTTCACCGCCATGAACCTCGACGACGTGAAGATCAAGAGCTGGCAGGAGTACAATAATTAAGGATTTCCCCCGCGGAGCGGGGGAAACCTCATCGTTATGAACGACGAATACAAGACATTGAAGAGCGGAGGCGAGGGCTACTACACCGACAAGCGTAGCAAGTTCCTCGCCTTCGCTCATCATGTGTCTACCGTCGATGAAGTCAAAGACCTCATAGCAGGCTATCGCAAGAAATACTTCGATGCCCGCCACGTGTGCTACGCCTATATGCTCGGCCCTGAGCGCACGGAGTTCCGTGCCAACGACGATGGCGAGCCCTCCAGCACAGCAGGCAAACCCATTCTCGGACAGATCAACAGCAACGAACTTACCGATATCCTCATCGTTGTGGTGCGCTACTATGGTGGTGTGAACCTGGGTACCAGCGGACTCATCGTCGCCTATCGTGAAGCCGCTGCCGATGCCATCGCCCATTCAGAGATTGAGACCCGTCAGATAGAGGAGGTCATCACCTACTCGTTCGCCTACCCCATGATGAACGATGTCATGCGCATCGTGAAAGACATGCAGCCACGCATTCTCTCGCAGACCTACGATAATACCTGCGAAATCAAACTCAGCATCCGCAAATCCGAGGCCGAGCAGCTAAAAAACCGCCTGGCAAAACTTTCTTTCGAATAAAAACCCATTAAAATTTGGTGGAATCGGAAAAAGTTGTTACCTTTGCATCCGCTTAGGCGCTAATCGGAGAGTTGGCAGAGTGATCGATCGCGCTGGACTCGAAATCCGGTATACCCCTTTCGGGTATCGGGGGTTTGAATCCCTCACTCTCCGCACTTAAACCAGAAAAAGAGAGTCATCACGGCTCTCTTTTCTTTTAATCACCCACGCGAGGCAGATGTGATGATCACAGAGATCACAGAAGCTCCCTATTACGTGCAGACGGACGCCCGCCTGGCGGCTCCACTGCTGAACGAGAAATACGGCTTGGTTTACGCCTACTAGATAATCAGGGAGTTACCTGCAGTCGAAGAGGATCTTCCTGCGATTATCTTTCGGCCTTACCGCGAAGTGAATCCAATAGGTGGTGCCGCGCTTCTCTTGGATGAGCTCATCGAACACCCAGCCGTTTTCATCAGCCGTATCGAGCAACAGACAGGCATAACGTATCATCTTCTCCGGCCCCAGACACCTGATGTCGACGGCACAACCCGTCAAATGATTCGAGCCCTTCGCTCCCCCACATTTCATATTCACCTGCTCCGAGCGATATCCGCTGGAGATCAATACGGGAATCTCCTCCCCCGACCTATCACTGGGGCCTGGCCCCAGCGATAGGTTTCCATACTTCCGATTATACCTTTCCCTCAGCATCTCCAGCCACCCACACAGGCGCTTTAAATTCTCAATCGCCACATGACTTGGAATATTCCCATCGCTCGTATGATAACTTGTTTTGGTGAGCTCTCCCAGCGTAAAATGCGGGGAGAGCTTTGCTTGTTTATTCAATTCTACTTCTTTCATTTTAATTTTCAAATTGTCGAATTGTCGAATTGTCGACTAAATAATGTTATTTACTAATTTCTTATACATGCCTGTAGACTCACCCTCAGTGATGATAGCTATACATTTGTCAGATGTTAAGCGCTCCAACTTCTTAAGTGCTGTCTTGTCCTTCGTATAACCGAAACATTTCATGACATCCGCTTTTGAGAACACCTGTGGAAGACGAGCATACCCCTCAACAGACTTATTATAATGTCGTTTGCCGGTTATCTGCACATCATTATTCATGTCGTCAAAGTACTTCTCAGCCATCACCCCGAAGAAATGCTGCTGCGTGGCATACTGAATACGGGCAATCAGTTCACAGAGTTTCCAGTCTGTATCATCCACCTCATAATCACCCGTCCAGTAGTTGCCTTGCTGGTGAATGCTCTCCCAATGGCGCATATCGATGAAGGGCGCAGAGTAGTTCAGAGCGTGATAAGGCACACGCTTCAACATCAGTTCATTAGCCTCGCTCTGGTCTTCCTCACAATCCGCCATGCGGTTCTCAGTCCATTCGTAGAGATGCTTCACCAATGGCCAGAGCGGAAGCTCACCATAGCGGGAGTCCAGCTTATAGGCCCAAGTCTTCATTCTGTCCAGCCGCTGCCAATCAATGGCCGATTTTTCCTCAAACTTAATCATCTGGAAATTCGTCTTTGGCATCGGGATCACAGCCAGTCGCGTAGAGAGACCACTACCGAAGTTGCGTTCATTCACCTTTTTCTTCAGTGCTATGGGCGTGCCGGTATAGATGTAGTTCCACACCACGCTGAATTCATCTACAGGCGAATCCGAGTTCTGATACATCTGTCCATCCTCTTCGTTGTGAAAAGCCTTCAACTCCATACTCTGCTTGTTAATCCACGATCCACCCTGCTGAAGCATGATAGAATTGTCTAACTCTGTATCAAAGGTCATCATATGCAGCGAGATTTCCTTGCCATCGATGGTTTCCTTGGCATTGAGCATATCCTGAATCAGCTGACCATTCGAGGTTCTGGCCGGATGGATGCGGATGATACCCTGAGGCTTATCCTTACCTTCTTTATTGGCAGCCTTCTTCTTCTGATCCTGCTTATAGCGGTTCAAAGCGGCCTTTCCTGCTTTGTCTGCTGCAGCGATGGGTGCTGACAGAATCTTATAAAGCGAATTTGCCATTGACTTGTTCGATGCAGGATGGCCAATGATATACAGCGAGCAATTCAGTCTGCGCTCTTCTTCCGGACGATGATAGAAGCTGTACCAGCATCTGGTCATCAAGGTCATCAATGTGCCACCAGCCACGAACAATGCCGCAGGATACTGGCTGCGCTTCAAGCCAGAGCAGACATCTTTCAAAAGAGGAAAATCCTCAAACATCGCTTCAATCTCCTTACCCCAGCCGTCCAACATATCATTCAAGATAGAAGCTTTCGACCTCCCATCGCACAATGGGGACGGTCCCTTTTGTGAGATTATATCCTGATAATTCAGTCCGGTGACGGTTTTCACCGCTTCAAGCATGGCCTTGGATGGCTGCGAGTTCGCATACTTCTTCTCTTTCTGCGCCACGCACTCCGCGGCTGATTCCACCGTCTGCGCCACGTCCTCATCGCGCTCTGCGATGATCTCCTTGACCCAACTCTGTGCTTCGATAATACGCTGCACGGCTTTCCTGTCACCATCGAGCATGAGGAGCAGATCCGTGGCGAGCTTAAGACTCTCCTTGTGTCTGTTGCTGTCATCAGCGCAAGGCAGCTTGTCGCCATAGCGAGCATCAATAATACCTTGAATATCATACCCTCTCCATTTTATGGCGTTGAACCCGGTGACACATGGGGACTGGCATTTGTGTGCTGTCGCAGACGGCACAGAAGTGCCTGTCCCCTTTGTGTCGCCGCTAGCAGCTTCACCCTTAGAAGGAAACTCATGATATAATGGTTGAGTTCTCTTCTGGCGGTACTCAGGCGTGAATCGCCTGTCGAAATCTTCATCATAATAATCAAATAATGTGTCGTCAATAAATAAGATATCCTCCTCCTTCGGAGCAAAAGAGTTACGAGTAGCATCGATACAGCTTTCATCAGGCTTCTGTCCTAAGGCTTCGGCAAATACAATCTGATTGTCTGCCAGATTACCATCCTCGATATTGGCCGTAAAGATGATACGGATGCCAAAGCTACTGCTGGTGATATGCACCAACTTCACACGCGCCATCAGTTCCTGATTGTCACGCAACTGATACCAGATTTGCATCGGATTCTCCACATGATCTATGTCGAGCATCACCAAACCATTTAAATGGCAATCAGCCAGGCGACGATGGCGGAAGGGTTTGCCTTTCTCTGTCTGCGTCTCATCAAACTCATAACAGCTATAGATAAACGCCACAGAGTTATCCTTGATCTCCTGCGCAAAGGCCAGCAGTTTCTCGGCATCGCTCTTCGCTTCCCAAGCCTTCTTGGCAGCTTCACGCTTCAGATTCTGCTTCTTCAACAGGAACTTCTGATAATCCGCATTATTAAGCCAAGTCTGAATCGCCGCCACGCCCTGCGTCTTCGAAGCCTCAACAGCAGCTATAATGGCTCTGCGGGCATCAATGCGCCAGGCCGTATTCGGTTTCCTGACCTGTGCCCAGAACTCTTCCTTCGAACAAGGAAGAGCCTGGGAGAAGTGAGTATTCTCTTGGAATGTGATCATGGGCTACAGGTTTTGAATGTCCGTAATATAGAATACGTTCTCATGACGGTCATGATTGTCGCCCCAAGTGCGAACCTTCCAGAATCCCTTCACGATGTAAGGCACCTGCTGGTCATACTGCGTGTCGCGGTTCTTGCTGGCAGCCTCGCCCGTCAATTCGCCATAGAAGGAATCGCCACCTCTTTTGAGAACAAATCCACGACTCTTGAAATACTCCGCAGTGCCGTCCTGCTTCTGATACTGGCGCTCAGAGTATGCGCCCACCTCTGTTATTGTTACTAATGCTTCCATTGTTAATTCTGTTTTGAGTTAAACACTTTCAATATCTCTGAGTAGTTTGCCCCGATAACCTTGGCCATTTCAGCCTGCAGCTGCAAAAGTTCGCGCTCTACAGTGGGACCACAGTCCAGGTTCGTCTGTATAATCACCTGCTTCTGCGTCTTGTTCAGATACACCTTCAACTTCGGATTCTCATAGAGCAACTTGCCCTTCACCTTCAGCTTCAGCTCACTCTTAAGTTCGCCCTTCGTCAACTCCGCAAACTGTTCCTGCATCGTTGCCACGGGATCCGGATCGTTGGCATCCACGTTGATGTGGATAGAGTAAGAGCTCTCTTTCTCGCCCTCCGACTTGTAGAAGCTGCTCTTGCCTTTCTGCTTGATCATTCGGCGATTGCTCTCCTTCTGAGTCTCGGGATTAACCACTACGACATCATTGCCGTACATTTTCACTCTGGCCCTAAAGGCCTTCACCGGCTTACCTTCCGGCTTTTCAATAAATTGTTGTTCGTTCATATTGTTATTTTTTTAGTTATTCAAATAATAGAGGTGCCTGATGAATTCCATGCCCTCCGGTGTCCAGACCAGATAGAAGCGCTCTTTCTTTTCACCTTCGAGAGAGAAATAGTGGAATGCCCTTTCTTTGGCAAAGCCCGAACCCTCGTACTTCGGTGTCAGATAGTAACGGCCGTCTCTGCGGAACTGGATATCCTGTTTCACCAAGAACTGATTCAGTTCCTTCACCGAAGTCTTCAGCATCTCAGCCACTTCGCTAATGGTGAAGCAACCGTCTGCAGGCGCGTTCTCTTTTTCAATCTGCCCCCTGCGAATCTCATCGCCCTTCCTCAGTATCTCCCTTTCCGTCGTCAGCAGCTTCGGGGAAGCACACGGGGACTGGCTCATCTGTGATGTCGCCCGCGATGTCACAGAAGTGCCTGTCCCCTGTGTGCGGACGTTAGCGCGCTCCAGCTCTTCCCAGCGCAACACCAACTTCGCCCTCGACACATCGTCGTACTTAGTCGCGATGTACAGGCACTCCAGTTTTGTGAGCGCATAGACCGTTCTCAAACGGTAGCCGTTGTTAGGAAGATTCTCCCGGATTTGCATCTGCTCAAATTTGAGCTGATGTAACTTTTCCCATGCCGGCTCCATGTTTCTGATGTCACGCAGCACGTTTCTGTGCTCCTTTCCAGTCAGCTTTGCAATGTCCAGCGAGGTGATAATCTGCTCACCATTCTCATTAAAGAGTTTTGTGATTCCTGTTCCCATACGCGTACATTAGTTTTTCATGGATAGATTTCTCATTCTGCTGCGCTCGCTCTTCTTCAGGATGTCGTGCTCCTCGGCAATCATCATATAGCCGAGATCCAGGATAATGTCAGCCGACATCACACCCGTGGTATGCGCCACATGATACTTGGCAAAGTCCACGAAATCATCAGCCATCTCCAGCTGCATGTCCTCGTCAAATCCTCTTACGAGCATGATCAGCGTGCCGTAGAGCACCGGCGACACCTTGTCTTCCAGTCCCGTCATCACCTGTTCAGCTACGCGATCAATCTGGTGGTCAGCAATCAGATTCGCATGAATCATTCTCACGCCTTTGGTCCTTTTACGAACCGTTGTAAAGTTTTTCTTCATCTTTGAAGCTTTGTTTTACGTCGCCCCCTTCAAGGCGACTTTTGATTATTATTACTGTTGTTTGTTAAGTTTCTGATTGCAAAATTAGGCATAAAAAAAGGCATCCCACTGCTTTGCAATGGAATGCCAATTTCTTGCCAACGGCTTGCCAAAATCAGATGCTTGGCAGGTATGCTTTTCCTAGTTCTTCGGCTAATTTAAGGGCTACCTCACGACATTGGAAGAATAGCTTTTCATCGTTCTTACTCACTTTCACCGAATCCATCTTCCGCGGGTCCTGATCCATGAACGACAACGTAACGATCTCCCTGATATTCCTGTATTCGCATGCTATTTCCAGTGGCTTTTCATACGGCAGGCTCTTTACCTTCTCACAGAACTTCTGTACATCCACCGGATAATTACACGCCCAGCGCAAATACCAATAGGCACCCGCCCATTTCTGTTTGAAGTCGATAACCTTACCCTTGCCCACGCAAGCAGAAAGAGCCTTGGCTATCTGTTCATCGGTAAAGCCACCAGCAGCAGTATTCGTGCCCAGATGCACACCACCGTTAATGGTTATCTCCTTCGCAATGAAATTACCCGGACTGTACACCTTGATACAGAACCCGTCGTCTTGTTCCATGTTATTCATCATCTTTGCTATCTCCTATTTTGATTATTCTTGCAATATTGTTTCCTGGCGATTTCACATCTACGTCCATCTGCTCGACCTCAACCTTTCCAATATTCTTAGCGTCACTCGTACTAGTGGCATTGTTCTGCAAATGGATATTAGGAGCTGCAGTCCGCAGTTCCTCCAGTTTTTCTTCTCTTTGTTTTTGTTGTTCCTCCTTGCGTTTTTCAGTAAGGTATTGCATGATCTCCGCAGACGCCTCGTTCCATCCTGGCTCAGTTGAGAAGAGTTCATTCAATTGCTCTAACTTCTCCATCGCCACCTTCAAGCCTTTGAGCTCGTAGTATGACTCAATTATCCTGAGCACGCTGACATTTGTAATCTTCAGCTTGCCGCGACGGGGCTTTCCTATGGTGGGGTTGTTGGTCATCTTGACGAAGGTTTTGCTTTATAATATATAATAATGTGAAAAGCTGTGAGGCCGATTCTGTGGCGAAGTTTGCCGCCTTAGGTTCTAGGCCCCGATCTCCGATAATGACCGTTTCAGGAATCGCTGCCTTGGGGTTGTCACCCGACTTCATTATGCGTCGGATAGCAGCCGAGAGTGTCAGCCCGCAGCTTACAGCGGTCTTGGGGCTAGACACGGAATTGCAGTTTGCTGAGATTCCTGTCATGAGAATATCTATATTGATTTCTGTTTGCAAAGGTATAAAAAAATCTCTCTCCTCGATCATTTTAAATCTGAAATTCTGTTAAATGACAAAAGATTTTTTTGCCCTCATTCATACGTGTAAAAAACCTTCAGAAACGCCCTTTATTTCCTCCCCTATTTCCATCACGGTTCGCCCCCAAAATCCGTGTTTAATATTTTTACCCACTCCAAATTTTGAGCTATTTTTAGTACCCCTTTGGACAACTTTTTGGCCGAGTAGTCGCTGGGATAGGTACTTGGGTATGACGGCTGCTATGACTCAGGTACCTGTCCCCACGGCTACCGGGTTTGTATCCATCTATCTGCCCTTAATGCCATGTTTTCGCGCAGCTGATCACGGTAGAGCCATATTTCCCGGGTGTGGTAATTGCCCTCCACACCT
>CADAAR010000039.1 GCA_902785945.1 uncultured Prevotellaceae bacterium
GAGGGAGATGGCAGAATGGCCTGTGCCCCTGAACCTCAAGACGCCCGTGTTCCGTCTGAACACCCGAACCTATTACGGGGTGCGCGAGATAGCCCACCAGCTGGGGGCTGAGAATGAAGTCTCGTGCGTGTTGATACCTGGTGCCGATGGCGATGTCTCTTTGATTGAACATCTGCAGACACGTCCTGAAGCCCTGCGTATCATTTTAAATGATCCGCTTGGGAAGACTCATGTGCCTGCCGATGGGAAAGCCGACGGCTACGAGTTGGGCAGCGAGCCTGGGTTCCCCTGTTCTGCCAATAGTGTGATCAACATCTCTCCCAGTGGGGTGGTCAGTGGGTGCAGCAATATCCCCATCACCTTCGGCAATTTGCATCATGCGTCGCTCATGGAGGCCATCATGAGCCCACAGCGACTGCAGATGCTTCAGGCCGATCAGAAGCAAGCGTTTCCCCTCTGCGGCCAGCATGACTATTGTCGGTATTGTCGTGTGCCCTGTTTTGCTGGAGAAGCATTGGAAAAGCATGCCGACGGCACTTTTGCGTTCAGAGAGATACAAGGCGACACATGTCTGACAGCCCAGATCCGCATGGAGTTGTGCCAGCAAATTGAACAGGGCATCGACCCGCTTGGCGGCAAGAGTATCGAGGCATGTCTGGTAGAACAGCCTGTAGAAGAAGTGCCTGTGTTCCGTAAGAAAATCAGAATATGATAATGCAAAATGTTCTATTGAAACGAGGCATGACCTAGCCTGACAACAGTTAATTAACGTTAATTGTCTTGCAAAAAAGATAAAAATAAGGAAATTATACGTATATTTGCCAACGAAAAGTAAAGCGCAAGCTTTCAATTCATATTATTAAACTTAAAATTTGAAGATTATGGCTAAGAATGACAATCCATTTGCAATCAGGAAATCACCTGTTAATCTTATTACCGTTCAGGCACTGACCCTCGATGACTATGTGCAGAGGACATTAGATGATACAGATCGTGTAAGTTTTTGTGCAACAACGAATAAGAAATAAGTACCATTCTATTTAAGTACAATTCTATTATGGCTAAGAATGACAATCCATTTGGAATCAGGAAATCACCTGTAGAGATCATTTCCGCTCAGGCGCTGAGTCTCGATGACTATGTTAAGCGTGGTGAGTTTGGTACTGATTTTCATTGTAGAAGCGGCGTTTTGGACGGTACGTCTAAAAAATAAGATTGAATACAGTTTCTGAAGAAGGAATAGCGAAGATCAATACCATATCCAAACTGGTGTTAAGGAAAAGAGGCGATTCGGCGGTGGAGTTTTACAATGCCGCGAATCGCCTTTATGTGCTACACTTCATTGAGGTGGCGGAGATGGGCGGTCATCGGGTACTCTACTTTTTGCTCAGGCTTGCCGACGGGAAGCGTGGCGGTGCGCCTGACAAGGAAGTGGGGCGGATGATTGTGGCGGTGATTACCCAATACCTTGAGGAACATACTGACGAACTGGTTTGCTACTGCCATGCCGACAGCGATCAGAATTATGCCATTGACAGGATATTCCACCTGTGGGCGCGCACCAATAAAGATGTTATTGACGGCAGGGTGACTTCCTTCGACGGTGCCGGGCATAATGCCGAAGGATGGGGCCTGCATTTTACGGTGATACACCATCTGGGGTGTAAGGACATCGCCGAACTGAAGGCCTGCATTCTGGAAAACGGCGATGCGTTTGCCGCCAGTGTCAGAGAGCAGATCATTCTTCTTCATACTATAGAAGAAAAAGTGCACGAATCCGACGATGCGGTATGTTAAGTTACATAATGACAGGTTGCAGGCACCTCTGATCGAGGACTTGAAGGTTTGTCTGGTGTTAGGTGCCAAACTGCGTCCCGACAACTCGCTTTCACCTATCCTGCAGCTGCGGGTGAGGCTGGTGAGCATTCTTGCCAATGCCTATCCTGACTGGACGTTCTACATCTCAGGTTGCCGTTCCGACACGACCGTCATCTACCGCACGCTGGTAGAGGAATACCATATTCCTGAAGAGCGCTTCGTGCTCGACTTCTGTGGCTATAACACCTTCCGCTCGGTATGGAACATGGAGATGCATTTCGGGCAAACCCGATACTACATCCTGACCAGCAGTTTCCACATTGCCCGTTCGCTGCGCATTGCCCGATGGCTGGGTTATGATGCCTGGGGCATTGACATCAGCGACTATGAGAAGGTGAAGACCAACCCCTACTTCTGGCGCGAACAGTTGGCAGCGCTGCGCTCGCTGTGGCTCGTATTCTGCATAAAGACACCTATCTGTGATATCGAGAGTTGGATCTATCGGAAAAATCTAATCCGTCGCCTGCGACGCAACGAGCAGCAGTTTGACGCGCAAAACGAGCAGATACTGCAGCGTGCGATGAAAAACGTGGATCAGTCGATGCCACTGACGGAATATTTCTTCCGCCAACTGATGGAGGGCGGCAGTTCTACAGAATTCACCCAGCCGATGGAGGAAGAACGCCTGATGGTGAGCCTCAGCCATGTGGACTGTACCACCGTGATGGAGGATGTGCTGGCATTGGCACTATGTTACAGAGACGGGCGCACCACGCTGGCCGACCTGAAGGACTACTACCGGCGGATGCACTATCAGGATGGTGTTGTATCGTTTGCCACCCGTAACCATTACTTCACCTGGATCATGCAGTCGGCCATCAAAGAGGGATTCGTGGAACGTATCAGTCCCGACGAGCCCGTCTTTCCCTTTACGGGGGTGATGGACCTGCAGCCGAGCTATATGACCAGAAACAAGTATCTGTTCCGCCCCCAGATGGATGACGAAAAGAACTACGAGGCCATTGCACTTCGCCAGCAGCAGCGTGTGCGCTTTACCTATATCCCCCGCGAACTGCTGAACATGCCGCAGGATTCGGAGTTGAATGTGATTCACGATGGCGACATCATGGCCGTGGTGTGCGACCAGCACAGCTGGGCAAGAGGTGTGGAGATCAAGCACCTGCTGATAGCCAAGTGGATCGACGGTAGGTTGCACTTCTATCATGCCAGTGAAAATGGATTAGGACTTGCAAATATGGATGCCTATACCTATATGAAGGATAAGTTCACCATGATAGGTGTGGCGGTTTATAGATTTATAGATCATGATGCAGCGTAATGAGTATGTCTTGAAGAACATGTTCGGGTCGTTCTTCCTGGCGACCGTCATGTCGGCCCTGATGAGCCAATTGGGTGGTTTCACAGACTCCGTTGTGGTAAGTCACCTGGTGTCGCCCGATGCGCTGTCGGTAGTCCGTATCTGGCAACCCTTTGCGACCTGCATGTTTATCATCATCGGCATAATGAGTGCCGGCGCCAGTTTCCTGAGCGCACGAGGCATTGGTGCCCAGAACTACGACAAGGTGAACCAGGTGTTCAATAATCACCTGTACTATGTCATCTTCTCCACGCTGTTGGTCATAGGTCTTGTATTGCCTTTCCTCGACGAGGTAGCTGGCTTGTTAACCAGCGATGAGCGGTTGCTGCCCATGCTGAAGCCCTATGTTCATGCCGACATGTTCGCCATCTTCATAGCAGCCGTTTGTGGCGTACCCGTCTCCTATATCATCACCAACGGCAGTCCGCGCCTCATCACCCGACGTATCATCATCTCTCAGATACTCAATGTCATTTTCGACCTGCTGCTCTGCGGCGTGCTGGATATGGGTTTGGCTGGTGCCTCGTATGCTTCAGGACTCAGCAATCTGCTTGCTTTCACCTCGCTGACAGGCTATCTGCGCAAGAACAGTAAGATATTCCGTCTCAGGCGCCCAGAGAAGATATGCAGCATCAAGCAGTATCGCGAGTGTTTCTCCATCGGACTCCCCATGTTGATATCAGCCTTGCTATCTCCGGCTCTGGCCTACACCATGAACTCGCTGGTTATCGGAAAACTCGGTGCCGACGGCATGTATTTATTTACCGTCTATTTCCAAGTCAACGGTATTTGTATGCTGGCATTATCAGGCTCGAACACGGCTATCAGCAATATCGGCGGCATCCTGTTGAAACGTATCTTCCGCTTGTTGATACTGGTGATGGTGGCGGTGAGCCTGCTGATATTCCTCTTCCCCGACATGCTGGCAAGAGTCTTTGGTGCCGACGACCATCTGATAGAACAGTGCTACATCCCGTTCCGTCTGATGAGCCTCGCCTTCCTGCCCAATGCCATTTCAGAGACACTGAGCGTGCTTTACTTCGTGCAGGGGCATCAGAAACTCTGCCGATGGATAGAAATCGTGACCAACGTAGGAACCATCGGCATTATTGTCGTCATGGCTCTCTACACCCCTAAGCTCATCTGGTATATCCTGCCCGTCACCGCCTGGCTTCTGCTGTTGGTGATGGTGGCAATGGCGTATGTAGTGCATCGCAAAAATAAGCTTTATGCCTGGCCTACACTGGAGAACACGGTGCCGTCGAACCCTGCCTTCACAGTCTCCGTACCTTACACCTCTGAGGGCATAGAAGCGTTCCTGGCCCAAGTGCACCCCTTTATACAGGCATGCGAGCTACCTGACGGTCTGGCTGTGGATATGGCACTGGAGGAACTACTCTATGAGATTGTGGAGACACATGAACCGCAAAAATCCAAAGAGGATGAGACTTTCGATGTGCGTATTATCGACAAGGAAAAGGAATTCACGGTGGTGGTTAAGAGCAAAGGTCCCCTGCGAAATCCGATTTACAAATTTAATGATGAAGAATTAATGGATATGGATGAGAATAATCTACGACGGGCTATCCTATCACGCTTGTGCAAGAATATCAACCACAAGTACATGAACGGTATCAACTGCATCTATCTGAACTATAGCCGAACTGAAAGCTTACATTCAGGAAAAAAGCAATGATATAATCCCCGCCGACTAGCGGGGATTATTGATTATTTGTTAGCGAAGCGTTCAGCTTGCTGGCGGATGAGTTCGGCATCGTTGAAATAGTCGATACGCATAGCCTTGCGCACTTCGTCCATTGTTTGGGCACCGACCTCACGGGCCTGTTCGGTACCCTTCTTCAAGATGTTGTAGATCTCAGGGATGTCCTTCTCGAACTCTGCACGACGCAGGCGCATGGGCTCCAGGAATTTGTTGAGTACCTGGTTCAGGAACTTCTTGCACTTCATATCGCCCAAACCACCACGGCGGTAATGGTCCTTCAATTCTTCAAGATTCTGATACTCAGGCCAGAACTCTGCAAAATCAGCATCACATGAGAAGGCGTCGAGATATGTGAATACGGCATTACCCTCTACATGACCAGGATCATTGAGATTGATATGTTCCGGGTCGGTGTACATTGAACGTACCTTCTGCCATACATCGTCGGCTGTATCGGAGAGATAGATACAGTTGCCCAGCGACTTAGACATTTTCTCCTTGCCATCAGTACCAGGCAGACGGCGTGCTGTCAGGTTCTCTGGCAATAAGATATTCGGCTCGACGAGCACTTCCGCATATACCTGATTGAAACGGCGAACAAGTTCACGGGTAACTTCAAGCATCGGCTCCTGATCCTCACCAGCAGGAACGGTGGTAGCCTTGAAGAGCGTGATGTCGGCAGCTTGTGAAACAGGGTAGCAGAAGAAGCCGAGGGGGATGCTCTCACCTTCAAAACCACGCATCTTCACCTCCGTCTTCACCGTCGGGTTACGCTGTACTCGGCTCACTGAGACGAGGTTCATCAGATAGGTGGTGAGTTCAGCGAGTTCAGGAATCTGACTCTGGATGAAGAGCACACACTTCTCGGGGTCGAGACCCGCTGCAAGGTAGTCGAGCGCCACCTCGATGATGTTCTGACGGATCTTCTCAGGATTGTCAGCGTTATCTGTGAGGGCCTGCACATCGGCCATAAACACGAACATACGATCATAGTCGCCCGCATTCTGCAGCTGGACACGACGACGCAGAGAACCTACATAGTGTCCGAGATGGAGTTTTCCGGTGGGACGATCACCAGTCAGAATTACTTTTCCCATTGTATAATTTGACTATTTTACTATTTACTATTTGACTATTTTGGCTGCAAAGGTACTAAAATTATCTGAAACCCATAATAATAGTCTGGGAAAATTTGGAAAAGTCAATTACATTTTACACGGTGGGGACGGTTCCTAGTGTGTAATTATGCAATTTTTTCGCAAAAGTTTCGGCTATTTGAGAAATAATTAGTAACTTTGCACCAAATTGACCAACGAAAACGAAATATAAGAAATGTTCAGTAAGGAAACATATATCAGAAGACGCGCTGAGTTGAAGAAACTCGTGGGTAACGGTGTGATTGTCCTCTTTGGCAACAACGACTCACCAATGAACTACCCTGCCAACGCCTATGCCCCGATGCGACAGGATTCATCGTTCCTGTATTACTTCGGTCAGCATCGCGACGGACTCGTGGGTGTAATCGACATAGAAAACGATACGGAGGTGCTCTTCGGCGATGATATCGACGTAGAGGACATCGTCTGGATGGGCTATACACCCTCAGTGGCCGACCTCGCAGCAGAGGTGGGCGTCGCGAAGACCGCTCCAATGAAAAAGCTGAAGGAATTCTGCGACATCGTGAAAAACAGGAAGATTCACTTCCTGCCTCCCTATCGCTTCGACACGAAGATTCAGATAGTGGAACTGCTGGGTATCTATCCCTCACAGCAGAAGGAAGCTGCTTCGCTGGAACTCATCAAGGCCGTTGTGAAGATGCGCGCTACGAAGAGTGCAGAGGAAATTGCCTATATCGAGGCAGCATGTGACGTGGGTTACGTGATGCACACGACCGCGCAGTTGCTCATCAAGCCAGGTATCACGGAAAGATTTGTGGCTGGACAGGTGGACGGCATCGCCCGTAGTCTGGCGCAAGGCAACAGCTTTGCCACGATCTTCTCACAGCATGGTGAGATCATGCACGGTAATCCTTCAGACGCTAAGCTGGAGGACGGACGACTGGTGTTGTGCGACGCAGGTTGTGAGCTCGATGACTATTGTTCCGACCACACCCGTACGATGCCCGTGAACGGCAAGTTCACCCAGCGCCAGTTGGAGATCTACAGTATTGTGGAGGCCTGTCACGACTACGTGCTCGAAATGGCTAAGCCAGGTGTGAAATATATGGATGTACACTTTGCCGTCTGTCGTTTGATGACAGAGCGTTTGAAGGAGCTCGGCCTGATGAAGGGCGATACCGACGAGGCTGTTGCTGCGGGTGCCCACGCCATGTTCCTGCCTCACGGACTGGGACATATGATGGGTATGGACGTACACGATATGGAGGGGCTCGGACAGATCTACGTGGGCTTCGACGAGGAGACACGTCCGAATCTGGAACAGTTTGGTACCAACTGTCTGCGTATGGGTCGTAAACTGGAAGAGGGCTTCGTGATGACTGACGAGCCAGGCATTTATTTTATTCCTGCCCTGATTGACGACTGGAAAGCCAGCGGACACTGCAAGGAATTCCTCAACTTCGACAAACTGGAGACCTATAAGGACTTCGGTGGTATCCGTATCGAGGACGATATCCTCATCACGAAGGAGGGCTGCCGTTTCCTCGGATCAAAGCGCATACCCTATCATCCGCAGGAACTCGAGGAGTTTATGAAAACAAACATTTAATATTAATCATATGAAGAAGTTTTTAACATTCGCACTGATGGCGATGATCGCCATGAGTGCTGCGGGAGCTAAGAAGAAGGAGCCCGCCAAGAACCAGAACAAACCCGTATTCACCACGATTAAGGCGAATCCCATTACCAGTATTAAGGACCAGAACCGTTCAGGTACCTGCTGGGATTACTCCACTCTTTCGTTTTTCGAGGCTGAGATTCTGAAGGCAACTGGCAAGAAATACACCCTCTGTGAGGCATTCGTTGCCAACAAGACCTATATGGAGCGCGCCATCCAGGTGGTACGCTATCACGGTGACTGTCAGTTCGCTCAAGGTGGTAGTGCCGAGGACGTGCTTCACACCCTGAAGACCTGGGGCATCTGTCCTATCGACGCGATGCCTTTCCCAGGTTCGCTGTATGGCGACTCACTGAACAACTTCAACGAGTTCTTCTCTATCCTCGAGCCTTACGTAGCTGCAGTTTCCAAGAGCTCAGCCAAGAAGATCAGCAACCAGTGGAAGGTTGGTTTGCAGGGTATCCTCGACGCTTATCTCGGCAAGTGCCCGGAGAAGTTCGTCTATGAGGGCAAGGAATACACCCCGAAGTCGTTCATGGCTTCGCTCGGCATTAACCTCGACGACTATGTCTCTATCACCAGCTACACCCATCACCCCTTCTACACCGCTTTCGCTGTAGAGGTGCAGGACAACTGGCGTTTCCCGTTGAGCTACAACCTGCCAATGGACGAGATGATGCAGATCATCGACAACGCCATTGAGAAGGGTTATACCGTTGCCTGGGGTGGTGATGTATCAGAAGAGGGCTTCACCCGTAAGGGTCTGGCCTATGCCGTTGACAACAAAGCTACACAGAACCTCAGTGGCAGCGATATGGCCCGTTGGCTTAAACTTACTGCTGAGAAGAAGCGCAATATCATCGACTCACTGGGATGCAACGTACCTGAGATCGTGCCTACACAGGCCATGCGTCAGGAGCGTTTCGACAACTGGGAGCTGACCGACGATCACGGTATGCACATCTATGGTATCGCCAAAGATCAGAACGGTAAGGAGTATTATATGGTACAGAATTCTTGGGGTGAGACAGGCGACTATAAGGGTACCTGGTATATGACCAAGGCCTTCATCGCTGCCAACACGATGGACTTCCTCATCAACAAGAACGCTATCCCCGCAGAAATTCGCAAAAAACTCGGTCTCTAAGCCTAATAATCATCTTTTTTAGGTAAAAATCGGCATAATCTGTTATTTTTTTTGCAGATTATGCCGTTTTTTCATTTTTTATTCTTATCTTTGGGCGCTAATTTGGGTTATTGTACCCTTTTTGGCCACCAAAGCGACAAAGAATAAAAAAATAATATATTAAATGCATTTCAAATGGAATTACGAACCACCTACATCAGAAAGACGAGCGGCAGCTAAGGAGCTGGGAGAGAAGATTGGCATGAGTCCTATTCTCGCCGACCTACTCATTCAGCGTGGCATCAAGACGGAGAGCGCAGCCAAGCGATTCTTCCGTCCGATGTTAAATGAATTGATAGATCCGTTCCTGATGAACGACATGGACGTGGCTGTAGATAGGCTCAACGACGCCATGGGGCGCAAAGAGAAAATCATGGTATATGGCGACTACGATGTCGATGGATGTACGGCGGTAGCTTTGGTGTACAAGTTCTTGCAGCAGTTCTATTCCAACATTGAATACTACATTCCCGACCGTTATGAGGAAGGTTATGGTATCAGTAAGAAAGCGTTGGATTCGGCTGCAGAGAGAGACGTCAAACTAATTATTGTGCTCGATTGCGGCATCAAGGCAATCGAAGAAATCAGTTATGCCAAGTCGCTTGGCATCGACTTTATCGTGTGTGACCATCACGTGCCTGATGACGAACTGCCCGATGCAGTGGCAATTCTGAATCCCAAACGTGAGGACTCCACCTATCCCTTCAAACACCTGTGTGGCTGTGGCGTAGGCTTCAAGTTCATGCAGGCGTTTGCCAAGAACAACGGTATCCCCTTCTCAAGGCTCATCCCATTGCTCGATTTCTGTGCGGTCTCCATTGCTGCTGATATGGTGCCTGTAACGGGCGAGAACCGTATTCTGGCCTTCCACGGTCTGAAGCAGCTGAACCAGGCTCCTTCTATAGGACTGAAGTCCATCATCGAGATCAGCGGTTTGACAGGACGTGAGTTGACGATGAGCGATATCGTGTTTAAGATCGGGCCCCGCATCAATGCCTCTGGACGTATGCAGAACGGTACGGAAGCCGTTGACCTGCTGGTGGAGCGTGATTTCGAGAAAGCACTGTCAGAAGCCAATCACATCAATGTTTACAACGAACAGCGCAAGGATGTGGATAAGCAGATGACGGAGGAGGCCAACCAGATTATCGAAAAGCTGGAGAGTCAGAAGCATCACAACAGTATTGTGCTCTACGATGAGAACTGGAAGAAGGGAGTGGTAGGTATTGTGGCGTCACGTATGACGGAAATGTACTATCGTCCAACGGTGGTTCTCACCCGTAGCGGCGATCTCGCCACAGGTTCTGCCCGCAGTGTGGCTGGCTACGATATCTATGACGCAGTGAAGAGCTGTCGCGATTTGCTGGAGAATTTCGGTGGACATACTTATGCTGTTGGTCTGTCGCTGAAGATTGAGAACATCCCTGAGTTCAGACGCCGTTTCCAACAGTATGTCAATGATCATATTCTTCCTGAACAGACGGAGGCTATGCTCGAGATCGAGGAAGAAGTGGATTTCAAGGATATCACCAAGAAACTGCACAACGACCTGAAGAAGTTTGCTCCCCACGGACCAGATAACGAGAAGCCCATTTTCTGCACCCGTAACGTATATGATTATGGTACCTCAAAGGTAGTTGGTCGTCAGCAGGAGCATATTAAGTTGGAATTGGTGGACTCGAAATCGTCGAATGTGATGAACGGCATCGCCTTCGGACGAAGTGCTGACGCCCGCTATATCAAATCGAAACGATCCTTCGACATCGCTTATACCATCGAGGAAAATATCTACAAACGCAGCGAAGTACAGCTGCAGATAGAAGATATCAGACCCTCTGAGGAGTGAATAGTGAATAGTTAATAGTGAATAATTATCGGGAGGTTCTCCAAAAGTATTGGGGCTATGATGACTTTCGCGGTATTCAACGGGAAATCATCGAGTCGATAGGCAACGGACACGATACATTAGGACTGATGCCTACAGGAGGCGGAAAGTCTATCACCTTTCAGGTGCCAGCGCTCTGTAGCGAAGGCACCTGTATCGTGATTACCCCACTGATAGCACTGATGAAAGACCAAGTGCAACACTTGCGTCGTCGCGGTATTCGTGCTGCAGCCATCTATTCCGGTCTCTCGCGTGAAGAGATCATCACTACGCTTGAGAACTGTATTTTCGGAGGCATTACCATCCTCTACGTCTCACCAGAGCGTCTTTCGTCAGAGCTCTTCCGCACCAAACTCCGTCACATGAAGGTGAGTTTCATCACCGTCGACGAGGCCCACTGCATCTCACAATGGGGCTACGACTTCCGTCCCTCTTATCTCCAGATAGCCGATATCCGCAAAGATTTACCTGGTATTCCCGTCCTGGCTCTCACGGCTACAGCTACACCTTTGGTGGTCGAGGATATTCAGGAAAAACTTACTGGAATATCCGGAATTTCTGGCATCTCCAGCTTCAACGTCTTCAAGATGAGCTTTGAGCGTAAGAACCTGGCCTATGTTGTGCGACACGCCACTGACAAGCGACAGGAGCTCATCCATATCCTCGAGAGCGTGAAAGGCTGTGCCATCGTTTATGCCCGCAGTCGTCGACGCACTAAGGAAGTGGCAGAGTTGCTCTGTGAGGCAGGCATCAGCGCCACCTACTACCACGCAGGCCTCGATACCACTGTAAAAGACCAGCGACAGCGCGACTGGCAAGAGGATAAGGTACGGGTGATGGTTGCCACCAACGCTTTTGGCATGGGCATCGACAAGCCAGATGTACGGGTGGTGCTCCATATCGATTGTCCAGACTCTCTGGAGGCCTATTTTCAGGAAGCAGGACGTGCTGGGCGCGATGGCAGGAAATCCTATGCCGTATTGCTCTACAACGATGCCGATCATCGCAAACTCGACAAGCGCATCAGCGATACTTTCCCTGAGAAAGACTATGTAAGAAAGGTCTACGAACACCTTGCCTTTTTCTATCAGGTAGGGGTTGGCTCTGGCTATCACGCCACTTTCGAGTTCAACATCGACAAGTTCTGCCACGCTTTCCGTCATTTCCCCATACAGGTTGACTCTGCCTTGAAGATCCTGAACCGTGCAGGCTATATCGAATACACGGAAGAACAGGATAATCAGGCTCGCGTGATGTTCACCATCAGTCGTAACGAGCTATATCGCCTGGAGAATGTCTCACCCAACGAAGAGAAGGTCATTACTGCCCTATTGAGGAACTATGGTGGACTGTTCGTTGACTATAATTATATCGACGAGAGTTTTGTGGCCAGTCAGTGCGGATTACAGCCTCAGCAACTGTATATGATACTGAAAAACCTGAGCGGAAAGCATATCCTGCACTTCATCCCTCAGAAGAAAACACCCTACGTACGCTATCTGCAGCGACGAGAGGATCCAGAGAACGTGCAGTTGCCGCCTGTGGTCTATGAAGAGCGAAAGGAACAATTCCGCGAACGCATTCAGGCTATGATTAGCTATGCGACAAATGATCATGTATGTCGTAGTCGACAACTGCTGCGTTATTTTGGTGAAGAGGATAGTCACGATTGTCGTCAGTGCGACGTTTGTCTCTCCCACCCTCACGATCAGGCGAACGAGTCGAGTGACACACCAGAGGCCCACGCTATCCTCGAACTGCTTGCAGACGGTAAGTCCCACCATATTACAGAATTACGCGACCTCCAATTGCCTACAGAGCAATTGAATGCCGCGCTCGAATATCTGCTGCGCGAGGAATACATCTATCAGGAAGACGGCTTCCTCAGCAAGAAAAACTAGAAATCAAACTTCAGTTGGCGCTCGTCTTCATCGTCGTACTCATGACAATAGCTGCTGCCATCGAAGCAATGGGTGCAGACCTTGCACTTAGGCATGCCGATGGCCTCGATGAGATCCTCGAGCTTGGCAAACTTCAATGAGGTCAATCCCAGACGACGGGCAATCTCTTCCACCATTTTCTTATATTCAGGCGAATCAGTGGTCGCATAGCGCTCCAGATGCTTCTGGTCGTCGCCTCCCTCGAAATCGCGAATGATACGACGGGTAATCAGTTCCAGATCGCTCTTCGACGAAGTGAAGCCGATAAACGGACAACCGTAGACCAGAGGCGGACAAGAGATACGGCAATGCACCTCCTTGGCGCCATAGTCGAAGAAAGTCTTCACATTATCCCTCAGCTGCGTACCACGCACGATAGAGTCATCGCAAAAGACGATGCGCTGGTCTTTCAGCAAGGCAGGGTTGGGAATCAGTTTCATCTTTGCCACAAGCGAGCGACGCTCCTGATTGCCAGGGGTAAACGAACGAGGCCATGTGGGTGTATACTTCAGCACGGAACGGTTATAGGGTACACCCTTTCCCTCAGCATAGCCCAAAGCCATACCGACACCAGAGTCGGGCACACCACAGACGCTGTCGATTTCAGTATCGTCCTTCTCACCCATCATCTTACCATTCTTCTCACGCACCATCTCAACGTTGATGCCATTATAGTCAGAAGCGGGGAAACCATAATATACCCACAAGAAAGAACAGATCTGCTCGCGCTTGAAAGGTTCCTGCAACACCTCCATCTTATCGGCCTGCAGATAGACGATCTCACCAGGACCAAGGTCACGCACACGATGGAAATCGAGATTCGGGAAACTAGTGGTCTCGCTACTCACAGCATAAGAACCCTCCTTCTTTCCAATCACGATAGGCGTACGTCCCAAGAAGTCGCGGGCTGCAATGATACCGTTTTCCGTGAGGATCAGCATCGAGCATGAGCCTTCTATCTTCTTGTATACCAGATTGATACCTTCCACGAATGTGCGCCCCATATTGATAAGCAACGCCACAAGTTCCGTCTGGTTGATGGTGTTGGCCGAATACTCACTGAAGTGCATACGACGCTCCAGCAGCTCATCGGCAATTTCTCTAAGGTTATTGATTTTCGCCACCGTCACCACCGCATAACGCCCTAAGTGAGAGTTAACGATGATTGGCTGAGGATCTGTATCACTGATGACGCCGACACCCTGATTGCCAGAGAACGAGTCGAGTTCGTCTTCAAATTTTGAACGGAAATAGTCGCGCTCCAGATTATGAATCTTACGACTGAAGCCCTTCTCCTTGTCATACATCACCATACCCGCACGTCTTGTACCGAGATGCGAATTGTAGTCCGTGCCGTAGAACAGATCGTTCACACAGCTCTTCGTGCTGATGGTTCCAAAGAATCCTCCCATAGCTTATTATATAAAATAGTAGAGGAACGATGCGATGCCTTCGAGTGCAGGCTTGCGTTGTCCCTCTATCTCAATCTTGAAATCTATTTCTGCCTTGCAGATGCCGCGCAGGTTCTGAATGTTGTGCAATTTGGTGACCAGCCTGATCTTCGAACCCGTGATTACCGGCTGGCCGAAGCGCATCTTGTCCATACCATAGTTCACGAGCATCTTGATATTATTCACCTCGATAATCTGATCCCACATATAGGGCAGCAGCGAGAGTGTCAGATAGCCGTGAGCGATGGTGCTCTGATACTGACTCTCGGTCTTAGCACGCTCCACATCCACGTGGATCCACTGATGGTCGAGCGTAGCGTCGGCAAATAAGTTAATGCGGTCTTGGTCTACTTGCAGCCAGTCTGAGGCACCAAGCTCCTCACCTAAGTGTGCTGCAAACTCGTCGTACGAATTGATGACTAATTTTCCCATGTCTCTCAAATTTTGCTGCAAAATTACTCATTTTCTCTCACATAACGCATACTGAATCCAAAAAATTCGTTAAAATCCTCAAATTCTTCACTATTCACTATTCACTATTCACTTTTTTATCGTACCTTTGCAGCCGCAAAAACAGATACTGGGTGTTTTCCAGAGTGGCCAAATGGGGCAGACTGTAAATCTGCTGTCTTTCGACTTCGGTGGTTCGAATCCATCAGCACCCACAAAAAAAGAAGCTCGCCAATTGGCGAGCTTCATTATTTTTACAGTTCCTGATTCTCAGGACGCAGTTTACGAACAGTCTCGCCAGCGCGCCACATCTCCTGATTGCGCATGGCCTCAAGCTCCTTCTCCAAACCAGCACGATAGTCGGGCTTCGAGTTGGCATCGATGGTGATCTGAGCCTCATTACCTGTCTGTACAGAGTAGTACAGCCACTCCATCACAGGCTTGATGGCATCGTGGAAACGGGGAGCCCAATCCAATGCACCACGCTGAGCGGTAGTAGAACAGTTGGCATACATCCAGTCCATACCCTTTGCACCAAACAACGGGCCAAGGCTCTGTGTCAGCTCCTCAACAGTCTCGTTGAATGCCTCAGAGGGAGAGTGTCCATGCTCACGGAGCACCTCATACTGAGCCAGCAGCAGACCCTGGATAGCACCCATCAGCGAACCACGCTCACCAGTCAGGTCAGAAGTAGCCTCACGCTGGAAGGTGGTCTCAAACAGATAACCTGCGCCAATACCGATACCGAAAGCGATCGTCTTCTCCTTGGCCTTACCAGAAGCATCCTGATAGACGGCGTATGAGCAGTTCAGACCACGACCCTCGCAGAACATCGTACGAAGAGAAGTACCAGAACCCTTCGGAGCAACCATGATCACGTCGACATCCTTCGGGGGAATCACGCCCGTGCGATCACTCCAGTTGATAGCGAAGCCGTGAGAGTAATACAGTGTCTTACCGGGCTTCAGATATTGCTTAATAGTGGGCCACTGCTGGATCTGACCAGCATCACTCAGAAGCATGCAGAGGATGGTACCCTTCTCAGCGGCCTCCTCGATTGAGAACAGTGTCTCACCAGGAACCCAACCATCGGCCACAGCCTTGTCATAGGTCTTACCCTGACGCTGACCAACGATCACGTTAAAACCGTTGTCACGCAGGTTGCAAGCCTGTCCAGGTCCCTGAACACCATAACCGATCACAGCGATGGTCTCATTCTTCAATACTTCACGTGCTTTCTCCAAAGAGAACTCTTTGCTGGTGACTACAGTTTCCGTCACGCCACCAAAATTCATTTGTGCCATAATAGCTAAAAATTAAAATGTTATACATATCCCTTGTGTACCATGCCAGCCCTACCCGAGAGCCGTCGTCTTGCCAGTCCACTCAGGGCTTACGCGAAGCCCCGACAAGGGGTTAACTTTAAAATCGCTTGCAAAGATACTAATAAGTGAGCAAAAAGCCAAATTAATTTGGACTTTTTCACTCAAACACAACCTTACTGCGACAAACCTCCACAGACTCAGCCGTTTCATCTGAGGTTTTCACAATACGGACGCAGTATTCATTATCGCCCACACACTCTCGGTAAAAAGACAATTTGTCACCCTGATGGGCCTCAGCCACATAGGCAATCTCGAAGCGGCGGATGCGATGCTCACGATACCAAGCCAGATCCCAAAGGTCGAGCACATGCTCGATATACTTCACGGAATTGATATGTCCGTTGATGTCGACATCGTTGTACTGGGTATCAATACTGCGCACGAACTCAGCATTATCTGTCATCTTCACACGTCCACCTTTATCGATGGGACATTCCTTATCATTGACGATCCAATTATTGATAGCACCATTGTCGATGACAAAGATATCCGTTGGCTGACGACTCTCCGTATCAATCATCGCCCAAATGCTGCGGCCATACCCGTAGACCTTGCCGTCCTCCCCTACTACACGGAAGTTACGCGAAGTGAAATAGCGCATGGCACTCTCCACCCATGTCTCCACGTTGAACTTCGTATACATCAGCGGCATCTCGTCCATCTCGATAGCAAGGCGCGAGAGCACCCAAGAACGCTGGATTGTCAGCAGATACTTCATACCAAAGCCGCGATCCGTGGAGTGGAAATCAGCAGCATTAAGCATGTGATTGCCCAGATGCCCCATAAACAACCGCTGCGAGAAGTCGCAGTGGAAGGGCTCTGCCATAAAAGGATAGATACCTACTTTATCCATTTTCTCTTTCCTCCAAGAACGCACTCACTTGCTCCTGCATGCCACGAGTGACAGCGATACGACCAGAGCGGGTATATTGCAGCACACAACCAAAGGCATCAAGGGCACGGAAGAGTGAAATGATATCCTCTGTCAATCCAAATTTCATCACAATCGTGTAGGTGGGATTCACCTCGATGATATGTCCATCGAAACGCCTGATGGTACGCGATATCTCCGGATTCTCCAAAACTTTCTCTGTAGCAAGTTTATAAAGGCCTGACTCACGGATAAACAGCTGCTCATCAGTGAAATAGGTGGCCTTCACCACATCGATCTTCTTCTCTATCTGACGAACAATCTTCTGAATCTGATCCTCATCGCTCCATGCGGTGATTGTATACTTATGCACTCCAGGAATACTCGAGGCCGACACGTTCAGACTCTCAATATTCACCTGACGACGTGTAAACACAGCCGTTACCTGATTCAGAATACCTGCCACGTTCTCTGAATAGACCAACAAGGTATATAGCGTCTTCTTATCTTCTTTCATAGCCTTAAATCTCTAACATCATTTTATCGATATCCATACCTGGAGGTGTCATCGGCAATACGTTGTCTTCCTCTAGAATAGCGCATTCCAAGATAAACGGGCCATCGGTTGTCAGCATCTTCTTGACAGCTTCTGTCAAATCCTTACGATCTGTGACAGCCTGATAGGAAATACCATATCCCTGGGCAATCATCGAGTAATTGGGGTTCATCATCTTGGTAAACGACTTACGACGCATCCAGAACATATCCTGCCACTGACGCACATTGCCTAAATAATGGTTGTTCATCACAATCATCTTCACAGGAGCTTTCTGCTCCATAATGGTGCCAAGTTCCTCAATACACATCTGGAAACCACCGTCACCCATAAAACAACAGACGGTACGATCAGGTGCGCCGAAGGTGGCTCCGATGGCAGCAGGCATACCATAACCCATCGTTCCTAAGCCTCCACTAGTGCAGATACTACGGTTATGGTGATACTTGAAGTAACGAGTCGCAAATAGCTGGTTTTGACCAACATCTGTTACAAGGACAGCATTATCAGGTGCCTGTTCAGCAACAGCATTCACCACCTCACCCATCAGCAGTGGGCCCTCCTTAGGATGGATGGCAGGTTCGATTACCTTTTCACGTTCCATCTGATCAAGCGGCTTAAACGAGTCGCGCCACTCCTGATGATTATTCTTGTTCAATAAGGCCGTAATAGCAGGCAGCGACTCCTTACAGTCGGCAATCACCGCCACATCGGTCTTCACATTCTTGTCAATCTCACTATGGTCGATATCCAGGTGGATAATCTTCGCCTGCTTGGCATAAGTCTTCAGATTACCAGTCACACGGTCGCTGAATCGCATACCAATGGCAATCAGCACATCACACTCCTGCTCTTTCAAATTAACAGCGTAATTACCGTGCATACCAAGCATACCCACATTGAGCGGGTGATTTGAAGGAAGGGCCGACAGACCAAGCATCGTACGACCAGCAGGGATATCAGCTTTCTCTAGAAAGGCCTTCAGTTCTGACTGGGCATTTCCCAATTCCACGCCCTGTCCCACAAGTGCCAAGGGCTTCTTGGCATTATTTATTAGTTCAGCGGCCTGACGCACAGCCTCAGCATCCAGCTTGGGATAAGGCACGTACGAGCGGATGAAGTTAACCTTCTGAGGATTATAGTCAATTTCCTCCACCTGTGCATTCTTGGCAAAGTCAAGCACCACAGGTCCTGGACGACCTGTACGGGCGATATAGAACGCACGACTCACAGCCCACGACACGTCTTCAGCATGACGGATCTGATAACTCCATTTCGATATCGGCTGCGACACACCCACGAGGTCTACCTCCTGAAAGGCATCAGTACCCAGGGCGCCAATAGGCACCTGACCTGCGATGACCACTATCGGCGTAGAATCTAGCATGGCATCTGCAATACCCGTCAAGGTATTCGTCACACCAGGACCACTGGTCACCAAAGCAACGCCCACCTCACCCGAGACGCGTGCATAGCCCTCAGCAGCATGGGTGGCTCCCTGTTCATGACGCACCAAGATATGGTCGAAACATTTCTTCTCACCACGTGTATAGTCGAAGAGCGCATCGTAAACGGGCATAATCGAGCCACCAGGGTATCCAAAAATGGTCTTCACACCCTCGGCCTGCAACGCCCTCATCAGCGCCTTCGATCCTGTTATTCTATCTCTCATAATCTTAATCTATGATTCTGATTCCACCTTTATCAGCCGATGAGACACTCTGTGCATAGGCTCTCAACGCCTTGCTAACGGTGCGGTTACGCTTCAACGGCTGCTGCGGACGAGTTGCCAACTCTTCATCAGAGAGTTTTACGTTGATAGAACGGCTGGGGATATCAATCACGATAATATCACCATCCTTAATCTTGCCGATATTACCACCATTGGCAGCCTCGGGCGAGATATGTCCAATACTCAGACCAGAAGTACCACCCGAGAAGCGGCCGTCAGTAATCAGTGCACACTCTTTTCCAAGGTGCATCGACTTGATATAGCTTGTAGGATAAAGCATCTCCTGCATACCAGGACCGCCCTTCGGCCCCTCATGGGTAATCACCACGCAGTCGCCACTCTTCACTCGTCCACCAAGAATTCCCTCGCAGGCATCTTCCTGAGAATCGAACACCACAGCAGGACCTTCAAAGTGCCAAAGGCTCTCGTCTACACCAGCAGTCTTCACCACGCAGCCATCCTGAGCGATATTTCCGAAAAGCACAGCCAGTCCACCATCCTTGGTATAGGCATGCTGCAAGTTGCGGATACAACCCTCAGCACGGTCAGTATCAAGTGATGGCCAGCGCTCGCTCTGTGAACCCATCTTCGTCGAGAAGCGGTTGCCAGGAGCGCTGAAATAGATATCAGAGTACTCCGAGTGCTCAGAAATATCATATTTCTTCATCGCCTCAGACAGCGTCATACCATCCACACGGATAGCAGAGCCGTCGATAAGTCCGCCTTTATTCAGTTCATTCAGGATACCCAGGATACCACCAGCGCGTCCGCACTCCTGCACGGAATATTTCTGCGTATTCGGTGCCAACTTGCACAGACAAGGCACCTTACGACTCAGTGCGTCGATATCTTTCATCGTAAAGTCAGTACCTGCCTCCTGAGCCACAGCCAACAGATGGAGCACGGTATTGGTGCTACCACCCATCGCGATATCCAGTGCCATAGCATTCATAAAGGCTTTACGGGTAGCAATGCTACGAGGCAACACGCTCTCGTCGCCATCCTCGTAATAGGCAAAGGCATTCTTCACCACCTGACGGGCAGCGGCCTTGAAGAGTTCTACGCGATTGGTATGCGTAGCAAGGATTGTTCCATTGCCAGGCAACGACAAGCCGATAGCCTCTGTCAGCGAGTTCATCGAGTTGGCAGTAAACATACCTGAGCACGAGCCACAACCCGGACACGAGCATGCCTCAATCTCCGCCATCTCCTCATCAGTCACAGAAGGATCAGCACCTTTCACCATCGCTGTAATCAGGTCAGCATTCTCTCCGCGCCACTTTCCTGCCTCCATCGGACCACCCGAACAGAACACCGTCGGGATATTCAGTCGCATCGAGGCCATCAGCATACCAGGTGTCACCTTGTCGCAGTTCGAGATGCAAATCATCGCGTCGGCCTTATGGGCATTCACCATATACTCCACCGAATCGGCAATGATGTCACGTGATGGCAACGAATAAAGCATACCATCATGGCCCATAGCGATTCCATCGTCAATGGCGATCGTATTAAACTCGGCAGCAAAGCAGCCCATTTTCTCAATCTCGGCCTTCACAATCTGACCAATCTCATGCAGATGGGTATGACCAGGTACAAATTGTGTAAACGAATTGACGACGGCGATGATGGGTTTGCCAAACTGCTCACGCTTCATGCCTGTGGCTACCCACAGCGCACGGGCACCAGCCATACGACGACCCTCCGTGCAAACAGCACTTCTCAACTGATGTTTCATATACCTTATATATTATAATTTCGAAATTATTGCGCAAAATTACACTAAATCTCCCAAACAGCCAACATTTTCGCGAAAAAAACGCGAAAATACCAATAAAAACAAAAGAACTCCCCCCACAAAGAAAAATTTGCAGGGGGAGTTTTATGTAATAGGGCAACCCTATCGTATCATCTTATGCTTACTTCGAAGTGTCGGTAAACGTAGCCACGCGGTTGAAGTCGAGCTCGTCGAAGAGTTCGTCGGTAGCGCCCATACCCTGAATGGTCAGACGACTAGCAGCGATGCCGTAACGGCTCACGAGCGCATCCTTCACAGACTGAGCACGAGCCACAGACAACTTCTGGTTCAGTTCAGGATTACCCTCTGGCGAAGCATAACCCTTGATAAGGATCTTCGACTCGGGATGATTTTTCATATACTTGGCAATCATCGCCACGCTGGCCATCTGGGCGGCATCAACAGAACTCTTACCCTGACCGAAGATAACGGTAGGCTGCAGCACATTATTGTTGACAGTCACCACTTTCGTCACCTTGTTCACCACAGGAGCTTTCACCTTCTTTGCAGCCTCGAGTGAATCCTCAAGTTCTGCGATACGACGGATATCACGGGCAATACGACGATCCTTGCTGTCGCTCTCATCGCGAAGTTCATTGATACGCGCATTCAAGTCGTCAATCTCCGACTGGTCACGTAGACGAGCAAAAGCAAAGTTCTTGGTGCCGTTGCTTGTGCCGAACTTGAAGTTCAGACCCAGATTGAGCTGGAACAGTCCACTACGAGAGTCAAACTTGAAATTGCTACTATGACGGCTCAGAGCATTGACCATACGTCCATTGTCCCACAGACCGAAGATGACAGCAGGCTCGAGATAAAGCTGCACAGCACGACTGGCACCAAGATTGAAGGCCAAATCGAGGGCAGCCTTGGAGTTAATGCCATTGGCACGGGGTAAAGCACCAAACTGATGACTCCAGCCAAAACCTCCGAGGGCAATCAACTCCACGCGACGGGGCTTACCCAGATAACCTCCGAAGAAGTTAAACACGTTGAAAGTTCCCAAAGCATCAACATTGATGGCATCGATGAAGGTACGAGTCTGCATCAGCGATTTCTCGTTGGCTTCGAAATAGGCATTGGCATCGATAGCCACACCAAACGAGGTGGTGAAGTTCTTACCAAGACGCAGACCAGCACTGGGTGCAAAGCCTTTCATAAAACCAGCATCACCCCATTTCTGCATAGGAGTGGCAGCACCGGCATTGATACCAAAGTACCAGTTGTCAAAGGTCTTGTGAGCTGTCACCACTTCTTTCCCCTGTGCACTAGCCGAGGTTGTCAGCACAGCTGCGACGAGGACTAAAAACAACTTTTTCATATCGTCTTGATACTTTTATTTCTCTTCGATAATCTTTGCACCTTCCTTCAGGGCTTCCATATTCAGAGGGATTAAGTCGTGGTGACGCTCAGGAAGTGTCTTCCTCAGAGCCTTTTCCACACCTTTATCGCTCACGACAGGAGCCACCTTCAGCAGTCCACCGAGGACAATCATATTAAACACCTTACCATTCTTCATCTCAGCAGCCTTATCCATCGCGTTGATCTCGTAGATGGTGATGTCCTTACGGGTAGGTTTGTTGATGATACCAAAGCCATCGTAGATGAGAATGCCACCGGGCTTGATCTTCGGCTCAAATTTCTCGAGCGAAGGCTGGTTCAGTACCACAGCGATGTCGTACTTGCTGAGGATGGGCGAAGAGATACGCTCGTCGCTCACGATCACTGTGACGTTGGCAGTACCACCACGCTGCTCAGGACCATAGGCAGGCATCCAAGTCACCTCTTTATCCTCCATCAGTCCACTATAGGCCAGAATCTTACCCATCGAGAGCACGCCCTGACCTCCGAAACCTGAAATTATAATCTCTTTCTTCATAACTTCTTACGTCTTACTTCTTACATCTTACTTCTCGCCTGTCGTGTCTTTGAGGTCACCTTTGGGATAGAAGGGGAACATATTCTCCTTCATCCATTCGTTAGCCTTAGCAGGTGTGAGTTTCCAACCGCTGTTACAAGTTGAGACGAACTCCACGAGCGATGAACCTTTGCCAGCCATCGAAGCCTCAAACGCCTTGCGCAGCGCCTTCTTAGCCTTCAGGATAGAGGCCACATTCTCCACACTCTGACGAGTCACATAGCAAGTACCCTCCAGACCAGCAGCGATATCAGCCATCTTCAGGGGATATCCATGCAGCTGAGGATCACGGCCATAAGGACAAGTAGAAGTCTTCTGACCAATCAGCGTAGTAGGAGCCATCTGACCACCCGTCATACCATAAATGGCATTATTGACGAAGATAATCACGATGTTCTCGCCACGATTCAGGGCGTGGATGGTCTCGCAGGTTCCGATACAAGCCAGGTCACCATCACCCTGATAGGTGAACACCAGACGATCAGGCCAACAGCGCTTGATACCTGTAGCCAGTGCGGGAGCACGACCGTGGGCAGCTTCCTGCCAGTCGATATCTATATAATTGTACGCGAAGACGGCACAGCCTACGGGTGATACACCTACGGCCTTGTCTTCCATACCCATCTCTTCGATGACTTCGGCAATGAGCTTATGCACCACACCGTGCGAGCAGCCCGGGCAGTAGTGCATATTGTTGTCGTTCATCAGCGTCGGCTTCTTGCAGACGATGTTCTCTGGTTGAACTATTTGATTTCTATCCATAGCTTAC
>CADAAR010000040.1 GCA_902785945.1 uncultured Prevotellaceae bacterium
ACTAAAAGGAATGAGCCCAGTACAATACCGGACTCAATTCCAAATGAGCAATAGTGTTTAATCCGTCCAAACTTTGGGGTTCACTTCAGAACCGTCCCCTGACCCGAATTTAACGCCATTTCAGAACCAGAATCCGTAATGACAAATGGACCATTGTTTTTCAGGAAGATATCACAACCATTTCCTATTCCACAATTTGGCTAAAAAATCTATTACTGGCCATATTTCTATCCCATTTAGCAATCTTGGTCTTTCCTCCATTGACAACAAAATCAGTTTTGTATCAGGATGCTCCTCACCGAAGGCTTTCAGGCCCTTTGTGTCATTCGAAACAACATGGTCAGCCGATTTTATCTCAATTGCAACTTCCACACGATTAGTCAAAGCATCGCAAATTAAAACATCAACCTCATATTTGTTATCAAGTGTACGCCAATAACTCAAGATCTTATCCTCTCCAAAAGTATATGAAACGAAAGCTCTCAGTTCCTGTACAACAAAATGCTCTAAAGTGTGACCATAGATGTCAGTACCAGGCTGTACTACCCTGCGATGTAGAAGATGGTTGGGGATTGCCACATCAAAATAATAGAATTTTGGTGATTGTATCAATTTTCGCTTAATCACCTTAGTATATGCTGGTAAATAGAATCCAAGCATCGTCTCTTCCAATATGGCAAAATACTCTTTCACCGTCTTAGCAGAAACACCGCAATCCTGTGCTATATTAGTGTAGTTTACAATCTCAGTATTACTCATTGCTGCCACCTGCAGAAAACGGGTAAAGGCATCTAACTGACGAACAATAGCCTCTTCAACAATTTCCTGCTGCAAATAGTCGCCAATGTATGCTTGAATACGCTTCGATGGATCTGCCACCAGATAATGACGAGGCAACATGCCATTGTTTAATGCACGTTGAAGGTCAAAATCTGGAATTTCAGCACTTACAAATGGAAACAACGTAAATCTTAATGCTCTCCCACCCAATAGATTTGCACCACTACGGCGAAGTTTACGGGCACTTGAACCACTAAGTATAAACCGCATACCACGATTCTCCATCAACCAATGCACCTCATCGAGTAATGCAGGAACTTTCTGAACCTCGTCAATGATGACTAAGTCACCCTCATCCAGCAACTCACATTCTTCACGAAGAAGAGCTGGGCGTAGTTGAAACGCCATGCGAACATCCGTCTTTAGAAGATCATATAGACGAGCTTTGGGAAATAGTGCCTTCAGTAATGTACTCTTTCCTGTTTGACGACTACCCCACAAAAAGAGGCTGTCTTCTTCAACTTCTCGCAGTTTTAATAATCTCTCTAACATATATAAACCGTATTTATGCTGCAAAGATAATAAAAAGTACTGAATTACGCAAGAAAAACACAGAAAATCTGAAGTACAACTCCTAAAATTCAGATAATATCCGAAGTACAACTATCGTTTTTCAGTGAATGTAACGAAAGGACGGTTCTTTTGTTATAACGTAAGAACCGTCACCTTGTTATATTGGAATCATCTAAAAATCGCCGTAACTTTGCATCAACAAAATAAAAATAGAAGTTAGTTTTTTCTTTTTCATACGATTCTTTTCATAATGCTTTTAATTTAGTTGGTTGATACACTTAAGCCTCGCATCTCTGCGAGGCTTAAGTGCATTATACGACTCACGGGAACTGTCCCCGCGGGCTATAAGTCTACTTTACAACAATCTTTCGAGTCCTTCCATCCTTATATCGCAGGATGTTCACACCCTTCTGTAGCTTATTCAAGGGTTTGCCACTAACGGTAAAGATCTTCACATCGGGTTCGCTGGCCAAGATGGCCTCAATGCCTGTTGCAGTATAAGTGCCTTGGATCAAAATGTCCTCAGCAGGCATCGTGTCTGGATAGTCTTCCCAAGCGAAATCATAACCTTCATGATTGCCTGGATTTGGAGGCGTGATTGTTGAACCATATTCCACCTCTTCGGTCTTGAACACTACGCCGTCGATGACATAAGTAATCTTATACTTATTGATTGTGAACTTACCTACTACATAGACTTCGTTCGCTGGCATAGTCTCTGGTATCTCACTCCAACCAGAGAAGGTATAACCCTCCTTGGTTGGTTCAGCCTCTGGAGTGATTGCCGAGCCATATTCATAGCTATATTCCTTATAAACCTCTCCATCCACCACGTAGGTCAGAATATACTGGTTGACAGTGAATGTTCCTTTAACAATCACATCCTCTGCAGGCATGGTCTCGGGTATCTCACTCCATCCTGAGAAGGTATAACCCTCCTTCGTTGGTTCTGCCTCTGGCGAGATACTTTCTCCATACTCTATCTCATACGACTTATAGTCCTCGCCATCTACCTGATATAATAAGGTAAAGGTATTCGTTACTTTCACGCCAACGGATGATCCTTCCTCTTTGGTTACATGTCCGTCGTAGTCTGATAAAGCAACATTGCTGATAGAGACAGAATAATTGCCAAGTGTTTTGTCTGCATCGGCTTTCAGATTAAGACTCATCAGACTGCCACCTTTCAACTCCTGCAACGTAGAGGAATAGATGAAGAATCGATAGGTGCCATTTCCTAAATCCCGATCATTACAAGTGATATCATCAACCTGATTTGCCGACATTTCATAGATCTTGTCATTGCTGCCCTTCTCCAGCGAGAAACCCTCTGGCAAATTCACCTCAAACTGGATGCCATACATGCCACTAATAGAGCTAGACAATGAAAGATTTAAAGCCGATGTTTCACCTGGCTTCATCGTTACAAAGTCAGCATCAAATTCTATGGTTTGGTTCTCTGCAGCCCTATTTGCAGCACTCCTATTTCTGCTATTACTTTGTGCAGCCCTCATAATGAGGATTAAGTCACCAATGTTCAGTTCCCCATCACCATTCATATCGTATAAAGTGATGTCCTCGTCATCCACATTACCAAATAGCAACAGGTCTATCAGATTCGCAACATCTCCACCGCCATAAACACGCTCGAAACTACCCGTAATAGTCACATCATGAGCTGGCATAGTCTCCGGGATCTCAGTCCAGCCTGAGAATTTATAACCATCTTTCGTAGGATCAGCCTCCGGAGTGATTGTAGAGTTATATTCGATTTCAAATGACTTGTATTCCTCACCATCAACAATATAAGTCAGTTTATACTTATTGATAGTGAAAGAACCCGTTACTGTTACATCATGATCAGGCATCGTCTCTGGTATATCGCTCCATCCAGAGAAGGTGTAGCCTTCCCTAGTTGGATTTTCTTCTGGCGTTATTGCATCATTTTCTTCAATTTGTAAAGTCTTATATACAATCCCATCAACAATATAAGTTAGTGTGTATATGGAATTTCCTATTCCAACGATTTTCATGAAATCCTTCCACGGCTCAGCATTCTTATAATTATTTACTGAAATCGAAGGAACATGTAAAATAGCATATTCAATATACGAATCTTTAAATGCGTCTATTTTTGTATTTGGAACAATCTCTGAATGGCAATACACGTCAGTAAGTTCTGGGCATGATCCGAAAGCTTCTGTATTTATCGATTGAATACTATTTCCGATATTCACTTGTTTTAATTTTTTACAACCATAAAATACCCACTGTCCGATGGTGGTCACACTGTTTGGAATGGTTACGGAAGTTAAGCTATGGCATTCCCTAAAAGCCTCATGACCAATAGAGGTTACATTATTCCCGATAGTAACAGATGTTAAATTGTTACAAAAACCAAAAGAAGAGTCTCCAATAGAGGTTACGCTATTGGGGATACTTACGGAAGTTAAGCCACTACAACCGTGGAAGGCGCATACTCCAATAGATGTTACGCTGTTTGGAATGGTTATAGATTTCAGACCGGGACACCATTCAAATACATAATTGTTGATAGATGTTACGCTATTAGGGATTATTAAGTCGTTTATTTCTTCATTATTTAAGAAAAATTTCTGTGCATAACATAATGGATTAGAAGAATTACTATTAAAAGTAATGTTACACCAAGCATCGAGATCGTTTATATGTACAGAAGTTATGCCTTTACAACCAGAGAAAGCAAATTTGCCAATAGTATTTACACTGTTTCCAATGGTCACAGTTGTTAAATTACTACAACTTTCGAAACTATTTCTATCAATAAAAGTCACACTGTTGGGAATTGTTATGGAAGACAAACTTGTGCAACTAGAAAAAACATAGGAGCCAATGGATGTTACACTGTTTGGGATGGTTATAGAGGTTAAGCCCTTACAATTAGAAAAAGCAGAATTACCGATAGAGGTCACACTGTAATCTACTCCATCATATTTGATTGACTCAGGAATGATGATTGTACCCGAGTATTTATCAGGATTGCTCGTTACTTCTGCAGCCTTAGCTTTATGAACCAGATTGTAATAGATACCATTGATCTCTACAGCATCAGCACTTGCCATTAGAGGCAAGAGTGTCAAAAGAATAGTTAGTAATCTTTGTTTCATATTCGTTATTGTTTTGAGTTAATAATCGTTTGGGGTTGAGACAAAAAGAAACGTGGACAGTTTACTTCGTCTACGTCATTCGAGGTATCGGCAAACACCTAGTTGCTTAAACGAGTAAATGCCCACGCCGAACGGCGTGAACCATCTACTTCAGTTCTTGCAACTATCTTTGAAAATTTGCCGATTTTCGAATGACAAGAATCAAAAGTGGACGTTCATCTTATGTCCTTATGTCTGTTGCTATGTTACCATACACTATGCGGTTTTATAGGGTGAAACATATATTTCAATGGCAAAGATAGTGTTTTTTTCTGAAATATGAAACAAAAAAGCTAAAATAATGAGGATTTGTAACGAAAATAAAACCGAACTTGAATGTTTTATGAAATAAAAGAGTACTTTTGCACTATAAAAGTATGGAAGTATGGAAACAAAAGTTATACAAAGTTTAGCTTCATTCTTGTCTCTACAACACGGATTTCCTGAGACAGACTTCTTTCGGGGACAGTCGTCAATAGAGTACCAACTTATTCCCTCTATTGGGAGACTATTCAAGAAAGGACAAGAAAGCGTTCTGAAACAATATGAGAGGGAAATATTTGATGACTTCAAGAGGAAATATTCTATGTTCACAGACACTCGACCCAAGAATGACAAGGAGTTCCTGTTCCTTGCACAGCATTATGGACTTCCCACGCGACTTCTTGACTGGACTTACAACCCGTTAATAGCATTGTTTTTCGCCTGCAATTCTAACTTTGACAAAGATGGTGTTGTTTTTCAAAGCTATGAATTCAGCAGGAAAATCTTTAATGAGGAAAAAGACGATATATTAGCTTTCCCATATATTACACTATTGTATCCGAATCTGACGGATGTCAGGTATAAAAACCAGAATGGGCTATTCGTCCTTTACCCCGAGCCTTGGAAAGAGAATTTTGAAAGGATCTCAACTAAATATATAATCCCTGCAGGATGCAAGAAGAACATCTTGAATCAGCTTAAAAAGATTGGAATAACAAGGGCTTTCATTATGCCATCATTGGATAGCTTGTGTAAAGACATCGTTGAGATACATAGTATAAGGTATCCTTATGCAATGAAAGAATGAGTCTTGTTCATCTAATCTGAAATGATATAACCGTTATTTGAGTGAATATGAAAGAGTTCTTGGACTATGATCAGAAATATCCTGACTTGGTGGTCAGGTTGATACAGTTTTTCAAAAATAACAGCAAAGGAGAAAAGAAGGTTTGGCAATTCTGTGAATCATATAAGGTTCCTGAAGGGGAAGATATAATCCAACCTCTTGTTATAGGGAGAATCTGTGATCGGTTATGGGAAAGGAGTTTTTTGTATTGTATCAACCGTGGGCTTGGTATACGTACAAACGATAGTTTCGCTTCTCTTGGCATTGACCAAGATATATATGAGAAATGTCCTGATGTGATTAATCACAGATTTAACAGTCTTGTCTATGGCTTCGAATACATATATACTCACTATAAGGAAAGAACAATTCCTGTAGTGGTAAAAACAGACAAAGGTGATTCTATGGGTACATGTTTCAGAATATATAATGGTATTGTAACGGCCAGACACTGTCTGTTAGATGGCATGCCTGTGGGTATTCGTGGATACAATAAGGAACAATTACAGAGTTATAACGTTTATATGAGCGAGAATTCTGATTTTGATTTAGCTTTTATTGAAACCAATGAACCTTATATTTTTAATGATGGTACACCTCATGTCCTTGATGACGTGCTTGTGATGGGGTATCCCAAGGTGGCCTGCTTTTTAGACTTCTGTACCGCAGAAAAAGCAAATATCTCTGCAATGGCAGGTCTAAGGCTTACTCCTACAATTGGAAGTATTGCAGCAGAAGGTGAAATGTATATGGTAAAAGATTTGCCAAAGCTACTTCTTGTTACTGCCAAGATTAGAGGAGGAAATAGCGGGGGACCTATTATTAACGAAGAGGGTTATGTGGTTGGGATAGCCACAGGCGTACCTGATGGTCAAGGCTATTCTGACGATCATGTTGGCTATGGTATGGCATATCCAATTCAGGCTTTGGATGAAATGCTCAAAGAACAAAATAAAGTTCATATAGAGTTCATGAATTTCCCATACGATGATTAAGTTTCTACGAGTGACAAACGAAAGTGCTTAAAAGGGTCAGGAACCTTTGCGTCCCTCTGTTACATGTACGACAAGACGTATCGGGGTGACTGGAAGAAAAGACCGGTTGACGCATCCGATAATTTCTCGTAAATAGGCGAGGTATAGACGCGATCAATGGCATCTTCCAAGGAGTAGCCTTGCTCCTCAGTGAGAATCTGAATCATGCGAGCCGTCAGCTGCTCCTTCAGATACTTGAATTCCTGTGGCGTAACGTTCAGCTCGGTCATAACTCACCTCCTTTCCTGTGGCAATAGGAAGCCATGCTCTGAACCATATCGTCGAACGGCTGTGTGTGCATCACATCGTAGAAGTCGTGCATCACCTTGATGGCTCCGTATTGGTTTAGGTAGCGATACGCCTCGACCTCCGTCATCGCATAATGACTGGCAAAGGCAGCAATAAACGCTACGATATACTCCGATATGTCTTTGATACTAAACATCGTACTTTTTGACTGCAAATATAGGTACTTTTCTCGAAATTTCCAAATTTTAAGGTAATTATTTGCATGTCACGCTGGGGACAGGATAATCTGTGACAGTCACAAAGTGTCCAGACCCTGCCGTGACTAGCGCTTATATTTCATAACATATAATTCCACCTTGTACTTTCCGACATGATCGGCAGTCTCAATGTTTGAAGGGCTAACCTCTTTTACTTTCACAGGAGTATCGACAGCCACCCATTTAAAGATGGAGATAGGCTTCTTGCGGTTCGACATACCACCGTATATTTTGTCTTTCGTGAGCGGGATGCCTGCGCCACGAACGTCATCAACGAGATGGTTACAAAACTGATCAGCCTCTTTCTTCGTTTCAAAAAAGAAGTCATAATACAATCTATTGTCATACCAGTCATAATAAGCGATACCGATGGGTACACCCCGATAGGTGAAATCAAAGTTTGGGCCAGCATGGAGACCTGGGGAGTAATTAATGCTTTCGCTGTTACCAAAGGTATCTGTCACCACTTGCATGCCCTTTTCTCTTGTGGGCATGGGGGTTTCGATACACGATAAGGGGAAATAGAGCAAATCGCTGATGGTGCGGTCTTTAACATCCATTCGCGTGGGATGGGATGGCGCCTTAAGTTTGCCTGTACTCTTCTGAGCATTAGCAGTTGCTGGCATAAACAACATGAATATGCCGAGTAGCGATGCAAATAGTGCATCAAAAAATAGTCTCTTAGTTATTCTAATTTCCATAAATATCTTCTATTAGTTTCGTTTTAAATTAGTGATGCAAAGATACAGCAAAATTTTCATAATACAAAGAATTTTGGGAATATTTTAAAGAATAAAAAAATCCGCACTATTCATCACGAACAATGCGGGGCTTTAACGCGTTATATACTTATGACTCACGGGGTATATAATTACCAAATTCTGATTCGTTTCTCGGGTGCAAGATAGAGTTTGTCGGTGGATTTCACGTCGAAAAGGTCGTACCAGTCGTCGGTGTTCGTCACAACGCCATTGATACGCTCACGGGCCAAGGAGTGATTATCCTTTTCGATGCCATTCGCTTCATCGCCAAGCGTGCTTCCCTTTGCATGAGTCACATTCCACTTGCCACACCACAAATAGGCGTAGGCCTCATAGAAACGCTGTTGCTGCAGGCGAAGCTGATAGCCAGTGAATCCCTGCTTCTTCAGATGTTTATTGTAGCTGTCGTAGGCCAGATAGAATCCACCAAGGTCGGCTACATTCTCTGCAACTGTAAAGGCTCCGTCGTTTTTCAGTCCTGTCTCGAAGGGCATCACATCGAACGTGCTGTAATAATCGATGAGCTGCTGAGAACGATTCTTGAATTCCTGACGGTCGGTATCACTGGCCCAGATGTCCTCAAGGTCACCTATCTTATTCCATCGGGCGCCATCGGTATCGAAGCCATGGGTGATTTCGTGTCCCCAAGCCATCATGTTGGCATAGTTGTGGGCATCGTTCACATCGGGGCTATAGGTAGGAGCCAGCACGAAGGCAGGATAGATGAACATGGCATTGTAGTTGGCAACATAGAATGCGTTGACCGTAGTCAGGGGTCTTTTCATTATCATGATATTGTGGAAACCGGCTTTTTGGTTAGGCATACCCGCTAACTTACATTTCAGGCTTATGCTTGCACGGCGCAGTGCACGGATATCGTCAAACAGCGTCTGTTCCTGGCTGAGGTCTGCCAAGCCTTCTTCGAACCACTCGTCGGGGACACCGATGTTAAACTTCATCGCATCGAGTTTCTCGATGGCGTTCTGCTTGGAGGCGTCGCTCATCCACACATTATTCTTGATGCGCTCACGGAACGACTGGCGCAGCTCCTCGGCAAATCCTGTTATGAGCCGCTTCTGGGCGTCAGTGATATAAGCCTTTGCGAACTCATACGACTTCTCGTAATCCAAGTATTTCCCTGCGAAGTTTTTCACTGCCTGCTTGTGAGTAAGCGAAGTGCTGTCGGCTTTGTTGACGGCTTGCAGGGCTGCATCGTCAAAATAGACGGCATCTTGGTTCAGGAGCTCCAGCAAACCGATTTTCCAATCCTCTACAGATGAGTCTTGCATCATCAGTGTCGCTTGCATGTTTTGCTCTACTGATCCGGCTTCAATCACGTCAGGATTTGCATCAGGCAAATAAACATTGTCGAGCGAAATGCCGAGTTCCTGGAAGATGGTGACCAGCATCGGGTATTTCTCGTTGTCAAAGCCACGTGTTGTGGCAGCTGTCAACGGACGTACCTTTGCCATGAGGTCAGGGTTGTTGGCCAACTGCCATGACAAGCTTTCTTTCATCAGACTATTGGCTGTGTGATCATTGCCTGTACGTCCTTGAAGCATGACGCCCATTTTGCCGCCCACTGAGAACACAGCCAAGTCAAGGGGTGCAGAATAGCCCTCCTTCATAAGCTGTGCTATCAGTTTCCAAGTCTCTTCCTTTGTAGTGAGGGCGTTCACGCGATCGATAGCACTCTGCAGCTTATCCTTTTGGGCCTTGATGGTTGCCGCGTCGGTCTTATCGGCATCAGCCAGTATTTTCACTTTCGAGGGAAATGTCAGGGCTGTCTCGCGCTTCTTCATCTCTTCGAACAGTTTACCCAAGAAGAGTCTCTTTAACCGATTGGTCTCGTCGACTGTGGTATTCTTCCAATAACTGCCGTTGCAATACATGAAGAAGTCATCGCCCGGACGGACGCTTGTGTCCTTGTTCGCGTCGGCTTGCCACTCCTTGTCGTCAACTACTAACGTCGGATTGTCAATACTTCCTGTACATGCGGTCAGCACCGTCATTGTTATTGTGCAGCCAAGAATGGATGCGAGTGTCATTAGATACTTTTTAGTCATATTTTTTTTTTGGTTTTTATATGGTGCAAAGATACGGCAATTTTCTTAAAAAACAAAAAAAACTCATTATTTTCTCTCGGATATTTGGAATCTTAATGCGCACAGCGCACAGAGCACAGTTATTTAGGAGAGGGGGATATAAAGAATGAGAATAAGAGAAATTATTATATTACTATATATATATAATATATATATTATATATATATAGTAAATATTTTTTTGTCCAATACGATGGTGCTCATGAGAAAACTGTGCACTGTGCGCTGTGCGCATCTGAGAAACCAAAATTTGCTGCGTGTTTTTTTGCGTGCTTTTTTTGAAGAATAATTTGGAAACGCAATGAATTTTTTGTACCTTTGCATTGTCAAAGAAAAAAATACGAAATTTGCGGCCTGCCCTAGCAACAAAAATTACCTGCGCGCGAGACACCTGTTTCCTAGGCAAAGCCAAAAACGGAGTAGTTCCGGAGACAAGTAAGAATAGTTAACAATCAGAACATAAAGGAGACTATCCCCATACGAATCTTATTCGTAGTCGTCGATGACAGCGTTCATCATGTCCATCATGGGTTTGGCAGCGCGGAACATGGGGACGATATCATCGAGCCAGCGGTCGCCCTGGTAGAAGTCGTCGGACACCTGATGCCAGCAACAGTAATCCTTCTGGCGGAGGTAGTCGATATGCTCCCAGTCGCGTGGGAAACCTGAGGGGCAGGTCTTCAGACGTTCGAGTCCGAAACCTTGCGGCTGGTCCCAGCTCGACACGTCGGTAGGTGCTGAGAAGCTGCTTGCCACATCGCTGCCGAAATAACGCAGAAACTCCGGACTCTGAACGCAGCGGAGCCACTCGTCGACGTTTGCCATGATCTCATTGCGACACGAGGTGAGGATGTTGGTGGGGAGCCAGTAGTTGCCACACGCCACCATGCAATGACCAGGCTCCAGATGGAGGTAATAGCCCCCGTGCAGCGCCTTCTTGCCGTGGGCGGCGATATAGGCACCGAGATGGTTCTTATAGGGCGACTTGTCGTTGGAGAAACGGGTGTCGCGGTAGAAACGGTAGGTACAGTCCTTCACCGAGAGATGGGCGATGGAGTTGTCAAACTGAGCGATGCGCAGGATGGCCTGTTGAATGCCCTGTTCGAAGTCGGCACGGATGGCATCGTACTCCGCCTTGTGGGCATGAAACCACTCGCGGTTGTTGTTGGCCGAGAGCTGGCGCAGGTACTTCAAGATTCGTTTGGCATCCATGGGCAATCAGTCTTTGCGAAGTTCGTAGGCACGGAGGATGCGGACATCGTCGATGGGACGGTCGTAATCGTCGGTCTGCACCTTCTGGATGGCTTCGACCACGTCGAGTCCCTCAGCCACCTCGCCAAACACGGTGTACTGTCCGTCGAGATGAGGCACACCGCCCACATCGTGATAGAGATCAAGCAACTCGTCGGTCATGGTGACACGATGGTCGGTAGCGGCCTCGACCTTGTCGCCAATCTGGTAGAGCTGTTGCGTGGCATAGGTCTTGCCCCAGACGATATAAAACTGACAACCGCTGGAGCGACGTTCAGGATTCTCGTTGTCGCCCTCGCGCGCTGATGCCAGTGCCCCACGACGGTGAGGATGGAGCAGACGGCCTTCGGGTGAGAAGAACTCTGCCTCGATGGTATAGCCATTATCACCCTCGCCCAGCGTCACCCCTGGTTCAGCACGACGGCTGTCGGGATCGCCACCCTGAATCATGAAGTTCTTGATGACACGGTGGAAGAGCAGCGAATCGTAGAACTGCTCGTTGCAGAGCTTCAGGAAATTGTCACGATGACGAGGTGTATCGTCGAAGAGCGTCAGCACAATCTTACCCATCGTGGTTTCAAGCACCACCTGACGCGACTGTGCCATCGAAGGCACGAAAGCAGCCAACACGAGGGCCAGCATGAGGAATCGGAGCTGTTTCATTTTTCCTTGGCAGTTACAACGGTGACGATATAGGCGCTGACCAGCACGAGGATGCCAGCCACGGGTTTGTCCCAGGTGAGTACATCCTGTCCGAGCCAGATGGCCACGAACGCGGCAACAACGGGCTGCAGATTGGTATAGATAGAGACCGTGGTGGCCTGCAAATACTTCATGGCGAAGGGAATGAGGAAATAGCCCAATGCAGTGGCACAGACGACGATGAACGCCATTTCGAGCACACCATCCCAGCCCCAAGCCCAGGTATAGAGCACATTCATGGAGAGTTCGGGAAGGACGATGGGAACAGTGACAATAGCTGAGATGAGGAACACATACTTCATCTGCGTGACGGGCGAATATTTCGATGCCACATTACGCGTGATGATGAGGTAGACCGCCCACGTGAGCACACTCAGGATGGCGAGGAAGATGCCGATCAGATCGTTCTTGCCAGAACCCATCGACTGACTCATCAGCACCATCAGCACCGCACCTGCGATGCCCAGCAGCACACCCAGCAACTTCATAGGGGTGATTTTCTCGCCGATGGTGAGTGCGGCACAGATCATCACAGCCACAGGCGTCAGCGTGGCGATGAGCGAGAAATAGATAGGACTGGTAAAGTCGAGTGCCCAGGCCGTCAACGTCTGTGAGATGACAAAGCCCAGGAGTCCGCCCACTAAGATGGTAATGAGGTCTTTACGCTCAACCTTCTCCTTAGGCAGGAAGGCAGCGATGATCCAGAAGAGGATGCAGGCGCCAAGGGAGCGTGTGGCCATATAGCCCATGGGGGTGACCCACTTGTCGAGCAGGAGTTTGGTGACGGGAACGCCAAGTCCGAAGATGGTGTTGGCGAAGAAGATGGCGCTGTGCGCCTGGAGTTTCTTATTCATATTTCTGATACAATTTTAATCGATCTTTCAGTTTCATCTTAGCGTAGCGGCGCCATTCGGTGGCAGGGCCCTTGAGATAGTCGAGGTCGTGCATGCGCGCATAGGCCTCCATCTCGAAGGGGTTTAGGAGATAGGCCGCGTGCTTCATCTTACGGTTCATGCGAAGACCCTTGATCCAGTACCATATATATAATAGGTAGAAGCGGAGCCAGGAGTCGCCACACGACTGTGCCTGACGCAGGTGGATCATCTCGTGGTTCTTCATTTCATCGAGACCAGCGTTGAAGCGGTCGGCAAGTTCCTGCGTAGGCGTGAGGATCTGGCCGAAGAACGTCAGTCCCTCGTAGCCTTTGCGAAGCCAGAAGGTATTGACGACAGCAGGCATATCAGCGACCTTGCTGGGGCGGACAGCCCGCCACATGATGGGTATCACACGCAGCATCATCCACATAACAGGATGCAAAGGTATGCAAAAAAAGTGAAAACCGAATGGCATTTCACTTTTTTTGTATAACTTTGCAGGCAAAACGACATATCAATGGACGAGATACAGAGAATTGAGCAACTGCGCAAGGAACTGCACGAGCACAACTACCGCTACTACGTGCTGAACCAGCCCACCATAGGCGATCAGGAGTTCGACTTCCTGATGCACGAGTTGCAGGACTTGGAGGCGAAGCACCCCGAGATGGCCGATGCCAACTCTCCCACCCAGCGTGTGGGTAGCGACCTGAATGCCGAGTTTGCGCAGGTGGAGCACAAATACCCCATGCTCTCGCTGGCCAACACCTACAACGAACAGGACGTGGCCGACTGGTATGAGAGTGTGAAGAAGGGCCTGGCTGGCGAGGATTTCGAGGTGTGTTGCGAGATGAAATACGACGGCCTGTCGATCTCGCTGACCTACGTCGACGGTAAGCTGACGCAGGCGGTGACGCGTGGCGACGGTGTGCATGGCGACGATGTGACAGCGAATGTGAAGACGATACGTTCGATTCCCTTGGTGCTGACAGCGCCAGCTAGCAACGACCTGTTTGCAACGCCCTCCTACCCTCACGAGTTCGAAATCCGCGGCGAAATCCTGATGCCATGGGACGTGTTTGAGCGACTGAACAAAGAGCGCGAGGCAGCGGAAGAGCCGTTGTTTGCCAATCCGAGAAATGCTGCGAGTGGTACGCTGAAGAGTCAGAAATCGAGCTTAGTGGCATCAAGACAGCTAGACGCCTACCTTTATTATCTCTTAGGCGAGGAGCTGCCTGCAGAGGGACACTATGAGAATCTGGAAGTGGCCCGTGAGTGGGGCTTCAAGATATCCGAGGGTATGAAGAAGGTGAGGACGTTGCAGGAGATCTACGACTTTATCAACTACTGGGACACAGCACGTAAGAACCTGCCTGTGGCTACAGACGGTATCGTACTGAAAGTCAACTCGTTACGTCAGCAGCGCGCACTGGGCTTTACAGCGAAGAGTCCCCGTTGGGCCATCGCCTATAAGTTCAAGGCCGAGCGCGTGTGTACCCGCTTGAACGAGGTGACCTATCAGGTGGGGCGTACGGGTGCCATCACCCCTGTGGCGAACATGGATCCCGTGCAGCTGGCCGGTACCACCGTGAAGCGCGCCACGCTGAACAACGAGGATTTTATCAAGAGTTTCGACCTGCATATCGGCGACTATGTGTATGTGGAGAAAGGCGGTGAGATCATCCCGAAGATCGTGGGTGTGGACATCGACCAGCGACCCATCATCGCCCAGCCTGTGGAGTTTATCAAGCGTTGTCCGGAGTGCGGTACGCCGTTGGTGCGCTATGAGGGCGAGGCAGCGTGGTATTGTCCGAACGATACGGGTTGTCCGCCACAGATCAAGGGTCGCATCGAGCATTTCATCGCCCGCAAGGCCATGAACATCGACTCGCTGGGTCCTGAGACCGTCGACGACTACTACCGTCAGGGACTGATCAAGAACGTGGCCGACCTCTATCTGATCGACGTGCAGCAGATCAATGGTGACGGCTCGCGCACGAAGTCGGCACAGAGGATTGTAAACGGTATCGCTGCGTCGAAGGAAGTGCCCTTTGAGCGCGTGGTGTTCGCCCTCGGCATCCGCTTTGTGGGCGAGACCTCTGCCAAGCTGTTGGCGCGTCACTTCAAGAATATCGACGCCCTGATGAACGCCGGACTCGAGGAGTTGCAGGAGATAGAGGGTATCGGTGAGGTGATGGCGAAGAGCATCATCACCTACTTCCACGATGAGAAGAATCAGGAGATTATCCGGAGGCTGCGCGACTACGGTCTGCAGATGGAACTCTCTGAGGCTCAGACGGCTAACCTCTCCGACAAGCTCGCGGGGCAGAGCATCGTGATCAGTGGGGTGTTTGCACATCACAGTCGCGATGAGTATAAGGCCATCATCGAGCAGAACGGGGGAAAGAACGTGGGGAGCATCAGCAATAAGACCTCGTTTATCCTCGCGGGTGAAAACATGGGGCCTTCGAAGCTGCAAAAGGCCGAAAAGCTCGGCATCAAGATAATGTCGGAAGATGAATTCCTCCAGTTAATTGATAATGGATAATTAAGATGAAAAGACTTCTCGCGATACTATTCACTATTCACTGTTCACTATTCACTGTTGTCTACGCTCAGTACGCAACGAGCGATGATATTCTCTACAAGGGCGATCTCGACGAGCGGTGTATCGACATGATGGGTGTGCCATTGGAAGGCCCCGACTCCGTGTTTATACCGGCTTTGAAGAGCATCGGTCTGGAACAATACGCCCCCGAGGATCCCGATCCGGGCGACTACTATTTCCGTGGGAATTTCTACGGCATCAGGTCGAACTTCGTGGTGTCGACAGACGAGAAGACGGGGTTGCTGTCGACGGTGCTCGTCACCAGCGGACCCTATCGCACCTTCGCCCTCTACGACCGTAACTACCGTTATTTCCTGTTGAAATTGCAGCGCCACTTCGGCAATTTTGATGCCAAGGGAGATGGCTCGCTGCACTTGATGATGGACAAGGGCTATGTGAAGATCTCGAATATCCTGCACGAGGACAAGTCGCGCACCATCAACGTGTTCTACCTCAACACCACACCCTATTACAAGGATGCGATGAGTCAGGGACTGAAAGGCAGTGTGCAGGAGATCATCACCGAGAACCCCGTGTTTGAGGCCCAGATGGAGCATTTCGACCAGAACGGCAAGAACTCGACCACCGACATCATCGACCGTGAATACAACGCCACAGGCTATCTGGTGAAAGCCGCGATGCTGGAACCCTCGGGAAAGAAGAGTGAACTGAAATACGAATACGATGACGAGGGCAATCTGAGACGTCGTACGCTGACGAACGTAGCGGAACAGGTGAAGTCGGTGAATGAGTATACCTACAACGACGATGGCGAGATCAAGACACAGAGTCAGAAGGTGTTTGACAAGACCAACGAGTGTATCCTCTCGATCAACATGAAGAACGACTACACCGATCACGACGACGAAGGCAACTGGACGAAGAACGAAGTGAAGCTGATGTACTGGGAGAAAGGTCGTCAGGCACGGAATATGAACGTGGTGCAGACACGGACCATTAGCTACTGGGAAGAAGATTAGAGGTAAGAGATATGAAAAGAGGGTTGGTACTGGAAGGCGGAGCGATGAGGGGACTCTTCACAGCGGGCATCATCGATGTGATGATGGAGCATGGTGTGGAGCCAGACGGACTCATTGGTGTGTCAGCAGGTGCAGCCTTCGGATGCAACTATAAGTCGAGACAACCAGGCAGAGCCGTACGCTATAACAAACGGTTTGCGAAGGACAAGCGCTATTGCAGCTGGCAATCGTGGTGGAAGACGGGCGACCTGTATAATGCGGAGTTCGGTTACCACGTGATCCCCACGCAGTATGACATCTTCGACGACAAGGCCTTTGACGAGAACCCAATGGCTTTCTATGCCGTCTGTACGGATGTGGAAACGGGCAAGGCCGTTTATAAACAGCTCACAGAGGCCACTCCCCTCACCTACGACTGGATACGCGCCTCGGCCTCGATGCCGCTGGCCTCGAAAGTGGTGGAACTCGAAGGTATGAAGGTGCTCGACGGAGGTGTGGCAGACTCCATTCCCCTCGCCTATTTCGAGAGCATAGGCTATGATCGCAACGTGGTGATCCTCACCCAACCCGACGGCTATGTGAAGGAACATAACAAGCTGATGCCCCTGATGCGCATCGCCCTGAGGAAATATCCAAAGATGATCGAGGCGATGGACAAAAGGCACCTGATGTACAACAAGCAACTGGTGTATGTCTACGAGGCGGAGACAGCAGGAAGGGCGCTCGTGATTCGCCCTCAGGAGAAGCTGCCTATCGGACATATCTCGCACGATCCCGAGGAGATGCAGCGCGTGTACGATATCGGGCGCGAGACGGGCGAGGCATATATTGAAAAGATTAAGGCATTTTATTTATGAGAATAGATATCATTACCGTATTGCCTGAGATGCTGGAAGGCTTTGTACATGAGTCGATCCTGGCACGGGCAGAGAAGAAAGGACTGGCAGAGATCCGTCTGCACAACCTGCGTGACTATACCCTCGACAAATGGCGTCGGGTGGACGACTATCCTTACGGAGGTAGTGCCGGGATGGTGATGCAGTGTGAGCCTATCGACCGTTGTATCACGGCCCTGAAAGCAGAGAGAGACTATGATGAGGTGATCTTTACCTCGCCCGATGGCGAGCGCTTTGACCAGCATATGGCCAACGAGCTCTCGTTGAAGGGCAATCTGATTATCCTCGCAGGGCACTATAAAGGTATCGACCAGCGTGTGCGTGATCATCTGATTACAAAGGAAATCTCTATTGGCGACTTCGTGCTGACTGGTGGTGAACTGGTGGCTGCGATGATTGCTGATGCCATCGTTCGTGTGGTGCCTGGGGTGATCGGCGACGAGCAGAGTGCGCTGAGTGACTGTTTCCAGGATGATATCCTTGCAGCGCCTATCTACACCCGTCCGGCTGACTATAAGGGTTGGAAGGTGCCAGAGATCCTGCTCAGCGGCAACGAAGCGAAAATCCGTGAGTGGGAATTCGAACAGGCGATGGAGCGCACCAAGCGCCTCAGGCCTGATCTGCTCGACAAAGATTAGAATATCGCAGAAATGCACGAATCAGATAATGCAAATTGTTAATTCTTCATATAAAAGTGAAAACCTATTTTCGTCCCCTATATACTTGCGGTGCTTTCAACCGCAAGGTACAGAGAGCCGTCATGTACAATACGGCCCACGGTACTTGCTACACTTTTGAGGGCGTATCGGCGCTGTTGGTCAGCGAGGTGCTGGCAGGCAAGAGGGAATGTCCTATTGACACGGCGCATATCGCTGATGTGACAGGTACCACTGAAGAACAGGTCATCGCGTTCTGCCGCGAGCAGCTGATGCCTGTAGGACTCGTTCACGACCATGTGTTCAGTGACGAAGAGTGGCAGCAGTATCGAAAAGACAATCCACCCTGTATAGGTGCAAAAGGCTATGAGCCAGTGGGCGATTATAAAGAATCATTACCTGAGGAACTTCGGGTTTCTCTGACTTTTGAACTTACCTATGCCTGCAGCGAGCGTTGCCTGCATTGTTTCAACGAAGGCGCTGCCCGTAGCGACCTGCACGAAGAAAACCGGTTGCGTCCTGATATGCTGACACTGGCAGACTACAAGCGTATCATTGATGAAGCCATAGAATTAGGAATACCTGAGGTGACCGTCACTGGCGGTGATCCGTTCAGCTATCCCCACTGCTGGGACATTCTCGACTATTTGCACGAGCGCAATCTGGCTGTGAGCTTGTTCACCAACGCCCTGGCGCTCAACAGCAGCGAGAAGATACGCCGTTTGGCCCGCCTGGGGCTCCGACAGTTGAGTGTCTCCATCTACAGCACCGA
>CADAAR010000041.1 GCA_902785945.1 uncultured Prevotellaceae bacterium
GGCGGATGCTGGTGTCGGCAACCTCATCGACAACCAGCTGGACTTCTCGGCAAAGCTGGGCTTGCCGCTCGACGAGTCGTGCAAGGATGCCAGTCGCGGTGCCTTTATGACCACAGCGGAAGATATCATTAGTATTAACGAAGAAAAACTGTTTACGTATGAAAACAAAGCGTTTGCTGAAAAATACAATGCTGAGTATCGGGCTGGTAATAGTAGTGCTACTAAGACTGCTGCTGTGGCCCATAAGGATGATTTACAGAGGTCTGGGACTGTCTGCAAGTTGGATGTTCAGGAGGTGGTAGATGATGATACGATCGAAACTAGTTGGAACGGGCAGGACATTCAGCCCATCTGTGATGCTTGGAGTGCTCAGCGTTTTGGAGGAGGCCATAATGTGTCTCGCCATGAGGCCAGCGTGGTGCTCGCCCGAGACCTCTACATCATGTACGACCGCGACCAGCGGAAGACCCTCAAGGCGTTGCTGGCCCAGCCGTGGGTACAGGCGATTATCCAGGAGAGGGGCGAGGATGTGGAGCGCACCGTTTCCAATGCCGCTGCCTATGTGGCGGCGCAGGAGAGCGAGAATGCCAAGAAGGGAAAGCCCTGGCTGCCGAAGATATCGAAGGAGATGAAGGCGGTTCTGGCTGAGGTTGGCGACACACAGGGGTCAGGCACCTCTGTGACATCGCAAGCGACATCACAGATGAGCCAGACCCCGAGTGACGCTGAGGACATCTACGGACAGTTGCCGCTGGATAAGTGGGCGGAGGAATTGCAGGAGATGGCGGAGGTTTATCCGTGTATGAAAGAGCTGTTCCTGAATGCCCATCCGCATAAGTTGCCGGCGATATTGTTTTCGAGTGCGGCGTTGTTCGGCACACTGATGACAAGGGCTTACTATCATTTCTGGTATGAGCCGGAGGTTGTAAGAAGGTTGAACTACTGCATCTGCGGGAAAGAATATTGTGGAGAAGTTCTACAAGAAGATTGCCGACCCGATGATTCAGGCCGACCAATGTCTGATTGATGCGGTGAACCGTTACAAGGATGGCAGAACAGAACGAACCACCTCTACCAAAGCCCAGAAAGGTGATGCCCTAAAGAGACCTGTTGTTGGCATTCGTGTTCACCCCGCCAGAACGGCTACAGGTGAGTTTATCCGACACATGAATGCGGCTGTTGAAACGATACAGGGACAACCTCTGCACCTTCATATGTTCTCGTTTGATGCGGAGTTGGATAACGTGAAGGGTGGCGATTGGAAAGACCGCGAGATTATGGAACTGAAAGCTTTTCACAACGAAGAGGATGGTCAGATGTACGCCAATCAAGAGAGCATCACCGGCATGTTCAATGTGTTCTGGAACTTCATCTATACCGGCACGCCCTATGCCTTGCACCGCAAGGTGAATCAGCGAAACTTCGGTACTGGCATGAGCACCCGACTGGCTGTGATCCCATTGCCTGATAAGGGTATGGCAAATCGACACCAGCAGGTATATCCCAATGCCAACGAGACGCTGAGAACGTGGGCTTATCGTCTGGATAGGGTGGAGGGTGAACTTCCCATCGAACCGCTGAACGATGAGACTTTCGACTGGCAGTCTTCGCACTTGGAAATTGCGGAGTTCAACGGCGACAAAGCGGATAGAACGTTGCTGAAACGCATACCTTATTATGGTATCGGCATATCGCTTCCGTTTATCCTGATGCGCCATTGGGAGGAGTGGCAGGAGTCCAAAACGCTGACTATGGACGATACCGACAAGCGGCTCTGTCGTTTGGCAATGGAAATTCAGTACCGCTGTCAGAAGTTCTTTTTTGGCGAGATGGCGTTCAACTATTTCGCCGACCAGAATAAGGAGTTCGTGGTCAGGAAGCGTACCACCCGCTACGAGGAGTATTTCCGCAAGTTGCCTGATGAGTTCAGGACGCAGCAGTTCATGGATTGCTTCGGCTGTTCTCAGTCCAGTGCCTCGAAGGCCATCACCAGGTTCCGTGAAGACGGAGTGGTTGAGGATGTGAAATACGGTCTCTATCGTAAAGTCGTACCGGAACTACCTTAGTTTTTTAAGTTATTCAAGTTATTCAGTTATTCACTTTGGACATTTATATTTATGACACCCCGACGAGCCTCTCGGCATCCCCTCGGCGCAGCCTGCCCGCTGGATGATGCTCGGTGCCGCCATGGCCATCCAAGAAAACGGCACATCGTCTCTCGATTATTTCGCCATGCTCCGAGGCTGGGAACATGAGTGCCGTATAGTAGTATAATCAGGAAAATCTACTTCGACTGCATGTCGTAGACCACTTGCATGAGCTTCTTGCCAAGTTCATCGGCCAGCTCCATGGTCTGAGCCTCGCTGTAGACACGGATGATGGGCTCTGTGTTCGACTTGCGCAGGTGTACCCAACGGTCGGCAAAGTCGATCTTTACGCCGTCGATGTCGTTGACCTTTGCGCTGTTGTCCTTGGCAAACATCTCCTTGACCTTAACGAGAATGGCGTCGACATCGGTATCGGGGGTGAGATCGATGCGGTTCTTCGCAATCTGATAGTCGGGGAAGGTGGCGCGCAGTTCGCTGGCGGTGCAGCCCTTCTGTGCCAGACTCGACAGGAAGAGCACGATGCCTACGAGGGCGTCGCGGCCGTAGTGACTTGCAGGGTAGATGACGCCACCGTTGCCTTCGCCGCCGATGACGGCTCCCACTTCCTTCATCTTTGTGGTGACATTGACCTCGCCCACGGCGGCTGCAAAGTACTTGCCGCCGTGCTTCTCAGTGACATCGCGCAGGGCGCGGGTAGAGCTGAGGTTAGAGACTGTAGTCAGAGTACTCGGCGTATTCTGATTACTCAGAACATAATCTGCCACAGATACCAGGGTGTATTCCTCGCCGAACATGGTGCCGTCTTCGCAGATAAAGGCCAGACGGTCGACATCGGGGTCGACAACGATACCCAAGTCGAAGCCGCCCTGACGCATCTTGTCCATGATGCCGTGCAGATTCTTTTCCAGCGGCTCAGGATTATGAGCGAAGTCGCCTGTGCAGGCGCTGTTGAGTATCTCGTAGCTGACATCAAGGGCGTCGAAGAGTTTGGGCAGAATGATGCCTCCCACTGAGTTGATGGTGTCGACGCAGACACGGAATTTACGGCTTCGGATGGCCTTGAGGTCGGCGAGTTCCAACTGGAGCACACTGTCGATATGGCGCTGGTCGAAAGAGAAATCCTCAGCGTAGTGGCCCAGCTGATCGACCTCGGCATAGTCGAAGTCTTCACGTGCAGCGATGTCGAGCACCTCGGCACCGTCGGCAGCAGTCAGGAACTCTCCCTCGCTGTTGAGCAGCTTCAGAGCGTTCCACTGACGGGGATTGTGTGAGGCGGTGATAATGATGCCACCGTCGGCCTGAGCCATGCGGACTGCCAGCTCGGTGGTGGGGGTAGTGGCGTAGCCGATGTTAAGCACATCGCAGCCGCAGCCCATGAGGGTGCCGCATACCACATTCTTCACCATCTCGCCAGAAATACGGCCGTCGCGGCCTACGACGATCTTTAGACCAGAATTTCCGGATCTTCCAGATTTCTTGGAGATAAACTTCGCGTAGGCGGTGGTGAACTTGACGATGTCTAAGGGATTGAGTGTATCGCCGGTACGTCCGCCAATCGTGCCGCGGATGCCGGAAATGGATTTAATAAGTGTCATTGTTTAATATCTATGATGTAAAAATCGTTATGCTTCTTTCTGGTATGTCACCTCGTAATAATAAGGCTCCACATCCTGTGCGGCGATGGTGTGGCCCTGGCTGTGAGGTACGATGAGGCGCACCTTGGCGATGTCGTCATCGATGCTTTGGGGACGGCCTACTTTGATATAGGACAGAGGCGCAAGCCATCCTGCGGGCACGCTGGCACCATAGGTATAGCACATGTTGCCATACTTCGAACCGTCGAACTCGATACAGGCTGAGTTGGTGTACGAGGCGCTAAAGGTGCCACCGCTACAGCTGACGCGCATCACATCAGGAATTTCTGCCTTGTAAGTCGAGTTGTTGCTGCAGGGGTAGGTCTCCTTAATGATATTGAATTCCTCGAAACGGCAGCAGAGGTTGGCGGTTTCACCATCCTTGAGTTTCTCGCCACAGCCCACACGTACAATCTGCATGTAGACACCGCTCTTGTTAAGCTTGACAAACTCGTTGCGATCGACGTTGGTGACGTAGCCCTGAGTCACGAACTGGTCTTCAGAGATAACCACAATACTGGAGTCTGAAATAAACTTGGAGATGGCATTGCGCTCCTTCTCCTTCTTGTCGCCATAGGTCTCATAATCGTTACAGCTGGAGAGAACGGCTATGGCAGCCAGACATATTAATAATAGTTTCTTCATATCACTATTTATTATACACTATTCACTGTTTCAGTTTCTCGCCGAAGGCTTCGATGGCCTTGCGGGTGATGTCGACAGCCTCGTCGAGTGTGCACTGCAGGCGCCCGCCAGAAGCATTCAGATGCCCTCCGCCATTATAGAACTGTTCGGCCATCTCATTGCAGGGGAAGTCGTCGACAGAGCGCAAGCTTACCCAGATAACCTTGTCTTTCTCAGTATCTTCACGCAGGGAGATGGAGAGCTTCAGCCCCTTGATCTGCTGGGGCAGGTTTACCAGTCCCTCAGCATCGCCCTTGATGAAGTTGAAACGCTTCTGCTCTTCCTTGGAGATGGTGTAGAACGAGGCGTGGTACTCAGGCAGATAGACCAGCTTCTCGTACATGACAAAGCCCATCAGGCGCAGACGGTTCTCGGAGTAGTTGTGGTAGACGTTGCGATAGATGCGGTCCTTGTCGATGCGCTTGGTGAGCAGCTGGGAGATGATAAAATAGATCTCCGGGCGCGTGGAAGCGAAGGTGAAGCCGCCGGTATCGGTCATCATGCCACAATAGACGGGGATGGCGAAGTGCTTGCCCTGTTTCTCGAACTGTCCGAGCTGCCACACGATGCGGAACACGATTTCGCTGGTGCTGCAGGCTTCGGGGTGGGAGATGGTGAGCTCAGCGGGCACATCAGGGTTGAGGTGATGGTCGATGAGCACGATGACACCTGGTGTTCTGAGCAGGGCCGGTTCCATCTCGTCGACACGACTCGTGGTGTTGAAGTCGAGACAGAACACGAGGTCGGCAATCTGCAGGAGCAGATCGCACTGCTCAGGATGCTTGTCGTATCGTACAATCTTCTCTGTATTGGGTATCCAGTGGAGGAAGTCGGGGAATTGGTCGGGCACAATGACTGTGGGTTCCTTGCCCATGCTGCGGAGGAACTCTGCCCATCCGAGGCAAGAACCAATGGCATCGCCGTCGGGACTGCGATGGCAGGTAACGACGATGTTCTGACTGGTTTCAATCAGTGTGCTGAGTCGGCTGCACTCCTGTGGAGAGAGGATGTCGATATTCATCTAGAACAGTTTGCTGGGATAAACACCCTCGTCGACGAGCTGCTGGATGCGGGCCACTGTGCCTTCGCGGTCGGCAGCATAGGTGACGCCAAACCACTTTGAGGTAGTGTCGAGCACCTCGACCGTTGCGGTCTTCTCGACGATGAGCTTGTTGACCATCAGGGGGATAAAGAACTCTGCCTTGAGGTTCTCTATATTCTTCGGGTCGCTGAGGAACTCCTTGAAGTAAGCCTCAGAATACTCGAAGTAGTCGGGGGTGAAGCCCCACATATTCATAGAGACAGGGGTATTGTCGTCGACCACTACCCACTGGCCCTGTTCGTCCTTATAGCGGATGGGCTCGCTGGCAGCGCCGGCATTTGAACCGTCGGCAGCACAGCGCACAATCTCAGTACGCTCTACCACAGTGGTGAGGTGTTCCTGTGCATCCTTCGAGCAGATGCCACGGGCTACGGTGCCGTTCTCAGACAGGGTGTTGCCCACGCGGAAACCTACCATTGCATACTGGTTACGGGCACCCTCGGGCAGATTGGCGAGGAACTTGCCGATAACCATGAAGGCGTCGCGATTGTAGAAATCGTCGCAGTTGATGACACAGAAGGGCTCTTTGATCACGTCCTTACCCATGAGTACGGCGTGGTTGGTGCCCCAGGGCTTCTGACGACCTTCGGGTACGCTAAAGCCTTCAGGCAGGGCATCGAGACCCTGGAAGCAGAGCTCGCAGGGAATGTGTCCCTCGTATTTTGAAAGAATCTGTGTGCGGAATTGCTCTTCGAAGTCTTTACGGATGACCCATACGATTTTGCCGAATCCGGCCTGGATGGCGTCGTAGATACTGTAGTCCATGATGGTTTCGCCGTTGGGGCCCAGACCATCGAGCTGTTTCAAGCCTCCGTAGCGGCTTCCCATGCCTGCTGCGAGCAGGAAAAGTGTAGGTTTCATATGCAAATAATTTGTTTTATATTATTTTGGCTGCAAAGTTACGAAATTTTAGTGAAGAGTGAAGAATGAAGCGTGAAGAATTTGCTGCCGCTCTACATTTATTAACTATTCACTATTCATTCTTAACTCTTAACTCTTCACTCTTCACTCTTTAGAACGGGTATCCGATGGCGAAGTGCAGGGTTTGCATGTCCTTGAACTTGCCGAAGTTGAAATAGCCGTGATGATCATTATAAACGTTGAACTCAGGATTGTGCAGCACAAAGCCCCAGTCCACACGGATAACGAGGAATCCCAGATCATAGCGCAGACCAATTCCCGTGCCAACGGCTATATCCTCGAAGAACCGCGACGGCTTGTATTTCATCAAATCGAACCACCAGAGCGTGAATGCTAAGTCTTCGACCATCTGATCTGCTTTTACCGGATCTGTTTCATACATCTTTTCTATGTTTGCCAATTCCTCACTGTAGTCGGGGTCTTTCAACTTCCATGTGTTTCCGATATCGATGAAAACTGCTCCATGGAGATTTCCGAAGAGAGGCTGTCGGTATTCGAGGTTGGCTACGAACTTGAGTTCACCGTTGCGAACCAGATAGGACATCTGACGGTTGCGAAGTCCCGCCATTGTGAGTCGTCCAGGACCGACCTCACGAACGGGGAAGGCTCGGATGCTATTGGCACCTCCGGCATAGAACATCTCGGTGAAGGGCGACTCAGCACTGTTGCCATAACTGAAGATGGCACCAGCATTGATATGTCCCACAAGCGAGGAATAGGTACCCACACTCCAGGTCTTGGTGAAGTCGGTCTCCAGGCGAATGAATTGGGAGTAGGGGTTCTTGAACAGTGTCTTATCCTTCTCGTTGAAGCTATGTCCGCCAAGACGGTGGTAGAGTGAGACAATATTACCCGCCTCTTCTACGGTCGTTTCCCAACGGATAGGATTGCGATAGTTGGAAGGGCTGGTGTAAGTGTATGTATAGCGCATCTTGGGGATGAACCTGTCGCTCATCGTTGCCATAACGTAGTAGTTACTGTCAGCAAACTGCGCAAATTTCTCAGTATAGCTGTTCATGTACTGATAGTTGATGGTGAGGGGCGAGAACTCATGGCGGCTGTTGGCGGAGCTCTGCCAACGGTAGGTCCATTCGCCTGAGACGATGTGCATCTTATAATATTCAGGGCGTCGCACAACATCGGTGGTTACCTTGGCAAATGTGGTGGGTGCCGCGTAGAAATGACGGGGCTTGGGGCGTCCGTCCTTATCACGACGTATACGATCGCTATTGTAGAAGGGGGCGATAATACGTGGGAACTCGATTGAGGCCTCGGCACCATATTGGAAGGTGTTCATGTCTGAACCCGCTCCCTTCTGCCACTCGTTGGAGCCATGCAGACTGATATCGAGTTTCTCACCACCCTTGAAGGCGTTACGTTTGGTGAAACCAATCTTCACCTGAGGACCCCAGCGCCCAATGGTGCGGCCAATGACATCCATACCGAAATAGAAGTCGTAGGGCTTGTCGAACACGCAGTTAAGCGTGAGGTCGAGGGAATCGGTGCCCGCACGAGGCGTAAAGAGAAAATCGGTGGAGCTGAACACACCTGTGGCATTGATCTTGCTGGCACTCTCCTGATAGTTCTGCAGACTGAACGGCTGGCGTGGCCTCAATCTGAGGTCTTTCAGAATGGTACGCGGACTGATGGGCGATTTCTTTCCGTTGAAATGGATGGTGAGGTGTCGGCGCTGGATCGAGTCGTTGAGCGTCTCACGGGCCGTCTTGCGGAATTGCACGTCGATATGGCCGATATACCACTTCTTCAACACTTCCTCTGGTAGTCCGTCCACCATCTGCAATCTAAGCTGCGTCTTGTTGGGTACAGCAAGGGTATCAGCAAAATAGCTGGTATAGTTCGGCGTGAAATAATAATAGCCGTTGTTGCGGAAGAGGGTGCTGATGCGGTTGCGCTCGCCGTCGAGGGACGCAACGCTGAAGGGACTGCCCTTGGGAATGAGCGTCTCTTCGCTGGTGGAGTCGATGAGCTGCTGCAACGAGTCGGTGAAGCCAACATAAGCCAGTGAGTCGACGGTGAAGAGTGAATCAAGCCTGACGGTGTAACGGAGCTTACTCTTCTTGGGATTCTTCATGGGCACGGGCTCGTAGGTGACATTACCACGGAAATAGCCGTTATTGCGAAGCACCGATGTGGCCACAGAGGCGCGCAGGGCGGGATTTACTTGACTCATCAGCACAGGGGGCTTACCGAATGATTTGGTCATCCACTTGGCAAAAGTGGAGCTCTTCGAACCGAAGGTGTTATAGACCCAGAGACGCCACGACCAGGGGGCGGCATAATAGCTGCTGAAGAAGAGCGAACCATTGGGGATGGTGGCGAGGGCAGCTTCTACCTCTTCCTTCATCGTTTCCTTCTGGTCTTCGAGCGCCTTGCTCTCGGGCATATTGCTGTCCTGCTCGTCGATATAGACAATCTCTTTCAGACCCCTGAACAGCTGGTCGTCTTCAGGGATGTTCTTCGTGAGCGAACAGGAGGATAGAAGTAAAAGGGTAAAAAGGTATAAGGGTAAAAGGACGGTCGCCTTAACCTTCGTGTTGATGCGATATGTGATATGTTGCTTCATTATCTTACCTTTTTACTTATTTACCTTTAAACTATCGGTTGTCGTACTGTCGCGACGTAATGTTTGTCCTGGCAACGGCTCTGTGGTGAGGCGTCGCATGGGCTGCTCTTCCTTCTTCCAGAACCTGATAATATCCCAGAAGTTGCTGAGCTTGCGTCGCCACAGGAAACCACCACCATACATATTGGTATAGCCGTCGAGCCAGTCGTATACATTCTGCTGATAGAAGAGCTTGGCATTCATCGTGCCGCTCTGGTTCATACGATACTCCATCGAGACATTATCGAAGAACGACTGTTTCTGCCCCTGTGGATTGTTGGCACCAGAGGAGACGACACCACCTATCTCAATCTTCAATCGGTTGTCGAAGAATCGCTTGGCGAATTTGAATGAGTAGTCAGTCTGCATGCTACCTGAGGCATCGGTGGTATTGTCGATACCCACACTCAGGTCGAGGGTCTTCAGGGCAGAGCCGGCGATATTGTTGATTTCGCTCTGGAGGAACGAACTGAGGGCAGCGTTCATCGAGAATCCGCTGGTGTTCGAATCGGCCAGATACATGCCTGTGGTGAGCATAGCCACAGCCACCTTTGAGCGTTCTTCAGCACTCATGCTGCTGAGGTCACCATTGATAATATTGTCTTCTGGTGCTTCGATGATGAATTGCAGACCCATATCGTTGAGCGTCTTGGTGATGATCACACCGCACTCGAAAGCCACCACACGCGAAGCGCCATCGCCGCCAACACTGGCCTTAAGATGTTCGGTAGCCGTGATGTTCAGCTTGGGGTTCATGGCGTCGCCTGTAAACTCCACATAACTGCCGTCCTTGATGGTAAAGGTCTTCAGCGGGATAACGGGCAACGAGTATTTCATCTCACCTCTGTTCAGGGTGTAGCGGCCAGTGAGGTTGATGCCTTCGTTGTTGTATTTCATACGGAGGTCGCCACTACCCATGAGGTCGATGTAGTTGGTCTGTTCAACGTTGAGGTCGCAGACGATGTGTGCGCCTTGGGCTACAGAGATGGTGAGGTCGGCATTCAATCCTGTGGGTACCGGCTTGGCGACAACCACCTGGGTGGAGTCGCTGAAATCGGTAAACTTCACTAGCTCGTCGAGACGGTTATCGGTAGAGAGGGGCGAGTCGAGCAGCATGTAGGTCATATCGGTAGAGCTGAGCACATCGAGACGGCCTCGCATGTCCAACTGCTCCAGCGGTCCCTGCATACGGGCCACGAAGTTCACGTATGCCTTGCCGAAGGCGATGCTCTTGGCCTCTTGTTTGGAGTTGATCAACAACAGGTTACGGGCTCGCATACGCATATCCATCGTGATACGGTCCATATCAGAGAAATCGATGTTACCCATCATGTTGATAGGCTCGTCGTTGTAGGCGTAGAGTCCGAAGTTTTCAAGTAACAGATGGGAACCGACAATACGTATGGGGTCGTTGTCAAAACGCATGCGGATGCCGTAGGGCAGGCTCACCAGATAGGCGTCTTCCACATACACCTCACCATCCACCTTCGGATGCTTCAGGGTGCCCTTGATGGCGACTTCACCTTCGGCAAAGCCTTCAAGACCCACAATCTGGTTTTCAATGAAACCGTTGACGAGCGACAGGGGTAAGCGGGTCATGTTGAAGGTGGCATCGATATGGCCCTCGTCTTTGTTCTGATAGTTACCGCTCAGGGTGCCGAATTCCTCGTCGTTCAGCATAAGGTGGGCCTCGACGGCATGGGTGTCGTCTTCCTTCATCAGATAAACGAGCTCAGTGCTGAGATTACCGATAATGGCGCCTTCGTAGGTCATATCCTGGATACCCATATCCGATACCACGGAGAATTTCTCGTTCTGGTCTTGCAGAATGTGATAGTCGCCGTTCAGCTTACCAGTAATCTTCGGCAGATAAGGCACCACGGAGGTGATCTCGCCCAGATCGATACGGTTACACGAAAGGGTGAGGTCTTGCAGCATCGTAGAGTCCTGATTCTCAGTATAGAGCTTAAGACCGGTCTTGTCGTCGGCAATAAGGTCTACCTTCGCCTGTATCTTCTTGTCGCTACCCAGGAAGATATAGTTGTCTTTATTCAGATTGAATTCCTTGTAACCTACCGTCGGACGATCAGGCATCAATTTGAAGCGGATGCCGCCTGACTCCATTTCTGCCGTCGCACCGATTCTGACACCCATCTTACCGTCTTTGTCATAATAGCGTAAGCCCGCCAAGGCACCGTGTTCGTGGATATGACCATCGATGAGGGCATTAAACACAAACTGCGGGTTTCTTCGGTTGTTGCGTATCTGTGCCTGATAGGTAAGACGGTCGCCTTTCTGCGTCAGATTCAGATGGATGGTATCAATGCGGGTGCTATCGTAATTCAGCGAATAAAGATGGCCTGTGCCGTTGATACCCGTCTCTGGCGACATGTTCAGGTCGAGCAGAAGGTCCTTGAAGTCAATCTCCTGGGTCTTCAGGAAAGTGGCAACGGGGTTGTCTTTCTTACTTTCCACATGCAGCTTCATCGTTGGCAGCAGTCGTTTGATGGCTTGCTGGTCAATCACCTTGTCTTCGTATTGTGCAATGACGGAGTCGGTAATGGTGGTCAGCTGTTTCATCACCTTCTCATAGCCGCCCTGGGCATCGAGCTTCACAATGAAGTCGCCGCTCTGCATCCTGACGTAGGTGGTATCTGGATTGGTCTTCAGCAACAGCCCCACCTTTGTGGGATGATAAGTGGTCTTATCGTCCTGAATGCTGATGTTATCTATGAGTCCACTGATGTAGTGGGTGTCCTTCATGTTGGTCTTTATGTCGAGGTCGCCACTCATGCCGATGGTGAGGGGCTCGTCCATGATGCGCAGCTTGAAGAGGTCGGCCTTGGCGAGGTCGGCACAGAGCTGGGCTTCAAGGGAATGTTCTTTAGAGAGGGCGGGCGCCAACAGGATATCAGCAGTGATGTCGCCTTCGAAAAGGGCGTTATGACCCGTGATGGTGGCTTTGCCGACTCCCTTGGCAACAGTAGCTTTGGCCGTCATGTTGCTCAGGTTCATACTGCCATATTGCAGTTGGTGGAGGGTAGCGTCGGCTGTCAAACGGGTGTTTTTCGATAAGAAGTCTGTGCCATAGCCCTTGGCAGAGATGTCGGCCGAGAGGGTGTAGATAGAGTCCTTGGGCATGAAATGGTGCAGATTCAGATTCTTTACGCTGATGTCTGCATCGTAGCTCATCTGACTGGGTGTCATCTCTCCCTTGGCATTCTGTGGGATGGTGGCCGTACCCTTCAGCTTCACCGTTCCCTGACCTTCGCGGGCTGTGAGATCTGCGGTATAACGAGGACCGTTGGCTTTCAGCGTACCGTCAATGGCGATGCCATTGGGTATGCGGTAGTCGTCCATCGTCTTTGGGGGAAGCATGGCTGTCAGGAAACCGATGTCTTGTGTCTTGGCACTCAGCTTCAGATCGGCCTGCAGCTTCTTCATATCTGTCAGATTACCGGCTGTGCCGTTAGCCGTGAGATGGAAGGCGGTGGGCAGGTTGATGTCGAGCCCTGTAAACTCCATGCGCTGCATGTTGCCGTTAATCGAACCCTTGATGGCGATGGGGTGATTCGGATATTTGCGGATGAACGAGGCAGGCATATCACCCATGAAACGCATCAGGTCTTGCTTGCCCAACTGCGCGTTCAGTCGCATCTTCATCTTACCTGGATTCCGCTGGTCAAAGGCGTTAAAGTCCATATCCACCTCGGTGTAGATGTCGGTATCGGGTGTCTTGAGAACGAGGGCTGGTATCTGTATCTTGCTGAAGGCAGAATCGAGCTTCACGCCACCTTCCAGCTGGGTGATCTCCAGACCGCTTTTTTCCTTGAGACTTGTGTTGCGGATATAGAATGAAGTGCCTTGTGGGGTATAGCTGATGGAATCGATGCCGAGGCTGATGTCCTTTACATCGATATGGTTATAGTCGAGACCTGCCACACTGGGCTCAAAGCGGTTGTCATAGCTCAGTCTGCCGTCGTTCCATCTGAGGCTGCTCACCTCGTAGATGCTCTTTCCCAGATCGATGTTGGCTTCCTTGGCCACAGCATGACCCATATAGGTGTCAATGTGCAGTGTGTCGCCTGGCAGGTGTATCGCAAGCCGCGTTTGATAAATGCTGAGGCTGTCGGCATTGATCGTCCATTTGTTCTCTGAGGTGGTGGTGTCTACAGCGGCTGTGTCCGACAGTTGGATATCGAGGTCGGCATCAGCCAGTCTGGCGCCGTTCACTTCTACGCTCTCCTTGTCCAGGTCGATGCCTTTCGACGATAGCCAGAGCTCCTTCATCCTTCCCTTGACGCGCAGGTCGCTGATAAAGCCGTTGGTGTTGAGCTTGGCCTCTTGCATCGAGAGCTCGTTGATCACCACGCGTTTGTCAAACAACGGCCTTAGCTGAATGTCGAGCGTCAGGTGGCCGATGTCGGCAATGGTGTCTGTAATGTTCTTCAGGGAGTCATTTGGATGGAGCATGCGGAAGTCGTCGATGCCGAGGTCCAAGGGCCACTCGAGATTCACGTGGCCCACGGTGATCTCCATCCCCGTTTTTTCTGAAGCGATGGCCGCCACCTTCTTCACCGCCCAGTTCTGTACGGGTGGCAGGTAGAGTAGTGCGGCAAGTATGAAAAACAGCAGAATAGGCGTCATTACCGCTATCGCCATCCACTTCAGCGCTTTCTTCACTTTTTCACTTCTTCCTTCTTACATCTAACATCTAACATCTTCCATCTAACATCTTACATCTAACATCTTCCATCTTCCTTCATCTAGGGCCTGCCAGAGCTTGTCGTCGGGTAGGGGAGCTTCGACGATAATCGTCTCTTTCGAAACAGGATGCACGAACTCCACCCGTCGCGATAGGAGTGAGATGCTGCCGTCGGGATTGCTCCTGGGGGCTCCGTATTTCAAGTCGCCCTTGATGGGACATCCCATCGCCGCCAGCTGACAGCGTATCTGGTGATGCCTGCCTGTCATGAGGTTCACTTCGAGTAAAGAATAATTGTCGCTATGGCTCAATACACGATATTTCAGAATGGCTTTCTTGGTGTTCGGCTTCTCCTGATCGTAGGCATAGCTCTTGTTCTGTTTCTCGTTTCTCACGAGCCAGTGGGTCAACGTGCCTTCACTGTTCTGGGGCGTGTTTTTGGTAATGGCCCAATAGGTCTTATGCACCTCGCCTTCGGCAAACATCTTGTTCAGACGACTCAGTGCTTTCGAGGTACGTGCAAACACCACCAGTCCTGATACAGGACGGTCCAAGCGATGCACCACCCCTAGGAACACGGCCCCAGGTTTGGCGTATTTCTCTTTGATATAGTCCTTGACAATATCAGAAAGGGGACGATCGCCAGTCTTGTCGCCCTGTACGATCTCCCCACTCTTTTTGTTTACAATGATGATATGGTTGTCTTCGTAAACAACTTCCATCGTCTTACATATTCATTCCGCCATCAACCTGAATCACCTGTCCGCTCACGTAGCTCGACATGTCGGAGGCGAGGAAGGTGGCCACATTGGCGATATCTTCTACCTGACCGCCGCGACGAAGAGGAATCTTCTGCTTCCACTCGTTGCGAACCTCCTCAGGCAGAGCTGCGGTCATAGCCGTCTCGATGAAGCCTGGAGCGATGGCGTTGGCGCGGATGCCCTTCGGACCCATCTCCTGACCGATACTCTTGGCCAATGCAATCAGTCCTGCCTTTGAAGCGGCATAGTTAGCCTGTCCGGCATTACCGTGCACACCTACCACTGAGGCCATGTTGATGATACTTCCACCACGCTGACGCATCATCACGGGCACACAGGCGTGGATGAAGTTAAAGGCCGACTTCAGGTTCACAGCAATCACGGCATCCCACTGCTGCTCAGTCATACGCAGCATCAGACCGTCCTTGGTGATACCTGCATTGTTCACCAGAATATCGATGCTTCCGAATTCTGCCTTCACGGCCTGCACCACTTCCTCTGTCTGAGCAAAGTCGGCAGCGTTCGAGGCATAGCTCTTGGCCTTCACGCCCTTGGCGGCGATTTCCTTTTCTGTCTCCTCATTCACTTCGAGGTCGGTGAATGCAATGTTGGCGCCTTCTTCGGCGAACTTCAGTGCGATAGCTTTTCCGATACCGCGTGCAGCACCTGTAATCAGCGCTGTCTTACCTTCTAATAATCCCATGATAATTTACAATTTATTAATTTACAATTTACAATTTATTTTCTCTGAATTTTTCCAAGGGCGCCATAAACCACCTTCGCCACCTGCGGTTTGGTGTCCTCCTCCTTCATGCCGTGGGCGATGCGGCCGTAAATATAAGGCACCTCAAGGCCCTTGATACAATAGTGGGTGATATCGGCCACCAGTTCAATGTTGTCGATGTCAAACTCTCCGTCTTCCTTGCCTTCGGTATATACCTTGCGGAACAATTCTATTTCCTCGTCATCGAAATGCTTGCGCACCTTTTCCACCATCCAGATGTTACGGAAGAACTCTGCACGCAGGTTACCGTTTCTCACCACCGTCTCACGAATCATGCTCAGATGGGTATAGATCAGCTCGATGATTTTTTCCTGAGGACGGATCTTGCGGGCTGCCACTTCGTCGAGCTTGTCGCTTAAGCGTTCCAACTCGGCTTCAATCACGGCATAGTAGATCTCTTCCTTCGATTTAAAATAGGTGTAGAGTGTGCGCCGTCCCTTGCCCGACAGGGTGGCAATGTCGTTCATCGTGGTGTTCTCCAGTCCGTTTTTGGCAAACAACTGTCGAGCCACATCTACAAGTCTTTGTCTGGTCTTTGATATTGACATAACTGTTTCCTCCTTGGTTTATGCAAAATTGCACACATTCTTTCAGTGTGCAAAATTACGATTTTCCTTTTAAATACGCAAGAAAATCGTAAGGAAATGTGCAGAAAAGCGTGTTTTTTCAAAAAAGTGGCTTAAATATTTTGGTAATTCAGAAAAAAGTAGTACCTTTGCAGCCGATTTCAAAAAAACAACATCGCGGAGTGGAGCAGTTGGTAGCTCGCCAGGCTCATAACCTGGAGGTCGCACGTTCGAATCCTGCCTCCGCAACTACGAAAGGAATGCAAGCTTAACGGCTTGCATTTTTTAGTGCAAATAATCGGTTGGCTTTGGTACAAAAAAAATATCCGGTCGTCAGGTTTTATCCTTGACAATCGGATTATCAGTCTTGCAAATAGTTTCGTTGTCCAAACGATTGCGAAGTCTCATGTATCCTTATTTCATCTTGGCGAGCACCTTTTTGTAATAGCGGTTGGTGGCTCTTGTTGTGTACTTCACACCACCGTTCCACAATCGTATCGCCTTTTCGATGTTGTTTTCGGGGTTGTAGTACTTCTGGATAATAAGGAACATCTCCTTTGATTTCGCTACGCTGTAGCGATCGGCCATGGTATAACGCTTCTTACTCTTCTGCTTTGTCAGAATGTCGTTGCAATCCTTCACAAGAATCGGAGTAATCTGCATAACGCCTACGGAGTTTCCGCTCACGGCATTGGGATTTCCTTCGCTTTCTACTTGAATAATCGCATCCATTACTGGATTCCAGTCGAAGCCTGATGTTTTAGTGGAACTCTTGACGTTGCCGCCTCCCGCTGAGGCAATCAATGTAAATGTCAAGGCCATCAGGCTCACACTTACTTTCTTAATAATTTGAATCATATCTCTATACTTTAGGCGGCCGTCTCATCACGAGAGTATGCCGCGTTATCCTTTAGATTTTCTTCTTCAAAACTACGACTTCACGTCGTTATGGGCTGCAAATTTAAAGATTATCAGCGAGTTGACCAAATATTTTTTGTTTTTTTAAGATTTGTTGTGTGCGCACACTAGTCCAAATCTACCACCGTAATGCCTGCTCCGCCGAACTGTACGTGCTCGTCGCGGAAGTGCGAAACATTAGGTATTGTGGCCAGGTATTGGCGTATCAGCTGGCGCAGTATGCCTGAGCCTGTACCGTGCAAAATTCTCACCCTCGATACGCCCACGAGGATGGCGTCGTCAATATAATAAGTGATGGCATTGATGGCTTCGTCGCCTCGCATGCCACGCACGTCGATGTCTTGTTTGAAATTCAGTTTGCGGGTGTCTATCACGTCGCGGGTGTCCTTCGAGGCGTTGCCGTAGGCGCCTGCTATCGAGGCATTGCGCTCCTCCTGTTTCGAGACCTGCTGCTTAGGCTTCTCTGCGTGCTCCAGTCGCTCGGCACGCATCTTCGTCTTCATGCCGCCGAAGATCACAGTGGCCATCTTGCCCTCGATGCTCTCAACGGTGCCCACACTCGTCAGACCCTTGATTCTCACTGTATCACCCGCGGCGATGGGTGCCTTTTCAGAGCTCTGAGTACTTGGAGTACTCTGAGTATTCTGATTACTCTGATTGCTCTTCTCAGCCTTCTCTTTCTTGCGCTTCTCGCGACGCTCCTTGCGCTCCTGCAACTGGCGGATCTTCTTCTCGATCATCTCGTCGTTGGCGCGGGTGTCTATGGTGTCTAGCTCTTCCTTAAAGGCGTTCAGCTCCTCGCGTACCAGTCGGGTGCGTTCCTTCTCGGCCTGCGCCTCCTTGATTTCCCTGATGGCGTTTTCTATCTTCTTGTTGCTCTCGCGCAGCAGTTCCTCGGCCTCTTCCTTGGCCTTGCGCAGAATCTCCTTGCGCTGACGTTCTATCTCCGAGAGCTCGTCCTCATAACGGGTGATCTTGTGCTCCAGCGATTTCTCGTGCTGGTGTATGGTCTGTCGCTTGCCCTCCCAATAACGCTTGTCGCGCACAATGTCTTGCAGATACTTGTCGCTCTGGATATATTCCGAGCCCACAATGTCCGAGGCATCCTTGATCACCTCCTCAGGCAATCCCGTCTTACGCGCTATCTCGATGGCGAAGCTCGAACCAGGCTGACCTATCGACAGCTGGAACAGGGCCTGCATCTGGTTGCGGTCGTAGAGCATCGCACCGTTCACCACACCCTCGTGATCCTCGGCAAAGTGCTTCAGGTTCTGATAGTGGGTGGTAATCACGCCGAAGGTCTTCTTCTGCCACAACTGCTTCAGCACGGCCTCTGCTATGGCACCGCCGATGGTGGGCTCTGTGCCGCCGCCGAACTCGTCTATTAATAATATGGTACGCGCGTTGGCCTGCTTCATCATGTTCTTCATGTTCAACAGGTGCGAGGAGTAGGTCGAGAGGTCGTTCTCAATGCTCTGCTCGTCGCCGATGTCTATCATAATGTTGTCGAACACGCCTGTGGTCGAGCGGTCGCCGATGGGTATCGCCAGGCCGCATTGCAACATATACTGCAGCAGTCCCACCGTCTTCAGACAGACCGACTTTCCGCCCGCATTCGGACCGCTGATAATCAGCAGCCTTTTCTCTCGGGTGAGGATAATGTCGAGTGGGATGGCCTTCTTGCCCTGTTTCTCCAGCGACAGCTGCAGCAAGGGGTGAATGGCGTGAATCCAGTCCAGATGGGGCTCGGCCTTCACTTCGGGCTCGAAAGCCTTCGTCAGCTTGGCCAGTTCCGTCTTGGCGTAGATCAGGTCTATCTGTGCCAGGAACTCGTAGGAGTCGAGAATATCGTTCACATGGGGCCTGAGCTCGTCGGTAAACACGGTGAGTATGCGTATGATCTCGCGTCGCTCGGCAGCCTCCAGCTCGCGCACCTTGTTGTTGGCCTCTACTACCTCTGTCGGCTCAATAAACACGGTCTTTCCCGTGGCCGACTCATCGTGCACAATACCGCTTATCTTTCGCTTCACGCCAGGCGATACGGGAATCACCAGTCGACCGTCGCGAACGGCGGGTGTCACATCCTTGTCCACCAACCCGTCTTTCTGGGCGGCGTGCAGTATAGTATATAAGGTACGCGATATCGAACCCTCCATCTTTGTCAGGTCGTTGCGTATGCCGGCAAGGGTCATCGAGGCAGAGTCCTTGATCTTTCCGAACTTGTCGAGTATCGAGTCTATGCGACGTATCATGGCGGGGAAGGTCATGACATTCTCCGTCAGACGGTGCAGGGCAGGGTAGGGATAGGCCTTCTCGCCGCTGGCCGACTCCTCGGCGCCTCGCTCCAGAAACTTCACGATGTTCACGATGGTTTCCAGCGACCGACGCAAGTCCCATACCTCGTTTTCCTCCAGATGGGTGTTCTCCAGGCGTATGCGCTTGATGCTCTCACGCACGTCGAAGAAGTACTGCATGGGGAAGTCGTCTTTCTCCTCTTGCAGCCTACGGAACTCGCGCACCTGCGAAAGCCATTCGTTCACCACGGCAGCATCGGTAGAGAAGGTAATCTCGTCAACCTTCTCTTTGCCCAGCGTGCTCAGGCAACGTGCCTTCAACAGCTCGCGTATCTCGTCAAAACCTATCTTTTGTTCGAAGTTGTTCGGATAAATCACGCTGCAAAGGTACGAATTTTAACTCGGATATGCAAAAAGTTGCCGAAAAATTTGTTCATTTCGAGAAAAACCACTACCTTTGCACCCGCTTTCAAGAAATCGAAGCACTGGAGAGATGGTAGAGTGGTCGATTACAGTAGTCTTGAAAACTACCGTACCGAGAGGTACCGGGGGTTCGAATCCCTCTCTCTCCGCAAA
>CADAAR010000042.1 GCA_902785945.1 uncultured Prevotellaceae bacterium
CAAAGAAAGCAAGCTTTCTTCTCGCTGCCCCTCGACTTGCATGTGTTAAGCCTGTAGCTAGCGTTCATCCTGAGCCAGGATCAAACTCTTCATTGTAAATTTTATGTTTTCAACAGAAAATTTACGATTCTCTCTCGCGACTCGGCAATTCAAGCGAGCTTGATTGCTCTCGCTGCTCGGAGAATTGTAAAATTCCGGTCTTGTCTCTGTCTCAGAACGACTATCCAGTATTTCAAGAATTAAACGGTTTGTTTCTTATACCCAAGCGCTCATACATTATTATATAATATACAAGCACTCGCTTCTTGTACTACTTCTGTCTATGTAAATCTTTCAAAGAACTCTTTCTTTTTGTGCTATCACCCTAAAAAAAGCGCGAAAGCGGATGCAAAGGTACAACTATTTTTGATACCCTCCAAATTTTTCGAAGACTTTTTTCAATCTTTAACAAAAGTTTTCGAGATTATTGACAAAGCAGGTGTCTTACACCTTATTTATATATATAAGGCTACTCGAAAATCTCCTCAATATCGTTGTCACCAAGTGCATCGTCGAGATACGAACAAGGGTTATATCCCTCTGGCATATCGAAGACGGCGCTCTCATTGATTCCGAGCTGAGAATCGGCGTAGATCTGCTGCATATAATAGGCGAATACAGGCAGTGCCATCGTAGCGCCCTGACCCATGTCCATCGAGTCGAAATGAATATCGCGGTCGTCACCTCCCACCCAACAGACACTGACCAGCGAGGGCGTTATGCCAACAAACCAAGCATCGCTGTTGTTATTGGTAGTACCGGTCTTACCACCAATCTCACCTTTCATGTCGTACTTATGACGGAGTCTGCCAGCCGTTCCGCCATCAACCACAGCCTTCAGCATGTAGAGCATCTTGTTGGCACTCTCCTCGCTGATGACCTCATTCATTCGTGGCTGGAACTGTGCAATCAGGTTACCCTCACCATCTTCAATACGTGTTACGAACATATGGGATGCACGAATACCGTGATTCACAAAAGCCGTATAAGCGCTGGCCATCTCGCCCACCGTAATCTCACAAGGACCGAGACAAAGCGCCATAGACGGATGGATCTCCGGATTGTTGATGCCATACTGTCGGAGCAGATCAACGAAAGCCTGAGGATTCAACTTGCTCATCAGATAAGCCGAGATCCAGTTGTTAGACTGTTGGAGCCCCCATTTCAAGGTCACCATCTGGCCATATCTTGCGCGACCGCTATTTCTAGGAGTCCAAGGCTTTCCTGCCACCATATAGGTCTGCTGTACATTCGGTGCCTCATCGCAGGGAGAGAAACCATTCTCCATCGCCAAAGAATAAAGCAGCGGCTTGATGGTAGAACCCACCTGACGACGACCCTCCATCGCCATGTCATAGGCAAAATGCGAGAAGTTCAATCCACCGACATATGCCTTCACATGACCGTTCTGAGGACAGATGCTCATGAAACCTGTGCGGAGGAACGATTTGTAATATTTTATCGAATCAATTGGCGTCATGGTTGTATCCACCTCACCATGATAGGTAAAGATGGACATCCGCACTGGTGTACGGAAAGACTTCTCTATTTCCGCATCGGAAGCATTACTTTCTTTCAACGCACGATAACGTTCACACTGACGGACGGAACGCATCAGAATGTTCTTCACCTGGCTAGCAGACAAGTCTTTGGAGAAGGGTGCATTAGGCTTCTTCAGATTGGCCTTATCGAAAGCCGGCTGGAGATAGCCAGCCACATGTTTCTGCACAGCCATCTCGGCATATTTCTGCATACGGGAGTCGATGGTGGTATGCACCCGAAGACCATCGGTATAGATGCTATAAGGCTCGCCATTCTTCTTCTTGTTTTTGTTGCACCAACCGTACAAAGGATCTGTCTCCCAGTTAATTGAATCGATGTGATACTTCACCATATTCCATGAAGCATACAATGCTTTTTCCGGCTTCTTTGCCATCATATAACGGCGCAGGAAATCACGGAAATAAGTAGCAATACCATCTTTATGATCGCTGACATGGAAATGCAACTGAACAGGTTCTGCACTGTATTTGTCATAGTCGGCCTGAGAAAGGACGCCCGCTTTCACCATCTGTCCAAGTACCACATTACGACGTTCACGACTACGCTCCGGATTTCTGACAGGGTTATAATAAGAGGGGTTCTTACAGAGGCCTATCAAGGTGGCAGCCTCGTTAACAGTCAGATCTTTCGGTTCCTTACTGAAATAGGTATTAGAGGCCGTCTTGATTCCGACAGCATTATGAAGGAAGTCAAAATAATTCAGATACATTGTAATGATCTCATCCTTCGTATAATTGCGTTCCAGCTTAACAGCAATCACCCACTCTATCGGTTTCTGAAGCACACGCTCCATTGTGGTCTTGGCGTGTTCTGAATACAGCTGCTTGGCCAGCTGCTGGGTAATGGTAGAACCACCACCAGCACTCTTCTGACCCATGATGCCGCGTTTGATGATAGCACGTGCCAAGGCATAGAAGTCGATACCTGAGTGCTCATAGAAACGAACGTCCTCGGTAGCCACCAGTGCCTGAACCAAGGCAGGCGACAGTTTGGTGTAATCAACCAGCACGCGGTTCTCACGGTTATAGTTCCACGTACCGAGCAGTTTTCCATCCGAAGAATAAACCTGTGTGGCATAGCGGTTGATAGGATTCTGCAGATCCTCGATGGGCGGCATGTAACCAATCCATCCTTGGTCAATCGCATAAAATGCCGTTGCGGCACCCAGCACCACCAATATCAATAACGTCCATAAAAAACGCACAAACCACTTCATCATAAGCCCAAAAATTCGTCTCTTTTAATTATCTTGGTGCAAAATTACGATTTTCTTCTAAAATATCGCACGAAATCGGGAAATAATGTGTAATTTTGCACAAACAAAATGAAAATAACGGATGGAAAAGCATAATTTTGTGACAATTGCCGACCTCACGAAGGAGAAGATCCTTTATATGATTGAGATGGCAGAAGAGTTTGAGAAGCACCCGAACAGGGAGATTTTGAAAGGAAAAGTGGTTGCCACACTTTTCTTTGAGCCATCAACCCGCACCAGACTATCGTTTGAGACCGCAGCCAACCGTCTTGGCGCCCGTGTGATCGGCTTTGCCGACCCCAAGATTACCAGTGGCACCAAGGGCGAGACGCTGAAAGATACCATTCTGATGGTTTCTAATTATGCCGACGTCATTGTGATGCGCCACTATATCGAAGGAGCAGCCGTCTACGCTTCTGAGGTGGCTCCCATCCCTATTGTCAATGCCGGCGACGGTGCCCATCAGCATCCTTCGCAGTGTATGCTCGACCTCTACTCGATCTATAAAACACAAGGCACGCTCGACAACCTTAATATATATATGGTGGGCGACTTGAAGTATGGTCGTACAGTTCACTCCTTGCTAATGGCCATGCGCCACTTCAATCCGACATTTCATTTCGTGGCACCGAAGGAGCTCTCCATGCCTAACGAGTATAAAATCTACTGCAAGGAACACGGCATCAAATATCAAGAGCATACCGCTTTCAATGAAAAGGTCATCGCCGATGCCGATATCCTCTACATGACACGCGTCCAGAAAGAACGTTTCTCGGATCTGATGGAATACGAGCGTGTGAAGAATGTGTATGTGCTCAACAATGAGATGCTGAAGAGCGCCAAGCCCAACATGAAGATTCTCCATCCTCTGCCCCGCGTGAACGAGATTGCCTACGAGGTGGACGATAATCCACACGCCTACTACATCCAGCAGGCAGGCAATGGTCTCTTCGCCCGCGAAGCCATCTTCTGCGACGTGCTCGGCATCACACTCGACGAAGTGAGAAAAGACAAGACCATCATCAAATGATTTCTTCGACAACGAATTAAAACGAATTTCACGAATATGAACAAGAAAGAACGTTTGGTAGCCGCCATTGAACAAGGCACCGTGATTGACCATATACCCACCGCCAAGACCTATCAGGTGGCAAGTCTGTTAGGACTCTTCGACTTGGATACGCCCGTTACCATCGGTTTCAACTACCCCTCGCAGAAAGTGGGCAAGAAAGGCATCATCAAGGTGTCGGACAAGTTCTTTACCGACGATGAGATCTCGCGTCTTTCCGTCGTTGCACCGAATGTCATCCTCAGCATCATCCGCGATTATGAGGTGGTGGAGAAGAAAACTGTGGAGACACCCGCAGAGATCAAAGGTATCGTGAAATGCAACAATCCGAAATGCGTGACCAACAATGAGCCGATGGCCACCCACTTCCACGTGACCGACGGCATTCTGACTTGTCACTACTGCGAGAAAGAGCAGGATATCAACAAAGTAGAATTAGTATAAACCCAATAAACAAAGACAATGAACAGAGACAACGCAATCTTTGAGTTGATTGAGAAAGAGCATCAGCGCCAGTTGAAAGGCATTGAGCTGATTGCCAGTGAGAATTTCGTAAGTGATCAGGTGATGGAGGCTATGGGCTCATACCTGACCAACAAGTATGCCGAAGGTTATCCTGGTCACCGTTACTATGGCGGTTGTCAGGTGGTCGACGAGGTAGAGCAGTTGGCTATCGACCGTGTGTGCAAACTCTTTGGAGCTGAGTATGCCAACGTGCAGCCCCACTCTGGTGCACAGGCCAATGCAGCAGTGTTACTCGCAGTATTAAAGCCAGGCGACACCTTCATGGGATTGAACCTCGATCATGGTGGCCATCTCTCTCATGGTTCCCATGTGAACACTAGTGGTATCATCTACAACCCTATCGGCTATAACCTGAACAAGGAAACGGGTCGTGTGGATTATGACGAGATGGAACAGTTGGCCCTTGAGCACAAGCCGAAGCTGATTATCGGTGGTGGTTCAGCCTACAGCCGTGAGTGGGACTACAAGCGTATGCGTGAGATTGCCGACAAAGTAGGCGCTCTGCTGATGATCGATATGGCTCACCCCGCAGGTCTGATTGCAGCCGGTCTGCTGGAGAATCCCGTGAAATATGCACACATCGTAACCTCTACCACCCACAAGACCCTTCGCGGTCCTCGTGGCGGTATCATCCTGATGGGTAAGGACTTCGAGAATCCTTGGGGTCTGAAGACACCAAAGGGTGTGGTGAAGATGATGTCTACCATCCTCAACTCAGCCGTTTTCCCAGGTCAGCAAGGTGGTCCGTTGGAGCACGTCATTGCAGCCAAGGCCGTTGCCTTCGGCGAGGCCCTGCAGCCTGAGTTCAAGGAGTGGGCTAAGCAGGTTCAGAAGAATGCCAAGGTTCTGGCAGAGGAACTGGTGAAGCGTGGCTTCGGCATCGTCAGCGGTGGTACTGACAACCACTCGATGCTCGTAGACCTGCGTTCTAAGTATCCCGATCTGACTGGTAAGGTGGCAGAGAATGCTCTTGTTGCAGCCGACATCACCGTTAACAAGAACATGGTGCCGTTCGACAGCCGCTCAGCCTTCCAGACCTCTGGTATCCGTCTTGGAACACCTGCCATCACTACGCGTGGTGCCAAGGAAGACCTGATGATTCAGATTGCCGCATGGATTGAGGAAGTGCTCAACGATCCTGAGAACGAAGAGGTGATTGCTTCCGTTCGCAAGCGCGTTAACGAGAAGATGAAGGAATATCCGCTCTTCGCATACTAAAAAATTAACTCCCGCCAATCGGCGGGAGTTTTTTATTTCAGCTCAGCGTTGAAATGATTGATGGCCTGTCGGAACAGATGCCGACGGGTGTTACCGCCAAAGATACTATGATTGCGATTGGTATAGACCAACTGACGGAAGTCCTTATCCGCCTGCACCAAAGCCTCGACATACTCAGCAGAATTACGGTAATGCACATTATCATCGGCCAGACCGTGACAGATGAGCAGTGCACCATGCAGCTGACCTGCTCTTGCAATCGGGTTCACATCATCATAGCCCTTAGGATTCTCCTGCGGTGTACGCATATAACGCTCAGTGTAGATGGTGTCGTAGAATCGCCAGTTGGTAGGCGGTGCAATCGCCACACCAGCCCTGAAAACCGGACGTCCTTCCGACATAGACATCAACGTATTCCAGCCGCCATATGACCAGCCCCAGATACCGATACGGTTCTTGTCGACATACGACTGCTGTCCGAGCCAGATGGCCGTCTCCACCTGATCGCGTGACTCCAGTTCGCCTAAACGCAGATAGGTGCATTTCTCGAAATCAGCCCCACGACCACCAGTACCTCGGTTGTCCACACATACACAGATATAACCCTGTTGACAGAGATACTGCTCAAGGATGGCGCCATTACCGTTCATGCCGATACCCCATTGGTTCAACACCTGCTGATTGCCAGGTCCGCCATACTGATACATAATCACAGGATACTGCTTCGAGGGATTGAAATCTAAAGGCTTCACCATCCAACCATTGAGTGTCACACCCTCAGAAGTCTTAAACTGGAACAGCTCCTTCTTACCAAGGTCAAACTTCGAGAGTTTGTTCTTGAGTTCGTGGTTGTCGATGAGCGTCTGCAGTGGTTTGCCGTTGTTCTGACAAATCGTGTACTGCAAGGGATTATCGATATCACTCCAGATATTGATGAAGTACTTGAAGTTCGTGCTGAAGATGGCATTGCTGACACCAGCCTTCTGCGACAGTGTCTCTATCTTACCATTCTGATGCGCCACCATCACCTGCTGTTCGGTAGCACCCGTAGGATTGGCAGCGAAGTAGACATCGCCAGTTGCGTCATCCACGCCATAGACGCTCTTCACCACATAACGGTCGTTGACAATCTGACGCAGCAACTGACCATTATGATTATAGAGATAGAGATGGTTATACCCGTCGCGCTCACTGGGCAGCAGGATATATTTATCGCTGATCTGCACATCCTCGAACGTCTCTTCCTTCACATATTTGTCAACCTTATCCTCAATGATGAGCTTAGCCACCGTCGAGAGCGGATTGGCCATATAGATTTTCAGATCGTCCTGATGACGGTTCAGCGTGAAGATCATGATGCGCTCCGGATCGTTGGTCATCTTGATACGAGGGATATAGCCGTCAGACTCCAAAGGCAGATCGATGGTGCGCGTCTGATGACTCTTGATGTCATACGAGAGCACCTTCACCTTCGAATTCTGCTTGCCTGGAATAGGATACTTATAGGTGTAGAAACCAGGATAGTCGCGATATTGCTCCTGTTCAGGCGACAGTCCTTTGAACAACTGCATGGAATACTGCGGCACATCGGTCTCGTCGTAGCGAATCCAGATGATCTGCTTTGAGTCTGCCGAGAACACCATCGACGAATTCGTGGAGAACTCCTCCTCATACACCCAATCAGGAATACCGTTGATGATTTCGTTTCGCTTGCCATCCTTCGTCACCTGACTCTCAGCATTGTCGTAGAGCAACTTCACCAAATGAATGTTATTATCGCGCACGAAAGCAATCTGGTTACCATCAGGCGAGAAGACTGGCGTCTGCTGAGGACCACCATCGCTAAGCGGTTCCAGTTTGTTGTTCTGGATCATGAAGATATAATACTCCGCCGTAAACGAACGACGGTAGATGGGTTTGGTATTCGTCTGAATCAGCAGTCTGCGGCCATCAGGACTCACGATATAGCCTTGCACACGACCTATCTGCGCACCTCTCGCCGTAGCAGCATCGAAGAGCACACCCACCTCCTTACCAGTCTTGAACGAATAAGTCACGATACGCTTGCCATCTGCACTGATCTGCGCATAGGTCTCGCCATCCGCCATCGGATGAACCTCGGATAAGGTCTCCTGACGAAAATCACCACGTGTGATATCAAATAAACTCAGTTTTTCACCAGCCACAACACTCATAGCGAGCATCAGAGCGGCACCAACCATTGAAAGTCTTATATTTACCATAGATTCTTTTGATTTTTCTGTTTGATTGTGCAAAGATAGCGATTTTTTCCCTAACTTTGCAAACTGATGGAATTAAATAAAGTGAATACACCTTATTATTATGATTACGGAACGTGGATTCGGCACCGTTTCCCTTTCCGTGTACAGAAGATTTCCGTTGATGCGGGTTTCACCTGTCCCAATCGCGACGGCCGACTCTCTACAGGTGGCTGCATCTACTGCGACAACCGTACCTTCAACCCCACCTATTGCCAGCGACAGGACAGCATCACCCTGCAATTAGAAGCGGGCAAGCTGTTCTTTGCGCGGAAATATCCCGAGATGAAATATCTCGCCTACTTTCAGGCCTATACCAATACCTATGCTTCCATCGACCATCTCCGCCAGCTCTACGAAGAGGCCCTACGTGTGAAGGATGTGGTCGGTATCGTCATCGGCACACGACCCGACTGCGTGTCCGACGAACTCCTCGACTACTTGGAAGACCTGAACCGTCGCACCTTCCTCATCGTAGAATACGGTGTGGAGAGTGCCAACGACGAGACACTGCAACGCATCAATCGTGGTCACAGCTTCGAACAGTCGCGTATGGCCATCGAGAAGACACACCAACGCGGCATCCTCACAGGCGCTCATATCATCTTAGGACTGCCAGGCGAAGATGCACAGGAGAGCCTCCGTCAGGCACCCGTCATCTCCTCACTCCCCATCGATATTCTGAAGATCCATCAGATGCAGATCATCCGAGGCACACGACTGGCAGCAGAATTCGAACGGAATCCTTTCCACATCTACGACATCGACGAATATATCCATCTCATTGCCAGCTACATACAAAGACTTCGGAAAGATTTAATCTTAGAACGGTTTGTCTCGCAATCACCCAAGGAGCTGCTCATTGCCCCTCATTGGGGACTGAAGAACCACGAGTTTACAGATTTGCTGAATAACTATCTCAAACAACACAACATTCACCAAGGCGACCTATCGGAATAGCTGATATTCGTTGTTGGCCAATAGTCCTTCTAATGTCATGTTCTTGTTGTGTTTCATGTATTCATCCACTCGGTTCACCAAGGCATTATTGAAAACGGTGCGTCCTATCGCGTGATTCACCACCCACTGGATCTTCGCCATGTGCACATCGCGGTCTTCCTGTGACATCTCACGGTCGAAAGGCATCGGATAAAGACTCAACAGATAGAACCCGATACAGTCAGGCACAATAAACTGGCGCTGCATCATGCTTTTCTGATCCTGCGAGTAACCATACTCCTGTTTCTGATACAGTGCATAGTCTGTTCCTAAATACTTGTCCAGACAGATGCCTATCTGACCGTTACCCACAATGATGCTCTGATCCAACGAACCAATCTGCGCATACACCACAGGCACCTCCATGTCCGGAATATGTTTCAGCAGATACTGAAAGGCTGTGGTCAGTTCCTGATTGATGTCGTCCATATTGGCATACTGCTGCTCGGCCTCGTTAACCAGCGTCTGAAGCGTAGAATCCTGATAGAACCGCAGAAATTTCATATTGATATCCGGCTCATTCACCTTGCCGATACGAAGCACATCCTCTATCAGCGTTCGTGTCTGTGTGGGATAGGCCGTGTTCATCTGCTGAAGAGCAGAGAAATCACCCGTCGTCAGATAGAGACTCTGGATACGGTCGTAACGGTCGACAACAATCTGCGTGTCCGCTTCGTCGGACTTGAGCTGCCATTCACACCCGATACAACCAAGCATCGTCAACAATAATATGAAATATATCTTATGCACTAACGGCCAATCTGAGTTTTACGATTCTTTAAAATTTCTGCAAATTTACTAAAAATTATTTTCAAATCCAAATTTTAACCTAATTATTTTAAATTTTTGGGCCAAAAATGCACAAATTTGTTTATTTGTGTAAAAATCTTGGGCCGTTTTCCACCTTTTTGTGTACTTTTGTAGTCTACTAAAACAAAGATGGAAAGAAATGAAAAGAATTCTCTACCTACTGCTCTTCATGCCGTTGGCAGCTGCTGCCCAGCAAACTCTGACGGTCAGCGTGAGCAATCCCTCGAAGTCGGTTCGCAACGATGAACCGGTGGTCATCAACCTCGCTCCCTACGGCGATATCCGTTCGGCACTCGTCACCGTCGACGGTCAGGAGATACCTTGTCAGCTCGACGACCTCAACCAAGACGAGACCTTCGACGAGCTCTGTTTTCTGGCCGACCTCAAAGGCAAGGAAAAGAAGCAATATTCGGTGACGCTCTTTACTGAGGGCGAACCTCGTACCTACCCCGCCCGCGTTTTTGCGGAAATGGTGCTGAGCAACACCAAGGACAAGAGTCTGAAAAAGAATCAGCAGAACAACTTCATCGAGTCGATCACCGCTCGTGGCGATGCCGCCTACACCTATAATATCCAGCATCATCACGGTGTCGATTTCGAAAGCGAACTCAACGGCATCCGCATCTACTTCGACGAACGCCAGACGCTCGACTGCTATGGCAAGTTTAAGAAACAGTTGGAGTTGAAGGAAACGCAGTTCTATACCGATAAGGACCAGAAGGCGAAAGGCTATGGCGACGATGTGCTATGGGTGGGTCAGACCTTCGGTCTCGGTGCCTTCAGAGGTTGGAACGGCAAAGAGCCCACACATGTATCGCCCGTCAAAAGCCGTACCCAGCGTGTCATCTCCTATGGACCTTTGCGCACCATCGTCGAAGTAATCGACAAAGGTTGGAAAGTCGATGCCGCCAAGGCACCCATCAACATGACCCTCCGCTACACCCAGTATGCTGGCCATCGCGATACCGATGTCGACGTGTTCTTCAACCGCCACGTCGCCGACTATGCCTTCTCAACGGGCATCATCAACGTGAAGAACTCTGTGGAGTTCAGCGACCAGAAAGGCCTGCGCGCCTGTTGGGGTACCGACTGGCCTTCTACCGACACCGTCAACTTCAAGCGTGAGACCGTCGGCCTTGGCATCTGCATCCCCATGAAGTATGTCCGCAGCGAAGAGCCCGCCAACAAAGACAACTACGCCTTCGTGGTGGGTACAGCCGATGACCGTCTGCATTACAAGGTCATCTACTGTTCAGACAACGAAACGTTCGGTTATCACTCTGCCAAGGAATGGTTCGACTTCTTGGCTGAATGGAAGAAAGAGGTGGAAAAGCCTATTCAGGTAAAGTACTAAAGGTTTTGTGACCTTTCACATAATACTGCCAGAGCAGAGAGAACATCTTTCGCTCTGGTTCTTTTTTTGCTACACGACTCGCCTGAATCTGCTGACGGTCGCCTTCAAAGTCCTTCCGCCACTGTTTGAAAGCACGACGCGCGCGATAGATGGCCTTGAAATCACCAAGGTTCTGCTTCAGGATCAGCGTTTCCCACGCAGCCAGATAGTCCAGCCACCAACGCCAGCGCATCACCGGTTTCAATTCCTCCTCAGGCAGACATTTATAGAGCATCGTCAGGTTATTGCGGAAATTCAGGAAGGTCTTCATCGGATTGCTCTTCGGCAGCGTACCGCCACCCACATGATACACATAACTATCTGTTACACAAACAATTCTGCGACCTCTTATGCGCAGTCGCCAACAGAGATCGATCTCCTCGTTATGCGCAAAGAAACGGCTGTCTAATCCGCCCACTGCCCAATAGTCCTTAGCGCGTATCATCAGCGCTGCACCCGTTGCCCAATGCACATCCATCTGATTATCATACTGGCCATTATCCTGTTCCACCGTTTCGAAAAGACGTCCACGACAGAAGGGATAGCCCAAACGGTCGATGAATCCTCCACTCGCTCCAGCATATTCGAAACTGTCGCGGTCAAAGATACTCAGCAACTTCGGCTGACAGGCAGCTATATCCTCATGCGCATCCAGCAATTCTATCATCGGTGTCAGCCAATGGTGCGTCACCTCGATATCAGAATTCAGCAACAGGTAATACTGCGCCTCAATCTGCTTCAACGCCCGATTATAACCTTCGGCAAAGCCCCAGTTCTGGTCCAGTTCTATCAGCCTGACCTCAGGATATTTCGTTCGAAGCATCGTCAACGAGTCATCCGTCGAGGCATTATCCGCCACATAGACCGTCGCCTCGTCTTGCGAATATTGCAGCACCGACGACAGATACTTTTCGAGCATCTTCCGCCCGTTCCAGTTCAAGATGACGATTGCCAGTTTCTCCATACGCGCGTACATTATATATATTATAGAGGTGAGTGGTGAGAGGTAAGAGGTGAGAGAATACATTTGAGCGATTCTTTGTCGCGAGTAAGGTCACCAAGCCGAACTTTCACAATCTGATTATCCAAAGCGGGATCGGCATCCTTAGCCGACAGCTCCACGCGGATATAGTTCTTCGTGAATCCGTGCATCGCTTTGCCTCTTGGTGCCTTCTCAAACAACACCTCTGCTTCTTCGCCGATATATTTCTGATAGAAAGCAATGGTCTTCTCGTCGCTCAGTTCCAGCAAACGCTTCGAACGCAGTTTCTTATCCTGTTCGCTCACAACATACGGAATACTCAGCGCCGAGGTGCCAGGTCGTTCGGAATAGGGAAACACATGCAGCTGCGTCACGTCGAGCTCGCTCAAGAACTGATAGGTCTCTTCGAAACACTCAGGCGTCTCACCACGACAGCCCACCATCACGTCGACACCGATAAAGGCATCGGGCATCACCGCCTTCACCTTATGAATCTTATCGGCAAACAACTGCCGGTCATAATGTCTGTGCATCAGCTTCAGCACCGTGTCGCTGCCACTCTGCAAGGGAATATGGAAATGAGGCATAAACGCCCGACTCTTCGCACAATAGTCTATCAGCTCATCCGACAACAAATCCGGCTCCAGCGAACTGATGCGATAACGGCTGATTCCCTCCACCGCATCCAGCGCCTTCACCAAGTCCAGAAACTTTTCGCCTGTGGTCTTGCCGAAATCACCGATGTTCACGCCCGTCAGCACAATCTCCTTACCACCTTCCTTTGCAGCCTCTTCCGCCTGCGCCACCAACGAGGCAATCGACGGATTCCTTGAAAAACCTCGCGCGTAAGGAATGGTACAGTACGTGCAGAAATAGTCACACCCATCCTGCACCTTCAGGAAAAACCTTGTCCTGTTTCCTCTCGAGCAACTCGGCGCAAACGTCTTTATATCCTTCGTCTTCTGGCGGAACGTCTTCCCTCTTCCTTCTTCCATCTTCCGTCTTCCATCATCTCCCCACGCCTCCGACAGAAACTGCACCAGGTTCGCCTTCTCGTTCGAACCCAGCACCAGACTCACGCCCTCGATCGCAGCCACCTCGTCGGCCTCCAGCTGTGCATAACAACCGGTCACCACCACAAAGGCACCTGGATTCTGACGCACCAATCTGCGAATGGCCTGACGACACTTCTGATCGGCCACCTCCGTCACAGAACAGGTATTGATCAGGCAAATATCAGCCTTCTCCCCCTTCTCGGCCGTTCTCACGCCCAGTTCCTGGAGCATCTTGCCGAAAGTGGAGGTCTCAGAGAAGTTCAACTTACATCCGAGGGTAAAATAAGCTGCCGTTTTGCCTTGAAAGACCGAAGTATCTATCATACCTTATTTATATGCTATGTTTGCGAGCACAAAGGTACTTATTTTTTCCGAAAAACGTGCATTTTTGGCATATTTTCATATTTGTGCAAATTTTGCACTATTTTTAACATTTCGTAATTTGCTGATATTCAGCCTTTTGCGAAAAAGTTACAAAAATGACCTAAAAAAAAACAAAAAAAATGATACGACCTATTAAAAAAATGTCTAACTTTGCAGCGTTTTAATAAACAAATGATTGTTTTACAGATTTAAAAGCATTAGAAAAATGAAGAAATTAGTATTTATGTTCGTAGCTGTTGCAGCTATCTCTTTCGCTTCTTGTGGCCAGCAGGCTCAGCCCGCTCAGGTTGACACCGACACTATCGAGGAGGTTGTTGATAGCGTTATTGACAGCGTAGCTGTTGACACAGTTGCTGCCGACACAGCTGCAGTTGCTGAGTAATTAGCAGAACAAATTGAGAGAATTTGAAGGCCGTTGGACGAGAGTCCAGCGGCCTTTTCATTTGTTTCAGTTCAAACCGAACTGCTAGAAGTTCTTCCTTACACCTTGCCATTCGGGGAATTTCATCTTCAGATACTCATCATCGAGGAAGAGAGCCGATTGACCCACCTGCCCTTTCAGCTGCCAGTCGAGCCATTTCACCACCGCCTTGGCATAGTTACCGCCATGCTTCTCGTAATAGGTACCGCTGTGACCGTCCTTTGAATTCAGCATCACCACAGGAATATTGTCGGCTATGCGCTCGTAATCCTTCTGTGCATTGGCATAAGCAATGTCGCCAGGACCGCCAATCATATAGAACATCGGCGTGTGAAGGTTCTTCAGCTTCTCCTTCGTCGTACCCATCATCTCCATATCGCCGATACCTGAGTTCAGCATCACGCAGGTCTTGATGCGCGGATCGTGGGCTACACCCAACACCTGAGCACCGCCACACGACTGTCCCATCGCTGCCACATGATCCAGAGCCAGGCAATGGTAGTACTCCGAACCCGGCGTGGCGTTCTGGTCAATCAACCAGTCGAGCACCTCCAGCAGCATTTTCGGATAAGTGCTGAACTGTGGAGCTGCGGGTTGTTGCTGCTTCTTGTTCTTCTTGGCATTCTTGGCAGCCTGCTCACGCTGTTTGGCCTGTGCTTCCTGCTGTGCCTTTTTCTCCTCAGCCGTCATCGGCAGGATCTTCTCGCCATTGGCCATAATCACATCGCCCTTGGTTTCGGGATAAGCCGACTTCAGCACACCACGCCATTGCGCCATCACATCAGCCTCGTCATACGGACCGATGGCAGCAGCCACATAACCGTAGGATGCCACCTCGCTCAGCAGCAGACGCATCTCCACATTATTATTAAAACAAGCACCGTTGGCATACACGATCACAGGCAGAGCGCCTTGTTTCGCCACCACTTCCTTCAGGTTCTGCGGACGATACACCGTAAAGCCAGTGCACGAGGCATCGCCCACCACTTCTGACTTAAACGGTCCTGTACCACCTTCTTCCACTACTTGTCTCTGTACCGTTTGGGCATTCATCCCAACACTCATGGCGATCATCATCGCCGTCAAAACTACTTTCTTCATAACTTGATTAATCAGTTTGTAATAATATCATTGAACAGTTTCCGAGTCATCGTTCCATCATTTTAGTGCAAAAGTAAACAATTATTTCGAATATACCAATAAAAACAAGATAAATACGAAAAAAAGTAGTATCTTTGCATCTGTAAGACAAAACTTATTATCATCATGAGAACGAAAAAGATTATGCTGGCCGTGATGCTATCGGCCATTTTCTGCACAGAGACAAGTGCGCAAGGATTTCGTAGGGAGGCTATGCCCGAAGGTTCGTATTCCCCAGTGACTAACATCAACCGCAACGGCTATCCGCGCGTGCTGAAAGACAACAGCGTGATGTTCCGCGTGAATGCGCCTCAGGCCCAGCTGGTGCAGATAGACTTGGGCGGCAAGAAATATGATATGACAAAGGGCGAAGGCGGAACGTGGACGGTGACCACCAGTCCGCAGGTGCCAGGCTATCATTACTATTCGCTCGTTGTGGATGGTGTCTCGGTGGCCGATCCCGCCAGTCAGACGTTCTATGGTTGCAGCCGATGGTCGAGTGCCATCGAGATCAAGGAGGCTGGTATGGACGACTTCGAAGTGCAGGACGTGAAGCATGGTGAGGTGCGCACGGTGTATTACTACTCGAAGGTCGACGAGGCTTGGCGCCCATTGATGGTCTACACGCCCGCAGGCTATAACGAGGGCAGCGAGAGCTATCCTGTGGTCTATATCCAGCATGGCGGCGGTGAGGATCATCGCGGATGGATGGAACAAGGTCGTACGGCGCAGATCATGGACAACCTGATAGCAGCCGGCAAGGCTAAGCCGATGATCGTGGTGAGTTCGAACAGCAATGTGCAGTCGCGTAACGGAGGTTTCGGAGGCGGTTACAGTTGGCAAGGCATGCAGACCTTCCGCTCAGAGCTGCTTGACAACGTGATTCCGTTTGTGGAGAAGACCTATCGCGTAAAGAAAGACCGCAAGCATCGTGCGATGTGCGGTCTGTCGATGGGTGGCGGGCAGTCGTTCTATATCGGATTGCGCGATCCCGAGGTGTTTGCCAACGTGGGCGTGTTCTCAACGGGCATGTTCGGCGGTATTCAGGGCGCTTCGAACTTCGATCTGGAGAAGGAGGTGCCTGGCATGCTGACGGACACCAAGACCTTCAACCAGCAGTTCGACGTGTTCTTTGTGAGCTGCGGCGAGCAGGATCCGCGTATCGAGCACACCCGTTCGATCGTGAAGAAAATGCGTGATGGCGGTGTAGAGGTGAAGTTCAACTCCTATCCTGGCGACCACGAGTGGCAGGTGTGGCGCAAGTCGCTCCACGAGTTCGCACAGTATCTGTTCAAATAGATACTACGAAGCACCGATAACCGGGCTTTAAATTTAATAACTCAAAAACAATTTTGAACTATGAAACAGAAATTATGCCCAAAATGTAAGTTTTCGAGCGAAAAGCTTGCAAGTGTCGAACTTTTTAGCTACTTTTGCCGATGAAACGTGAATTTGGGAAATGGCTATTGGATATAGCCAAGTATATGGTAACAGCATTGTTGCTCGCAACCATCTTCAAGGACATGTACGATCCTATCATCATTTATATGGTAGTACTTCTGTCGTTAGTAATATTGATATCAGGTCTCTATGTCATTTATGACAGTGACCAAGATGAAAAGAGATTAAAGAAAGGAACTAGAAAATGAACACTTTGATTATAGCAGGAACTTTGGCATTAGTGGCAATTATTGGAACTGCCATTATTAAGTATTTGGATAAGAAAGAAGCAAATAGTGCTCAATAACACACAGTGGACTCACGGGTTCCGTGAGTCCACGTAACCCCATCTTGCCCTGTTGCTTCGGCAGCGGGGCTTTTCTTTTTTTGTTCGTCCTGTTTAGAATTGTTTCATCGATGTCAGACACCTTGTTAGTACGGCATTTTTCTGAATAATCAAACTTTTCTCAGTCTTTTTTCGAAATAAAATTGGGTTTTTCTTTTGAGATCAGAGGTGATTGAACGTTTTTCGAAATCAATGACCTGTTTTTCCAATCCACTCAATTGTGCTGCATAAACCGCCGATTTTTGATAACTTATTGACTTTCAGTAATGATTAGAGCCTATATTTTGAAGAGGTTACGAATTAGTTACATACAGGAGTCCGAAATTCTCCGCGATTTGCGTAAACATCAATAACTCTTTATTGACCTCAATTGCGGGTACAAAGGTACGAATAGTAGTTGAACAAAACAAACTTTTTGCAGATTTTTTTCCTTTGAAATTATCGATTATTATTTTTATTGTTTAAATAAACTTATATTAAAAAGAGTCTCCTTAATAAAGAAGACCCTTATAATAATATTAACGGTTATTTTGAAGCGTCCATATGGAAAAATAGCGTTTGGGGGCTGACAGGGTGGCTTGGCCGTCATTGCTGATAGTGATGGTCTCGTTTGGGTTTAGGAGATTGACCAGCGTCTGGCCTGACCAGTCGGTGAAGCCGTCAGGACATACATTGAGGGTGATGCTGAGGGTGTCGGTGTCGTGGTTGTTGAGCACGATGATGGCTCCGTCCTTTACTCCATTTCCCTGACGGCGGGCAACGTAGAGGTGCTTATCTGATTCTGTTAAGACTGCTATACTGACGGCGAATGTCGATTAACTGGCGGATAGTCTGTTGCAAGTCTGATGGTGACGTAACTTCTAATGACGGATTATCCACGTCGTGCTGGGTGACGGCATAGAAATGGGGATAGAACACGCAGGGCGTACCCTCGTGGGTGAGGATATAGGCGTAGGCCATCGCGTAATCCTTGACGAGCCATTTGTCATGCTCCTTGCCCGTGTCGTGGTTATCCACGAAGGTTACGATGTTATCAGCGGGCAGACCATAGCCACGAATCATCCCCGCATGAGCCAGGCGTGACATGTCAAATTCATCACCCGACTTGTTGCACATCTCGGTGAGCGCGAACTTCAGAGGGAAATCGAAGGCATGAACATCGGCACCGCCTTTCGCAACGCTATCCACCCACTCCTTCCATCCTGCAATGGCAAGCCCTCTACCCAAAGGCTGACGAATTCAGGCTGCAAGCCCCGCACAAAGTCCAAACGGAAACCATCAAAGCCAATCGTGCCCTTCAACCATTTGCCCCAGTCACAGAGTCGCTGCTGCACCTCCTCATTATACGTGTCGAGGTCGTTGCCGAAGAACTTGGTACGTGGCCGCAGCTCATCGTCGGTGAAATCCGTCAACGAATCCGATGCCGACGACGGATGGAAGTGCTGATAGTGCCATTCGTAGTTTGGCTCACCATTGCCTGTGTGCTTGGGGAAGAAAAGATGCGTCCGCGTATAAGCCGTATCGTTCTTCCATTGGATGTCGCTCTCGGGGTACGGCTCGCCATGGCCCGCTTTGGCTTCGCCGAGGCGCAGCCCGCCCTTGGCGTACGCCGTGACAGCGGGATTGGCCTCGAAGTTCTCATCTCCACCATAGAGGTGATTCAGCACCACGTCGGAATAGACCTTGATGCCCGCTTTGTGCATCGTGGCAATCATCAGCCCCAGTTCCGCACGACTGCCGTAGCGCGTTTCTACCGTGCCCTTCTGCTCATAATTGCCGAGGTCATAATGGTCGTAGATGCCATAGCCGCTGTCATAGATGCCCCAATTGCCCTTTGCGGGAATGGGCGTCCACAGGCTGCTGATGCCAGCGGCCCTAAGTTCCGACGCCAACGAAGAAAGGTGATCCCACCATGTGCCGTTCTTTGCCTGGTCATCCACAGGCACATCCCAATAGAAC
>CADAAR010000043.1 GCA_902785945.1 uncultured Prevotellaceae bacterium
GTCAGGTGACACACAGGGACTGTCCCCTCTGTGAGCAGGGAGCTCTGCGACCGAATTACAGGGGGACTGTCCCTCGCGTGTCACCCCTCTCTGACCGTAAAGCGTATTATAACTATAGCGGAGGTCCTCCAGCCAATCCTCGCAAATCCTCTTCAGATTCTCAATCGCCACGCGACTCGGGATATTCCCGTCGCTCGTGATATAACTCGTCTTTGTCAACTCCCCGAGCGTAAAGTGCTCGGAGAGTTTCATCTTTTCATTAATCCTTACTTCATTCATACTATTCACTATTAACTATTAACTATCAAATGTCGCTGTGTCGCTGCGTCGCTGCGTCGCTGCGTTGTCAGAGCATCATCACACCGGTCTTCCTGTACTTGGCCTTGGTGGTACCGTTCTCCACAAATTCACCGTCTCTTTCGGCCAGATGGTCTTTCTGCAACCGGATCACCCTTGCGCGTGCAGCAGAGAGATTGCTCAACGAGAAGCAGCGCACCACATCGTCGATGGTAAACGCATCCGGCAGACGGTTAAAGGCATCGATGGTCTTCTGCCTGCGCTGGATGTTCACTGAGGCATCCTTCAACTTATTGTCGAAATAAGCTTCCGCCATGGCGCCGAAGTAATGACGCTGACAGGCAAACTGAATATTCACAATCAACTCCACCAACCGCCAGTCCACCTCGTCGGTTTCAAACTCTCCACACCAGTAAGTGCCTTCTTGCTTCATACAGTCCCAGTGGCGCATCACGATAAACGGTGCGGCGAAGTTCAGTCCGTGATAGGCGCAACGCTTCAACAGCATTTCATCAGCCTTAGAGTCGTTCTCCTTGGCGTCCTCCATACGACGAGCCGTCCAGTCATAGAGCTCATCCACAATCTTCTGCACAGAGAGTTCACCCTTCATCCGATCCAGTTTCTCAGCCCAATCCTTCAGGCGGTTGTCGCTCTCAAAGTCCACTTTCGACTCACGTTCCATCATCTCGAAGTTCGTGGCAGGCAGAGGAATACAGGTGAGGCGCGTGGCCAAACCGCTTCCAAAGTTCTGCTCATTCACCTTCTTCTTCAGGGCGATGGGTGTGCCCGTGTAGATGAAGTTCCATGTCACATAGAAGTCTTGTAGAATCGAGTCGTTGTTCGAATACGCCTGACCGTCTTCCTCGTTATGGAAAGCTTTCAGCTCCAGCGATTGCTTATCGATCCACGAGCCCCCTTTCTGAACGGTCACAGTGTTATCCAGCTCTGTATCGAACGTCAGCATATGCAACTGCATGGGCTGGCCATCCACCTCCTCCACAGAGTTCACCATATCCTGAATGAACTGGGCATTAGAGGTTCGGGCGGGATGCACACGCACAATCACTTTCGGCTTCTTGGGTTTCTCTTTATTGGCCCCCTTAGTCCTCATCTGCTCACGATAGGCGTTGATGGCATCCTTGCCAATCTTATCGGCAGCCACGATAGGAGCCGCCAATAATTTAAAGAGTCTGGTGGCAAAGCTTTTACCACTTGCTGGATCGCCGATAATCAGCGTCGAGTTATTCAGTCTGCGCAGCTCCTCAGGACGATGATAAAACCTATAAGTACATCTCGTCATCAGCGTCATCAACAAGCCGCCGCCAACGAACATTGCCGCAGGATATTGGTTACGCTTCAGCCCCTTGCACACATCCTTCAGCAGCGGAAAATCCTCCATCAACGCCTCTATCTTCTCACCCCAATCCCACAAGAGAGGGTCTATGTTTGATGGCTGATCGCACAAAGGGGACGGTCCCTTTTGTGAGATTATCTCTTGATAAGATAAGCCAGTAGCGGTTTTTACCGCTTCGAGCATGGCCTTGGATGGCAGCGAGCCTGCATACTTCTTTTCTTTCTCCGCGATGCAAGAGACGGCCGAGGCAACGGTCTGCGCCACGTTCTCATTGCGCTCTGCGATGATTTCTTTAACCCAGCTTTGGGTTTCGACGATTCGCTGCACGGCGACTCTGTCTCCATCGAGCATGAGCAACAGGTCGGTGGCAAGCTTGAGCGATTCGTTGTGACGATTACTGTCCGCGGCGCACGGCAGCCGGTCATGATAGCGCTGATCAATAATAGCTTGTACATCATAGCCCCTCCACTTTAACGGTACTGTGCCAGCATCCACATGCCCGACATCTGTAATCCCTTGTTGATCACTCTGATTGGCCACAGCATCAGTCGCAGCACCACGACTATGACCAGCACGATACTCACCATCGTATTTCTCACCAAACTCCTTGTTCTCATAAGTAAACAGTTCTTTGTCAATAAAGCAACTTTCGTCAACCTCCACACCAAGCATTTCTGCCATTCTGTGTTGGTTGTCGATGAGATTACCCCAGTCCGTACGAGCTTTGAAAACAATCTTCAGCCCGTGCCCAGAGGGTGTGATGTAGATGAGCAGAATTCCGAGTTCAGCAGCACGCTGCTTAAAATCAGCGGCAGCAAATTCTTCACTCTTCACTCTTAATTCTTCACTTTCCACGTGGTCCACGTCCATCACTACCAAGCCCGTCAATCGGGTTGCCGCCTGTTTGCGCCAGCGTCCTTTCTTGCCCTTGGCCGACTCCGTCTCGTCGAATGTCGCCTGAAAGATAAATGCCGGCAGCTTTCTCTTCAGACTGGCCTCGCCCGTCTCTCGGTACTTGTCGATGTTCTCATTCCACTGTGTCGCCCTGACGAGCGCATAGAACTGCGCTTCGTCAACGGGCAACGTAGGATTACTGAAATTCTTCTGATAGCAAAATCCCATGCAATTCTCCTTTCATTAATCAGATTCGAGGATATAGTTCTCAATCAGTGCCTGCTTGACCAGTTCGTTCTCTTGGTCTATGATCGCCAGCTGTTCCCCAATGGTGAGGTCATTCGGCACACTCGAATAGTGTTTGTAGCACTTCAGAGAAGCCTTCAGCCAACCCCAAGGAAGCTTTTTCATCAGCACATCCTTGTGTCTGGTCTTCGACTGACGGTCGGCCTTGAAGGTTAAACGACCTGTGTTCTCGTCCACGAACAGAACACCTCTCACTCTCCTGCCATCCACGAGTTGTCCTAGCAACTCGATGGCGTTCAAAACAAATACAAATTTTTTCATAATCTTGCGGTTTGTGAGTGAAGGGTGTCGGAATATATTTGGCCAATTTCGATTTCACTTGCAAGACTTCCTTCACTTTCTTCGCTCGATTATTTACTAATGACTATTCACTATAAAATGATTTCTTTCGTTTCCTTATCGTGCACGTCGCTGCCGCCTTTTCCGGCAAATCTCAATCCGTCTGCCATCTGCCAATCCTTGCACTTCGACTTCTGGTCCACCGCCATCATCATAACTGCGCAAAATCTTGTGCCGTCACTCTTTATGCACTTGTGCTGACAACTGGCACAGCAGCGCTTCACCTTCATACCATACGCGTTTCTCACACTCGTTAATCTCACCTTCTCCATAACTTCATTTTTTTAATTCTTCAATTCTTTAATCACTCTCTTCTGCTCCCTGATCAGCTTCTTCTGTTCCAGCACCTGAGCCTTCAGTTCCGTCACTTCTGCCTGGAGCATCTTGGCAATGCTGCCTTTCATCGTGGCTTTGAGCATCTTCCGCACCTCTCCCTTCGTCATCGTCTCCAGTCGTTCTATCCCCACATGGATACAGAACCCCTCCAGCAGACTCTGGGCATCGAAATACATAAAGCCCTCGTCGTTCACCTCCAGCGCGTAGCCGTTCGTTACCGTTCTCAGCCGGATGTCGAGCTTCAGCTGCTCCAGCTTTTTCCTACCAACCTGTTTCATCGTATACCTCATTTAAATGGTTCATAACTCTTTCTTCCTCCTCCAGATCCGGCTCAAACATCGCGGCCAGATCCAAGAGCGTTCCAACGTAAATAATTCTTTTGTTCATAATTGTTTGTTATTTTGTTATTAATTCCCCTTTTGGCTTACGCCGCTTTCCCGTCTGGCGGGAAAAGTTCAAATGTCCTTTCGACGATGCAAAGGTAGGGTATTTTTTAATGCACAACCCCGTATTCCGTAAGTCCGTAAAATCTCCGTAAATTCTTCCGTAAACCTGCTCCAATTTTACGGAATTTCCGTAAGAACAGCCTGAATAATTATCTCCCAAAGTTTTTCGCACAGCTTTTCCTGAGGATTACTCTCCATATCGTAATAAGCCTCCATTCTGTCCTCAGCAGCCAACTGGCGGCTGAAGTTCTTGGCCGTGTGCTCGCCTATACGCAATGCCTCAGGCCAGTCCTCAGGCGTAATCGCGCATGCATAATCATAAAAGTTACTCTGATTGATGTTGCCGTCCAAACGATCTCTCGCCACCAGCATCACGCCCAGCCAGTCGTTCTTCTTTGAAAACAGGTCACTCTTCATCCTCAACAACTGCAGGCACTGCTTCATCACCTCATGCCGCCGCTCCTCAGTCATCTGCCCGTATGCTTTGCGTACCTTCAACTCCACAGAATCCATACGACTGCGACCATACCCATCACACGCCACCTGATGCTCAGGCTTTTTGAAGGGCAACACCTGGTATTGCTCCCTCACCTCGTTCACGCGGTCGATGATCTCCGTTTTGCCATACATCAGCCCATGTGCCAGCAGCGCACACAGATAATGTTCAGCCACGGCGAAGCTGCCAGCATTTTGGGCCATTTTAACCACCTGTTCTTCTTTGAAGTACACGCCATCCACGCAGGCGTACTCACTCATGTCTCTATTCATAACTCAAAGTGTATGTGAGAAGAGCATGATTGCTGCAGCTTTTCACCTCAGAGGACTCTCACTCCACTCTAGTTAATATTAATGGTGTCCTTTGGCTGATAACCAAAAAAGAAGCACCCGCAAGAACGGACTTTCCGTCTTACGGGTGCAAATATACGATGTTTTCGTGGGGCGATTCGTTTACCCTATGTAAACCCTACGATGATTATTTTATTTCGAATTCCAAATATCTATCATCTTCAGTTTCATGTCCTCGAAAGGTTTCAGATGTTTCTCCAGCTTTGTACTGTCCGACATCGAGCGCGAGAGGTCTTTGTCATAGTTCGACAAGTCGACATGGAAAGTGCGGCCTGCTTCGATAAAGAAATCCTTTTTAGTCAATTTCGAACCGTCCTTACCTGTAAACCTGCCCTGCTCGTACATCACGTTCAGCACGCGTATCAGGTCTATCTTCTGCCCCTTGGCTGTGCTCAGATAGATAGGACTTTCAGCGTATGTCTCATCACACTCTTCCTCAACCTTGTCTGAACCATATTCCGACTCTATCATCGGCTTCACCTCTATGCCCAGATGTCGACATGTAAGTTCGCGCAGCATCAGCAGCGTCAGGATAGCATCAAGTGCCTTGCGTGGCGTCATCATATAATAGAGACGCGAGAGCACCACATCACGCTTGCCTATGTCGTTATACAACTGGCCTGGCAATTGGCGCAATTTCTCGTCAATATCCCTCAATCCACCCCAAAGGTGGCCTTCATTCGCCAACCACCACTGCATCCAAAGCCGCTGCATCTCCTCAGACTCCAACCGCTCCGTCCACCACTGCGAGGCTCGCTCTATCAGCGCCATACGGCCACATATCGACGTTCGCTGTTGTTTCAGCTGTTCGGTCAGCTGGCGCACCTCTTTACTCTGAGCTTTCTCCAGTTGGGCAATAAACTGCGTCCGCGCCTCGCGCGTCTCACGGCTTAGGTCGTGGCAACTGCCCCGCATCCAAAGGCTAAGGTAAATTTTCAGGTCTGTAATGTCTGTCTCGTCAATGCTTTTCATCAGCAACTTTTTCAGCATGTAATACGCTTCTTTTTCTGCCAGTACCTGCTGGTGTGGCGACAAGCGCATCATATCGTCCTTGAGCCACATATCCCATTCTATCTCTGTTGACTGTAGCGGTAGAATAGTCGTCAGTTCTTCTGCCTCCACGACCACCGTCAGATGGCCATGCTCCTTTATGGTCACGTCCTCCACACGTGCAAACAATATAGGATCGTCGCTCTGTGCAAGCAGAGTTTTCACCTCGCCCACACTTTCATCAGCCACCCGACCAATTCTTGCTCCCCTCGAAAAAGCCATGATGCAATCAGGGTTAAACAGATTGGTAGGTTCAGCGAAGAGTGATACTAGAGGTCTTTCGCGGTCAATCTTTCTTAGAAGATCGCGAGTACGCACATGCATCTCCTCCGTGTCCGGCAGCTTTTGGGACTCGGCTTCTGGATTGGCCGCATAATGCACCCCCGTTATTTTCAAACGATACTCTTTCATGTTCTTAACTATTCAAGATATGCAACTGTTTACCAAGGATTTTTAATGTATTTTTCCAAGGATCATAGTCTGGGTGCAAAGTTATAAAAAATCTCGCTCAATCAAGCATGTTTTTCCTTTAATTTTTCGAAAAAAAATCAATCCCACTCACAATATTTTGAATGGGATTGACTATAAGGAGTTTACGACTCACGGGACCTGTCCCCGTGGGCTTCTTATTTTCGCTATTTATCGCCTCAAAGAGTGTTAGAGACAAAAAAGAAACGGAAGCCGCGATGACTTCCGTTTCTCTATTCTCATCTTTGGGGAACAGATCAATGTCCTGTCCCTCTGATCTTCACCCCTGCTCGACCGTTTCGTGCCCCGGAAGGAATAGAAAAAACTACAAGGGCTGAAATTTCAGCCCTTGTAAATCATAACGCTATTTCTTTGCATCCTGTGTGGCGCTGGTGGCAGCGATGCGGCCGGATACCAGGATCTCAGTGAGGGCATTGCCGCCCAGACGGTTGCCGCCGTGGATGCCGCCCGTCACCTCGCCCGCAGCATAGAGGCCGGGGATAGGCTTGCCGTTGGCATCGAGCACATGGCGCTGATCATCCACCACCAGTCCGCCCATGGTATGGTGGGTGGCAGGCGCCAACGTTCGGATGGTGAGTAGGGTAGAGTCGAGCGCATAGGTCGATTTGTCGTAGGTGCCATCTTTCAGGCGTGTCACCCTGCCGATGGTGTTGGTGGCATAGCGCTTGCTCACGTCGGCAGGCTGCTGGCCCTCCATCACGGCCGCGTCATAGTCGCGGATGGTCTTCAGGATGGCGTCGGCACTCACATTGATCTTCAGTTTATTCAGCAACTCAGGCAGTTGTGCCGGCTTGCATGCATACTGTTTGCCAGCCACGTCCACACCACGCTTCTCGTTCGGCTCCGTGGTCTCCTCACCGCCGATATAAAGGTAGACACCCTTTTTGCCATAGAGGCTGATACCACGCTCGAAGGCTTTCGCCGAAAGCACGTCACGCTCCAGCGACTCGTCGACGAAGCGCCGGCCGTCTCTGGGACTGACAAACACCGCATCCGACACGCTGCCGAAGGCCAGATTGCCATAGTCGGTATACGACAGCGGCATCAGCTGTGTCCAGCCCATCCCCGTCAGCGAGGCCCCCACCTTCTCTGCCATGTCGAGGCCGTCGCCCTGCAGCGAACTGCGGTTGGTCGAGGCCATACGGCTCGTAAGGTATTCCTTGTTCCAGTAGCGGTTTGTGTCCATCACCTTGCGGATATTCGCCGCATAGCCGCCCGTCGCGATGATCACCCCCTTGCGGGCATGCGCCGTCACAGGTGTACCGTCGGCCATCGCAGCCTTCACACCCTTTACCTGTCCGCCCTCTACGATGAGTTCCTTTGCTGCGGTCGATTTCAGGACGCGGTTTTCCTTGTTGGCTTTGATGAACGTCGTGTAAGGTGCCATGATGTAAGCTCCCCAGTTGCCGTCGTAGTGCTCAGGCGTGCCGTCGCCGTCGGTGTCGATGTCGGCCCCCAGCATCTTATTGCCTCGGAACCACAAGGCACCTACGATGATGATCTGCCGTTCGAGGAACGTGACGCCCATCGAGGCCAGCCAGGGCTTCAGTTCCTGCCCTTGCTCCACCATCTGGCTCACCATGCGCAGGTCGCTATACACCCACTCCTGCTTGTCGGCACTCTGGCGCAGACCGCCGTAGTAGGTCTGGAAGATGTGCAGGTTCTTGGTCGAGAACAGTGTCAGGTCGGTCTCGGGCACACCACGTGCGAGTTTTGGCTTTGCCCACGCCAAATAGGCCGCAATCTCCTTCTTCAGTGCCTGAAGCACGGGCAGGTATTCAGCGTGTACGCCGTGAGGCGCTAGCTCCTCGATGTTGCCCGGCTCATAAGGGTGTGTTTTGTAGTAGGCGGCATCAAACGCTTTCTCGTCCCATGCGAGGATGGTCTCGAGGTCTTTGATACAGCCGGGGCCCGACTTCGCCTTCTCGTAGGTCTTGCCGTCGTAGCCCACACCCGTCTTGGCATCGGGCTTAGCCGGCTCCCACACCAGGTATGGCATCACACTCTGGAAGATGCCACCCGACACCAAGGTGTTGCCGCCGATCTCGGCATTCTTCTCGATCACCAGCACCGTGTTACCCTGTTGCGCTGCCTCGGCAGCTGCAGCCAGTCCTGCTCCGCCGGCTCCCACAATCACCACGTCCCAGGTGCCTTCCACAGGCTTCTGCTCCGCCTTGGGCAGACTGGCTTTCTTGAACTGCTCACCATCCGACACCTTCGCCATGTTGGCAGCCTCTGCCACGGCTTTCATCAGCGCACGGCTCGTCACCGTGGCCCCTGTCATGGCGTCCACGCCGGTACCGTTGGCCTTGATGATTTGGGGAATCAGCTCGTCGAACACGATGTCGCCGATATGGGGCGTCTCATGCTGCTCCAGCACCTTGATATCCGTGATGCACGAGTCGCTGAATGTCACACTCAGGCGAATGTCGCCGTTATTACCCTGTGCAGTCACCTCGTAGGTGCCAGCCTGAAACGTCAGCGGCGCCTCTTGTTTACAGCCGCTCAACACAAGTGCCGTTATGACGGCAAAAACCAATATCCTTCTCATTTAATCACGACCTTTTTACCTTTATTAATATATATACCCTTCTTAGTGGGCTTGCCGCTGAGCTGGCGGCCGTTGAGGTCGAACCAGCGCTCGGTGCCGTCGAGGTCGATGGTGTGGATTACGGGAGCTATGCCTGTGGCCTCGCCGTCGTTGTCGCCCTGATAGCTTTCGGGAGCAGGCAGGCTGACAGCCACGAAGTTGTTGGCGTAGTAGCCTCCAGAGACCTCTTACCTATGAGTCTTTTAGCGGACATCTCCAGTGTAGTTTTCGTCGCTTTCGATGTCTTCAAATACATTGCCACTCACAGAGGTAACTCCGCTGCCAACCAGGATGCTGGATTTATATTTAAGTTCTACCACACGCATGGCTGGTTTCTGATAATTGCGTTTCATATAGCTAAATGTTTATTTTATCACTATCATTTTACCTTTATTTATATATAAGCCCTTGGTCGTCGGCTTGCCTGAGAGCTTGCGACCGCTGAGGTCATACCACGCATTATCTGAATCAGTAGAATCCGTGTAATTCGTGGTCGCTATTCCCGTCTCCTCATCGCCGTCGAAGTTCAATACGAATGCACGGACACCACTATTGGGCTGGTTGCCAGCGGTAATGCCGTTGTTCAGTTGGAAGTAGGCACGGAAGCTGTTGATGCTCTTCGCGCCACTGGACCAGTAGAGCTTATTGCCGTTACCGAGGTAGAGCTTCGTATTGTCACCATCGGTGCCGCCGATGTCGTGTGGACCGAACGTTCCCTTGAAGGTGACGCTGCCGTCGCTGCCTGAGCCAGTAGGCGTAATGTCGGTGGGTGTCGTGGCGGTGATGGTCACGTTTGTGAACATCGGATTCTCGATGTTGTCACCGCTGGCCCACTTCACGATGTAAGGCTTGCCGGCCTCGATGGCGGTCAGGTTGGCTTCGGTGAAGTTCAGCGTCAACGCACCGTTTGTTGAGTCGAAGCTGGTGCTTTCAAGCGTCTTCACCGTGGCACCAGCGAGCGGTGTGCCGCTGAAATCGCTGATGCTGAAGGGCAGGCACAGCGTGTTCCACGAGTTGTCCTTGTAGAGCGTGCGGCCTTTCAGCGTCACGTCGCAGACTTCGCCGTTAAAGGCAGAAATCTTGGTGCTGTTGCTCGATGCATTGGCCAGGGGGAAGTAGTAATATGGGCTCCGTTCTACGGCACCAACCTTGCTGCCGATAACCACCACGGAACAGGTTCCTTGATAGCCTGCGCCGATGCTGTTGGGGGCTCCAGCGCCCTTCGTAGCGGTCACGCTGGTCACATCGCTCAATATGTTGATCATGCCGCATGAAGAGAAATCGCCCGCATTGGTACCACCCCATCCGCTGCCGATGCCGGCAGCATTTTCGCCGCCCGTGGCATGGATGGTGCCGCCGTTGATGAGGATGTGGCTGCAGGAGTTATTATGGCTGCTGCCGATGCCTGCACAGTATTTACCGCCTGTTGCTGTGATATTACCACCATTGATGCTGATGACACCACACGACGCTCCACAATATCCGCCACCGATGCCTGCGCCAAAGCCGTTGCTGCTCGCATTGAGAGACCCCGTGCCTGCGGTTTCACCCTTGATGGTGAGCGAATAGTTCTGGGGAACATAGATGCCGGGGTAGTCCTCGTAGAATCCCTTCACGGTGTTTGTCGTTCCGTCGGCAAGGATGATGGTGGCATCACCCTCGCAGGTGATGCCCGCCCACTTGTAGCTTGAGTTGTTCACACCGCTGATGTTCATGCCGCTGAGCGTCACCGTGGCACCATCGGCAATCGTGATCTTCACGGGATGACTGGCGGTATTGAGCGTGCCTGTCACTGTCACTCCGTCTAATACCGTCAGATTGCTCTGAACCGTTGAGAGGTCGAGCGTCTTACCGGTATAACCGCATTTGGTGCAAGGGGTCTGAGCAGTATGATCCTCCTCAAAAATACCGCACCACTGACAGGTACATTGGTGCTTTTCGGCGTTCACAATGCTGTAAGTGGCTCCTGCATGGTCACAAGGCTTGAATTTCAGAATTCCATAGTCCTTCATTTGCGATTGGCGAAGGGCCCACTGAAGAACAACATCCCCAGTCGGCGCAGGATATGTTATATATGCCATTATGCCACTGCCCAAACTGAGATGATTGTCATAGAAGTCTTCATCGTCCTCGCCGCCAACGGCACGATGGATGTCATCACCACCTTCGGCTACTATGGTGCCGCCGTTGATTCTGATATATTCCACATCGCCGTCTTCACCTGCACCGATGCCCACACCCCAGCCTTTACCACATGCATAGACATCGCCACCATTGATGACGATATTGCCGCTATTATCTTGGTCACCATCACTGCTCTCACCGCCACCGATGCCTGCTGCATCTTTTCCTCCATAGGCTTTAACGGTGCCACCATTTATCGTGATTGTGCCACCACTTTTTCCACAATCTCCGGCACCGATGCCAGCAGCATAATCACCGCCGTGTGCCTCTACATCACCGCCAGAGATTAAAATATCGCCTCCTGAACCACCAGCGTTGAAGTCAGCATCATCACCACCGCCTATACCGGCTCCTCCTTCTCCACCGCAGGCATAGACTTTTCCGCCTTCTATACGTACAGTGCATCCATCGGCCATCATACCGCCGCCAATACCGGCACCATATTCTCCACCGTAAGCGTGAACATCAGCGTTCCCGTAGATAGTAATGGTGCCACAAGTACTTTTATATGATTTACCAATACCAGCAGCTCTAGTTTGACCAGTTGCATATATGGTGCCCCCTGAAATGGTGATATTACCACAACTGCCCCCAACTGCAGCGCCAATTCCAGGAGCGCCAATATCTATCGCCCAATCATACAACTCTTTAATAATCTTTTTGACCATTCCCCCAGAAGTAGTAATCGTACCACCCTCAATTACGATGTTACCACAGTTATCTCCGCCAATGCCAGGATACCAACAACTGCCATACACGCCTATTTTGAGCTCACCAGTGCCCTTAATTGTGATTTGGGGTCCGACCTTGATTCCTGGTTGTAAATATGACCAAATCACATTTTCCGAGCCCTCTTCCAGAATGATAGTGACATGATTTCCGCATTCGAGACATGGCTTCCAATCAGTCGTAACAAAATCAGTTTGAATGCGCACGTTGCGAAGCGTCACCGTAGCGCCATTAGCAATTGAAACATAACGATACTTTGGGAGACTACCCGTCAGCACGTCACCATACTTAGCCACATAAGTATTATTATTATTATAAATACTTAATTCCGACAAGTCAACAACTTTCTGTGACCACGCCCCTTGTGCGACCATGCAAAGCAGGGCAATTGTTAATAGAAATTTTTGTTTCATATTTCTTAATTGTTAGTTTAATTCAATCTTTGTTGCAGCCACTCAACACCAGTGCCGTTATGACGGCAAAAACTAATATCCTTTTCGTTGTTCTATACCTGAAATGTTGTAGGTTTTGTCACCTGCCTGAATCAGGATCTCGCCATTGTGGAGCGTTTTAAAGGCATTCATCTGCGACTGGGCACATCGGATACGTGACAGCTCGGTGGTAATGGCTTGATTGAAATACTCTCGGATGCGATCGGTGTCATTGGTTTCTGTGAGGGCGAGCATCAACAGGATGCGGGCCTTTTGTGGATTGAGGCATCCTGCGGCTATGAAGCCAAGTTGAAGGTCGTCCACCTCACCGCCTTCGGTATAGACACCGCCGTAGGGGCAGCGCGTAGAACGTACAATCTTCATGCCCTTGGCCACGGCCTGCTCAGCCAGTTCCTGTACGGGAGCGTAGAAGTTACCACCGCCCACACCTGCCAGCACCACGCCGTCGAAGTCGGCCTCCATGAAGGCCTGCAGGGGGAGTGTTGAACAACCGCCGTAGCCGTAGATGATGCCCACCTGCGGAAGGCTCTCGATCTTACTGATGTCGAAACCCGTATTGTCATCGTGGGGCATATAGTAGTCGGGCGTGATAGCAGCATAGGCATCTATGGCGTGACTGTCGTTCTTAAATACGCTGCCTGCCTCAAAAATCTTCTCGCCCAGACAGCACATCACCTCCTTGCCTGTAGACTCAGGATCGACGGCCGTCTTCACCGCCAAAACCAGGTTCTTCGGCCCGTCGGCTTCAGGAGAGTCAGAGGGCCGCATGCTGCCCACCAGAACGATGGGCTTGGGGCTGTGGGTGGTCAGGTTGAGGAAGTAGGCGGTTTCCTCCATCGTGTCCGTTCCGTGGGTGACAACGACGGCATCGTAGCTGTCGTCCAGCAGCACCTGATTGATGCGCTTGGCCAGCAAGAGCCAGATATGCTCATCCATGTCCTGCGAGCCGATGTTGCAGAATTGCTCGTAGTCCAGTTCGGCGTAGTCGTTCAATTCGGGAACGGCGGCGAGGATATCCTCGATGCTCACCTGTCCGGCGTCATATCCGCTGCCCGACGATGTGCCGGCAATCGTACCGCCAGTAGCAATGACATGTACCTTAGGCAGTGCGAATGTCGATAATGTCGAGCCGCAGATGAGGATGGCGGCGAGCACCCAATTTATAATCTTTCTCATAATCGTTTTTATATAAAATAGGTTATACTTATTTCACTACTTGTTTCTTGCCACGATGGATATACACGCCCTTCTGCGTGGGCTTGCCGCTGAGCTGGCGACCGTTGAGGTCGAACCAGCGCTCGGTGCCGTCGCGGTCGATGGTGCGGATCACGGGAGCGATGTCCGTAGCCTCGCCGTCGTTGTCGCCCTGATAGCTGTCGGGAGCAGGCAGGCTGCGGTCTTCCTCTTCCTCACCGTTAGCGTCGAGCTGATACTTCGTGGTCAGCTTGTCGGCGGTCATCAGGTCGGTGGCACAGAATGTGGCGCGGAAGGCAGGCCACTTCCACGTGGGATTCTCGTCGGTGATGCGCTGGAACGAGCCGTCGCTTGCCAGTGTGAAGGCTTTGCGGCTGACAGCCTCGTCGTGGCCGATGGTCTTCAGACTGCCTAACCAGTAGCCCGCAGTCTGCTCGTCAACATAATTAAACGGAACAGCGTTCTCCCATTCATCAGCCTCGTCTGCCTCGGCAACAAGCGTCACGCCTTCTTCCTGCAAACGCAGTGTGCCCTCGTTCACAACGATCAGGTAGGCATTGCCGGGATAGAGGAATGGCAGCATCTCCTCCGTAAACAGCAGCTCGTTATTCTCTGTAACCTCGGCCTTAGAGTAGATGGTGAAGTCGCAGCCTGTGTCAAACAGCTCAGCATAGAATGGCAGGCAAAGCGTGTAGGCGCGGCTCTGCCACGTGCCGTCGGCCTGCTGCACGGCGCTCAGCTCGCGGCCCTCAAGCGAGGCGTTCACCTCCTGTTCGCCAAAAGCAGAGAGGATGCTGAAGTCCGTCATGCCGTCCATCAGCTCTACGATGGGGCGACTGCCGTCGTCGAACGTCACCACGATGGCGTTCAGCGTGCTGGCATCCAGAGCGCCCAGGTTCCAGTAGCACCAGGTGGGGCTCACCTGTTCGTCCTGTCCGCTTACCCAGCGCAGGCGCACATCGTCGTCGAGCCACAGCTTGGTCTTGTCGCCATTGGCCAATGCCAACGGTGCGAAGGTTCCGGTAAAGCTTATTCCGGCTGCCGATACGGCAGTAGGCGCAGAGGCGCTGATGGTCACATTCTTGAATATCGGATTGTCAATGTGAGTATCCTCCGTTTCTTCGTCGATGATCCACTTCACCATGTAAGGCTTGCCTGCCTCGATCGCCGTAGCCGTCTTGTAGGCGATGGTCAGCACACCGTCGCTCAGTGTGGTCTTTTCCGTGTCAAGCTCCACAATCTTACTGTTATTCAGCGGCGAGTTGCCGATTTGCTCGGCTGTCATGCTGAACGGCAGACAGAGCGTGTTCCATTCAGAGTCGATGATGAACTTACGACCGCGGAAGGTGATGTCGAGTGTCTTACCCATCACTTCCTCAAGATCGGCGGTCATGTCGCCCGATACGTCGAGCGACGGATAATAGGTATAGGGGCTCTCGCTGATGGGGCCGGTCTTTACCTTACCGATGGTGATGGTACCGGTATTGCCGTCGCTGGCACCGATGCTGTAAGGCGCATCCTTGCCCTTGATGGCGGTCACGCTGGTCACGCCGTTGGTGATGGAGATATCGCCCTGCTTGATACCGCCCCATCCGCTGCCTATGCCGGCAGCATATTCGCCGCCCGTGGCATTGATGGTGCCGCCGCTGATGATGATGTGACTACATGAGTTACGATAACTGCTGCCGATGCCGGCTGCATATTTACCGCCTGTTGCCGTGATGTTGCCACCATTGATGCTGATGACACCACACTCATCACCATCATATCCGCCACCGATGCCGGCGCCAAAGCCGTTGCTGCTGGCGTTTAGCGAACCCTCGCCATCGATGGTCAGTATAGAGGAGGCGGGCACAAAGATGCCGGGATAGTACTCGTAGAATCCCTTCACGATGTTTGTCGTTCCTTCGGCAAGTATGATGGTGGCATTACCCTCGCAGGTGATGCCCGCCCACTTGTAGCTTGCGTTGTTCACGCCGCTGATATCCACATTGCTGAGCGTCACCGTGGCATTGTTGGCTATCGTGATCTTCACGGGATAGTCGGCGGTATTGAGCGTACCTGTCACTGTCATTCCGTCATAGAGCGTCTGATCGCTCTGAACCGTTTCGAGGTCGAGCGTCTTATAGGCATATCGGGCCTTGATATTTAATACTTTAGCATCTGTACTAATATATTGGCCAACAGGCAACAGATGATAATAATCTTCTTTCACTATGCCGTCGTCATTAGCATCGAGCTCAACTCCTGTCCATCTTGCGAAAACGCGGTCGGCAGGTACGGTGCCATGATGTGCGGGCAGGACTAAAGAATTCTTGAAGGTCTCCGAGGCCACCTCCTGATACTCGTATTTTTGCGAATCCTTATTATATACCATTTCATAATAATATGCGATTTGTGGCGTTTCGTTATAGGTGCATTTGGTGCAAGAGAACTGACCAGTATGTTCCTCCTCATTCCAACCACACCACTGACATGCAAATTTGTGTTTACTGTCATCGACATAGACGTATGACAATGTTTGCCCAGCATGATCACAAGGCTCGAACTTAAGCCTTATATATAATGATAAAAAGTAACCTCTATGAAGATATGGGAGAAGCTTTTCTTCGGATACATTAGTAATTGACATTCCTTGACCTATGCTGATGGGTGAATAGTCTTCAGAGTCCTCACCGCCGATGGCACGCCTGATGTCTGAGCCGCCGTAGGCTTCTACGGTGCCGCCGTTGATACTGATGGTGTTGTCCACATCGCCGTCCTCGCCGGCACCGATGCCCACACCATAGCCACTACCACTTGCATATACATCACCGCCATTGATGACGATAGAGCCGCTGTCGCCACTCTCACCGCCGCCGATGCCGGCAGCGTCTTTTCCGCCGTAGGCTTTTACTGTGCCGCCTGTTATCCTGATAGCGCCGCCACTGGCTCCATCGCCACCGCCTATGCCAGCTCCATATTTACCGCCGGTTGCCGTGATATCACCGTCATTAATAAAAATATCACCGCCATAACCGTCTTCACCGCCACCTATGCCGGCAGCTTCAGCACCACCCTTAGCCTCGATGGTACCGCCATTAATGACGATGGTGCCGCCCCAAGCTTCCGTTCCTCCGCCTATGCCGGCACCATCATCGCCGCCAGTGGCAAAGATGGTGCCGCCATCAATAATAATATAGCCGCCATTGTGCCAGTGTCCGCCACCAATGCCAGCAGATCCTTCACCGCCCTTGGCATATACATAACCGCTTATGATATGTATGTCACAGCCATTATGTACGCCGGCTTTGCCATTCCGCCATCCACCGGCGCCGATACCAGCACTTTCACTACCATAAGCATAAACAGTACTGCCATCAATGGTTATGGTACCGCAATAACCACTTTTATCATCTTGATTGTCATAGCCTGTGCCAATTCCTGCACCAACTTTACCTCCATAGGCATGGATGGTTCCCCCCTTGAGGGTGATGCTGCCTATTGTAGCTCCAGGAGTCGCACCGATAGCTGGAATACCATAATGTTCAGAATAACTAAAAGCATCTCCACCATAAGCCGTGATATTGCCACCTTCAATTGTAAGATTACCATAAGTTTTAGATTCTTTATAATTGTAGTAAGAACCTATGCCTGGAGCATATGAATTGCTACTGACATCGAGCGAGCCATCGCCCTTGATGGTGAGTGTAGTTCCCCATGGGCCAAGCAAAATGCCAGGGTAATCCTCATAATTACCACAGACTCTATTATCGCGCTCAAGCGTGATGGTGGCATCGCCCAGACAAGTTATGCCTGCATATTCATAATCATCATCATCCACGCCTATGATGGTCGCATCTCTAAGCGTGATTTTTGCTCCTTTGGCAATTGAAATTTTCACCGGAAAGTTGAGTTTGCCAGTAAGCACGTCACCGTCCTGAGCCACATAGTCTCTGGTCACCGTCGAGAGGTCAACCACATTCTGTGCCCACGCCCCTTGTGCGACCATGCACAGCAGGGCAAGAATTAATAGTAATTTTTGTTTCATAATTCTTAATTGTTAGTTATAATTATAATGAAAATGTATTCTCAAAATTGGAAATGTTAGTAATCGTTTACTAATTATTTGCCTCAAAGGTACTCAAAAGAAACGAATCTTGCAAGGCCAAAATCGCTGCGAGTGAAGATTTTGCATTAGCTGAGACATTTTTTGCATTAGCTGAGAGTTGTCAATACTCAAAATTCGACCATTCACACATTTTCAACCTTAATTCAAGCATTTTCGACATCGGTAATCGCCGATAAAATGGCAAGTAATAAAAAACTTTTTCTGAAAACTTACCTGGTTTCGCTAAAAAGTAGTAATTTTGTGGCTTGAACGCAATCATAAGAACGATATGCCTGAACAGATAACGCCATTGTCGATACTGTATCTCCTGCTCCACGGCGCAGGAACCGCCGTGTCCGTCGTGTTGTGCCTCTACCTGCTGCTGTGTCGGGGCAAGGCTATCGCGCCCGACATCACGCCGCCCGCACGACTGCGCCGCTGGGCAGCGGCATTATTCGGTGTCATGGCCCTGGTCCACGTCTGGTGGATACTGTTCTACACATACTTGGACGACAGCCGCTCGGTGATTTACGGGCTGCTTGTCGCTATCGACTGCTTGGCGCTGCCCCCCGTTTTCGTCGGCACACTGCTGGCCATGCTGCAGGACCGCCGTCGACCGCTGTGGCCCATTTTCGTCGTCATGACGCCCTGCGCGGTGCTCGCAGTGCTGCAGACAGCCCTGCCATCCATCGACCTCACAACCCCGAACATGGTCTATGGATTGTTCCTCGCCGTGGCCTTCATTATCTATATGGTGGTGGCCGTGAGACAATATGGGCGATGGCTGCGCGACAACTACGCCGACCTGGAGCACAAGGAGGTGTGGGTCAGCCTTACGCTGCTCATCGGCCTCATGCTACTGCTCATGAGCTATGAATATACCGACAACTACGTGATGTCCACCATCGCCCACCTCACCGGCTTTCCGCTGGCAGGCCTCCTGCTGTGGCGGGTGGAGACATTGCCGCAGCTGGATGAAGCGGCAGAGCGCGAGGACGACATCCTGTCGGAGGCGGGGACAATCCCTGAGTCCCTCCCTGTTAGTGATGATTTATCCCATATCGGCCAACTGCTTGCGAAGCACTGTGAGAACACGCAGCTCTACTTGCAGCCAGACCTGACCCTGACGCAACTCTCGGCAGCCATCGGCGTGAATCACTACTATCTCAGCCAGTATTTCACCAGTCAGGATACAAGCTATTATGCATACATCCACGATCTTCGCGTCCGTCACTTCGTAGCCCGCTACCGCGAGCTTGCCGCTGCACATAAGCCCATTGTCGCCCAGCAGCTGGCCCAGAAGAGCGGCTACCACAGCTACAGCACCTTCAGCGCCGCCTTCAAGCGACGCATGCACAAGAGCGTCACCGCCTGGATACACGAAGAGGCATCGAAATTATAAACCGAAAATAAACCGACATAAACCGTTGTCACAGCGGGACGGTTCTTCTGTTATTCTTGTACGCAGCGACGCAGCTACGCAGCGACTTTTGTGTTTTTGATATTGCAGGGATGTGTTAGGGGACTATTAAATTATATATATTATTATATATATTTTAATATATATAATAATATATATAATTATGTAAGGGATTTTCGGCACATCACAAATTGCAAATGTAGCTGTGTCGCTGCGTCGCTGCGTCACAGCGTGATGGGGTGGATAGTGGCAAGTATGCAGGCTATAAGTGAGAATAATGTAATCTCGGGGATAAAAATATTCGTCGAGGCAGATTGCAGTAATCTCGGCGACGACGCGAAAAATTGGGCGAAAATGCGCAGAAATACAGGGAACAGAGAATCAACCGGCAACGGAGAGTCAAAAGAAAAATCGCCAATTTTGTGTAAAATGTTTTCAAGAAAATAGAGGGTTTTTCGGCGAGTTTTTGAGCGCTTAAATTTTGTAAATAACTGAATTTCAATGTTTTGCAATTTTGACATCAAAATAAATTTGAAACAAATCGAAAAAATGCTTGTTTTGCATCTATTTTATGAGTACCTTTGCAACGTTGAAAGTTGATGAGAACAAATGTGGGTCTGAAGCTTTGCCTATCATCCCGGGCGGTAGCA
>CADAAR010000044.1 GCA_902785945.1 uncultured Prevotellaceae bacterium
GGTGAGATGCTAGTTCCTACCATCTACAAGAATGATAACGTGATTATAGTTTCCCTTTCAATAGGAGAAGATGTGAGTGCAATTATTGAATTTTCTTAACTATCGTAATATATGAAAGTATTATTAGCCGCAATGCTGCTGAGCGGAATGCTGGCAGGCTGCACAAGCAACAGACAAACTACTAATAACAACATGGAACAGGAACTGACATTGACTCAGGAGTGGGACAAGGTGTTCCCGCTGAGTGAGAAGGTGAACCATCAGAAGGTGACGTTTAAGACGCAGTATGGACTGACGCTGGCGGCAGACCTCTATACGCCTGCGGAAAGTGAAAAATTAAAAAATAAAAATGAAAAGTTGCCCGCCATCGCCGTCTCTGGTCCCTTTGGGGCCGTGAAGGAGCAGTGCAGCGGCCTCTATGCCATGCGGATGGCAGAGCGTGGGTTCGTGGCACTGGCCTTCGACCCTTCCTATACGGGCGAGAGCAGCGGTGAGCCACGTCGCACAGCATTCAGTCGCTACTGCACCAAACATCTCGGCCAGTCGCCTAGCGAGTACCGTTTAAGTCTTCAACCGAAATAATTTATAATCTTATAAAAAAGGGACCTGCCCAAACGGACAGGTCCCTTTTTGTATATCGGAGAGTTTTATTACTCTTCAACAGCTGCCTGTGCGGCAGCGAGACGTGCGATGGGCACACGGAACGGAGAACAGCTGGCGTAGTTCATGCCAATCTTAGCACAGAACTTCACTGAACTGGGCTCACCACCATGCTCACCACAAATACCGCAACGCAGGTCAGGACGTACCTCACGGCCTTCCTTCACAGCGAACTTGATGAGACGGCCAACACCCTTCTGGTCGAGCACCTGGAACGGGTCTACCTTCAGGATCTTCTTGTCGAGGTATACAGGCAGGAACGATGCGATATCGTCGCGGCTGTAACCGAAGGTCATCTGTGTCAGGTCGTTAGTACCGAATGAGAAGTACTGAGCCTCTGAAGCGATCAGATCAGCTGTCAGGGCAGCACGAGGAATCTCAATCATCGTACCAATCTCGAACTCAACCTCAATGCCATACTCAGCGAATACCTCCTTAGCAGCGTACTGGATTACTTCCTTCTGCTGCTTGAGCTCGTTGATAGTACCAATCAGCGGAACCATGATCTCCGGCATCGGGTTCTTGCCTTCCTTCTTCAGTTCGCAGGCAGCACCGAGGATAGCCTTGGTCTGCATAGCAGTGATCTCAGGGAAGGTGATACCCAGACGGCAACCACGGTGACCCAGCATCGGGTTATTCTCAGCGAGTGAGTCAACACGACGCTTGATATCCTCTACGCTGACGCCCATCTCCTTGGCCATCGTCTCCTGACCAGCCAGATCGTGGGGAACGAACTCGTGGAGAGGGGGATCGAGCAAACGGATGTTCACGGGCAGACCATCCATAGCCTCGAGAATACCCTTGAAGTCAGCCTTCTGGTAAGGCAGCAGCTTAGCCAGTGCCTTCTCACGTCCGGCAACGCTGTCGGCAAGGATCATCTCACGCATAGCGACTATCTTCTTATCCTCGAAGAACATGTGCTCAGTACGGGTCAGACCGATACCCTTGGCACCGAACTCGCGAGCCAGCTGAGCATCACGAGGTGTGTCGGCATTGGTACGAACCTGCAGCTTGGTGTACTTGTCGCAGAGGTCCATCAGTTCCTTGAAGTCGCCTGAGAGCTCAGCAGCCTTGGTGGTCACCTCGCCAGCATATACCTGACCAGTAGAACCGTTCAGAGAAATGTAGTCACCCTCCTTATATACCGTGCCGTCGATCTCAACAGTCTTATCCTTATAGCTTACGTTCAGTGCACCTACACCCGATACGCAGCACTTACCCATACCACGAGCCACAACGGCAGCGTGAGAGGTCATACCACCACGAGCGGTCAGGATACCCTCGGCAGCATCCTCGTGCCAAGCCTTGGCGTCGTCAGCGTGGAACACGATCTGACCACAGGCAGCACCGGGAGATGCGGGCAGACCCTGAGCAATCACCTTAGCAGCAGCCAAGGCCTTCTTGTCGAATACGGGGTGCAGCAGCTCGTCGAGCTTCTGAGGCTCGCAGCGCTGGATGGCGGTCTTCTCGTCGATCATACCCTCGTGGAGCAGGTCGATAGCGATCTTCACCATAGCAGCACCGGTACGCTTACCGTTACGGGTCTGGAGGAACCAGAGCTTACCTTCCTGAACGGTGAACTCCATATCCTGCATATCGTGATAGTGGTGCTCCAGCTTGTCCTGGATGCCATTCAACTCATTATAGATCTCAGGCATAGCCTCCTCCATAGAAGGATACTTAGCCACGCGCTCCTCCTCAGAGATGCCAGCGCGCTCAGCCCAGCGCTGAGAGCCGATCTTGGTAATCTGCTGTGGGGTACGAATACCAGCCACAACGTCCTCACCCTGAGCATTCACCAGATACTCACCGTTGAACAGGTTCTCACCGTTGGCAGCGTCACGGCTGAAGCATACACCAGTAGCAGAGGTGTCACCCATGTTACCGAATACCATCGCCATCACTGATACGGCTGTACCCCACTCGTCGGGAATGCCTTCCATCTTACGATAGAGAATAGCACGCTCGTTCATCCAGCTGCGGAACACAGCGCAGATAGCGCCCCAGAGCTGCTCGATAGGATCATCGGGGAAGTCCTTACCGGTGCGCTCCTTGATGGCAGCCTTGAACAGCTTCACCAGCTTCTTCAGATCGTCAACAGAGAGATCCTTATCCAGCACAACACCACTCTCCTTCTTCACCTTCTCGATAATCTCCTCGAACGGATCGATATCGGTCTTGTTCACGGGCTTCATCTCGAGCACCACGTCACCGTACATCTGTACGAAACGACGGTAGCTGTCGTATACGAAGTGGGGGTTGTTGGTCTTCTTCACCATACCCTCAGCCACCTCGTCGTTCAGACCGAGGTTCAGAATGGTATCCATCATACCTGGCATAGAGGCACGGGCACCCGAACGAACTGATACCAACAGGGGATTCTCCTTGTCGCCGAACTTCGAGTTCATCAGCACCTCAATGTGCTTAACGGCAGCCATCACATCGTCGTTCAGCAACTCCATGATCTTCTGCTGACCAACCTGATAGTACTCGTTACAGCAATCAGTGGTGATTGTGAAACCTGGAGGAACAGGAACACCAATCAAGTTCATCTCGGCGAGGTTTGCACCCTTACCGCCCAGTTCCTCACGCATTTTTGCATTACCTTCGGCCTTACCATTACCGAAGAGGTAAACTCTTTTTTGACTCATACGTTAATAACTTATTTATTGATGATAAATTGTTTTGTTTTGAATTGTGCAAAGTTACTAAATTCTCCGCACATACACAAGAAAATTGCGCAAAAATTGGGAATTTTTTATATTTATTCGTACCTTTGCAGTCAAAATCAGACAGAGATGGCAAGAAAGAAGAAACCATTACCGCTTTTAGAGCGTATAACAATAGAGGCTGTGGCAGCCGAGGGAAAGTGCCTGTTCCACTGGAACGACCTGGTGGTATTTGTACCGTTTTGCGTACCGGGTGATGTGTGCGACGTACAGATTCGTCGCAAGAAACACTCGTTTGCCGAGGGCGAGGTGGTGCGTTTTATAGAATATAGTAATGTACGCGCGACACCCTTCTGCCAACACTTCGGCATCTGTGGCGGCTGCAAGTGGCAGAACCTGCCCTATTCCGAGCAGCTGAAGTTCAAGCAGCAGCAGGTGTTCGACCAGCTGACACGCATCGGAAAGATCGAACTGCCGGAATTCATGCCGATATTAGGCTCTGTGCACACCCAGGAATACCGCAACAAACTTGACTATGGCTGTGCCAATAAGCGATGGTTGACCAGCGAACAACTGAAAGATGAGTCGTTGGTAAAAGACACCCCTGCCATCGGTTTCCACATCACCGGTGCCTTCGACAAGATTCTCCCCATCGAGAAATGCTGGCTGATGGACGACCTGCACAACCAGATCCGCAACGAGATACGCGACTATGCCATTGAGCACGGTCTGTCGTTCTTCGACCTGCGTCAGCAGGTGGGTCTGCTCCGCGACGTCATCATCCGCAACAGTGCCTCTGGCGAGTGGATGGTTATCTTCCAGTTCCACTATGACGAGACGGGAGGCGAAAAGGAAGCCCTTGACTTGTTGCAGCATATCGCCGACAAATTCCCGCAGATCACCTCGCTGATGTACCTCGACAACCAGAAGTGCAACGATACCATCGGCGACCAAGACATCCTTGTCTTCAAAGGTAAGGACCACATCTTTGAACTCATGGAGGATTTGAAGTTTAAGGTCGGACCCAAGAGCTTCTATCAAACTAACACCGAGCAGGCTTATCACCTCTACTCAGTCGCCCGCGAGTTTGCGGGGCTGGGGGGCGGGGAAGTCGTCTACGACCTCTACACCGGCACCGGCACCATCGCCAATTTCGTGGCCCGCAAGGCCAGCAAAGTCATTGGTATAGAATATGTACCCGAGGCTATCGAGGATGCAAAAATCAATTCCGAGATCAACGGCATCGACAATACCCTGTTCTTTGCCGGCGACATGAAAGACATCCTCACCGACGACTTCATTGCCGAGCACGGCCGTCCTGACGTCATCATCACCGACCCACCTCGTGCCGGCATGCACCCCGATGTGGTGAAGACCATCCTCCGTGCGACTCCCCAGCGCATTGTCTACGTCAGTTGCAATCCTGCCACCCAGGCCCGCGACCTGCACGACTTGGATGTAGACTACCGCGTCGCCGCCGTCCAGCCCGTCGACATGTTTCCCCATACCCCACACGTGGAGAACGTCGTCCTCCTCGTACGCAAAGATTCTTAGGAAATTATTTGGTAGTTCCAGATATTTTTCGTATCTTTGCCCAAACAATTGCAATAGGTATGAACATCAAGAAATTATTCAGTCTGATAGCGCTGGTGGCGCTGACGACTATCCCCGTAGGCGCAGAGACGCTCACGGAAACAGAGGAAGTGCAGGAAACACAGCAGAAGACAGTGACCATTCCCGCATGGGTCAACAACATCAAGTTCAGCGGCTACGGCATGCTGCAGTATCAGGGTCAGGACCCCGAAGGCAACCACTCGAACTCCTTCAACCTGCGTCTGGCCCGTTTTATCCTCGACGGTAAGATTGGTGACTTCGACTGGCGTGCCCAGATTCAGGGAACCAACGCCACAGGTCCTGGTCAGCCCACTGTCCAGTTGGTAGACCTCTATGCTGAATGGCGGAAATATCCGGAGTTCAAGGTGCGTGTAGGCCAGTTCAAGCGTGCCTTCACTTACGAAAACCCCACCCACCCCATCACACAGGGTTGGCGTGGCTATGCCGACGTCATCAACAAGCTCTCTGCCTTTGGTGACCGTACCGGTGAGAAGTCATCAGGTGGTCGTGATATCGGTGTTCAGGTGTCAGGCGATCTCTTCCCCAATGCCAATGGCCGCAAACTGTTCCACTATCAGGTAGGCGTCTACAATGGTGAAGGTGTGAACCAGAAGGACATGGACAACCGCAAGGATTTCATAGGTGGCATCTGGGTGATGCCCATCAAGGGCGTGCGCATCGGTGCTTTCGGATGGACCGGTAGTCGAGGTGGTATGCTCGATCCGCTGACTGGCGAAAAACGCAGCATTGAGAAAAACCGTTATGCCATCTCTGCCGAGTACGACCTGAATGAATACACCTTCCGTGCTGAGTATATCCACAGTCAGGGTTGGGGTGCCGCCTCTCCTGGCAACAACGTGCGTGAGATCGATTATTCCAAGGGCGACAAGGCCGATGGTTGGTATGTGTTCGGTATTGTGCCTATCGTTAAGGGTAAGCTTCATGCCAAGGCCCGCTACCAGACATATCGCAACCAGAAGGAATGGGGAACTTCAGTCAATCAGGTGGAGTGTGGTCTGAACTATTTCTTCACAAAGAACCTGGAAATGCACCTGGAGTATTCTCGTGTGAACGACCGCAACCTCGCAGAAGACAAGCACAACTACAACTTGGTTGACATGGAGCTTGACTTCCGCTTCTAATCTGCGTCTTTCCGTAACCAGGGCAGGCGTTTCATAAGTGCCGCCCAGAGGTGGGTCTTCTGGTGGAGAATCAGCAAAGAGAACATCAGGCTGACAAGCGACAAGCCGATGCCGAAGACCCAATAGCCAAAGCCGTCGACCGTGATGGTGGTAAAGAATGCCAATAGTCCGATAAGGATATGAATGGCGCTGTACCGCATCACGGCCGACGACATTTTATAATGGTAGCAGAAACGTGCCACGGCATGGATCATCAGGAAGTCGAACACATTGGCCACGGTAATGGCGATGCCAGTGCCCATCAGTCCCCAATGCTGGTAGCCGACCATCACCAACAGTACGAACACAATGAAATAGGCCGTTTCCAAGGCCAGATAGATAAGAGAATAGCCTCGGGCGAGGGTGATATAGGCAGCAGGCAACGTTATCGCTTTGAAGAACATGGCCAAGGCAGCTACCTGTGTCATGGCCACAATGGGCATGAATTTCTCGCTGAGCAACAACGGCGTGAGTATCGGCAACAGCACGATCATCCCCACCAACATCGGTGCGATAATCAACATGGTCACCTCCATCTGCTTATTCACCGTTTCGTTGGTAGCAACGACATCGCCATTAACCGCCGAAAGACGCGGGAAGAAGTCTGCCTCCATGGCCGAGAACACCATACTGGCATAGGTCACGGTAATCATATAACCCGCATTATACAGTCCCACAGCATCCAGGTCGCCCTGCAGGTTCAGCCACGAACGGATCAGCATCTCAGAACCAGCCCCCACAATACCAGCTAAGGTAAAGGCCACACCCAAACGGATCATCTCCATACCCTCGCCTAACACGCCTTTTGAACCCGAGAGTTGAAGGGGATAAAGCCGGTAGGAATAGTTGATGGTGAACAGATAGGTGACAAGTGCCATCAACACGATGACCGGTACGATACCCGCCTGCCCAAAGAAATAGTAGGCCGGCACGGTCAGTACAAGCGTGGCTAAGATGGTGAAGGTCTGCACCACCACCAGTGATTTCAGTTGCCTCGTTCCCTTCAGCACAGCCGTCTCACCACCCGTCAAAGCTATCAGACCAACGGCAGGTGCCAAAAGGATGAAATGCAGGGTGTGGTTACCCCAGGCAAACGTATAGCTGCTAAGGAAGGGGCCTATGGCCACACATACCAGCACACCCAACAAAGCCGCCAGTATCGACCAGGCCCGTACCACCTTTATATAATAGGCACGCTGCGCCTCGTCGCCCGACTCCGTCAGTTCAGAGATATGACGCACAGCACTCATGGAGATGCCAAAGCCTGTGGCCTGTGAGATAAAGGCAACCGTAGAATTGAAAAGCGACACGAGTCCCATGCCCGCAGGACCGAGCAGCAAGGCAGCAAGCTTATTACGTACAAGGCTCACGATCACATTGAGTCCCTGTACGCCGCCAAAAATTCCGGTGTATTTCAACACTTGGCCGTAGGCGCCTTTCTCGTTTTCACTCATCTATTATGTATAACGTAAAACGTTCCGTTTTATTTTATCCCTGCAATAATTTGGCAGTCTCATTATTTTAAACTACCTTTGCACACGAGATATCAAACAACAGTATGACAGCCACCGACAATATAAGTCAACCGCTGGTCAGTTTCATCGTGACCTGCTACAACCTGCCCACAGACATGCTCTGCGAGTGCATCGACAGCATCCTGAAACTGAGCCTCCAGACGGCTGAACGGGAGATCATCGTTGTGGACGACGGCTCAGACGTCAGTCCCATCAACGACCTGCTGAGATATGGCGACGACATCATCTACGTACGTCAGAAAAACGGTGGTGTCAGCGTGGCCCGGAACACGGCGATGGACATGGCCAAAGGACGGTATATCCAGATTGTCGACGGCGATGACTATCTGTTGACGACGCCCTATGACTACTGCCTTGACCTGATACGAAACTGCAGTCAAGTCGATGTCGTGATGTTCGACTTCACCCATGAGGCCGGAAAAGAGTCAGGTCCCTTCAATCCCCCCATCATAAAGAACGGTCCTGACCTCCTGCGCACAGAAAACATCCGAGGAGCCGCCTGCTGTTGTCTGTTCCGTCAGGCGGTAAGAGGGCAACTGTCATTCACCCCCGGCATTGCCTACGGCGAAGACGAGGAGTTCACGCCCCAGCTGTTGATCCGTGCAGAAACGGTCTATGTCACCGATGCCAAGGCCTATTTCTATCGGGAGCGGGGAACCTCGGCCGTACACCAGACAGACGAGGCGAGCATCCAAAAGCGTCTGAGCGACACCAAGGCGGTGATTCTTCATCTCAACCGGCTCGCAGACACCAGTCCACAGAGTGACAAAGTGGCCCTACAACGCCGTGTGGCACAACTCACAATGGACTATATCTACAACACTATCCTGTTGACGCGGTCGGAAGAAAGACTGAATGAGACACTTGAGGATTTGCGCAAGGATAATCTCTTTCCCTTACCCAACCATCCGTATAGCACGAAATACACTTGGTTCCGCCGACTGAGCAACAATGCCTTGGGTCGTAAGATCCTGCTCACCACCCTCCCACTGATGAAAAAAGAAAGATGATGGAGAACATGATATCGGTCGTAGTCATCACCTACAATCAGGAAGCCACCATCAGCCGGACACTCGACTCCATCCTGATGCAGCAATGCCATGTGCCTTTTGAGATTGTCATTGGCGAAGACTGCTCGACCGACAACACCCGAGCCATCTGCCAGCGCTATGCCGAGAAGCATCCCGACATCATCCGCTTGATTTGTAACGAGCAGAACAAGGGCATCGTCGATAACTATTTCGACTGTCTGCTGGCATGCCGAGGGACATATATTGCCGACTGTGCCGGCGATGATTTCTGGATCGATCCACAAAAGCTGGACAAGGAAGTAAGTGTGATGGAGGCACATGACAACGTGACGATGGTGATTACCAATTGGCAGTATTTCGACGAAAAGAGCCAGAAGATTAGTCCCAGCCAGCAACAGCAGCACGCCCCCATCACCCCAGGCCACGAGCTGTTGAAAGCCATCATCACCCAATACAACATGCAGGTGTTCCATCTCTGTACGGCACTCTATCGAGCCGACGTCTTCAGAAAGGCATACGAGGAAGATACCTACCTGTTCCGCAACAAAGGTTTCTGCAGCGAGGATATCCAGGTTGCCTTCTCGATGGCACTACATGGCGACATCGCCTATCTGTCTGATATCACCCTCAACTATAGCCTAGGCCAGGAAACCGTATCGAATACTGCAGACGACGTGAAGCAGTTCCAGTTTGTCAGGAAGATGACAGACCTCATTCATTATCTGGCCTCGAAGCACCAATTAAATATCGACGATTTCTTCCCCGACCGGATCTTCGCCCTTGGCATGCACGCCTTCCGTGCCCACCAGCCACAACTATACCAAGAAACACTGGCATGCGAAAAAGAATGGCATGCCAACAGACCACTGAAGAACCGGATACTGTTTACGGTGATGAGCCGTGAGTGGCTCTGGAAGATAGGGCTAGCCGTGCGCCAAATGGTAGTCAGGCTGAAGCGAGTATGTCGGTAAACAACGTAGATAATCGACTACCAATCACCTCTGGCGACGCCAACAACCTCACTTTTTCAGAAACGGCCTTTCCATCGAACGAGGTCTGATGAAACACCGATTTCATCGCCTCAGCCAAAGCCTCGATTTCATCGACAGGCACAATCGTACAACCGCCTGGAATACGCAGACTCTGAGGCATACAGTCCGTAGCTATCACCGGTATACCCGTCGACATGGCCTCCAGCAGCACCAATGGCTGCACCTCACTACGGCTGGCCAGCACCAGGGCATCACATTGATACAAGAGTGCCCTCACCGCTTCTTTATTCAGCAAGCCATGCGTGGTCATACCCTCCGACAACAAAGCACGACACTCTGCAGAGTCCGTCCCTCGTCCGGCGATATGCAATTCAGCCTGCACACCCGACTGTCGCAATAGCTGGAAAGCCGGTATCAACACATCATAGCCTTTCAACGGCCAGAAGTTAGCCAGACAACAGAACCGGAAAGTCCGGCCTGCTCTATCCGAACGTGGCTGATAGTGGAAAAAGTCGGTATCTATCGTGTTGGAAATCGCCTGCCAACGATAGTCTTTGCCAAAATAACAGGCGATATTTTCAACCAGTTCCTCAGACACAGGCACAACCATCTTAGCCTCATGATAGCAAGCCTTCAACAAAGAAATCTGCCAAGTATCGCTGGGAGCCGGTCCGAATTCCTTCTCAAACACCAGTTTGGAGAGATGTTCCGTGATAACGTATGGAATACCATACTTCTCGCTGATCTTCATCGCCGCATAACCCGCCCATTTGGCACAATGGGCATGCAGGATATCAGGTTTGCCATAGCGAGCCACATAGTCGTCGAACATCTCACAGACAATAGTCACCCATCTTTTCATATTCCATCGGACAGCCTTGGGCACACCCCGTTGGAAAGACTGGTAGATGGTGATACCATCTTGTTCGTGGATATAACGACAGAAGGGAAGGACAAAATAGTCCTTCCCTCCTATGCTAAATCCTAGTTGCACATTACTCAATATACGCACCTCATGTCCCACGGCTTTCAGGGCCTTGGCCTGATCCTGGCAGAACTCACCACCATAGGGCGTAAAAAAGGATGGTATCTCAAGTATATGCATTGCGCCTTATGCCTCAGCGGGAGCCTCAGCAGCAGGTGCAGCCTCTTCAGCGGGAGCTTCTGCAGGAGCCTCAGCAGCAGCGGCCTCAGCAGCCTTTGCAGCCTCTTCCTCTGCCTTAGCAGCAGCCTCAGCAGCCTTCTTGTCGGCCACCTTCTTGGCAATTGCCTCGTTCACGGCCTTCTCTGCCTTCAGTGCATTAGCAGCAGCTTCCTTCTTAGCCTTTGCCTCTGCCTCAGCAATCTTAGCCAGACCGTTCTGCTTGTCAGCCTTCCAGGCATCGAACTTCTTCTGGGCAGCAGCCTCATCGAAAGCGCCCTTCTTCACACCACCACGGAGGTGCTTCATCATGTAGACGCCCTCACGGCTGAGGATGTTACGTACTGTGTCTGTGGGCTGAGCACCTGTCTCTACCCAATAGAGTGCACGATCGAAATTCAAGTCTACTGTGGCAGGATTGGTGTTAGGATTGTAAGTACCAATCTTCTCAGTAAATCTACCATCACGTGGTGCACGAGCGTCAGCGATTACGATGCTGTAGAAAGCATAGCCCTTACGGCCGCCGCGCTGCAATCTGATTTTTGTTGCCATTTTTTAAAATTTTGTTGTTAATAATTTGAATTTCATGCTCTTATCTCGTAAAAGCGGCTGCAAAGGTACGAAAAATAAGTGAAAAGTGAAGAGTGAATAGTGAAGAATTTGCTGCCGCACACAAATTTTTAACTATTTTTGGGTGTTTTCTATATTAAATATTGTAGAAAATGACTAACTTTGTGCTCGAAACATGGCAATTAATGCACTATCCATATTAATCCCAACCTATAATGACGAATGCGTCATGTTGGTGGACGACCTCAGACAACAGGCTGAGCAGGCAGGCATTGTCTTTGAAATTCTGGTGGGCGACGACGGTTCGACAGATACGAACGTCATCGAGAAGAACCGCAAGATTGGCCACTGGTCACACTGTCATTATCTCATACAGATTCAGAACATCGGCAGGGCAGCCATCAGAAACTTCCTCGCCAAAGAGGCCCATTATGACTGGCTGCTTTTTATCGACAGCGATATGAGTATGGTAAGGGACAATTACCTATCTACCTATCTTGCGATGGAAGGGGCAGATGTTGTCGATGGCGGTGTCACGATAGGCGGTGATCCTGAAGCTCTCAGAGGCAATCTCCGCTATCGCTATGAGAAAGCCTCGGAGCAAGAACACACCACAGAGATACGTCAGAAGCATCCTTATCATGACTTTCACACGGCCAATTTTCTGATTCGCCGTGACCTGATGTTAGCCCATCCGTTTGACGAACGATTCCGATATTACGGTTATGAAGATGTGCTCTTCGGCAAGCAGTTACGACAGAATAAGATTTATATCACACATATTGATAACCCGTTAGGATTCAGTATCTTCGAAGAAAATACTCAATTTATTCTAAAGACTGAAGAAGGTCTCCAGACCCTCCATCGTTTTCAGTCAGACCTTCGGGGCTATTCCCGACTGCTCACCTTGGTAGAGGGCATTCATCTGCCCGTTATCCTCAGCCTCATCCGCTGCTGGCACAAGCTCTTCGGTCAGTGGGAACGGAAGAACCTCTGTGGTCCCCACCCCAGCCTCCGCCTGTTCAAGCTCTACAAATTGGGATATTATCTCAATATCTGAACGATGCGTTCTGCAGTGCGTCCGTCCCAGCGATCCGGGAGGGCACACTTTTTCCATTCACCAGCCACCATCTTGGCAACGGCTTCACGCAACTTCTCAGGATCCTCGCCCACCAACACATTCGAACCGACAGTGACGGTCTCTTGATGCTCGGTATAATTGTTCAGCGTAATACAAGGCACGCCATTAAATGTAGCTTCCTCCGCCACATTACCGGAGTCGGTAATGACACCAGCCGCATGAGCCGTCAGCCATCCGAACTCCAGATAGCTGAGTGGGCTTGTAAGGAAGAAGGAAGATGGAAGATGGAAGATGGAAGAGATGACCTTGGCGGCACTAGGACGCAGAGGAGCGATAATGGGAACATCACCGGCAGCCTCTGTCATTGCCTTTACCATCCGTTGCATCTTTTCCTCGTCGGCCAACAACGCCCGACGGTTCAACGTGAAGACGATATATCGATCTGACACATTATCCATCAACGCAGGCCGCTGCAGTCTGTCGTGGTTAAAACGCAGGGTATCCATCAGGATGTTACCCACCAGATAAGTCTGCGATGACTCCGACTGCTCTCGGGTGGCAATGCCGGTACTGCGAACACCAGCCGTAAACAGATAATCACTCAGGGCATCAATCACCAAACGGTTAATCTCCTTCGGCATATTGATATCAAACGAGCGTGTACCTGCCACCAGATGTGCGAGTCGCAAACCCCGTTTCTTCGTGACAATAGCTGCTGCCATCGTCGAAGCCAGGTCATCCACCACAATCACCACATCCGTAGGATGGGTATCGAGAAAGCGGTCGAACTCCCCCATCACCCTACTCGTAATCTCGTTCAGGCTCTCGGAGTCCACACCCAAGTAGAAGTCCGGTCGCTGCATCTGGAGATCATCGAAGAGCGACGGCTCCAGTGTAGGATCATCCTCACAACCGGCATATACCAAATGACAATCAAGCTCTCCTGACTTATGGATAGCTCGCAAAAGCGGTGCCACCTTCACGAAATTCGGGCGTGCACCTGCCACGATACAGATATTTTTCTTCATAATAATCTCTAATTTGTTGCAAAGATAAGTATTTTTTCCGAAAAACCTTTGGTAATTCGCAAAAAATAACTACTTTTGCAGAACTAACGTAGAATAAACTCAAGAAACGATGAAGCTAAAACAATTCATTCTAGGAATCCTGACACTCGGTTGCTCTCAGGCTATCCAAGCTCAACAAGTACAGGCCACCCTCTCGCATTACTCCACCGACGACGGTTTGGCAAGTAACGCCATCGCCGGCATCTACCAGGATGACTACGGCTTCATCTGGATGGCCACATGGAATGGTCTCTCCCGTTTCGACGGCTTCAACTTCTATAACTATAAGACCGGCAACAGCAGCGGCATCAAGAACCTGCACAACCGCATTCTCGACCTGGCCATCGACCAGTCGCAGAACATCTGGATGAGGATGTACGACGGCCGTGTGTTTGTCATGAACCGCACCATCGACCAGATCATCAACCCGTTCGAGGGAGAAGCCGGCTATGAGGAATTCCGCACCAACTATCCCATCATCGTCACCAGCACTGGCGACGTCCTGGTCACCATCGAAGGTGCAGGCCTCTACATCATGCGTCTTGACCGTCGGGGATTAAAGGTGGAACAGGCCACCACAGGCGGCCTTACCATTACCAGCATGGCCGAAGGCTATGAGAACGATATCTGGCTGGGCACCAACAAGGGTATCCACCGTCTGAACCGCAGCAACCTGACATTAGAGAGTAATGCCATTCTGCCTGAGAAGGAAGTCAGATGTCTCCACTCAAACGGTTTCAATATCTTTGCAGGTACGGCCGACGGTGGCATCTATAGTTTCTCCTACGGAAAAGAACCCGAAGAGATACGCCATCCCCACGACAGTCCCGTATCCAGCATCTTCGTCGACAGCCACGGCATTGTGTGGTTCGGCGACGATCGTACCGGTGCCGCCCGCATCATCCCCTCCACACACAATGAGAAGCTGTTCCAACAGCTGGTACTCGTACCCGAGTTCGACGGTCGTGGCAGCCAGTTCCGCGAGTCCAACGGCGTGGTGTGGATTCGCATGAACATCGGTGGCTATGGCTACTACAACCGCGAGAAAGACGAGGTTGAGTACTTCCACAACGACCCGTCGAACCCCTGGAACCTCTCGAATACCGTCAACGCCACCCTCGAACTGCAGGAAGGTGTGATCTGGGAGTCCACCAGCCGTCGAGGTCTGGAGAAGCTGGAGATCCTCAAGAACACCATTGTCAGGGTCCGTCCTGTACCCAATGCCACCTCGGCCATTGAGAATGAGACCCGTGCCATGTACTACGATGAACAACGCAAGTTGCTTATGATTGGCAACAAAAACAGTTGCCTGTTCATCTACAATGCCGACAGCGTCCGCACCACCATCACCCACGACGATGAGGGTCATCCCCTCGGCCGTGTCTATGGCATTACAAAAGACTCCAAGGGCAATTACTGGGTCTGTTCCAAGGACTACGGTCTATTTAAGATGTCGCCCAAGGCCGGAAGCGGCTGGTCGCTGAAGCGCTACTATCATATCGACGACGACAAATGGAGCATGTCGGCCAACAGCGCTTATTATGCCCTCGAAGACAAAGACGGCAACATCTGGGTGGCCACCTACGGCGGTGGTGTCAACATCCTGACCAAGAAGAACGGAAAGGAAGTCTTCCTCAACTGCAACAACGAGATGCGCAAGTACGCCCATAAGTCGCACCGCAAGATACGCACCCTCGCCTTCGACAAATACGGCAACGTATGGGCCGGTTCCACCGACGGCATCCTGATCATGTCGTACAAGGACCGGAAGCTCAGCATCGAGCCCCTGCAGAGCCCAGACGACCCCGAGAAGGCCTTGATGTGCAACGATGTGGTCTGTCTGGCCCGCGACAAGGAAGGCAACATGTGGGTAGGCACCATGGGCGGCGGTATCGGCCGCACCGTCGGACAAGATCAGCAGGGCCGCTGGCTCTTCGACACCTACGACGCCGCCTCCGGACTCCCCTCAGAGGAAATCCGCAACATCGTCTTCGACATCCACGGCAATGCGTGGTTCGGAACCGACCATATCATCTGCTCCTTCGACACGAAGAAGAACATCTTCACCACCTTCTCCAGTCTCGACGGTGTCGACGAGACCATGCTCTCCGAAGGCGAGAGTGCCGCTATCACCATGGGCACCGACAAGATTCTCTTCGGAACCCTCGACGGCTACTACATCGTCGACCGTAAGAAACTGATGACCTCCACTGGTTCTCTGTTGAAGCTGAAGATCACCGATTTCTTCATCAACGGTGAGATACAGAGTCCCCGACTCAACGACAACTACACGGAATATCCGGCCGAGAGCAAGAGCATCACCCTGCCCAGCCGCAACAGCGTGTTCTCCTTCCGCTTTGCAGCCCTTAACTACCAGCTCCAGCATCGTGTACATTATCAATATATGTTGGAAGGTTACGACGAGGATTGGCAGAATGCCGGCAAAGATCGGATGGCCACTTATTCTAATGTGCGCAGCGGCACCTATAAGTTTAAGGTAAAGGCCTTTCTGCTCGAATCGCCCGACAAATACGACATGCGAACCATTGAGGTCATCGTACCTAAGTATTTCATCTTCTCACGAACGGTCATGTGGATCATCTTAATTTTGATATTCTTTGGAGGAACATACCTTCTGACCCGTTTGAGAAAGAGAATCTACAAGAAACTGCGCCAGCTCTTCTTATCCAAAAAGAAAAAGGAGGAGAAAAAGGAAGAGGAAGAGATGACCGACGACTACGACGTCATCGACATCACAGACTATAAGTAAAGAGGGAAGAAGGAAGAGTGAAGAAGGAAGAGTGAAAAGTTAAAAAAATCCAAGCGGGAGCAAATTCTTCACGCTTCACTTTTCACTTTTCACTTTTTTTCGTATCTTTGCACTCAGAAACACGGGTCGTGCCGCATAGATCGGGATACTCTACATTAAAAAAATCAATCGGGCTAGCTTCTCTTGCCAATGGCGGGCCACATCCCTCGGGAGAGCATCGTGATGCCGGTGGATTACAACGACGGAGAGCACCCATATCGTGTGAAACAGGAGTTTTCACCAAATCATCGGCACGCACCCGCTTTTTTAATTGTAAATTGTATATTGTCAAATTGTCAAATCACCTTATGTTTTCAGGCATTATTGAAGAGTTTGCTACTGTTGTAGCGATAAAGAAAGACCGCGAGAATATTGATTTTACGTTGAAATGTTCATTTGTCGACGAGCTGAAGATCGACCAGAGCGTCGCCCATAACGGCGTCTGTCTGACCGTTGTCGCCATCCATCAGCCATCAGACACCTGCCCTCAGCCTTCTTACACCGTCACCGCCATGAAGGAAACCCTCGACCGCACGAACCTCGGTCTGCTGCAGGTGGGTGATAAGGTTAATGTAGAGCGTTCCATGCTGATGAACGGCCGCCTCGATGGCCATATTGTTCAGGGTCATGTGGATGAAACGGCCCGTTGCATTGCCATGGACGATGCCGATGGCTCCACCTACTTCACCTTCGAATATCCCGAAAACCGCGAGATGGCTAAGAAGGGCTACTTCACCGTCGACAAGGGTTCTGTCACCGTCAATGGCGTCAGCCTCACCGTCTGCAACCCCACCAGCAACACCTTCCAGGTGGCCATCATCCCCTACACCTTCGAGCACACCAACTTCTGCGACATCCGTGTAGGCACCGTCGTCAACCTCGAGTTCGACATCCTCGGCAAATACATCGCTCGCCTGCAACAGTTATAAAAGGCTCCTGCCACTTGGCACACGTTAGCGCATGACCTGCTTTTTACCGTTCTGGATATAGATGTTATTTTGAGGAGTGGTAATTCTTTTACCTGAGAGGTCGTAAATAGCGGCCGACTCATTCTGTGCGGCACGGGTCTGGCGGACGGCTGACGGGTCGGAAGCCGATTTTGCCTTGAACTCCTCACGGGCTTTCTTCATCTGTTCGAGGAATCGCTCGCTGGTGTGCAGTTTTGCATAGGCCACAGAGGCAGCCAGTCGGGCTGCGTCAGTATCACTCTGCCAGTGAGCACCTACCACCACACGGTTTTCGCCATAGCGATAGCCGCGAGCCATGATCTCATTAGCACGATCAGGATTGATTTCCATCATCAGCAGCGCAGAACTCCAGCCAAGCAACGTATGCCCTGAGGGATGCGACTTGTGGGGATTCAGCTCCTCCTCTAATTCGGGTACGAGCGTATGTTCACCGAAAAGCGCATAGGGACGCGTGCGGCCGTATTTGATCTTTGGCAGCGTGCAGATGCTGTCACAGGTGGCGGTACCTTCGCGCAACACTTTGTAAATCTCAGGCGTATCCTCTTCGGTGACTTTCATACCGAAGGCCTCCTCAAACTCCGTGAGAATAGTGGCAAGGCCGTAGACGGCATCGCGCTTGGCCTGTTCAGCACGTTCTTCATCCTTGCGCATCTCCTTGCCCCAGTAATAACGGGTCACATCGTAGGCAAAGCCAGGGGAGTCGTTAGCGGGAGGTCCGGGCAGGAATTGCAGCATATCCGGCATCTCCTCCGTGGTAAAATAAGCATCTACTTTTTCTTCATCTTGTGCTTGAGCGATGCCCACTATCATACTGAAAACCAATAGGGATAGAATCTTTTTCATTGTTTTTTCTATTTTAAATTAGTAATTATTTTATTTTTTCGCTACAAAGATATGTCTTTTTTTTGAAACAACGTAACTTTATTACGAAAAATTTTACGGCTGAACGTGCTGAATGCCCTTAGCAACACCAGCGAACTCTCCGGCCACAAGGTGGAGCAGCACAAGTGGCTGCAGCAGTTGCGTCTCGAACATGCCGCTCACCTGCTGGTCGACGAGCCCGAGCGCACCATCGCACAGGTTGCCACTGACTGTGGTTTCGGCAGCAGCGCCTACTTCAGCGATCGCTTCCGCCAGCATTACGGCATATCACCCTCCGATTTCCGCATCGAAGCCACCAAATAAGGCACAAACATAAAAAAGCGTTCTGGATTAGTTTCCAGAACACTTTGTTTATTGTCTTATGAACAGAGGCGGGTTATTTTACGCGAACGCCAAACTTCTGGAGGATTTTGGATATAACATCTGGATTTTCTTGCTTTTGTTCTTGCTTCTGATCTTTATTCTGTTCTTGCTTCTGTTCCTGCTTCTTTTGGCTATCACCAATAGGACGCGTTTTGACTCGGATTTCAAGTTTGGTCCCTTGCTTCTCTTGAGGTGTGGTACTTGCGTTAGCACTGGTGGTGAACACGAATGAGAAAACGACTGCTGCAACTGCGCTCATGAGCATCTTCTTTGCATTGAAATTCTTTGTTGTCATAATTGTTATAATTTAATGTTTATACTTTGTCATTAACTATGTCGTTTGTTTCTTTTCGACGATGCAAAGTTACGGCGATTTTCTTCCGATTCCAAGAAAAATCTCAAATTCTTCTCAAACTTGTATGGACAAACGAAC
>CADAAR010000045.1 GCA_902785945.1 uncultured Prevotellaceae bacterium
CGCCTGCGCCGATGGTACTGCAATGCAATGCGGGAGAGTAGGAGGCCGCCATCTTTACTGAAGCCCTGAGTCAGAAATGACCCAGGGCTTCTTCGTTTTTAACGGCTTATTATTTTTTCTGCATTTTTATTGTTGACATTGCTGTTGTTTTCGAAATAAATAAGTATCTTTGCGCTCTGTAAACAATTAATATAGGAATCAGAAAAAGAGGTTTTTCAAAGGATTGTTTGAGCAATAATGAGTAGAAATCGAGAAATATATAAGGTTACTTTAGTCGGTGGCGTTGCAAACGTCATTCTTTTGCTCTTTAAATTCATTGCAGGAGTTTTGGGGCATAGTGCAGCAATGGTGGCAGATGCTGTTCATTCTTTGTCAGACTTTGTGACTGATGTTGTTGTGTTGGTTTTTGTCCGAATCAGTGCCAAGCCCAAAGATAAGTCACACGACTATGGTCATGGTAAGTATGAGACTCTTGCAATGACTATGATTGGTGTTGTTTTATTTGTAGTTGCGATAGGCATAATATATAGTGGTACAACTAAGATTGTCTTGTGGATAAATGGGGAAACATTAGAGGCACCAGGTATGTTAGCCCTATGGGCTGCCCTAATATCCATTGTTTTAAAGGAAGGTGTTTATCGTTATTCAATGGTAAAAGCTCGTGAGTTGAATTCTCAGGCTGTAGAGGCAAATGCGTGGCACCATCGCAGTGATGCTTTGTCGTCAATGGGAACGGCAATAGGTATTGGTGGCGCTATTTTCTTGGGTCAGCGTTGGACGGTGCTTGATCCCATAGCCTCAGTCGTTGTGGGTGCCTTTATTGTAAAGGTTTCTGTGGATTTGCTACGTAATGGCATTGGCGACTTGATGGAACAGTCGTTGCCTGATGCAATAGAAGAGGAAATACTTCATTTGGTTGCATCGTTGCCAGGAGATGTGAAACCTCATGATTTGTGTACACGACGATTGGGAAACCATTATGCGATAGAATTACATATTCTCATGGATGGTGATGTTTCTCTGCGGGAGGCACATGATAAGGCGTCTGAGGTGGAGGATTTGCTTCGTAAACACTATGGTGAAGAAACTCATGTTGCGGTGCATGTTGAACCCAAATAAAAAAGGATTGGTGAAAACCAATCCTTTTTATTCCCTCCGTTTGAGCCTCTTGTCGGATTCGAACCAACGACCCCGAGATTACAAATCACGTGCTCTGGCCAACTGAGCTAAAGAGGCGGGTGGACAAGCGATCTGCATCGCGCCGCTACAACCTAATACCCTTGCTGTGTTCCCACCCTGGGGGATTCAAAGGGAGCTGGCCGTACAGGACTTGCCCGTTTTGCGGGTGCAAAGGTACAAAAAAGAAGCGAAAAGTGAAGAGTGAAAAGTGAAAAATTTGCTACCGCGCGACATTTTTAACTATTTTTTGAGGCAAAGCACTCAATATGTGCGGAAAATTGCGTAATTTTGCAGCCGATGACTCCAATAGAATATGTACAATTGAAAGCTTTTGCCCGTCAAGATGGGGCTCTGTTGGCCTTGCTATGGGTTGCGACGTTCCTATTATATATAATAGGCGTGTCGAATCAATTGCTTGGTCTTGCTGCTTTTTTCCTGATGTGCTATACACCGTTCTTCGTAGGAGAACGTCTTGGTAAATTTCGTGATTATGGCCGTGAGGGGGTTATCTCATTCCGTCGTGGCTACGCCTATACTGTTTTTGTGTTTTTCTATGGTGGCGTACTTTTCGCTATTGCTCAGTATCTTTATTTTGCCTTTATGGATCATGGCTTTCTTTTGAGTCAGTTCTCAAAGATAGTTTCGTCTGACGAGATGCAGCAGGTATTAAAGCAATACGGCATGACGCAGATGGTGGATGAGAGTTTGCAGGAAATGGCGAATACCCGTCCGATAGATTATGCATTGAACATGTTGACAATCAATATCTCATTGGGTTTTATTATGGGTCTGCCTTTAGGCTTGATTATGCAACGTAGTGAAGTAAAAAGTAAATCGTAAGAATGGATATATCAGTCGTTATTCCTCTTTTTAATGAGGATGAGTCAATCCCTGAGCTCTATGCTTGGATAGAGCGGGTAATGAAAGAGAATGGCTTTAGTTATGAGGTTATCTTCATCAATGATGGTTCTACCGACCGCTCATGGGAGATTATCTCAGACCTGCATAGTAAGCAGCCAGATCAGGTGAAGGGTATCAAATTTCGCCGTAATTATGGTAAGAGTCCTGCGCTCTATTGTGGCTTCGAGCAGGCTCAGGGAGATGTGGTTATCACGATGGATGCCGATTTGCAGGATTCCCCTGACGAGATTCCTGAGCTGTATCGTATGATTAAAGACGATGGCTATGATCTAGTGAGCGGCTACAAACAGAAACGTTACGACCCTATTTCAAAGACCCTTCCAACGAAATTGTTCAATGCGACAGCTCGTAAAGTCAGTGGTATCAAAAATCTTCATGACTTCAACTGTGGCTTGAAGGCCTATCGTAAGGATGTCGTGAAGAATATCGAGGTCTATGGCGAGATGCATCGTTATATTCCTTATCTGGCCAAGAATGCTGGCTTCGACAAGATCGGCGAGAAGGTCGTTCAACACCAAGCCCGTAAGTACGGCTCTTCTAAGTTCATGGGCCTGAATCGTTTTGTCAATGGCTATCTTGACCTGTTGACACTTTGGTTCTTGAGTACTTTTGGTAAAAAGCCGATGCATGTGTTTGGCTTCTTAGGCACCCTGATGTTCTTCATTGGTTTCGTGGCAGCATTCTATATTGGAGCTGACAAGCTGTGGTGTCTTGCAAATCATATTCCCCAGCGATTGGTGACAGACTCTCCTTTTTTCTATATTGCACTGACAATGATGATTATCGGTACCCAGTTGTTCCTGACGGGATTTGTGGCCGATTTGGTGAGTCGTTCTTCTCAAGGCCGTAATGACTATCAGATTGAAGAAATCTTAAACGACAAGTGATGAATAGGCAATATAAATTAATCGTTTCCCTCTTATCTGTTGTCATATCTTCATGTTCCAGTATTGACTGCCCTATAAACAATACTGTTTCTGTGCAATATGAAATACGTGACAAAGCTGGGGCAGCTTTGTCCATAAAAGATTCCTTGACTGTTGTTACTACGCGTCAAGATGGCTATGATGTCCTTGTCGACATAACAACATATGATGACAATAAAACTACAGTCCTCAATAGATTGGTAGATAGGTCGGATTTTAGTCTCCCCATCAGCTATTCTCATCCGGAAGACGTTCTCTACTTCTGCTTTAAGGATAGTGTTAAAACTGTGGTAGATACGGTATGGATCAAGAAGGACGATATCCCCCATTTTGAATCCGTTGATTGTTCTGCCTCTTTCTTTCATGAACTGACAGATGTGAGACATACCCACAATGCCATCGACTCTCTTGTACTTATCAATAGATCAGTTAATTATGATTACAAGACCATTCATTTCTATCTCTATCCGAAAACTGGCAATTAGTTTGCTGCTTCTGGTATCGGTATCGGCATCTGCGCAGTTGAAGTTCTTCTCCATTCAGAAGGACTCCATACCTTTTTTCCGTGGATTTGCTGTTTCTTTCGATCTGGTAGGTTTAGCCATGATGGAGTTGTCTGATTATGGTCAGTATGAGGGGGCATTGCGCATTAATCTTCACGATGAGTGGTTTCCTATTGCTGAATTGGGCTATGGTAAAGCCAGTCATGTTAACGACCCCGTAACGCACATCAGTTATAAGACGTCAGCGCCCTATTTCCGTATTGGTATCGATAAAAACCTGTTGAAGCAGAAACATGGCCCCTATCGTCTTTATGCAGGATTACGTTATGCTTTTACCAAATATAAGGTTGATCTTACTCGCGACAATTTCCCAGATCCGGTCTGGTTGTGGGATACCGGCTTTGGTGTAAAGGACGAACAATGCAGTTATCATTGGCTGGAAATTGCCCTTGGCGCTGATGCCACTATCTGGGGGCCGTTACATCTGGGATGGAGTGTGCGTTATAAACGGCGTATTGCTCATAAAGATGGTGTCTTAGGACGCACATGGTATGTGCCTGGATACGGTGTCGATGGTGATACACGACTGGGGGGAACATTCAATGTGATTATTGATATATGAACAAAAAGAAACTTGTCTGGCAGTTGCCTTTCCTGCTTCTGTTGATTGTAGGAACGGTACTGATTATCCGCCAACAGCGGGCTATGCCCTATCAGGCGAATTCCGGCATGATCTTTGGTACAGTTTACAATATCTCATACGAATGTGATTCCGATTATCATCAGGCCATCAAAGCAGAATTGCTGAAAGTAGACAATTCCCTGTCTCCATTTAATGAAAAGAGCATCATTACGGCCATTAACCAAAACAAGGATGTTCAGCCCGACGAGATGTTCCTGACCGTATTCAAAAAAGCGATGGAAGTATCTCGTGAGACGGGTGGAGCGTTCGATATTACAGTAGCTCCATTGGTCAATGCTTGGGGATTTGGTTTTAAGAATGGCATCCAGCCTGATCGTCATCAGGTGGATAGTCTCCGGCAGTTGATTGGCTATGAGAAAGTGACATTGAAAGATGGCCGTATTGTGAAACAGTTGCCAGACATCATGCTCGACTGTTCCGCTATTGCCAAGGGCTTTGGCTCAGATGTGGTAGCTCATCTCCTGCGTCAGCACGGCGTGAAGAATTTCATGGTGGAAATCGGCGGTGAAGTCGTTACCAGCGGCGTCAATCCCCAGCGTCTGCCTTGGAGGATCGGTGTGACAAAGCCTACTGACGATTCTTTGTCAGTTAGAGGCGAAATTCAGAGCGTACTTAATGTTACTGATATGGCGATGGCCACGAGTGGTAATTATCGCAATTTCTATTACAAGGGCGGTAAGAAATACGCCCATACCATCGATCCCCAAACGGGCTATCCCGTTCAACATTCATTGTTGTCAGCAACTGTATTGGCAAAAGACTGTGCAACGGCCGATGCCTATGCCACTTCGTTTATGGTGTTAGGCATCGATGGTGCTAAGAAGATTCTGGAGCGTCACCCTGAACTGATGGCTTATTTTATCTATGTCGACGATAAAGGTCAGAATGCCGTTTGGTGTTCTCCCTCATTAAAGGATAAAATTGTAGAGTAATAGTCTATGGCCACCTTGCAGATTTATGAAAAACTTCTTTTGTTTCCCTTGTTCCAGGGTATGAGTCGTGATGATCTGGAACTTGTAGCAGGTCATACACGATTTGGATTCTCCAAAATGAACCAAGGTTCTACTATTGTTACAGAAGGGGATGATTGTCGCCAGTTGTTATTTCTGATAAATGGAACCCTCCGTGTGGAAACGATGGCTGATGACCGCAGTTATATGGTCGTAGAGCATTTGGAAGCGCCTGTTATCCTGCAGCCGGAGGTGATCTTCGGCTATACGCAGCGTTATACCCACACTTATATCGCAAAGACGGATGTCAACTTAATTACTGTCGGAAAGGATGAAGTGCTACGCTTGTCTGAGGATTTCCTCGTGTTCCGCCTGAACCTGTTGAATATGTTCGCCACTCAGACTCAGAAATCATCCCGTCTGCTATGGCAACATGTGCCAGTAACATTAGAAGACCGAATTGTCCGCTTTTTTGCTCAGCATTGCATCTATCCAGCTGGCCCTAAAATGTTCCATGTCCTGATGAATCGCCTCGCTGAAGAACTTAACGACAGTCGGTTGGATGTCAGCCGTGCTCTCAATGCCCTGCAGCGTGACGGAAAAATCGTTTTGCATCGCGGAAGGGTGGAAATTCCGCAGATGGAACGGCTGCTGATGTGAAATAATATAAAATTATCGACTGCAATTTGCGATGTTTTCGCTTTTTTTGTACCTTTGCAGATTGTAAACGTTAGTATAGAATGATGAGTGAACAGAAAGAGCGAAAGAATCCGTTTTTCTTTCCCTATAATACCCCGCATGATGTGGCGCCGTTTGACCGTATCAGACTCGAGGATTATGAGGAAGCCTTCATGGAAGGCATCCGTCGTGAGGATGAGCAGATCGACAAGATCATCAACGACCCGCGTAAGCCGACTTTCGACAATACGATTATCAGTATTGATGACGAAAAAGACGGTGAAGGTTATTACGACCTCTTAGGCCGTGTGTCGTCTGTTTTCTTCAATCTGCTCTCAGCAGAGACTAACGACGATATGGATGCTTTGGCACAAAAGCTGAGTCCTGTATTGACCAAGCATGCCAACGATATCCGTCTGAACGAGAAACTTTTTGAGCGCATCAAATATGTTCACCAGCATCATCGCAAGCTGACGCCCGAAGAGAAGATGCTGCTCGATAAGTGCTACGACGGTTTTGTGCGTAGTGGCGCCCTTTTGGATGCAGCAGGCAAGGAACGCCTTCGCCAACTTACGGAAGAAGCTTCGATCTTGGGTTTACAATTCTCCCAGAATCTCCTGAAGGAAAACAAAGCCTTCACCCTCCATATCACTGATGAGTCGCAACTCGACGGTCTGCCTGAGACGGCTCGTGAGGCAGCTGCGTTGGCAGCAAAGGAAATGGAGAAAGAGGGTTGGGTGTTCACGCTCGACTTCCCCTCATACTCTCCCTTTATGACCTATTCCACACAGCGCGAACTGCGCCGTCAGATGTATATGGCCAAAAATACGGAGTGTATCCATGACAATAGCGAAAATAATCTCGATATCTGCAAACGTCTTATCAATCTCAGACGTGAGCTGGCTCAGTTGTTAGGCCACAAGACCTATGCCGATTACGTGCTGAAACATCGCATGGCAGGCAACGTGCGCAATGTCTATAAACTGCTCAACGACCTGATTGTAGCTTACAAGCCTACGGCCGTCAAAGAAGTCAAAGAGATTGAGAAAATGGCAAAGAAAACAGAGGGAAAGGACTTCAAGCTTGAGCCTTGGGACTTTGGTTTCTATTCTCATAAGCTCCAACTGCAGAAATACAATATCGATGCAGAGATGCTGCGACCCTATTTCGAACTGTCGAAAGTTATCGATGGCGTCTTTGGTTTAGCGAACCGTCTCTACGGTATTACCTTCAAGGAAAACAAAGACATCCCTGTCTATCATCCTGACGTGAAAGCCTACGAGGTGTTCGACAAGGACGGCTCATTCCTGGCTGTCTTCTATGCCGACTTCCACCCGAGAAAAGGCAAGCAGGGTGGGGCCTGGATGACGGAATATCAAGGTCAATGGATTGACCGTAAAGGCGAAAATATACGTCCTCATGTCAGTGTGGTGATGAACCTCACCAAGCCGACGGATGAGAAACCTGCCCTCTTGACGCTGGGCGAAGTAGAGACCTTCCTCCATGAGTTTGGCCACTCACTGCATGGCATGTTTGCCAATACCCGTTTCGAGAGCCTGAGCGGTACGAATGTTTGGTGGGATTTTGTCGAACTCCCCTCGCAGTTTATGGAGAACTTCGCCATCGAGAAGGAGTTCCTGCGCACCTTCGCCTTCCATTATCAGACAGGTGAACCCATTCCCGACGAGCTGATCGACCGCATCATCAAGAGCCGCAACTATAACGTGGCATACGCTTGTTTGCGTCAGGTTTCGTTTGGCCTGCTCGATATGGCCTATTACACCAAGAAAGATGAATTCACCGACGATATCATCCCGTTTGAGAAGAAAGCCTGGGAGAAAGCGATGGTGACAGAGCAACTGCCCGATACTTGTATGACCGTTCAGTTCTCACATATCATGGCTGGTGGTTATGCAGCTGGCTATTACAGCTACAAGTGGGCTGAGGTGCTCGATGCCGATGCCTTTGCCGTGTTCAAGAAAGAGGGTATCTTTAATCCTGCTACTGCTCAGCGGTTCCGCGATTGTATCCTCTCGAAAGGTGGTACGGAAAATCCTATGGTGCTCTATAAGCGTTTCAAAGGTGGTGAGCCCACCATCGATGCCTTGCTGAAACGGAATGGAATCAGAAGAGGTAAGAAGTAAGATGTAAAAAGTGATGACAGAGAAACAACGAAAATTGGATGAGCGCTATCTGCGCATGGCACGTATCTGGGCAGAGAACTCCTATTGCCAGCGTCGTCAGGTCGGCGCGTTGGTGGTCAAAGACAAGATGATCATCAGCGACGGCTATAACGGTACGCCCAGTGGCTTCGAGAATGTGTGTGAAGATGATAATAATGTCACCAAACCCTATGTGCTCCACGCAGAGGCCAATGCCATTACCAAACTGGCTCGCAGCAATAACAATAGCGACGGGGCTACGATCTATATCACGGCTTCGCCCTGTATCGAATGCGCTAAGCTTATCATCCAGTCTGGCATCAAACGCGTTGTCTATGGTGAGAAATACCGCCTCACTGATGGCATCGACCTGTTGAAACGTGCTGGCATCGAAGTGATTTATATGGAAGTGAATAGCGATAAATGAAGAGAAAATAGTTGATATGAGCAATAAGTCAAATCGTTTTACTCCTATATGGATGGCCTTGTGTGTCGTCCTTGGCATATTGGTAGGCACCTTCTATGCCAACCATTTCTCGGGCCATCGGCTGAGTATCATCAATTCGAGTGGTAATAAACTCAACAACCTGTTGCATATTGTCGACGACCAGTATGTGGATACCATCAATATCAACGATGTGGTTGAGAAGGCCATGCCGCAGATACTGTCGGAGCTCGACCCGCATTCTGTCTATATCGGAGCGAAGGATGTGCAGATTGCCAACGACGATCTGAAAGGTTCTTTCTCGGGCGTGGGCATCGAGTTTACCATTCGCAATGATACGGTCCGTGTGCAGAATGTAATTGGCAACGGTCCTGCTGAGCGGGCAGGTCTGATTGCTGGCGACAAGATTGTTGAGGTCGACGATTCACCCTTTGTTGGTAAGATTGTGACGAACGAAGAGGCGATGCACCGTCTGAAGGGACCTAAGGATACGAAAGTGAAGCTGGGCATCGTTCGTTATGGTGAGAAGAACATGCGTCATATCACTGTGACACGTGGTGAGATTCCCACGAAGAGTGTGACGGCTAGCTATATGCTCGACGATAAGACGGGTTATATCAAGATTAAGAACTTTGGTGAGAATACCTATCCAGAACTGTTGATTGCTTTGGCAAAGTTGTCGCAGGAGGGCTTCTCTAACCTGGTAATCGACCTGCGTAACAACACAGGTGGCTATCTGGCTTCTGCTGTTCAGATTGCCAACGAGTTCCTTTCCAAAGGTCAGTTGATTGTCTATACTGAGGGTCGTAAATCGCCTCGTCAGGATTATCGCAGCGATGGACGCGGTTCTTATCAGAACTTGCCGTTGGTGGTGCTCATCGACGAAGCTTCTGCTTCTGCCTCAGAGATTCTTGCTGGTTCCATCCAGGATAATGATCGTGGTACCATCATTGGTCGTCGTTCGTTTGGTAAGGGCCTGGTGCAACAGCCCATCGAGTTCAGCGACCATTCTATGATCCGTCTCACTGTGGCCCGCTATTACACACCTTCAGGCCGATGTATTCAGAAACCCTATACTTCTGGCTCCGACAAGAACTACGAGGAGGATCTGCTGACGCGTTACCAGCATGGTGAGTTCTTCTCGCAGGATAGCATCAAGCATACGGGTCCTGAGTATCATACCAGCAATGGCCGCGTGGTTTATGGCGGTGGTGGTATCACGCCCGACATCTTCGTACCTGAGGATACATTAGGCATGACGTCTTATTACAAGGAGGCTTCTATGTCGGGTATGATTCTGCAGTTTGCTTTCAACTATACCGACGAGAATCGCAGTAAGATGAACGACTTCAAGAGTGCCTCAGGTTTGGAGCACTACTTAAAGCGTCAGAATATCGTTGAGAAGTTTGTGACGTGGGCCGACAAGAATGGTTTGAAGCGCCGCAACCTGATGATTCAGAAGTCGTATAAGCTGTTGGAGCGTTATCTCTACAGTCGTATCATCTATAACATGCTCGACGAGGAGGCCTGGACGGAATATTTGAATAACGACGATCCTGCTATTCAGGAAACATTGAAACTCTTCCGCAATAACGCATCCTTCCCCAAACCAGAAGAGAAAACCAAAGCTCAGAAGGTGGCAGCGGCTTTCGACTATCGTAGCACTCATGTCAAAGCAACTTTGATCGCACATGCGTAAAAACGAACTGCGACAACAGATACAACAGACAAAGCGACAATTCACGCCACAGCAATTGGAAGAATTGTCGCTTCCTGTTATCAGCCGGCTGAAGTCCTTGCTGGCTGAGGCTCAGACCATTATGGCCTATTATAGCCTGCCCGACGAGGTGAATACCCATGCCTTGATTGATGAACTCGTCGCTGAGGGTAAGACGGTACTGCTGCCTAAGGTGACGGGACCTGATACAATGGAAGTGCGTCGCTATATGGGGCGTGCCGATTTGCAGGAGGGCGCCTTTCATATCATGGAGCCAGTAGGCGAACTGTTCACTGACTATGCATCCATCGACCTCATCCTTGTTCCTGGTCTTGCCTTCGATACTGCCGGCCATCGCCTTGGTCGCGGCCGTGGCTATTACGACCGCTTCCTTCGCACAATGGGGACTGTCCCTGCTGTGAGAAGCGCAGCGGATTACAGAGGGACTGTCCCCAGTGTGCGAACCATTGGTCTTTGCTTCGATTTCCAGAAAGTCGATGAAGTGCCTGTCAATGCTTACGACATCCCAGTAGACAGGCTTATTTAATTAAAACGGATGTCGGTAATCACTTGACTACCTACATAATCGTTCAGCCGTTTTACATACTCGCTTCGTTGCATGGAGAGGTCTGCCCTTAGCGCAGGACTCGTCAGATGTACATACAGGGTTTGGTTGCGGATGCTGACGTTGCCCGTATATCGGCTGATTGCTTCGCCAGCCACCACAGGCCACGCTTCGATTAATCGCTTCTGCAGCAGTGGTGTCTCTAATCCCTGCACCCTCAGATTCCTGAGAATCAGTTCCTTTATGCCTTTAACCTCTTTCCTGAACATTGCCGTCTTCTACATAAAAAATCTTATAATCGTGCGATGAGGCCGACAGAATCTGGTCCAGATGGTCACGGTTCGTGTCCGTGATAAAAATCTGTCCGAACTCATTTCCTGCCACAAGACTCACAATCTGTTCCACTCGTTGGGCATCCAACTTGTCGAAGATATCGTCGAGCAAGAGGAGTGGGGTAGTCTTTGTATTCGTTCGTTTGAGAAAATCGAACTGTGCCAGTTTGAGGGCTGTCACGAAAGTCTTATGCTGTCCCTGACTCCCTTCGCGCTTCATCTGATGACCGCCGAGTATGATTTCTAGGTCGTCGCGATGAATGCCGTGCAGCGAATAGCCCACAGCACGATCCTTAAAACGGTCGCGCTGGATTACTTCCAGCAATGGGCCCCGTTGACAGTGCGACACATAGTTCAATGCCACCTGCTCCCGATTGCCTGAGATGGTCTCATAGAATCGCTGGAAGATGGGTACCATCTCCTTCACAAAGGCATCACGCTTCTGGTAGATCTGTTCGCCCGCCATCGCCATCTGCTCTTCCCAAAGGCTCATCACGTCGATGTTCGGCTCTTCCTCTGCCTTCAGCATCGTGTTACGCTGTTGTAACGCCTTGTTATAGCGGTTCAGATGTTCGATGTAACTACGGTCGTATTGCGAAATCACCATATCCATCAACCGTCGACGCTCCTCACTGCCGCCATCGATAAGCAGCGTGTCTGAGGGCGAAACCATCACTACTGGTATCAGTCCGATGTGCTCCGACAGTCGTTTGTATTCCTTTTTGTTCTTCTTGAAATGTTTCTTCGTGCCAGGCTTAAAGCCGCAGGTTATCAGCAGCGCGTCGTCAGCACTGCCATTGTCAGTCGCATATCTGCCCTCGATCATAAAGAACTCCGCCCCATGTCGTATGACTTGCGAGTCGATGGGGTTGTTGGCTGAGTGACAGAACGAGAGATAATAGATAGCGTCGAGCACATTCGTCTTGCCCACACCGTTCTGGCCGATGAAACAGTTGATCTTCGGCGAGAGCTCCAGCGTGGCTGTCTGGATGTTTTTATAGTTAATGAGTGATATTTTTTCCAGAATCATGATGCAAAGATACTAATAAGCGAGCAAAAAGGCCAAAAAATACGCCCAAAATTTTCACTATTCACTTTTTTTTTGTAATTTTGCAGCCGTTTCGTGTGAAATATAAAAAAATAAATAAGATAATGGCAAATAACAACAATCAACAGGCTGCTCCTGTAGCTGAGCAGACCATCAGTCAGAGTGAGGCCTTCTTCCTGAAGTATAAGAAGGCAATTATCGCCGCTGTGATTGCTATCGTAGTGATCATCGCAGGTATCGTTCTTTACAAGACTTATTATGCTGGTCCCCGTGAGGACAAGGCAAGCACAATTCTGGCCAAGGGTCAGGAGTACTTCCTCGCTGGCGACTACCAGAAGGCTCTTAATGGCGACAGCGCTTCGTTCAAGGGCTTCCTCAATGTAGCTTCTGAGTACAGCAGCACCAAGGCTGGTAATCTGGCTAATCTCTATGCCGGACTCTGCTATGCCCAGCTCGACAAGTGGCAGGAGGCTGCCAACTTCCTCGAGAAGTTCGATGGTGCCGACGATAGCATGATTTCTCCCGCCGCTATCGGTGCGCTGGGTAATGTCTATGCTCATCTGAACCAGCTCGACAAGGCTGTTTCTAACCTGAAGAAGGCTGCTGAGAAGGCCGACAACAATAGTCTGTCACCCACCTTCCTCATTCAGGCTGGCGAGATTCTCGAGAGCCAGGGTAAGAAGGCCGACGCCCTGAAGCTGTATCAGGAGGTGAAGGATAAGTACTTCAACTCTATGCAGTATCAGACCATCGATGCTTACATTGAGCGTTGCAAGGAATAATGGCAACTGCACTTCATAATCTGAGCGAGTACGATTTCAACGCTGTCCCCGATGCGTCGAACATGATCTTCGGCATCGTGGTGGCAGAGTGGAATCCCGAAATCACTGGAGCCCTGCTCGAAGGCTGTGTGTCTACGCTCGAGAAGCATGGCGCACTCTCCGAGAATATCCACGTGAAGACCGTTCCCGGCTCGTTCGAACTCATTTATGGCGCACATCAGATGACGCTCAACGACGGTTACGATGCCGTCATTATCCTGGGCGCTGTCATTCGTGGCGAGACACCGCATTTCGACTATATCTGTCAGGGTGTCACAGAGGGTATTGCCCGTCTGAATGCCACTAGCAATATTCCCGTTGTCTATGGTCTCTTGACCACCAACGACCTGCAGCAGGCCAAGGACCGCGCAGGTGGCAAGCACGGCAATAAAGGCGATGAATGCGCCATTGTAGCTATCAAAATGGCAAAGTTCTAAGAATGATTAATCAACCATTTTGAGCCTCACCCTTTCTGGGTGAGGTTTTTCTTTTGCGCCTGTCCCTCATCAGTCGAAGTTGGTGGTAGCGGCTATCTTGTCGGCGTTCATGCTACGGGCACTGGCGTCGAAGATGTCCTTGTAGAGACCGCCTTGCTGATAGACCTCCGATGGCTCTCCTGACTGTACCACGCGACCTTGTTGCAGCACGTAAATCTGGTCGGCATCGATAATCTGTCCGATGTTGTGCGAGATGATAATCACCGTGCGCCCTTTCTTGATGGCATCGATCGAGGCCTTGATCTGCTCGGTGGCAATGGCATCGAGACTGGCGGTGGGCTCGTCGAGGAAGATGATCGGCGGATTCTTGATAAACATTCTGGCGATGGCGATGCGCTGCTGCTGGCCGCCACTCAGCTGCAGAGCTTCTGTCTCGAAGCCATGAGGCAACTGCATAATCTGATCGTAGATATAAGCCTGTTTAGCAGCCTTCACCACATCCTCGTGTGTGGCCTGCGGACAACCGTATTTGATGTTCTCCTCAATCGAACCGTCGAAGATATGGTTCTTCTGCAGCACCAGTCCCACGTTCTCGCGCAGCCATTCCGTATCCCATTCATTCAAGGGCACACCGTCGAGCGTGATCACGCCCTGCTGAGGCTGGTAGAACTTGTCGAGCAGGTTTACAATGGTGCTCTTGCCCGCACCGCTCAGTCCTACGAGGGCGGTAATCTTGCCCGGTTCAATCTTCATCGACACATCCCAAAGGGCCTGTGTGCCATTCGAATAGGTGAAGTCCACGTTCTTCAGTTCGAATTCGCCCTTCACCGTCTGTGGCTTGTGCTTTCCCGTCTGCTCCACCTCGTCGTCGGCCTTCAGGATCCCGAAGAATCCCTCGGCATAGATCAGGGCGTCGTTCATGTCGTCGTAGATGCGGTGCAGCTGTCGGATGGGCGCACTCACGTTGGCAAAGAGCATCACGTGGTACATGATTTTTCCGATGGTCATGCCAGGATAATCTATCAGCACGAGATAGGCCGTCAAGATGATGATCAGCACGGTACCAATCTGTTCGAGGAAACTCTTCAGACCGTTAAACAGATACGCCTTCTTTCGCGTGCTCAGTTGCAGGTCGGTCATCGTACGCTGAATGCCAGCCTGACGGTCGGCCTCTATCTGTTCGCGGTTAAACGACTTGATCACGGTAATGCTCTCGATGATGTTCAGAATACCCTGACTCACGGCCTGATGTCCACCGAAAATGCCTCTTCGTCCACCTTTCATCTTCGTGGCCTGGATATAGGTCACCCAGAAGTAGAGCGGCACGATGCACAGCGCCACGAGACCCACGTAGAAGTTGGCTGCGAACATCAGTCCCAAGGCGAGGATGGCACTCGTAAACAGTGGCAGAATTTCGATGAAGAAATTGTTCACCGTGTTGCTCATGCTCATGATACCTCGGTCTATGCGCGACTGCAGTTTACCCGTTTCGTTGCCCTCGCTGGTGAAGAAGGCCATGCGGAAGGAAAGGATCCTGTCGACCACCTTTAGCGACATATCGCGGCTCACCAGAATACGCATCCGCTCGCCGTAGTAACGCTGGAAGAAGGTCACCAGTGCGCCAATCACTTCCTTACCCAGCAATATCACTGTGATCACTGTCAGTATCTTCACTGCCTGACTCCACAGGAATCCCTCGGGTTGTTGCAGCAGCGCGTTGATGGCGTCCACGGCACGGTCCAAGACTACGGCGTTTACCTGTGCCATCAGCGAACCGATGAGCGTCAGCACCAGCGTGATTACAATCAGCCACCGATAGGGCGTTACAAAGGGCAGGATATTCTTCAGCAGCCCCCAGATGTTCATTTTCATTCCTTCCATCATCTATCGTTTGTTTGATGTCGCAAAGTTAACCATTTCCTTCGGATTTTCCAAGTCCAAGCCGCAAAAATTGTGAAAAAGAAGCGAATCATGGGGACTGGCACCAATGATAGCATCTTTGATCTATCAGTGCGTGCCTGTCCCCTGTGATTCGCAGCGCTCCCTAGAGCGCAATCGGTCCGTATCCCATACAACTGGTCGTCGTGATGGCCGTCAGAAATGCTGTGAGCGCGGCTACTATCACCTTCACCCCAATCTCAACGATTTTCTTCTTCATACGCTATTCCGTTTGAATGTTAGTTGGCGTCGGAGTGACACATGGG
>CADAAR010000046.1 GCA_902785945.1 uncultured Prevotellaceae bacterium
GGCCAGATCCTTCACACCGAGGGTACCCTTGTACTCCACACGTCCGTAATACTTTCCCAACGTGCCTTGAATGGCATCATTGGTGTTCTTCGTCAAATTAATTTCCAACATAACTTGTCAAATTTTAAAGGGTTTGTAATTCAGTTTTCTTTCGGAGTATTCCGGATTCCTTTCGGAGTATCGCGCGCTACTGCGTCAGAAACACCAGTTCCCCGTTTGCGCTGCAAAGATACGACATTTCATTTTGGCGGTTTCCCTAAACGTACTTATACGTACTTATATGGCCTTAAACGACCTTAAACGGCAGTTAGTCGGGCTCGCCAAGCTCATCAATGATCATCCTCACTTGCTTGGGATTGTAGAAATTGCTGCCCCTTGAAATGCAACTTTTCAGCCGCTTGTTCTGACTGAGCCAGAACCTGAACTTCTTCAATGCTCTCTCCGGGCTGTCATTAGGAAAGTACATCATCGCCAGTTCCGACTTACCATAAGCGTGGATCTTAAATTCCATCTCATTCATGCCTTCTTCTTTTTCTGTCGGTAGATCTTCGCCATCAAGGAGTCGGGGTGCTCGCGGATATAGTCCTCGGTCAGCATTTGCGTCTGGCGGCTCTCCTCGGCCTTGGCCTCTCGCTCGACATTCTCTTGCTCCCGCTCGGCCGCGGCGGCCTGTTGTTGTGAGGCCTCAGTCTGTTGCTCCTGCGCCTGCTTTGCCTTTGTCTTTTTCAGACGGATGGCCGCGGCGGTGTCGGCAGCGGCATAGCTTTTGTTGACCCATCGCGCCAGCCGCTTGTCGATGCTCCAGTAGCGTTGCTCCTCGAAGCGCATCTTTCCGGTCGATTCGTTCGCCTCGCTCCAGTAGTTGAAGAAGCTGGCCAGATGCTGGTCGTCGCAGCTGCCACGGAATTGCAGACATTCCCGACGGAAAGCTTCGCGTCGTGTTTCCAAGCTCTCAAAAAGCCTTCTGTTCCGACCCTCCATCCCGCGCTCTGCAGGGGGGAGAGTTTTCATTTCTTTGGCTTTCTTTTTTATTTCTTTGATAAGGGGGTTGGGGGGATAACTTTCTTTTGTTTTTCTTCCCTTTCTTACTTTTAGACTGATTCTTATGGTAAAAAAATAACTCAGTCTTTTCAATAGTTCCTTATACACCGGTCTCGTGCCGTCGTCGAGCACCTCATAGATGGCCGCCGCACAACAGGCGTGGTAGAGGAACAGCCAAATCAACTGTTCCTCACCGTCCTTCTCAATACCCATGACCGTCAGCAGGTCATTGACATATTGTTCTATCTTTTCATAATCTTCCATAGAGCCTCCTGAACATTTGGTTTAAATCGTTAATACATGCTTCATCGAACTGCGTTTTGTGGCGTCTGAGCTGTCCGTTCAGATGCAGGAAACAGAACACGATATACGTGCAGTCAAAGAATTTCAGCCGATGCAGAACGGGCAGACTCTGCGTTCGTTTGAGCAGCGAGAAATAGTTGTCAATCATGGCGATTAGCCTGACTTTGTCTGATTCCTCTGCCACATTATTTAGCTGCGCCTGCAGCAACGCTTCTACCTGACGGATGTCCGTCGATTCCCCGTTTCCATTCGGGCCATAGCCTGACCGAGCACGTAGTATGTGGCCTTGTTGGTGATCGGCTCCGTGCTGCCTTTCAGTGTCACCGTGCAGCAGTAGCGCACATATTTCTCCGTGTTATTTTCCGAGGGTGGGGCAAAACGGTTAATGATGCCCCTGATGGTTGTCAGACCATGTTTCCTGCGGTAAGTACGCATTAGAACAAGCCATGCACGGATAGCATGCTCCTGCGTATCAAACTCCGCGAATCCCTTATTTGTACCAGTCTGTCCGATCCATTTCGCGCCATTCGCGCGGATATTGAAAATATTGTTCTTTGCAATCATAACAAATCTTTTTTCATTATTCATTATTCATTAGCGTAGCGTTATTTGTATCTTCTGCCGAGAAGGGTGAGATGGAAAAAAAGCATTTCCGGAATCGACGAGAACAGTAGCCTTCGTCTGAATCTTGTTTGAAAAATCGTGTGGGATTTGATTATGCCAGGCAGTCCTGAGTCGGGATTTTTCTTCCATCTACGGAGTTTATTCACTTCGTTTTCAGAGTGGCTTACCTCGCGTAAATTTTCAATACGGTTGTCGGTCTTGATACCGTTCAAGTGGTCGATTTCCTTGGGAAAACGATGGTGTGTTCCACTTTTTATTAATCAGCTTTCCCGTCGCTGCATCATATCGGTAGGTCGAAAGTAAATGCGCCTCAAACGCCTTCCTCTCTTCCTGTGTTAAATCACTGATTCTCATAATTGTTAACTTTTAATACTGTTCACTATTCACTAATCACTATTCACTATTGTTTCTTCCTCTTCCCAGTCCTCGCAGTCGTCAATGAGTATGGGGATATAGATGCCGGCAAAAAATCGTTTGCCGTCTGCCAGAAGCGCTTTGGCGATTTTCTCGCAGTCGCGGATGATTTGTATCGCCGAGCGATGGGCATTAAGGAACGCCTCTTTCAAATCCTCGTCCGTTTCATAGAAACCGATTGTCGACCTTGAACCGTCGGGCTCAATCTCTGTCTCACGCACATAGTGCCCTTCCGACGTTTCAATCACAGTTTCTTTAATTAGTCTGCTCTTGACAGTAATCTCTGTTTCCATACCAGGTCGTTCATTATACGGAGCGCGCGGGTCGTTCGCCGCTCCAGGGGGATAATTGTTCATAACGACTTGCTTTTAATAGTCGTTTCAATGATTCTTCTTAGTCTCGTCGCATCGAAGGTACGGAAGCCTGTCGCGTCGAGATCGTAATACGTGAACACGTTGAAGGGGTTCTCTTTCTGATGCTCCGTCTTGTATTCGTAATGGTCGAAATCCTTAGAAACGCCCTTACAGAGTGTACCTCGTGCCCGGCGCACCGTGCCATCCTTCTTGTAATACTCGAATACCACCGTGCCCAAGCCGAGGCATTCCAACAGCCGTCGGCAAAGATGAGCCTGTTTGAAGGCGTATTTCCGGTCCCAGCCATCATCAATCAGATCGTTTGCCAGATTCAGCGTCCAACGTCTCAATAGTTTCTGTTCATCATTCATAATGTCTTCGTTTTAAAATTTATACCATGCGGAAACGAAAATCGACGGCCATCGCATTTCCGCTGGCAAAGTTAGGAACAATCAAAACAGCTTCCTACGAATTAACACATAGAAATACTACCAAATAGAGATGCGTTTCTTGTCGCCACGCTTCAGGTCGCTACGGAACTCTAGCCGCGTGATATTCATGGCGTCGACATCCTATCGTAGCCGTGGGGACAGGTACCTGAGTCATAACAGCCGTCATACCCAAGTACCTGTCCCAGCGACTACAATAGATTTTCAGAAGGAAAAAAGCTTGGAAGTAAACGATAATCTTCGTATCTTTGCACCAGAATCCAGCAAGAATGACGATACTCTATGCGAGCACGCCCGAGAGGGTCGGAGAAGCAAGGCTTGAAAGTTGAACTTTACTCCGGAGGAAGTACTACTTTGCAGCCATGAAAGTGGAAGGAACCAGGGATGGCTCGGAAAGAGAAACGACACGCGACTGGAAATAACACTTAAAAGAAAATTTGAGAGAGATTATGGCAGTAAGAAAAATCATTGTGGAGGGCGCGTTCCAGCTCACCGGTGTTTTTAGGGATTTCCCTATATTCTTTTAGGGGAATTCCCTTCTCAATGTAAACGGATGGTAGTATATTTGCAAAAAATATAGTCAGGTATGAAAAAGAGTTTTATAGTATGGATGGGTATTGCGCTGATGATGACAGCCGGTATGAGTAGTTGTAGCAGCGATGATGAAGAGAAGGCTACGGGCTATGATTATTTGTATCATGTGAGCTATTTCGATCAGGATCCTAATCTGAACAAGCAACAGGGATATTGGTATGATGAGACGTTCATTGGACTTACCCCCCAGAAGGAACCTCCATATTACTTGGTAGCAATTTGGGACAGCGAGGAGGGCGAGAAAGCACTCAATTATATCGTCGGCAAAAAGGATGGCGTGATACTGAACAGGTATGATCTGGAAGGAGGGAATAGAGTACTTCTCGTCAGCAACAAATACATTTCTTGTCCGTATCTTTATATCTCCTCATCCTACACAACAAACAACATTATTGAAGGCGACTATATCAGGATTTGCAATATGATTATAGTGAAGATGAAGGAAGGAAAGAGTGCGGAACCCATTGCCACGAAATATGCCCATAGCCTGAAACCCAATATTGAAGAAACGAAACTCAGCAAGACAGTCGTCTTCGATTGCATTCTGAACACTTCTTACGAGGTGCTTCAACTGGCTGAGGAAATCAATCAGCGCGACGATGTAGAATGGGCAGAGCCGGATATGTGGATACCATTCCATACATATAGCAGAACCCGTCATTGAGCTTGAGAGATCATGGAGACAGATTCTTTAATCTTGACCCATATGCTGTGTGTTATAAATATGAAGAGGTATAAATAAAAAATAAAGGCGTATGAAAAAGTATCTGTATATTCTGATGAGCGCAATGCTGATGGTTATGTCGGCAGGTTGCAGTAGTGATGATGATTCAGGCATGCCTGAAGGTGGGCAGGAAAATTTGATTCCGTTATATTCCAGTAATGATCTGCATTATAGATACAATACCCACGTTGAGGCCCTTGGCAATTGGAATGTCTGTAAAGATGATGAGGGGCGCTTTAGGTGGGCAACCCTCTATGAAACAACGGATCCTATTGACCAATTGTATGCTGCTCCGTCTTCTTATGAGGAACTGAACGGAAAACTTTTTAATCTGGATGATGATCATAGCCTGAAATTAGATTCCGTGGCTTATTACCCGGCGACTAATGAGGGATATAGCCGTAGAGTGGAAATCTACCATGAATATTATCGTGGTGTCCCTGTGCTATGCGGTCAATATAGATTCCATTTCCTTTATAACCCCACCGAACAGCATATCCATCATTGCTCAGGCTTTTTTATGTCCTTCGACAACCTTGATGTGACACCCGCCATTACTGGCGATCAGGCTATACAAATATTCTCTACATATCTGAAAAAGCCATCGGACAGTTCATGGACAGCTACCCTTTATGCCAGAGAGTATCATGTCAGGGTGGAGGGAGAGACTTTCAGGCGTGAACAACGACTGGTCTATTATGTAACAGGACCAGCAGCAAAAGTAAAAGTGTATATGGGAGATTGGCCAGATGAAATTGACACTAATAAATCTGCTGAGATTGATGCGCATACAGGTCAAATTATCTATGTAGGCTTGAAGAACTCTATTCCTTTTTGAGAAGGAGTCACACCGTGCCTGCCACCGGACACAGAAGTGCCAGGCCCCTAGTAGCCGTGGGGACAGGTACCTGAGTCATAGCAGCCGTCATACCCAAGTACCTGTCCCAGCGACTAACTCGACACTTGCAAGCTTTTCGTTCGAAAACTTACATTTTGGGCATAATTTCTGTTTCATAGTTCAAAATTGTTTTTGAGTTATTAAATTTAAAGCCCGGAATCTTTCGGCTATTATTTCAGCATCGCCCATCGAAAAGCCCCGCTGCCGTGAAAGCAACGAGGCTCGTGTAACATAAACCCCTTTTGTGTACTTCAGAAAATTGCAGCTATTTTGCGAATCTTTTCCAGCTTCTTCATAAACGACTTGTCCTGCTTTATTTTCTGCATGTTATAGTCTGCTTGTAATCCAATCCAGATATTTGCACTCGTTCCAAGAGCAGCTTCCAGCAACAAGGCATATTCTGTAGTAACAGGACGTTTACCGTTTAGTATCTCATTAAATACGGTATATGACACACCCATCTGCTGGGCCAACTCTTTTTGAGTCAGTCCTCGTGCCATAATTTCATCTTTGATCATCTCTCCTGGATGTATCAATTCTGATGAAGTCATATTGTTCGCTATTCTGTTTTCTGAGATGTTATTTATTTTGGCCATAACCGTATTATTTAGTTTGGTCGTGGGGACAGGTATCTGAGTTATAGCAGCCGTCATACCCAAGTACCTGTCCCCCTAGCTATCTGGGTTCGTATCTTCATCCCAGATAAGGATGGTACTCAAGTCCGAAGACATCGGCGACGGCCTTGTAGGCTACTTTGCCCTCCACGATGTTTAGGCCTTTGGCCAGTGCGGAGTCGTCTTTGCAAGCCTGCTGCCAACCCTTGTCGGCCAGAGCGATGGCATAGCGTAAGGTGGCATTCGTCAGGGCGAGGGTCGAGGTGTTGGGTACAGCACCAGGGATGTTCGCCACGCAGTAATGCAGGATGCCGTCTTCGATATACACTGGGTCGCTGTGCGTCGTGGGCCTTGAGGTCTCAAAGCATCCGCCTTGGTCGATGGCTACATCTACGAGCACCGTTCCAGGCTCCATCAGCTTCAGCATATCCTTTGTGATCAGATGTGGGGTCTTGTCGCCAGGCACCAGCACACTACCTACTACGATATCTACCGTTGGCAGCAGCTGACGGATATTGTGCTCAGAAGAATAGAGCGTATGCACATTGGCGGGCGTTTCAATGTCAAGTTGTCGCAGACGGGGCAATGAGATGTCGGCGATGGTGACATCTGCTCCCAAACCAGCAGCCATCAGCGCAGCAGCCTCGCCAACGACACCGCCACCTAACACTAATACCTTGGTAGGACTCACGCCAGGCACACCACTGATTAACTTTCCCTTACCGTCTTTCGTCTTCTGCAGATAGTAGGCGCCGTTGAGTGTGGCCATGCGGCCTGCCACCTCGCTCATGGGCTGCAACAGGGGCAGTGAGCCGTTGGGCAGCTGCACGGTCTCATAGGCCAGACATATGGCTCCGCTCTTCAGCATCGCCTCTGTCAGTTCCTTCTCGCACGCGAAATGGAAATAGGTGAACAGCAGTTGTCCGCTGCGCACCAGATTGTACTCTTGCTCGATGGGCTCTTTTACTTTCACAATCATATCGCACTCACGGTAGACCGCCTCGATGGTTGGTAGGATCCTGGCTCCAGCCTTCACATAGTCCTCGTCAGCGAATCCGCTGCCCTCACCAGCGGTGTGCTGCACACTCACCTCATGGCCTCTTCGTGTCAGTTCTGCTACGCCCGCAGGTGTCATACCCACGCGGTTCTCATTGTTCTTAATCTCCTTGGGAATTCCTACTTTCATAATCGTATGGTTTTTTGTTATACATATTTCATGGTGCGAATATACAAAAAAAATCTCATACGTTGTTCTTTTGAAGCCAATTTTTTTGTTATTAATACTATACCCCTTTATCAAACAGCCACTTTACCAGAGTCTGACCCTGCTGTGAAACGCGTTTAGGACCCGCATCACTGCGAGCCCTAAACGTTTTATTAACTAACTAACTAAAAACAATGTATGAAAAACCAACTTTCATTTGTTTGACGGGGAAAAAGGACAAAAAGTTTAATGGAAAACCAAAAAAAGTTGGATAAAAAATGCAAATGATTCTAAATTTATTCGTATATTTGCACACAGAATAATGAAAACCAGATGCACATAGCTATTGCAGGAAACATAGGTAGCGGAAAATCATCGCTTACCAGGCTGCTCGCCAAGCACTACGGATGGGAGCCGCGCTACGAGGCCGTAGACGGCAATCCCTATTTGGAGGACTATTACCGCGACATACACCGGTGGTCGTTCAACCTTGAGGTGTACTTCCTTAAGGAGCGCTTTCGCGACCTGATAGCTATCTCGCAGACCGATCACACGATCATACAAGACCGAACGATTTTCGAGGGCGTCTATGTGTTTATGGCCAATAACCATGCGATGGGTAACCTGACGGATCGCGACTACGACACTTATATGGAACTCTTCCAACAGATGATGTCGTTGGTGAAACTGCCCGACCTGATGATCTACCTACGTGCCTCGGTGCCCCATCTGGTGAGCAACATCCAACAGCGAGGTCGCGACTATGAGCAGACCATCCAACTGGAGTATCTCCAGAACCTGAATGAGCGCTACGACGACTTTATCTATCACAAATATCAGGGTCGTGTGATGACAGTTGAGAAAGACCAACTCGACTTTATCCATCAACCCAAAGACCTCTCTCAGATCATTGATCGCATCGACTCCGAACTCTTCGGACTCTTCTCACCTCACAATTCTCACCTCTAACCTCTCACCTCTAGAAATTATGCATATCGCAGTAGCAGGAAACATAGGCAGTGGCAAGACCACACTCACCAAATTACTCGCCCACCGTTATGGCTGGACGCCACGTTTCGAACCCGTAGACAACAACCCCTATCTGGCCGATTTCTATGCCGACATGCCCAGATGGTCGTTTAATCTGCAGATATACTTCCTCAGCAAGCGCTTCAAGGAGGTGGTGGAGATATCGAAGTCGAAGGAGGCTATTATCCAAGATCGTACCATCTTCGAAGATGCTCGCATCTTTGCGCCTAACCTGCACGGACAGGGCATGATGAGCGACCGCGATTTCGAAAACTACTCCGACCTGTTCGACCTGATGATGTCGCTGGTGAAGTTGCCCGACCTGATGATCTATATCCGTTCGAGCATTCCCACGCTGGTGGCGCAGATACAGAAACGCGGTCGTGAGTATGAACAGACTATGCGACTGGATTATCTGCAGGGTCTGGAAAAACGCTACGAAGACTGGATTGCCTCTTATAAGGGTCAGCTCATCATCGTTGACGGCGATCACTGTAAATTCGGCGATAACCCCGAACACCTGAAGCAGGTGACGGATATGATCGACGCCAAACTATTCGGTCTTTTCCCCATGGAATAAATAACAATAGGATATGAAATTTATAAGTTGGAATGTAAATGGCCTGCGTGCCTGCGAGGGCAAGGGCTTCAGTGAGATATTCAAGACCTTGGATGCCGACTTCTTCTGTTTGCAAGAGACCAAGATGCAGGCTGGACAGCTGGACCTGGCCTTCGAGGGGTATGAGAGCTTTTGGAACTATGCCGACAAGAAAGGCTATAGCGGTACGGCCATCTTTACGAAGCACAAGCCGGTTAACGTGACCTATGGCATCGGCATCGACGAACACGACCACGAGGGGCGTGTGATTACGCTCGAGATGGACGATTTCTTTCTGGTATGCTGCTACACGCCGAACTCGCAAGACGGTTTGAAGCGCCTGGATTATCGCATGACGTGGGAGGACGCCTTCCGCAGCTACCTGAAAGGACTCGATGAAAAGAAACCCGTGATTCTCTGTGGTGACTTGAACGTGGCGCATGAGGAGATTGACCTGAAGAACCCCAAGACCAACCGCATGAATGCCGGTTTCACCGACGAGGAGCGACAGAAGTTCAGCGAGTTGTTGGCATCAGGGTTTACAGACTCTTTCAGATTTAAATATCCTGATACAGTGACCTATTCGTGGTGGTCGTATCGTTTCCAGGCTCGACAAAAGAATGCGGGCTGGCGTATCGACTACTTCGTCATCTCCGATCGTCTGCGTGAACGGCTCGACGATTCGAAAATCCATACGGAAATCTTCGGTTCCGACCACTGTCCAGTGGAGCTCGACCTGAAATAAAAAATCCCCGCCGGCTGGCGGGGATTAGTTTTTTACATATCCTCGTAAGTGTCGAGGTAAGTGACGTGGGTAACGAGATACTCGTCGACGCCATGCTTACCATCAGCACCACCGATACCCGACTTCTTCACACCAGCGTGGAAGCCCTGAATGGCCTCGAAGTGCTCGCGGTTGACGTAGGTCTCGCCGAACTCCAGTTCGCGGCAGGCCTTCACGGCGATGTTCAGGTCTTTGGTGAAGATGCTCGATGCCAGACCATACTCGCAGTCGTTAGCATATTTGATAGCCTCGTCGATATCTGAGAACTCAATCAGCGGAATCACCGGACCGAAGGTCTCCTCATGGATGATGTCCATATCCTGACGGCAGTTGTCGAGCACGGTGGCGGCATAGAAATATCCCTTCGTGCCCACGCGATGACCACCGCAGAGCAGCTTGGCACCCTGTTTGATGGCGCGCTCCACCTTCTCGGTAACGCTCTCCAGAGCACGGGCCTCTACCAACGGACCCATGTCGACGCTCTCATCGGCGCAGACATCGCCCACCTTGACCTTCGACATCTTGTCGACCAGGATCTTCGTGAAGGCTTCCTTCACCTCCTTCTGTACATACACGCGTTCGGCATTGTTGCAGATCTGACCGTTATTGCCGATACGGCTGTCGACGATCCACTGGGCAGCACGCTCCAGGTCGGCATCTTTCATGACGATGGCAGGAGCCTTACCACCGAGTTCGAGGCTCACCTTCGTGATATTCTTCGATGCTGCGGCCATGATGCTCTCGCCGGCACCTACGGAACCTGTTACGCTCACGATGTCGATCTTCGGGCTTCCGGCCATCTCGTTGCCGATAACAGAACCCTTACCAGTGACAATGTTGATAACGCCTGCGGGCAGACCTGTCTCAGCCACGACCTTGGCAAACTCTGTACAGTTCTCTGGCGTAAGCTGACTCGGCTTAATCACGATGGTACAACCGGCAATCAGCGCAGCGCCGGCCTTGCGGGCGATGAGGAAGAACGGGAAGTTCCAGGGCAGAATGCCTGCTACGACACCGATGGGTTTCTTGGTCAGCAGGATGGTCTCGTTGGGACGGTCGCTGGGAATGATCTCACCCTCGATATGACGGGCGAAGGTAGCCATATACTCGAAATAGGCGATGGTAGCGCCCACCTCGATAGAAGCCCAGGTACGGGTCTTTCCCTGCTCGCGCATGATGATCTCCGTAAACTCCTTCTCGCGCTTCTTGATGCCCTCGGCCATCTTCAGCAGGTAACCGGCACGCTCGATGGCGGGCGTCTTGCCCCACGCCTTCTGGGCGGCACGGGCAGCATCCAAGGCACGGTTCACGTCCTCGATGGTGCCTTCCGGCTGACGAGAGATCACTTCCTCTGTTGAGGGGTTCAACACTTCAATCCACTGGCCGTTCGAGCTCTCACAGAACTGGCCGTTGATGTACATTTTTAAATCTTTCATATTCGTTTCGTTTTAGTAAAGAGAAGTTTGTTGGTGCAAATTTAGTGAAAAACGCGCATATTGCCAACGTGAGTGATTAAAAAAAACTTAAAATCGGCAATTCTTATGATTATTTATGTATCTTTGCAGCTCCGAATTGCGTCTAAGAGATAACTGATATAAAAATCAACGAATATGAAAAAGATTTTATTTGCATCTTGCCTGATAATGACTACAACAGCCATGGGGCAGAACTTTACTCAGAACCTCGACCCGACGGTGCGTCCTGGTGATGATTTCTATGAGTATGCAGCCGGCGGATGGATGAAGGCTCATCCACTCGACGCAGAGCACACGAACAACGGTGCTTTCATGGACCTTTATGATGAGAACCAGAAACAGATTCAGGATCTGATTCTCCAGTATGCTAATAACCCTCAGGAGCAAGGCACGCTGGGTCAGAAGATAGGCTCGCTCTATCGTCTGATGATGGACAGCGTACGTCTGAACCGCGAGGGCTGGACTCCCATCAAGCCGACACTCGAGAAGATTGCCGCCATCAAGGATCGTCGCGAGTATCAGCTGGTAACGGCTCAGCTCGACCGCAAGGGTGAGAATACGATGATGTTCGGCGTGGGCGTAGGCTCTGACATGCGCAATGCTTCGATGAACCTCGTGAGCATAGGGCAGGGTGGACTCGGTCTCGGTACGAAGGACTACTACCTGAACGATGACGAGCAGACCGTACGTATCCGTGAGGCTTACAAGACTTACATGACCAACCTCTTTGAGATGGTAGGCAATGATGAGGCTGTGGCCAAGAAGAAGATGGAGGCCGTGATGGCCATCGAGACACGTATCGCTAAGGCCAGCAAGAGCCGTGTGGAACTGCGTGACATCGATGCCAACTATCATAAGATGACCTACAATCAGTTGGTGCTTGACTATCCTGGCATCGACTGGGGTAATATGTTCCTGATCTCAGGATTCCCCGCTTTCGACCTTGTCGACGTGGGGCAGCCAGAGGCCATCCACGAGGTGGAGAAGATTCTGGCCGAGACCTCGCTTGACGACCTGAAGGCTTACGCCGAGATTAAGGTCATTGCCGGTGCCAGCAGTCAGTTGAGCGACGCCTTCCGTGCTGAGGCCTTCAAGCTGAGTTCGGTGATGGATGGCGCACAGCAGGACCGTCCGCGTTGGAAGCGTGCCGTGAGTCTGGTGAGCGGCATTATGGGTGAGGCCATCGGCAAGCTCTATGTCGAAAAGTATTTCCCCGCAACCAGCAAGCAGCGCATGCTCGACCTGGTACACAACCTGCAGACGGCCCTCGCACAGCGTATCGACGAAGCTACGTGGATGGGTGCTGAGACCAAGGCCAAGGCAAAGGATAAGCTCGAGAACTTTATCATTAAGATAGGTTATCCCGATAAGTGGAAGGACTATAGTGGACTGAAGGTCGACGAGAGTCTGTCGCTCTACGAGAACCTTGCAAATATCGCAGAATGGCGCACGCTCGATGTGCTGAACCGTAAGGTGAACAAGCCCGTTGACAAGAGCGAGTGGCACATGACACCGCAGACTGTCAATGCTTATTATAACCCCACTACCAACGAGATCTGTTTCCCCGCTGCCATCCTGCAGCCGCCGTTCTTCGATCCTAATGCCGACGATGCTGTGAACTACGGTGCCATCGGTGGTGTGATTGGTCACGAGATGAGTCACGGCTTCGACGATCAGGGTTCGCAGTTCGACAAGACGGGTAACCAGAGTAACTGGTGGACCGATGCTGACAAGGCTAACTTCGAGGCTCGTACAAAAGTGCTGGCCGACTATTTCAGTACCATCGAGATTATTCCTGGTAAGAAGATCAACGGTAAGCAGACGCTTGGCGAGAACATCGGCGACAATGGTGGTATCAATATCGCCTACCGTGCTTTGCAGAATGTGCTGCAGCAGCAGCCTGCCGGTAAAGTTGAAGGCTTCACGCCAGAGCAGCGTTTCTTCCTGAGCTGGGCTCGTGTGTGGGCTGGCAACTTCCGTCCGGAGTATGTGGAGTATCTCATCACGGTCGATGTGCACTCACCGGCCAAGGCTCGTGTGAATGCAGCTCTGCCGCATATCAATGAGTGGTACGATGCGTTCGGCATCAAGAAGAGCGACAAGCTCTTTGTACCAAAGAAAAAACGTGCACAGATCTGGTAAAAATAATAATCCCCGCTGTTTGGCGGGGATTATTAATTATTTGATAATTGCCTTTCTGATTTCGTTGCCTTTCCTGATGATAAACACACCCTTTCTGCCGTCAAGCATATCAATCCGTCGGCCATTCAGGTCGTAGATGACTGCTTCGCCAGAAGTGACGTCGTTACGCAGGGTGATGATGCCTGTGGAGGTAAAGTTGTCTTCCGACACAGCAGTCTTGTCGAAGTTCTGTGTACCGCCATTATACACCGCCTTTCCGTCAACCTTGATGGGAGCACCACCACAGTCGCTGATGGTCAATTTACCGTCGTCCAGATAGCAGTTACCGGTATCCTCATCATCATCGCCATTTTCGTGCTCAGGGTAAATATCCGTCGGTGTCTTGCCATCGAGTTCTACCTTGATACCATTGGCCTTGGCACCAGAGATGTTGACGGTACCGCTCTGCATCCAGAAATACTGCTGACAATGCAGACCGTCTTTCGCGGCAGCGGTGACGTTCAGTGTCAAGTTCTTCACCTGCATATACTCCTTACAGCTGATGGCGTGAGCCGTATTACCAACAACATTTATGGTACCCTTGCCTTTTAACTCAAAATGACCTTTGGCATAGATGCAGGCTTTCCAGTTGCCGTCAGCACCGTCAGCGAGCGTGTTGGTTGTTTCTTTGTTGGCATTCAGTTCAATGCGCTTGCCATCATCAATGTTGATGGCAGCACCTTTGGGATTGGTAAGTGTCAATCCTGCCAGTTTAACTGTACACTTGTAATTGCCACTCATCTCGAATCCTCCATCATCGCTGCTGCCAGAGAGTTGGTAGGTGATTTCGCCTGGTGCACCATCAGCAACGTCGTCTGACTGAACTAATTTTACATGCGATGATGTACCGGTGGAGCATGTCACATAAGCGGCCAACTCATCAGGAATAGTAACAGTCGCCGTTGCTCCTTTGTATTCGATGGTTACTACATTAGCAGCCCTCACGACCATGCAGATCATGAGGGCTGTTATCATTAAGACTAGTTTCTTCATTACTTCTTCAAATTAGATTCCCAGCGCTTTCTTTGCCTGATCGGCGGCAGCGTCAACAGCCTCGCCAGCCTTCTCCTTGGCTGCGTCCTGAGCATCCTCAGCAGCATCCTTCACAGCGTCAGTAGCATCCTCTACAGCACCTTCTGTAGCTTCCTTGGCACCGTTGAGAGCCTGCATCAGTCCGTCAACAACGGTCTCAGCAGGAGCTGCGGTAATCGTAGCCAGAGCAGCCTGTACAGCCTCGTTCTCACCGGCAAAAGCCTTGATCTTATCAGCATTCTCCTTCAGGAAGTCCTGAATCTTGGTAACATATTCCTTAGCCACTGCGGGGTCAGAACCGATAATATCCTTAATCTTCTCCTGGATAGCGGTCAGCACCTCCTGGAACTTGCTGGCATCCTGAGCCTCAATCTGCTCGGTCAGCTGGTTGATAGAAGCAGCAGCCTCTTCCTCAGCGTTGTAAACCATAGCCTCTACAGTCTCTTCTGCATTGTCGGCAGGAGCCTGGGCCTTGTTACCACAAGCGGTGAAACCGATAGCGCACATTGCCATCACAGCAAACATAATTTTCTTCATAATCGTTACTTTTAATAGTTAATAATGTGAATTAATCTTCTCTCAAATTGGGTCCCCACTATGTGGGGAAATTGATTTTCGGCAACAAATTTAGGTTATTTTTAATTAAGTTGTTCATATTTTTTGCGCTTTTTAACTTTTTTCTTACTTTTGCACCCGTTTTCAAGATAATTTTGTGTAAATGACGACATTAGAGTTTAAGCCAAAGTTGTTTTCGACGTTGAAGGATTACAATCGGAAGCAGCTGACAACAGATTTGCTCGCCGGCATTATTGTCGGCATCGTGGCTTTGCCGTTGGCCATCGCCTTCGGTATTGCTTCAGGCGTGACCCCTGAGAAGGGTATCATCACTGCCATCGTCGCCGGACTGATCGTGTCGGTCTTCGGCGGTTCCAAGGTTCAGATTGGTGGCCCTACGGGCGCGTTCATTATTATTATTTACGGCATAATCCAGCAGTATGGCTTCGAGGGTCTTACCATTGCCACGCTCTTGGCGGGTGTCTTCCTCATTATGTTTGGCGTGCTTCATCTGGGCACCATCATCAAGTATATTCCGTACCCCATTGTGGTGGGCTTCACCTCGGGTATTGCGCTGACCATCTTTACTACGCAGATAAAGGATCTCTTTGGACTGACGATGGCCTCTGTACCCAGCGACTTCATCGAGAAGTGGGTGGCCTATATTGGCTCGTTCCCAACGATTGATTGGTGGAGTGCGGCTGTGGGCATCGGCTCTGTGGCTGTGATTGCCCTTTGGCCGAAGATTGCACGTTATAATAATGTGCTGAAGAAACTCCCCGGTTCGTTGATTGCCATCATCGTGATGACCATTGGCGTGCTGCTGCTCAAGCAGTATATGGGTGTGACGAGTGTCGAGACCATCGGCGACCGTTTCAGCATCTCCAACCAGCTGCCCGGTGCCCAAGTGCCTGAGCTGACGTGGGATGTGATCAAGGGTCTTGTGGCGCCTGCCTTTACTATTGCTATACTGGGTGCCATCGAGTCGTTGCTGTCGGCAACGGTGGCCGACGGTGTCATTGGCGACCGTCATAATTCCAACACTGAGCTCATCGCCCAGGGCTTTGCCAATCTGGCGTCGCCCATCTTCGGCGGTATCCCAGCGACAGGTGCCATCGCCCGAACGATGACGAATATCAACAACGGTGGTCGTACGCCCGTGGCTGGCATCATCCACGCTGCCGTGCTGCTGCTCATCTTCCTGTTCCTCATGCCGTTGGCACAGTATATCCCCATGGCTTGTTTGGCTGGTGTGCTTGTCATCGTGAGTTATAATATGAGCGGTTGGCGCAGCTTCTTCAGCATCCTGAAGAATCCCAAGAGCGATGTCATCGTGCTCTGGGTCACCTTCCTGCTCACCGTCATCTTCGACCTCACCATCGCTATCGAGGTGGGCCTCATCTGTGCTTGTCTGCTCTTCATGCGCCGTATGGCTGAGACCACCGACGTCAAGGTCATCAGCGACGAGATCAATCCTGAGGAAGAGGAGAGCGACTTCCAGTTGGGCAACCTTGAACACCTGACGATTCCCGAGGGTGTCGAGGTCTATGAAATCAACGGTCCTTACTTCTTCGGTGCCGGTAATAAGTTCGAGGAGATTATGGGTGCCCTGCGCCAGCAGCGTCCAAAGGTGCGCATCATCCGCATGCGTAAGGTGCCTTTCGTCGACTCTACGGGCATTCATAACCTCACCAACCTCTGCTTGATGTCACAGGCCGAAGGCATTCAGGTGGTACTCTCGGGTGTGAATCCTACCGTGCAGGCCGTGCTTCATAAGGCAGGTTTCGACACGATGCTGGGCGAAGACAATATCTGTTCGCACATCAACATCGCCCTCGACCGCGCCAAGCAGCTCGTGTAACGTAAAATTGTTCCTAAATAAAGAATCCCCGCTCGGCTGAGCGGGGATTTATTATTCTAAAGGAATCTCCGGATGCTGAACGGCGAGGGGCAAGTCCTTCTGAGAGAGGTAGAACATATAGAGGATGCAGTCTTTCGTGCCACGGTTCTCGCCGTGGTGGATGGTACCGACCATCTCTACGACAGCCTCGCCCTCATGCACGACCTTCGTCTTGCCGTCCTGGCCGATAATGGTCAGTTCGCCCTGTACCAACACACCGTAATTCATTGCCACATGATGGTGCCATCCCAGCTTCTGACCGGCGGGGAACACATATTTCACAGCCACCAGTTCGGGCCGTCCCTGGAAATAGTCGGGCAACTCCACGCCGTCCCAGCTCTGGCTGGTGCGGATCAGTTCGGTGCTCACTACCTTCTGAGTAGGATTGTCTTCATTGGCATTGGCTTTCTTGCAGGAGCTCAATACGCTTGTGCCGCAGATGAGGGTGGCGGCCATCACCCATTGCATGACTTTTTTCATTCTTGTTTTGAAATTTATAGTTTTTAGAATCTTATTTGTCTGGCGAAACCTGGAATATATCATACGCTTCGTTGTAGGCCTGCGACTGGATAGACAGCAGGTTGAGCACGGAGTGGAAGATGTAATGCTGTTCCAACACTGCCGGTAACTGGCTCTTGTAGGTTCTGAAATTCTCAGAGGTCCATACCAGGAACGGTATCTCGTACTGCTCCTTGGGTGCCAGTTTCATGGGCAGACCGTGCATGAACATCTTGTTCTCGCCGAGCGACTCACCGTGGTCGGAAATGAAAATCATGGCACTCTTCCAGTCGGTCATCCCACGCAGGGTGTTGATAAGACCGTCAAGGAGGAAGTCGGTATAGCGGATTGTATTGTCGTAAGCATTGACAATCTCGTCGGGCTTGTAGAACTCAAACTCCTTGGGGTATTTATCGGTATATTTCGGACCGTGACTGGTGCTGGTGTGAAGGATGATCAGCACTTTGTTTTTCTGGCTCGACTCAATGCGTTCGCGAAGACCATGAAAGAGGATGTCGTCGTAGGTATTGCTCATGCCATAGAGGTTGCCCAGTTCGGGGTCGGTGAGGTATTCGTCGATATGGATGGGCGGCTCGCCCCAGTTAGAGGTGCGCCACGACACGTCGACACCTGTTCGGAAAGCATAGTTAGGCAGCAGCTCATAGAGCTCGTCGCAGTCTTTGGGCTCAAGGATGGCCTTGGTGCCCGCTGTGGTGTAGGTGGCACATGCGTTGGCCTGATACACTTTCAGGTCCTTTTGTTTCGACAGCAGGGGATTGGTATCACGCTTATAGCCGTAGAGCTGGAAGTTGGCTTTACGTGCTGACTCGCCGATGACGAGCACCACCACCGCTTTCTCGTCGTCCGTAATCTTGCCGTCGGGCAGTTTGATTTCCTCGGCCTGTTTGTCCTGACTGAAGCTGATGATGCGATAGGTGTTGGCAATGTACGACCATGGCTGCAGTAGGCCTCCTAATTCGGTGTCGTGCTGACTGATGAAAAGCGTCTGGTTGATGTTGAGCAGTCCGATAACGAGAATGACGGCCAGCGAACTGCCGCAACAGATGCCCAGCTTCCTGGCCTTGCCAATCACGACCGGCTTGAACAGACAGAACAAGGCAGGCAGGACGCCGAAGACAAGGATGAAGAGCCATAGGCCCCAACTGAAGAATCCTGAAGCCTCGGAGTATCGGGTGTTGAACACGTTTTCGATGGTGGTGGCGTCGATGATGACGTTGTAGGTCAGGATGAAATAGACGGCCGTGGCATTGATCACCGACAGAATGGCCAACAGAATCCGTCCCACTATTCTCATGCAGAACATGGCCAGATAGGTCATCATGAAGTTCACTGCCAACATGATGATTACCAGCGATACGATCAGCCACGCGATTCCCAACGGACCGTCATCACTGTTGTCGATGACGAACCGGAAGAACGGCAGGTTGTAAAGCACCAAGGTGCCTATGCTGACAATGCAGGAGAATGTGAATAGGGAAACGGGGCGTAGAAGTGCTTCTTTCGCCTTGCGTAATAATGCCATCATTTTATGTCTTCGTTTTTAAGTTTCAGAATTTTGTTTCTGCAAAAGTAGAACATCAGGAACGGTGTGATAAAGCCGATGATGCTGCCCACGCACACATCCGACAGGAAGTGTTGGGAAAGATAGACACGAGAGTAAGCGCCTATGGCGGCAAAAACCAGCAGCGACAACAACGATACTTTAAACAGAATCTGAGTCCTGGGGGTGTGCGCTCTGTCTTTTCGACTATGGTAATAAGCCAGAATGATTATGCAGCAGGTGCAAAACATGAAGAAGGTAGAGGCGTGTCCTGAAGGGAAGGAATTGCCATGATGCATATTCACGCCCTGTACCAGTGGTAATGCCAGATGCTCATAATGCTCGAACACACTGACCGGACGGTCGAAACTGAAGAGGTGTTTTAATAGTTGTAACAGGGCACCGCCCGTCGCCTCGCACATGGCAAAGAAAACCGTTATCTTGATCTTCTTCCACAACAGGGGGAGCAGGGCCAGCACATACAAGGGCCATTCTGCCAATATGGTAAAATACTTGAAGAAAGTGTCCTGGATGCTGGAGTGATGGGCGTTTAACAACATGTGAAGCTCCGGCTTCGGATACAGATACATCAGTCCTAGTATAGCCATCAGCAATACGAGATAGGGGATAACATAGACATAGATCGTTTTTAGAAATACTTGCTTACTAATCATTGTTTTAGTTTTAATTGCAATAGTTGAGTTATATTTGTCGAGTGCAAAGATAAGCAAATATTCCCAAATTAACAAATTTTGAGCACTAAAAAATTAAAATTTGTTTATTTTGAAACACATTTTGTGTATTTTGAAAGACTTCCTGTCCCTTTGTGATAGGGAGATGGCCCGGGGCGAGACATAAATAAAAAAGTGGCTGGTGTTTGCGCACCAGCCATTGTTTTTTCGTAATTATTTGGAAGTTCCGGAAATTCTTCCTATCTTTGCAACCGATATTAATTTTTGTTTTTCTTAAACCCATATACGTATGAAGAAAGAAACTATTGATCATTTGTACAAGGCATTCGAACAATATGCTCTTGAAGTGAATGGCATTGAGTGTTGGAGTGCGCGTGAATTACAGGAAGTTCTTGGCTATAGCAAGTGGGAGAATTTCTCAAATGTGATAGACAAAGCCAAAGAAGCGTGTAAAAATGTTGGTCAGAGTGTAGCCGATCATTTTCCTGACGTCAGGAAAACGATAGCGATGCCAAAAGGTGCTGATAAAGAGACAGTTGACTATCTGCTGACTCGCTATGCCTGTTATCTGGTGGCGCAAAATGGAGACCCTCGTAAGGATCAACACCGGAGCGCAACGCATTTGAACGAAGCGTGGACGAGGCTGTCCAAGCCTATCGCGTAGAAGGAAAGAAGTGCTCTGGCTTCACAGAGTAATCCCTAAGGATTCTCATATTAAAATCAATGGCGGTGTTTTTCAACATCGCCATTTTTTTTTAGGGAATTGATCCTAGAAGGGACCGTAGCCCATGCAGCTCGTGGTGGTGATGGCCGTCAGGAAGGCCGTGAGTGCGGCTACTATCACCTTCACCGCAATCTCAATAATGCGCTCGTAGTCGTCATCCTCACCTTCGCCGGTGTTGATGACGAGAGTCGAGGCCTGACCAGGCATAGCGAAGCTACCAGAGTAGACACCACCGTCCTCAGTCAGTTCGATACTTGAACCGTTGATGGTTGCGGTAGGTACTTGGCCCTCAGCAGGGGTGATGCTGATCTCCACCTCGTCGTCCTCGTTCAGGCTGGCACCTGAAGCAATAGCATTACCATCCTTGGTGACACTGGCCGAACCAACGCCCGTCTTCGAGATCGTCAGTGCGAAACCACTTGCCTGCTGGCCCTGACCGGAGTTACCCGAGTCACCCGAATTGCCGCCTGAATTGCCGCCACCTTCGGTTCCTGAGCCGCTGCCACCCTGACCGTTCTGTGCCTTCCACTCTGCCACGGCAGTGGCGATGGGCTTCAGGGTGGTCACCGTCTTCTGCTTGCCGTTGACCGTCACCTTCTGGGTGTCGATGATGTTACGCAGCTCCAGCGTGCAGGCGTCCTTGAACTTCGGACCGCAGAGGTTGTCG
>CADAAR010000047.1 GCA_902785945.1 uncultured Prevotellaceae bacterium
TGGTGCGGAACGACTGAATCATGATTTGCTGACCAGGTTTCTCTCCATCATTCTTCGTATCTCTATAATAGCCGCGAGGCGTAATTATCTTTCCCTCGCAGATATACGACTGCGAATTACCTATAAGAATCACGGTGAACATATCCACCTCTTCAGGGTCGAACTTCTCTAAGGTTGTCACCTTGATTTCCTGTTCGTCACGTCCGGCTTGACGGACATAGCCTACTGGTGTGTCAGCAGAACGATATTTCAAGAACAACTCCTGCAGGCGATAGAGTTGCCAGTAGCGTCCGTGTGATTTGGGGTTATAGATGGCTGTGACGAAATCGCCCACAGCAGCAGCCTTGATGCGACGTTCAATGACTTCCCAAGGCGTCATCAGGTCTGACAGCGAAATCAGACAGATGTCGTGGCCAATGGGAGCGCCTAATAATGAGGCTGCCTTTTGGAATGCAGAGATGCCTGGCAAGGTTTGAATCTCTATGTTGGAAGATCGTTGTTGCTTCATCTCGTAGATAAGCGGCACCATTCCGTAAAGGCCTGCATCGCCAGAAGAAATCACGACAACAGTCTTTCCCTGTTCTGCTAAGAGAAAAGCCTGTTCTGCACGCTCACGTTCTTTCTTCATACCCGTGTCAATGCACTCACAACCCTCTTTTATATACGCTTCGATAAACTGGAAATAGTACTTATATCCCACGACACCATCGGCCTCCCGTACTGCTTCGAGTACAGCAGGAGTGATATCTTCTTTACTACCAGGTCCTATACCTGCTACAATAATTTTACCCATATCAGCTGCAAAGATAACCATTTTTACGCAATGGTATGTGGAAATAATAGTAAGAAAGGTGTTTGAGTCTCGCCAACTGGAGTTGGAGAAGCATCAAAACGAGGGCAAGGCATTGCAGGAAGCAGTGCTGGGCCGATTGATTGCTGAGGCTAAAGACACGGAATTTGGTCGTAATCACGCCTTCGCCACGATGAAGGGCTATGACGATTTTACAAAGCATATTCCTGTCAACACTTACGAAGAACTTAAGGAAAGCATCGACCGCATGCGACATGGGGAGGCGGATATTCTTTGGCCAGGCCGTGTGAAATGGTATGCCAAGTCATCTGGCACCACTAATGATAAGTCGAAATTTATTCCTGTCAGCCCTGAAGGTCTGAAGCGGATGCATTATAAAGGCGGTTTTGATGCAGTGGCGATGTATTTGCAGAATAACCCCAAATCGCGTATTTTCGACGGACGGGCGCTGATCTTAGGTGGCAGTCATGCGCCGAACTATAATCTGAAGGGTTCTTTGGTGGGCGATCTCAGTGCCATCCTGATAGAAAACATCAATCCACTGGCTAATTTGGTACGTGTTCCCAAGAAGAAAACGGCTTTGATATCGGATTTTGAGATTAAGCGCGACAAGATAGCCCGTGAGGCGATGAACAAGAATGTGACGAACATCTCGGGTGTTCCCTCGTGGATGCTTTCCGTGCTCACCAGGATGATGGAAATCTCTGGTAAGACGCATCTGGAGGAGGTCTGGCCCAATATCGAGGTGTTCTTTCATGGCGGTGTGGCCTTTACGCCTTATCGTAAGCAGTATGAGCAGTTGATAACCTCGCCAAAGATGCACTATATGGAGACCTATAATGCCAGCGAGGGTTTCTTTGGCCTTCAGAATGACCCGAACGACAAATCAATGCTGCTGATGCTAGACTATGATGTGTTCTATGAGTTTATCCCCATGGATGGGGGCGAGGCCGTTCCTCTCTGGGGTGTAGAGACGGGCAAAAACTACGCAATGGTGATTTCGACCTGTTGTGGTCTGTGGCGATATGAGATAGGCGATACTATCCAGTTTACATCGACCAATCCTTATAAGTTTATCATCACAGGTCGCACCAAGCATTTTATCAATGCTTTTGGAGAAGAGTTAATCGTAGACAATGCTGAGAAGGGATTGGCGTACGCCTGTGAGCAGACGGGTGCAGAGGTCTCAGAATATACCGCAGCCCCTGTGTTTATGGACGCGAATGCGAAATGTCGTCACCAGTGGCTCATCGAGTTTACCAAGCGTCCGGAAGATCTGCAGCAGTTCTCAGATTTGCTTGACCAGCGCCTGCAGGAAATCAATTCCGACTATGAAGCCAAGCGTTATAAGAACATTACCCTGCAACATCTTGAGATAATCGAGGCGCGCCAGAATCTTTTCAATGAGTGGCTGAAGCTTCGTGGAAAGTTGGGTGGTCAGCATAAGGTGCCTCGCTTGAGCAATAGTCGTGAAACCATTGAGCAATTGCTAGCGCTTAATAAGTGAATAGTTAATAGTGATGAGTGAATAGTCATGAGGAAAGATAAGCGATTCAATAATATGAGAATATTGCCAATCATTATATTGGTACTATTCACTATTTACTATTCACTATTCACTATTTCCTGTGCCCGAATGGGACAGCCTGATGGTGGCTGGTATGACGATGATCCCCCTGTAGTGGTGGGTAGCACGCCAGAAGACAGAGCTACCAATGTCAAGACAAATAAGATTACCATCTATTTTGATGAGTTTATCAAGATTGACAATGCCACAGAGAAGGTAATTGTCTCACCGCCACAGCTGGAAGTGCCTGAAATCAAGGGTGCTGGTAAAAAGATTGTGGTGGAGTTGAAAGACACGCTGAAAGAGAATACCACCTATACCATCGACTTCAGCGATGCTATTTCTGATAATAATGAGGGCAACCCCATGGGTAATTATACCTTTACCTTCTCGACAGGTGAACAGATTGATACTTTTGAAATAGCAGGTTATGTGCTGGATGCCAGCAATCTGGAACCTATCAAGGGTATTGCAGTGGGACTCTATAACGATCTCTCTGACACAGCCTTTACCACAAAGCCGCTGATGCGTATCTCACGTACTGACAGCCGAGGACATTTTGTGGTGAAAGGTGTGGCGCCAGGCACCTACCGAGCCTATGCTCTTCAGGATATGGATGGTGACTTCTGCTTTAAACAGAAAGGTGAGATGATAGCCTTCAACCACGAGACTTACAGTCCGTCGTCGAAGCCAGATACCCGTACGGATACCATCTGGCGTGATTCGCTGCATATTGACGCATTGCGACAGGTGCCATATACTCATTTCTTGCCTGATGATGTCACACTTTTAGCATTCATGCATCCTCAGACAGACCGATATTTGCTGAAGACGGAGCGTTTGGAGCCGAATAAACTTTCGTTTTATTTCACATATGGCGACTCTATACTACCAGAGATTAAGGGTCTGAACTTTAATGCTGACAGTGCTTTTGTGATTGAGGCTAACGAGAAGCGTGACACTATCCATTACTGGTTGCGTGACACGATGCTCATCAATAAGGATACGTTGCTGATGGATATCAGCTATCATATGACCGACACATTGGGTAATCTGGTGCTTAATACCGACTCTGCTGTAGAGATGTTGCCAAAGGTGCCATATGAGAAACGTCTGAAAGAACAGACCAAGGAGATGGAGAAATGGCAGAAGCAACAGGAAAAGAAGAAGAAAAACGATCAGCCCTACGACTCTATCTATCCCGTTAAGCCTCTGGAGGTGAAATATAACGTACCTTCATCTGCCACTCCTGATTCACGAATTACTGTTGAAATGCCAACACCATTGGCGGTCTGTGATACCTCGAAGGTGCATCTCTATTCGATGATAGACTCCGTGTGGTATCAGGCCCCTTGTGAGTTCCGACAAATAGCAAATTCCGTCAGGCAATATGAATTACTGGTCGATTGGCGTCTGGAAACGGAATATAGCTTCGAGGTTGATTCGGCAGCCTTTATTGATATTTATGGCGTGGTCTCGAAGGCCAATAAACAGGGTATCAAGGTGAAAGGTCCGGACGATTTCAGCCTGTTGGTGATTAATGTCAGTGGTCTGGAGGTTGCAGACACCTCAATTATCGTTCAGTTGTTGAATAACTCTGATAGTCCCGTGATGGAGGTGCGTGTGAAAGACGGAAAGGCCAGATTTGAATATTTAATGCCAGGCAAGTACTATATGCGTGCTTTTGTGGATGCCAATGGCAATGGTGTCTGGGATACGGGCGATTATGCTGCCGACCGTCAGGCGGAAGCCATTTATTACTATTCTCAAGAGATAGAATGTAAGGAGAAATGGGATGTGACCAAGTCTTGGAATCTGACGGAAGTACCACGTTTTCGTCAGAAGCCCGCTGCCATCACCAAGCAGAAGCCCGATCAGGAGAAGAAGTTGAAGAACCGTAACGTTGAGCGGGCCAAGCAGTTGGGTAAGGAATATCTCAAAACTAAGGGAGTGAAGTTGTAGTTTAGAATTTATAGTTTAGAGTTTAAAGTTTATATATGATAATGAAAAAAATCATGATTTTCCTCTTCGCTTTGATGCCTTTTATGGCTCAGGCGCAGTGTGGCATTGAGAATACGGCCTTTAAGTCGGGTGAGGTGTTGGAATACGACTTAAAGTTTAACTGGAAACTTATCTGGTTTACGGTAGGTACCGCTACAATGGATACCAAAATGACAAAGTTTGAGGGAAAGGATGCCTGGCGTTCATATCTGATAACAAGAGGTAATAATACCCTCGACAAGTATTTCATGATGCGCGACACCTTGCTCAGCTATTGTAATCCAGACCTCTCTCCTCTATATTTCCGTAAGGGAGCCCGTGAGGGAAGCCGTTATTATGTGGATGAGGTGTGGTACTCCTATCCTGGTGGTAACTGCCAGCTGAAGAAGCATCGTATCGATGCTGATGGTCAGGTACATTGGAAGACGAGTACCTATAAGAATTGTATCTACGACATGATGTCAATCTTCCTTCGTGCTCGTAATTTCGATGCGACAAAACTGAAGAAAGGCGAAGTGATTCCTATGCCCATTAGTGACGCTCGTAGCCTGTCGAATTCGTGGTTGAGCTATCGTGGTAAGACCAATTTCAAGATGGACAGCACCAAAGAGAAGTTCCGCTGTCTGGTCTTCTCGTTCTGGGAGAATGAAAACGGTAAGAGCCGTGAACTGATCCGCTTCTATGTGACTGACGACCAGAACCACATCCCCGTGCGTCTTGACATGTTCCTTAGTTTCGGCTCTGCTAAGGCTTTCTTGAAGAGCTATAAGGGGGTACGTTCTCCGATGACATCGAAGGTGCAGTAACACCTCCCGTCACCTTAGACAATTCTTCCAAGGTGAGCGGGCGTCGCTTTGATGCCTGCTCATCTTTGTTTTTATGAGTATTCTTTTTCATATCAATGATTTATAACTGGCGCAATGTCATTTCGTAGAAGAGCCCTTTTCGCTCCATGAGTTCCTCGTAAGTGCCCTGCTCGGCAATCTTACCTTTGTCGAGTACGATGATACGGTCGCAATGGCGGATGGTAGACAGACGTTGAGCAATGACTACACGGGTACAGTGAAGCTGATCGAGATTCTCGCTGACCTGTTTCTGTGAGATATTGTCGAGAGCCGATGTCGCTTCGTCGAAGAAGATGATGTCGGGCTTGGAAATCAGGGCTCTGGCAATGAGAATACGTTGCTTCTGTCCACCGCTGAGACCGCTACCGCTTTCATTAACCAAAGTGTTAAGTCCCATGGGCATGCGACGGACATCTTCCTCAAGACTGGCCATCCGCAGAGCGTCCCAGGCATCGTCATGTGTGGCCCAGGGAGCTGTGATGGTGATATTTTGGAAAAGGTCGCCTGTGAAGAGGTTGCCACTTTGCAGACAACAACCAATTTTTCGACGCAGACTGGTCTTATCGACCTTGGCCAAATCATAACTGTCATAGTAGATTCCACCTGAGAGCGGCTGCTCAAATCCGAGTAAGAGGCGCATGAAAGTAGACTTACCGCTGCCAGACCTGCCTACAAGTCCGACATACTCGCCTGGCTCTATTCGTAACGAGAGATTATCGAGCACCAAAGGACCTTCTTCTTCATAGCGAAAACTTAGTCCGCTGACATCAATACTGCCAAACAGACCTTCCACCTGTGGGGCTTTGGCTTCCATTTCGGGTACAGCTTCCAGAATAGGTTTGACAGAGTTTAGAAGCGGTTTGATTTGGGCCAGAGAAGGCACTATGGTTTTCATTTGTGCCATTGCTGCTGTCATCATACCAAAGGCGGAACTGAAGGCAATGAAGTCTGATGGTGCCACATTGTTAGAGAGGGTAGACCAGAAGATAAGCATGGTACCCCCGATACTCAGAAATGCGGTTAGTGCTGAATACAGTCGGGAAATAAAAGCCGGATTATAAAGTAAACGGGCTTGGTCTGTATATTGGTCGAGCCATCTGGTAAAAGCACGGTTTTCAGAACCAGTCAGTTTGATCTTTTGGATACCGGCAAACATATTATATTCCAGTCCACTGAGTTTAGTGGCTTTCTCTGTATAAAGACTTTGGATTCTAACCGTTCGTTTGTATACTAATATAAGGATAATAGCCTGCAGAGCCAGAATACCTAGGGCAGGGAAGAGCAATGATCTGCCGTAGATCCATAACTGCATGAGATAGATTAGTGAGAGTACGGCAGAGAGACCGGCACCGATGATGGTTTCGTTGATCATGCCAGAAAGAATAGACACATTGTTGATTTTAGCACTTAGTTCACCACTCGCATTCTTGGAGAAGAAGGTGGGCGAAAGTAGGAAAGTGCGGGCCATGATGGAGTTCTGGGTGTGAAGGTCAACGATATGCTGTACTCGAGTAATGTAAAGGTCGCGAGTGAGTGTCAATAGTAGTGTACCGATGGTGGCACCTAATAGCAGACCCGTGATAGGTAGCAGGTCGGAAGCATCGCCTGTAGGAATGACGGTATCGAAGATGAGCTTGTTGGCCATGGGTGTAAACATACCTAGCAATACTACGACGAGAGCTGCTAAACAAAGCATCAGGGTGTTTGGACCTGAGACGACACTCCAGGCAAAGCTGATTAAATCTTTGATGTTTAACGCGCGCAAAGGGAGCGGTTTGGTAAATGTCAGGGCCGTAGGCTTAAGCTCTTGTTGCATCTCCTTTTTACCAATGGTCTTGATAATACCATGACGATCGCGATAGTGATAGCCCAGTCCGCTGCTGGTAGGTGTCAGAGCCAATATCTGACCGTCCTTCGCATAACCAAGCAGAGGACCGACACATTCGCGCCACCATTCGCCTGTCAGTCGGATGCGACGCATGAGGATACCACGAGGTCGCAGGATACTGGTCAGTTGCTCCTCAGGAGAAACGATGTCGTTCTCCTCTAGGTCGTAATCCTTGATGCCCAAGGCTTCGAGCAGTTGTCGGAGTGCTGATTGGCTCGTTTGGGGAATAGCATTTTTCTTACGCAGGAATCCCAGTCTCTGGGCACCACGGTCCAGGGCTTCTGCCAGGAGGGTCTTCTCCAAATGCCTGCGTTTGTTAATCTGTTTGATATAGATGGCCATAGCTATTCACTCTTCATTAAATCCTGATATAGTCCTTCCTGTGTCATCAACTCTTCGTGAGTACCACGCTGGAGAATCTTTCCCTGATCCATGACGAGGATCTCGTCACAATCACGGATGGTAGAGAGACGGTGTGCAATAATAATCTGTGTGGGTCCCATCATTCGGATTGATGCCATCACCTCATCTTCTGTCTTTGGGTCAAGGGCAGAAGTGGCTTCGTCCATGATCAGTACGGCTGGCTCTTTGGCCAAAGCAGTAGCTATCTCCATCCGTTGGCGCTGACCACCTGAGAAATTCTGTCCACCTCTGACGAGTTTGGTTCCGAAACCATTGGGACGGCTGACGATGTCGTCACGTATCTGTGCATCGTTACAAGCCATCATCAGTGTGAAGTCTTCGATACTTTCATCCCACATGCGTATATTCTGTGCGACCGTATCATCGAAAAGCACAACATTCTGGTCGATTACGGCTACGGAGTTTGTCAGTTCTTCAGAAGAGATGCTCTCGATGGGTCTTCCGTCGAAGAGGATCTCTCCTGACCAAGGCTTGTAGAGACCAGAGATAAGTTTGGCTAATGTTGACTTTCCACAGCCGCTGCTTCCCACAATGGCAACGCTATGGCCTGGCTCAATACGGAGGTTGAAGTTCTCGATAAGTGGTGGTAGGAGGGTGGAATAACCGAATGTGACATTTTTCAGTTCAACCAGTCCACCTAATTTACCTTCATACATTTCACCACCATTGTCACGATGGTCTTCCGGGTATTTCATCACATCCTCAATGCGTTCCATCTGGCTACGCATCACTACAATGGTCTTTGAGGCGTTGACGATATCATTGACAGGCGAAAGGAACGATGACATAAACCCTTGGAAGGCCAGAAGCATACCTACCGATAATTCTCCTTTCAGGATGAGCAGTGCGCCAAGTATAAGAATCGTGGTATTGACCAGTCCACTTACGAGGATTGGCAGTAGACTCATCTTCAACTGTTGTTCGGTGGCATTGCCTTCCATATTAAATTTCTTCGCCCATAAGCCACTCCAATATTCAAAGAACCCCATCTCGGCACCAGCAGCCTTGATACTTTCCATGTTGTCTATGCAAGAGACTGTTGCTGAGAAGTATTTACCTGTACTCTGTTCCATGGAGTGGATAAGGTTGATGCGTTGATTGGAGTGATATTGAACAATAGCCAGGTTGACAATAGCGGCAATAACACCCACTAAGGTTAGAACAACCGAATAGCTAAGCATAAGAGCGAGATAGAGTCCGAGCAGAGCGATATTGATAATTTGTGGCGCGAGCACTTCCACGAGAGAGTGGGTGATGGTTTCATTTAAGTGTTGACGCTGTTGCAGTTCGCCTACACTTCGCATGGCAAAGAAGGAAATGGGTAGTCGCAGCACATGGTTCAGATACTTCACATTTCCTTTTAAAGCTAGCGAGCCAGCCACCCGTTTGGCATAACGAGCTTGTAGTAATACCAATAAAAATTGAAATAAAGCCACCGTTCCCATGATCAGGAAGAAAGTCGAACTCCAGTCACGATTCTTACCAGAGAGAATCTCATCCAGGAAGGTTCGCGTAAAGAGGGGGATGACAAGAGCGACGAATGCTGCCAGGAGTGCAAAGACGAATGTAAGCCAAAAAGCCTCACTTGCGCCTCGCAGGTATTTCCTGACATACGAAAGGATACGGGTACGATGTCCGTCAGCTACAAAAGCCTTCGTTGGCGAAAACGTCAGTGCTACGCCTGTGAACGATTTCTTGAAATCGTCGATGGGCACATCTACTGGACCTGCATTGGGATCATTCAGACAGGCAACCCCTTTCTTAAAACCTCTGAAGACAACAAAGTGATTAAAGTTCCAGTGGATGATGGCTGGTTGCATACCTTCGAGTGCCTCAGGAGACACTTGATAGCCTTCTGCCTCCAGACCGTAGTTCCTGGCGGCCATAACAATATCTTTTGCCGAGCTGCCATTGCGCGATACGCCACAAGCAGTGCGCACTTCTTCCAAAGGCAGCCACTTGCCGTAATGTGCCAAGATCATCGTAAGTGAGGCAGCGCCACACTCCACAGATTCCATCTGCATGACCATTGGCATTTTTACGACCTTGCTCATATCAATTGCCTGTAGCCGATTCTACTGCATTGTCGACGGCGCCGATGAGCACGCGCCAGACGGGCTTTTGCTGGGTAATAATCTGAATATTACAAAGCGAACCCGTATTAATCTTTAGGCCTTGGCTTTTTTCTCGGCTCCAGACCAGATGGCCGTCTTTTTCTTCGAGAACAACACGGACCTCGTAAATAGCTTCACCATCTTTTATGAACGCAGCCAAAGGATCGAGCTTTAACCGTCGTATCACATCGTCCTTGGTTGTCGGATATTGTTCGATGCCTTCCACCTTGCCATAAGCATACCCCCAGTTCTCACGCTGAAGGTCAGCGGGTGTGGCTTGTACCTGCTGTCCTCGTTTCAGTTTCCTCAGATCATTAAATGTCACATAGCAGAGCATCTCACGTCCTGTTGTTTGTGGCATTAGCCAAGTTTGTCCGTGACTTACCAATACACGGTCACTCGTCACGATGGTAGAATCATCGGCGGCCTTTACTTCGCCAAAAGGAAAAAGAATACCTTGGGCAGTTACCTTGTCGTTAATGGTACCAAAGGCACACCAATAGATACCAACAGCTACCATAGCCAGCATAGCACCCAGCACGAGTTTTAGCTTTGGCGAGGCCACACGCGCCATCTCCTCCGCTTCACTATGGTCGTCGAGGGCTTCCAAAGCTTCTTTGTTGAATATGTCAGCCATATGGTTTTACCTTTTTATCACTTTACTTTTCAACGGTAATAATCCGAGTGAAGCCAGTCATGTGGAAAATCTTGAAGATGGATGCACTTACATGCGTCACTTTGATTTGTCCGTTAAGCTTTCGGGTTACGATACGCATCATCTCTTGAATCACACGTAGACCAGAGCTCGAGATATATTGCAGGTCTGTGCAGTCAAACTCCAAGTCGATTCCTTTTTCCAACACAGCCTCGACCTCTCGTTCAAACTGTGTGGCGTTCAAGGTATCCACACGTTCGCCGGTTTTAACGATGGTCTTTCCTCCTTCTTTAATGATTTGTGTCATAAATCTGAGTATTCTGAATAATCTGAGTAATCCGAGTTATAAAACTTCGTCAAATGGGGTTGCATTTATGCAGCGCAAGTTTTTCTCCAATTGGGCTGTGCTGCTGGCACCAACTAGAACAGAAGTAACACCCTTTTGGTGGAGGATCCATGCTAAGGCCATTTCTGCCAACGTCTCTCCACGACTCTCGGCTACCTCATTATAGTGGCGTAGCTTTGCGAGCAGTTCAGGCGTGAGCATCTCTTCTTTCAGGAACTTACCTTTCGACATACGTGAGTCGCTGGGGATGCCATTTAAATAACGGTCGGTAAGCAGCCCCTGCGCTAATGGTGAGAAAGAGATAAAGCCGATGCCTTCTTCTGCGCAGAAATCGAGGATACCCTCTTCCTGTGGTTCACGATCGAGCATATTCAACTTTCCCTGATAGATGAGTAGAGGTACATCGCGCTCCTTCAGATATTTCGCAGCAAAGCGCGTCGCTTCCAGTGGCCAACGGGAGATACCCACATAAAGCGCCTTACCAGCCCGTACAATATCCACTAGTGCCTGGAGCGTCTCCTCTAAAGGTGTTACTGGGTCATAGCGATGGCTATAGAATAAATCGACATAATCGATCTTCATCCGTTTCAGACTCTGGTCCAACGATGCAATGAGATACTTGCGTGAACCCCAATCGCCGTATGGTCCAGGCCACATGTCGTAGCCTGCCTTCGACGAGATGAAGAGCTCGTCGCGATACGGCCGGAAGTCCTCATCCATCAGCCTGCCCATCGTTTCTTCAGCAGAACCATAGACGGGTCCATAGTTATTAGCCAAATCGAAATGGGTGATACCATGATCAAAAGCATAATGGGTAATCTCACGACTGCGCTCATAGGGGTCGACACTTCCAAAATTATGCCAGAAGCCCAGACTTACCTTGGGTAGCAAAACGCCTGAACGACCACAGCGTTCAAAGGCCATACCATTGGAGTAGCGGTTTTTGTCAGCGTAATATATTTCCTTCATATTGGTTGATTTTCTGCAAAGGTAATCATTTTATCGGAAAAAACGTTGCTCTTTTGAAAAAAGTTTGTATATTTGCACGCAAAAAGCAAAGAAACAATGACTAACCACCTTTTAGAAATACCATTTACGATGCCCCGATCGAGAGAGATGGAAGAGAAGATGCAACGGTTTACCGATGCAGGAAAGTATGAGCAGGACCAATATATTGACTTTGAGCCTGAGAGGCATATTTATACTTGTAAGGGTCAAACCCGACTCTTGCCTGTGAGTGCGTTGATTGCCTATTTCTTTGAGAAGTTTGATGCGCAGGCTGTGGCCCAGCGACAGTTTGAGCGCTATGGTACACCTATTGAGGAGACATTGAAGAAATGGGAGCTAATAGGACAGAAGGCTCGTGTAGTCGGCACCTTCGTCCACGAGCAGACGGAGGTTTATTTCCGTGATGGGATTTTCGCCTCCAGCTGCCCCTTTACCTTTGAGGAGACAACAGAGATGGTCAGTGTGGAAAAGGAGCGGCAGCACTTTCTCCGCTTTGTCAGAGACTATGAGATCCACCCATACCGGCAGGAGTGGCCTGTCTACGATACAGACCTGAATATTGCAGGAACTATCGATATGGTGTGTAAGGAACCAGACGGTGAGTTTACTATCTACGACTGGAAACGCAGTAGTAAAGTGGTGAACAACTTAGGACAGCCTGTGGTAGAGGCCTTTGGTGGTAAACGGAGTTTCAACGGCATCTCGTTGCCTGATACGCCATTCTATCACTACTGCATCCAGCAGAACCTTTACAGATACATGCTCGAGGCTCACTATGGGGTAAAGGTTAAAGCCATGAATCTGGTGGTGTTATGTGCCGATTATCCCTCGTATGTGGTTGCTAATGTGCCTAAGATGGACGAGGTCATCGAGCAGATTATTGCTGCTTGTAAAGAAAAAGACCTGGGACATCAGTTGTTGTCAGACTGAAGCCCCAGGCCTTATTCCATTAAATCATATTATCCTACCTGGCTACCAGGCTTAACATCCTTGGTGGTAGTGACTACGCTGAGGCTCTCGTCAGCATCGATAGCAGAGAGGATCATGCCTTGGCTCTCAATGCCCATCATGTTGCGAGGAGCGAAATTGGCCACAAAGAGGATACGCTTACCAATCAGTTCCTCAGGGCTCTCATAGAAGGCAGCGATACCTGAGCAGATGGTACGGTCAGTGCCAGAACCATCGTCGATGGTGAACTGCAGCAACTTTTTGCTCTTCTTTACCTTCTGACAATCCTTCACTAAACCCACACGGATATCGAGTTTCTCGAATTCTTCGAAACTGACGGTATCCTTGATAGGAGCAGCCTTATAATTTGCGGCCTCGTTGGCTTTCTTTGTAGCTTCGAGTTTGTCAAGCTGCTTCTGGATGACTTCATCCTCGATCTTCTCGAACAGCAGAGCAGGCTCACCAAGTTGGTGACCAGCCTTCAGGAGATCTGTGCTGCCTAACTGCTCCCACTCGAACGACTCAATGTTAAGCATCTCACGCAGTTTTTTGCTGCTAAAAGGCAGGAACGGTTCGAAGGCGATAGCGAGGTTGGCAGTCAACTGCAGACAAATATTCAGAATCGTCTCGCAACGCTTAGGATCAGTCTTCCAAACCTTCCAAGGCTCACATTCTGTGATATAACGGTTGCCGATACGGGCGAGGTTCATGGCCTCGAACTGGGCATCGCGGAATTTGAACTGCTCCAGCAAAGCCTCTACTTTCTCCTTCACATCCTTGAATTCCTCGAGGGCTTGCTTGTCAACATCTAGTAAGTCGCCACAAGCAGGCACCACACCATTCCAATACTTCTTCGTCAGCTGGAGGGCACGGTTTTACCAGGCATGTCTACCAGATACTCATGGAGCCATACTGCCCAGTTACGAGAAGTAGAAATCTTGTCGTTCTCAAGGTTCAGGAACTCATTGGCAGGCACATTATCAGGCATGATATACTTGCCGTGAGCCTTCATCATGACAGGGAAGATGATGCAGTGGAACACGATATTGTCTTTTCCGATGAAATGGACTAATCTGGTGTCTTCGTCCTGCCACCACTTCTCCCAGTTGCCCCATTCCTCTGGCTCTTTCTGACACAACTCGACCGTATTCGACACGTAGCCGATGGGGGCATCAAACCATACATAGAGCACCTTGCCCTCAGCATCCTTTACTGGCACAGGGATACCCCAGTCCAGATCGCGCGTCATCGCACGAGGCTGCAAGTCCATATCGAGCCAGCTCTTGCACTGTCCGTATACATTCGGACGCCACTCCTTATGCTCCTCAAGAATCCACTGTTTCAGCCACTCCTGATATTCGTTCAAGGGCAGATACCAGTTCTTGGTCTTCTTCAGCACAGGTGTAGAGCCAGAGATGGTAGACTTGGGATTGATCAGTTCTGTGGGCGAAAGGTCGCGTCCGCACTTCTCACACTGGTCACCGTAAGCACCCTCGTTATGGCAATGGGGGCATTCACCCGTTACATAACGGTCGGCCAAGAACTGCTTGGCCTCCTCGTCGTAGAGCTGCTCAGTCGTCTCCTCCGTCAGCTTGCCCTCGTCATAGAGTTTCTTAAACCACTCTGCTGCAAACTTATGATGGGTCTCACTGGTTGTGCGGCTGTAGATATCGAACGAGATACCGAACTCCTCGAAAGAGTCCTTAATCATTTTATGATAGCGGTCTACCACATCTTGAGGGGTGATACCCTCTTTGCGGGCACGCACTGTGATGGGTACCCCGTGCTCGTCAGATCCTCCGATAAACAACACCTCGCGCTTCTTCAGTCTGAGATAGCGCACATAGATATCAGCGGGCACATACACACCAGCCAAATGACCAATATGTACGCCGCCATTAGCATAAGGCAGCGCCGACGTCACCGTCGTACGCTTATAAGTCTTGTTCTCCATTCCTTAAATACGTATTTAATTTTCGCCTGCAAAGGTACTAATAAACAAGCGAAATGCAAAATAAATCAAGACTTATTTTGCAT
>CADAAR010000048.1 GCA_902785945.1 uncultured Prevotellaceae bacterium
TCGCAACGGAAAACTCTTTGTCAAGTCCGTCGTCCGTCTCGGACAGACCAGTCACTGCGAAAAGGAACTACCGCTGAGTGGTGATAAAGCCTATCTGCGCATCACCTCTGATCGTGAGTTCTATTACATGATGGTATCGGAGAACGGCACAGATTTCACCACACTCGCCAAGATGGAGTACCGCTTCCTCAGCACCGAAACCATTGGTGGTTTCACTGGCGTCATGCTCGGTCTCTTTACGCAGTGCAAGGAACAGACTGATGGATATGTGGATGTGGATTGGTTCGAATATAACACAAAATGAAATGAAGAAAGAGACCGTCCAATGACAACCAAGGAGCTCAATGTTTAACTGAGTTTAAAGAATTGGCAGCATAGTTTAAGCGAGTCTAAATTCAATGCCATAATGACCATTCCTGAGTGCCACTTTGTCATTCGGCACGTAAGTTGCCTTTAGTTTAGTGTCGATTAGTTCGGCAAAGGACATTAAGTTAAACTAAAAGTATAATTAGGAGGTATTGATTATGTTACCAGTAATGTTTCAGAACAGTTGGATGCCAACAGTATTTGAGGATTTCTTGAACAATGATTGAGGATTTCTTGAACAATGATTTTATGCCTCGTGCCAACGGTACAGCACCCGCAGTCAATGTCAAGGAAACAGACAAGAGTTATATCATGGAACTTGCAGCTCCAGGCATTAAGAAAGAATATTGCCGTGTGGCCATCAATGACGAGGGCAACCTCACCATCGCCATCGAGAACAAACAGGAGCACAAGCATGAGGACAAGCACCATCACTATCTGCGCCGCGAGTTCAGCTACTCGAACTACGAGCAGAGCTACACGCTGCCAGACGATGTGGTGAAGGATCAGATCTCTCAACTTCAAAACAGCAAGACCCCGACCTGCAGAAATGCAAGCCGGGGATTTCTGTTGGTGTCCATCACGCCCTTCATGTTCTCGACCTTTGCCACAACTCAAGGATAACCATTGGAAATTTGGTATCGGCTACCACTACGTGATCCGACGACACCCGCACAACTGAGCAGAAAGCATCACTCCGGCGACTCCTAGAGGACCTTCATCGCCGCTATCCGCGTGCATTGATCGTTGGTCACCACGATCTTGACCCCCAGAAGGATTGCCCCTGCATCAAGGACGTCGCCCATGAGTATGCCGATCTGTAGCCATAATATCAAATCAGCCGAAAGTCTTAACGCTTTCGGCTGATTATCATAAAATAGGGTAGGAAAGTCAAAAAATGTAGTCGGGTTTTAGCTTATTCGGCTAACTTTGTCGCCAGAAAACAAACTACTGATTGATATATGAAACGGCGATTATTATGCAGTATGCTGCTGGCGTTGTGCGTTTGGGGCGTGCAGGCTGCAGTGCTTGGTGTCTATGACGTGCGTGACTATGGTGCCAAGGGTGACGGCAAAGCTCTTGACCATGTAGCTATCAACAAGGCGATAGAAGCGGCCACTAAGGACGGAGGTGGACAGGTGTTACTGTCGGCAGGAACGTATCTCTGCGGGAGCATCCGGTTGAAGAGTAATGTAGATCTGCATCTGATGGCTGGGGCGAAGATTCTAGCAGCTCCTGCTGAGATGAAAGCATATGACGAGAGCGAGGTCTTCGGTGGTCGTGAGTATCAGGATGGCGGGCATACTTATTTCCACAACTCGCTGATCTGGGCCGAAGGACAGCAGAATGTCAGCATCACAGGTCACGGCATGATCGACGGTGAAGGCCTGACGAAGCATGATACTGAAAAGGCAGGAAATGTGCAGGGCGGTTCGATAGGCACGGGCGATAAGGCCATTGCCTTGAAGTCGTGTCGCAACATTACCATCCGCGACATCACCATCTATCGCGGTGGGCACTTTGCTATCATCACCACGGGCTGCGATATCGGTACGATCGATAACGTGACCATTGACACCAACCGCGACGGTATTGATATCGACTGCTGCAAATACTTCACCGTGAGTAATACCAAGGTGAACACGCCCAATGACGACGCCATCGTACTGAAGAGTTCGTATGCCTTGAAACGGCCTGTGCTTTGCGAGCATATCCTCATTACCAACTGCATCGTGACAGGCTATAAGCTGGGTACTTTTTTGAGTGGCGAGTATATCCCTGAGAAGGTGAACTGGGTGTGTGGACGTATCAAGCTCGGCACCGAATCGAATGGCGGCTATCGCAACATCACCATCTCCAATTGCACCTGTATGTGGAGCAGTGGTCTGGCCTTCGAGGAAGTGGACCAAGGGCGGATGGAGAACATTACGGTATCGAATATCTCGCTGAGCCATGTGCACCACTATCCCATCTATATTACAACGGGCTGTCGTAACCGTGGCCCTAAGGAAGTGACGCGCATGTCATCGGCCCGTGATATTTATATTAACAATGTGATTGCCGACGACTGCGACTCATTGGCCGGCATCATCATTACGGGAATGGAGGGCGAACCCATCCGCAACGTTTCGTTGTCAAATATCCGCATCCAGTATCGGGGTGGGGGAAAGAAGGTTTCGACGCCCTATCGCGAGCAAGGCACTAACTATCCCGAGCCCCGCTGGGCAGGACCTACGCCTGCTTATGGTCTCTTTGCACGCCACGTAGACGGTCTCCACTTGCAGAATGTGAATTTTGAACTACTGCGTCCTGACGAGCGCCCTGACATCATCCTCGAAGACGTGACTGAAAACTAAACAACATCAGATATGAAACAATTTCTCTGCCTCATGGCAATGATGGGCGTGCTGACCCTACAGGCACAAAGGCTGAGTGAACCTATCCTCGGCGGTGAACTGAGTAATTCGGCAGCGACGTCGGTGGAAGATATCGACGAGGTGATACCTCGGATGCGGGCGCTGGGACTGAACACGGTACTCGTGCCGGCATATTGGGAGTTCGTAGAGCCTGTGGAGGGGAAATTCGACTTCACGCTTATCGACCGTACCATCGATGTGGCGCGAAGAGAGCAATTGCAAGTGGTGTTCCTCTGGTTCGGTGTGTGGAAAAACTCGATGTCGTGCTATGCGCCGGGGTGGTTCAAGCAGGACACAAAGCGGTTTCCAAGGGCGATGACTGCCGAGGGGAAGCAGATGGAGATTGCCTCGTGTTTCAGCGACAATGTGTTGCAAGCCGACCTGAAGGCCTTCTCGGCACTCATGCAGCATATTAAGGAGCGTGACCCGCAGCGCGAGGTGGTCATCATGATGCAGATAGAAAACGAAATCGGTATGCTGGAATCGGCACGCGATCATTCGCTGCTGGCAGAGAAAGTCTATAAACAGGAGAAGTGGGCGGAACGTTATGGCACGGATGAGTATGCCGACGAGAAGTTCATGGCGCTGAGTTATGCCCGCTATGTGGAGCATCTGGCTTTGGCTGCCCGAGAAATACACGACATGCCGCTCTATGTGAATGCCGCTATGAACAGTCGTGGACGTCGTCCTGGCGAGTATCCGTCGGCAGGGCCATTGGCACACCTCATTGACTTCTGGCACGAGGGTGCACCGAGCATCGACCTGTTGGCTCCAGATATCTACGACACGGGTTTCAAGTCGTGGTGCGCACAGTATGCGATGCCTTTGCGTCCACAGGACGGTGGAAAAATCAAAAACCGTCTCTTTATTCCTGAGAGCCGTTGCTGCGAAAACAGCGGCGTTCGTGTCCTCTATGCCTTCGGCGAGCATCAGGCTTTGGGCTTCTCGCCCTTCGCCATCGACCAAGCCAGCCCAAAGGAAACAGAATCCGTGAGACATGCCTACGGACTTTTGCGACAAGTATTCAATGTGAAACGCCCATTGAAAACTTGGGGCCTACTCTTCGATCAGGAAGACCGCGAGCGCATCATCGATGATAACGGTGTAATGATGACCTGCCGCCATTACTTCACTCTTCCCTGGGATCCCCGTGCTACCGACGGCAGTACATGGTCCGAGGGTGGCGCTATGCTCATCCGTCTCAGCAAATACGAATACTTATTGGCAGGCAGCGGCGTGGTCATCGACTTCAAAACCCCTACGGAGAAACAACAAGAGCAACAAAAGACATTAGGCGAGGACGGTTTCGCCGAAGCTGGTGGAAATAAAGACGCAAAAGTAAGCAAACGCTTCAGTGGCAAACGTCTCGGCCTCCTTTCCGTCGATGAAGTATCAATCGCTGATGACGGTACGATGCAGTACCTCCGTCGTCATAATGGCGACCAGACCCATCAAGGTCGTCATGCCCGCATCGGCGTGGGCGAGTGGAAACTATTACACATCAAACTTTACGAATATTAAGAAAGAGATGAAAATCGACCACATAGCATTATTCTCTTGCAATCTTGAAACGATGCGCCAGTTCTTCCTCGACCATTTCGAGGCTGAGAGCAACGAGGCTGTGGATGCCAAGACCATCGAACTGCGTGACGCTGGTTATAAGGTAACAAGTGGCCCGCGCACCACTGGCGACGGCTATTACGAGAGTTGCATCCTCGGCCCAGAAAGTATTCAGATTGAGATAACGATATAAAAATATGAAGAAGATAGATTATAACAAAACATGGAAGGTCTTAGACACAGAATATCTTATTAAAAGACCTTGGCTGACAGCACGACGCGACCACTTGCTGTTGCCTGACGGAAGAGAGATTCCAGAATATTATGTGTTGGAATACCCAGATTGGGTCAATGTTATCGCTATCACCAAGGACGGCTACTTCGTTATGGAACGGCAGTATCGCCATGCATTAGGCTGTACTTGCTATGAGCTTCCGTGTGGCGTAATGGAAGAAGGTGAAACACCGCTTGAAGCAGCCCAACGTGAATTGGAAGAAGAAACTGGCTATGCAGGTGGTGAATGGAAGAAACTGACAGTTCTCTCAGCAAATCCAGGCACGATGACAAACCTGACACATTGTTTTCTGGCAACAGGAGTTGAGAAAACATCTGAACAGCATCTTGATGCGACGGAAGAATTGGAAGTCCATCTACTCACTCGTGAAGAAGTCTGCCATTTGTTACGAAACAATGAAATGATGCAGTCTCTCATGGTTGCATCGTTGCTTAAATATCTTTCGCTTGAACTAATATAAGAAAATGACACAGGCCTACATCTTCCATAGCGGCTTTGAATCCTCGTGGCGCATGAAGGAATTTACAGATGAGAAAGGCATTCCCTTCTGGGAGATAACCAAGGAAGGAGAAATGATTGAGATATGAACAAAGTACGAGTAAACCGTCTGAGTAGGATTATCAGAGAAGCCCAACCGTCGGACATGGCTGAGATTATGCAGGTCATGGATGCTGCAAAGATAATCATGCGACAGTCTGGCAACATGCACCAATGGGGAGATGGCTATCCCTCAGAGGCTGTCATAACGGCAGACATGGAACGGAATGGCGGCTTTGTGGTTGAAGATGACGGTAAGGTTGTCGGCTATTTTGCTTTCCTGCCATCACCTGAACCTACATACGCCAAGATCTATGAAGGCGACTGGCTTGATGATGAGCGCCCTTATCACGTTGTCCACCGCATAGCCAGTTATCCCGATGTTCATGGTATATTCAGCTGCATCATGGACTACTGTTTCTCCCATGACCCAAACATCAGGATTGACACCCATAGGGACAATAGAATCATGCAGCACAACATCCTGAAGCACGGTTTCACCTATTGCGGTATCATCTATCTGCTGTCTGGTGATGAGCGATTAGCTTACCAAAAGGTAGTCAATCGTTAATATACGATTTGGTGGTCATGTCATAGTACAGGGCTTCCAACTCGGCTAGAGTCAGTTTCTCCACACTATGTTCGATGATGCGAATTAATTCATCGCGCCGATAATCTTCAGATTGGGTGAATTTGTTCATGTATGCCATAGTTCTTAATTTGTCATTAGTATGATTACACCGCTGATGCAGATATAGGCATAGAGTATGCCCCCAGCATCGTGCCGATGATGACACCACCGAGGCCATAGAGATAATCAAAGGCTACGGTGGTCGTGAAGAAGCCGTTGTAGGCTCTCACACCAGTCATCATCACATTGCCAATCAGGAAATAGGTCTGAGTCATTGCCATATAATGCTCCTTCGTCGGCTCACTTTGGATGAAGTACAGCACGGCTGGCGGGCCTTGCATACCGAAGAATCCACCCATCAGTCCGCTCAATGCTCCTGCACCTACCTGCACTTTTTTCGTCGTTGGCAGTTTAATACGAGTACTAAACAGCATAAAGTAGATGCTGATCAGAATGAGTGCCACACCAAGAATACGTCGTAAGATGTGGTCTTCGATACGTGTCAGGGCAAATATGGCAATGGTCGAGACGATGATAAATGTCAGCAGAATCGGCCAAAGCCGCTGCCAGGTAACGTAGCTTCGCAACCGCCACACGATAGCTGCAGAAGTTGTGATTGCCAGGAGTCCTGAGAGTGTCGTAGCCTCTCCATAGCTTGGCATGAGGAACGGCAGCATCGTCATGATGAAGATGCCGAAGCCGAAGCCCGTGGTGCGCTGGATGAAACTCGCGCCGATGCTCAGCAGTAATATGGAAAGGACTATACTACTCAAATCCTAATAATTCTCAAAACTTGGTACAAAGGTAGCAAATATTCATGTTTTTTTCGTATCTTTACACCCAGATTTAATATGTTTTGTGATATGATAGACCAGATTATTGAATTCAATAAGACATTTGTGGCTCAGAAGGGCTACGAGAAGTATCTGACTGACAAGTACCCAGACAAAAAGCTGGCGGTACTGTCGTGTATGGACACCAGACTGACCGAACTGCTACCTGCGGCTCTCGGCCTGAAGAATGGTGACGCTAAGATTATCAAGAATGCCGGTGGCTTGGTTATCTCTGCTTTCGACTCAGCCATGCGTAGCCTGATTGTAGCCATTTACGAGCTGGGCGTGCAGGAAATCATGGTAGTGGCACACTCGCATTGCGGAGCATGCCACATGAGCTATGACCACTTCCACCACGAGATGATTGCCCGTGGCGTGACAGATGAAACGCTCGACACCATCCGCAAGTGTGGCATTGACCTCGACCAATGGCTGGAGGGCTTTAAGGATACGCCAACCTCAGTCCGTAAGACCGTTGAGACCATCAAGACCCATCCGTTGGTGCCGAAGGATATTGTGGTTCGTGGGTTTATCATTGACTCAGAAACTGGAGCATTAGAAGAAATACAATAACTAAACAAATACGAACTATGAAAAAGATTCTAATGATGCTGGCGGCACTCTTGACGATGAGCCTGAGTGCTTGCTCACAAGGAAACAAAAAGGAGAGCAAAGAAATGAACAAAGTATTAGTAGCCTATTTCTCGGCATCGGGCGTGACGAAAGGTGTGGCCCAGCAGTTAGCAGAAGTAACTGGCGGAACACTGCACGAAATCAAGCCCGCACAGCCCTACACAGATGCAGACCTTGACTGGCGTGACAAACAGAGTCGTAGCAGCGTTGAGATGCAGGATAAGTCATCGCGTCCTGCCATCACGGACAAACTCGCGAACATGCAGGACTATGATGTCATCTACGTTGGCTTCCCCATCTGGTGGTACACTTGCCCGACAATCATCAACACCTTCATGGAGGCATACGACTTCAAAGGTAAGACCGTTATCCCCTTCGCTACCTCTGGCGGCAGCAGCATCAAAAAAGCCTGCGAAGACCTGAAAGCTGCTTATCCTGATGTCAACTGGAAGGAAGGCAAACTCCTGAATAGAGCAACGAAGAAAGATTTGGAGGATTGGGTGAAGAACTGAACTCACGGAACCTGTCCCCGCAGGTTCACAGCGTTGCCATCCTTGGTAACCGTTGCTGAACCAGTTCCGGTTCTGCTGATGGTCAGCGCGAAGGTTGTAGCAGTCTCTGAGCTCGTCGAAGAGTTGCCCTGCTGACCCTGCTCGCTCTGGCTGTTCTCGCTGTTCTCGGCGTTCTGGCCGTTGTCATCGCCCTGAGGGTCCTCAACGGTACCGGGATCAGTACTGGTCACACGCTTCACCACCTCGCCGTTGCGGTCGTAGCAAGTGATGTTGATGGCAGTGTTGGCCAACTCCTCCTTCAGCGCCACAGTCGGGGTGAAAATGATGCGACGGGTACGGATGAGACTCGACTTGACGTCGTTCACATCTGCCACAGCCTTCGCCGACAGACCGAATCTCATGTTGCCGAGACCGGGGAGGGCAACTGAGTGGCCTTCCGTTGCCCAGGCTTTGATTACTTCGCCGGCACCTTTCCAACAGGCCGACATCACGCCCTCGCTCACGCCGGAACGAATAGCAGCCTCCTTAATCACTTTGTCCTGATCGAGCGTCGAATACAGGTCAGGCACCATCACGTAACGGTACACTTCAGGACCGTCTTTGGAGAACTTTAGTTTCTTCTCCTTTGCTTTTACTTTTAATGCCATAGTTATTAGAAAATTTCATGGTATTAAACTATCTGCGACCAACTACACCGGGTGGCCGATTCCTGCTTTATTTATTACAATGCAAAGATACAAAAAATATCTGGGAAAACCAAATATAAAGCGAGAAAAATGTTGTAAAAAGTGTTAATAATTTGCAGGAAAGATAACCTCTCCTTAGAGGATGGCTGCACATGCTTTTTTAATGTCCATCAGCCTTGCTAAAAGTGGCTTCTTCTGTCTGGCTACAGACATATTATAACGTGTCTGCATATTAATCAGCAGTTCAGGGTTAATACCAAGGGCAGCCTCTATCATCAGGGCAAAGTCGGTTGTTACCGGACGTTTCCCGTTCAGTATCTCATTAAGTTGTGTATAAGGAATGGATAACACTTCCGAGAACTTTTTCTGCGAAATTCCCCTTGCCTCCAATTCTTCTTTCAATACATCTCCTGGATGTGTAGTTATTCTGTTCATATTCTATTCTATTGATAGTGGTTTGTAATATCAGTAACAGTGCAAATGGTCACTACAGGCTCTGGCCCCTCTTGTCTTATCTTGAACTCCAAACGGTAATGGTAGTCTATGCGGATAGAGTAGTAGCCATTGTCGAGTGCTTCAAAATTGAGCGAATTGAAAACGAACAGATCTTCTATTCGGGTAGCGGCCATTAGCGTATCTATACGCTTCTGGTATTTTGTAACGACAGGCTTCTGAAAACGATACTTTTTGTTTGTACATTTCCCGTCATTATAAAGCTCTTCAAGATAATCCTTTTCGTATTCAATAACCATATAGCTTACTTATTTGGTTGCAAAGATAAGTATTTTTTTTGAAATTCACAAATTTAGTGAAGATTTATTTAATATACCCCCATTTTTTACAAAGCCTTCCAACACTTTTCCCATGGCTTTCCAAAAAGTGTTGGAAGGCTTCGTAGCAAGAAATCCATCGGTTTGTGTGAAAGAATGTGACGGCAGTGACGGCAGAATCTGATAAAGTACCAAAAAAAATCCCTAAATCTGCAATCAACCAATGAAAGGATTTAGGGATTTATTGTAGAGAAGTGATAAAAACTCCTGTCACAACCATCACATGTTAACCGTCAATGATTAGAATGGTAGTTCCGTCTGCTTTGGTTCGTCCTGAACGACAGGAACTTTTGCCTCGTCTTTCTTGCGAAGCAGGATGACATAGTCTTCCGAACCACGACGGCCTTTATGAGTATAAATACTCACAGAAGTGCCTGATTATCATATAATAGGGTAAGAAAGTCAAAAAGTGCAGTCGAAAGTAAGTATATTCAACTATCTTTGTCGCCAGAAACAAACTACTAAGATGAAGAATATATTATCGTTATTGGTATTGGCGGTGAGTTGTATCATGACAGCTCACGCTGAGAACTATCCTTATCGTTCGGACTATCTGTGGCTGACGGTGCCCGATCATGCCGACTGGCTGTATAAGGTGGGTGAGAAAGCAAAGGTGGAAGTAAGCTTTACGCTTTATGGTATGCCGCAGGATGTGGAGATGACGTATGAGATCGGACCGGATATGATGCCGGCGACGTCGTCAGGGAAGGTGAAGCTGAAGAACGGCAGAGCTGTCATCGATATGGGGACGATGAAGAAACCTGGATTCCTCGACCTCAGACTCACCGCGCAAAAGGATGGCAACAAGTACCAACATCATGTGAAGGTGGGCTTCTCGCCGGAACAGTTGAAACCTTACGCCAAGAATCCTGTTGACTTTGATGCTTTCTGGAAATCGAATCTTGAAGAAGCCCGCAAGACACCGTTGCATGTGTATTGCGAGAAGGTGGAGAAATACTGTACCGACGAGACGGACATGTATCTGCTGAAGATCAAATACGACCGTCGTCATAGTATCTATGCCTATTTGTCGAAACCCAAGAAAGAAGGGAAATACCCCGTGGTGCTCTGTCCGCCGGGTGCTGGCATCAAGACCATCAAAGAACCTATGCGGAATATCTATTATGCCAAAAACGGGTTTATCCGTTTGGAAATGGAGATTCACGGTCTGAACCCGGAGATGACCGAGGAGCAGTTCAAGGAGATTACCGCTGCCTTCGACTATGAGAACGGTTATTTGACGAATGGTCTCGACGACAAGGATAACTATTACATGAAGCATGTCTACGTGGCATGTGTGCGGGCCATCGACTATCTCACGTCGCTGCCCGATTGGGATGGTAAGAATGTCTTTGTACAGGGTGGCAGTCAGGGTGGAGCCCTCTCGCTCATCACGGCTGGTCTTGACCCTCGTGTGACGGCTTGCGTGGCCAATCATCCTGCCCTTAGCGATATGGCTGGCTATCTCGACAACCGTGCGGGCGGCTATCCGCACTTCAACCGCCTGAGCAACATGCTCACGCCTGAGAAGGTCGGAACGATGGCTTATTACGATGTGGTGAACTTCGCCCGTCGTATCACATGCCCCGTCTATCTCACGTGGGGCTACAACGACAATGTCTGTCCTCCGACAACGAGCTATATCGTCTGGAACCTCATCACGGCTCCCAAGGAGAGTCTGATTACCCCGGTGAATGAGCATTGGACAACCACAGAAACCAATTACAGTCAGATGTTGTGGCTGAAAAAACAAGCTACTAATTGATATATGAGACGGCGATTATTATGCAGTATGCTGCTGGTGTTGTGCGTTTTGGGTGTGCAGGCCGCGGATTTGATTCTTTTGGTCAGCAATCCGAGTGACAACCAGCGACAGGAGGTTGTTGAGGCTGGTCTTGAAACCATTTGTCAACAGCTGGGCATCGAATCAGGCGAGCCCTTTATGGTTAAGAATGCCTTCGGACAAGAAATGACCTACCAGAAGACTTACGATGGAAAACTCTTATTGGATGTGTCTGTCCAGCCTCATAGTCAGGCGACTTTTACCATCACTAAAGGTGAGCCGTCTGCCTTTAAGTCGTATGTCAAAGGAAAAGTCTATCCGGAACGTGCAGATGACATTACCTGGGAAAACGATCGTGGTATCTATCGCGTCTATGGTCCAGCCCTGCAACGCTCTGGCGAACGCTCATTCGGCATTGATGTCTGGGTCAAGAACACGCCGGAACTGGTGGTCGAAGATCGTTACAAAGACCACATGTGGGGCGTGGGACAAAGAGACTCGTTGAAACGAGCCGGCAAGCCTGAGGAAGCCAACAAAATCTATGTGGCCACCTCGTTCCATCATGACCACGGTTACGGTCTTGACTGCTATGGCGTAGGACCGAGTCTGGGTTGCGGTGCTCCCGCATTGATGAAGAACGGACAATTGGTGTTTCCTTGGTGCTATAAAACGTATAAAATCCTCGACAACGGTCCGTTGCGCTTTACCGTAGAACTGACATATAACACCAGCCGTGACGGTATCACTGAGCATCGCATCATCAGTCTCGACAAGGGCTCACACTTCAATCGCATGACGGTATGGTACGACGGCATCACCCAGCCTACGACGCTGGCGGCTGGCATTGTCCTGCATGACAACGACAACCTCCTGCTCGACAAGCGATATGTGCTCTATGCTGACCCAACTGACAATCCTCAGGTTCATCAGACACAGATCTACGTGGGAACACTCTTTCCTAATGGCATTGACGAAATCCTAAGACTTGAAGGCGAGTTACCTCATGTTATAGGCATCTTACGGCAATATAGCGGTAAGCCTTATACTTACTATTTCGGCTCTGCCTGGAGCAATTACGACATCCATACGATGGCGCAATGGCAACTCGCCGCCGATGAATATCTTCACCATTTGTCAAACCCACTTAAAATCGAACTAAAATGAAGAAAGTATTTTGTGTTGTAATAGCCTTTGTGTTGCTCCTGCCTCTTCAGGCTAAGAAGGCCAGAAACGTGCAGCTATCCGACCGTGAATACTGGTGCTCGTTGGCTTATAAGATGGCACAGCCCGTATTGGAGAACATGGCCAAGGGCGAGTTGCAGAAAAATATGAAGACCGAGTTCTCGCCGTCGTTCGACAACCGCGACAGGAGCGTGGTCTATATGGAGACGTTCGGACGCCTGATGGCGGGGATTGCCCCTTGGCTCACACTGCCCGATGATAACACAGCTGAAGGACTGCAACGTCGTCAGCTCCGTGAGTGGGCCCTCGCAGCCTATAAGAACGCTGTTGATCCCGACTCTCCCGACTATCTCTGTTGGGGCAAAGCAGGCCAGAATCTGGTGGATGCCGCCTATATCGCAGAATCGTTCCTTCGTGCTTGGGATGTCCTGTGGAAACCGCTCGACGATGTCACCAAACAGCGTTATATCCATGAGTTCCAGCGTATGCGCAAGATTGACCCGCCTTATACCAATTGGCTCCTCTTCTCCTCTACGATCGAGAGCCTGCTGGCGAAAGCTGGAACCCAGTTCGATGAGTTCCGTGTAAACACGGCTTGTCGCAAGGTCGAGGAGTGGTATGTTGGCGACGGCTGGTATGCCGATGGTCCCGTCTTCGCCTTCGACTATTACAGCAGCTATGTCTTCCATGCTATGTATTTGGAGACACTCCAGGCGATGGTTGATTCGAAGTACAACTCGCGCCTCGACTATCAGAAATATTACGACCGCGCCCTGAAGCGGGCCCAGAAGTTTGCCATCATCCTCGAACGTTTCATCTCACCCGAGGGTACCTTCCCGGTCATCGGACGCTCCACACCCTATCGTATGGCAGCGATGCAACCCCTTGCCCTGATGGCATGGTATGAGAAACTGCCTTCTGACCTCAGCAATGGTCAGGTGCGGGCAGCCTTGACAAAAGTGTTGCATCGCATGTTCGACCAGCAGGAGAATTTCAACGATGCCGGCTACCTCACCATCGGTTTCTGCGGTTCCCAGCCAGAGACGGCCGACTGGTATACCAACAATGGCTCGCTCTATATGACCTCGCTGGCCTTCATGCCCCTCGGCCTGCCGGCCTCACATCCTTTCTGGACAGATGCCCCGCAGCCCTGGACGCAGGTAAAGGCCTGGGGAGGACAACCCTTCCCGAAAGATCATCGCTGGGACGATACAATCCAGACAAAAGACAAATGGTAAAACGACGAATATTATGCAGTATGGTGCTGGCGTTGTGCGTTTTGGGCGTACAGGCTGCAGAGGTGGTGTGGTATGATGGGCATCGGCCGATAACATATAGTGTGCCGAAGAAGGTGGAATCGGTGGTGAAGGTTGCTTTAGAGTTGTGGAAGAACGATATGCAGCAAGTAACTGGGTTAGAGCCTATTATTGTTAATGGTTCAAGGGCTAAAATAATACTACGACAATCAAAGAAACTACCAGCGGATGGCTTCCGGATATCTGTCAAAGGTGGACAGATTATCATTGAGGGCAGTAACGGTCGGGGTATGGCCTACGGACTGCTGGAGCTCTCACGAATGGCGGGCGTGTCGCCCTGGATATGGTGGGGTGATGTGGTGCCTGAGAAGAAAACAAGGCTGACGATAAATGAGGATTATGTGACCGAGCAGAGCCCGAGCGTGGAATATAGAGGGATCTTTATTAATGATGAGGACTGGAGTCTGCGCCCGTGGAGTAACTATTTCGAGAAGGGACAGAAGGGACAGATTGGCCCGAAGACCTATCGGAAGATCTTTGAACTGTTACTCCGGCTTCGTGCCAATGCCATCTGGCCTGCCATGCATACAGGCACAACCGCTTTCTTCAAGATTCCAGGGGCGAAGGCGATGGCCGATAGCTGTGGCATTGTGATTGGTACCTCGCATTGCGAGCCGCTGTTGCGTAACAATGTGGATGAGTGGGACGTGAAAGTGCGTGGGGCATTTAACTATAAGACTAATCGCGAGCAGGTGCAGCAGTATTGGATAGAGCGCTTGCAGGAAGTCAAGAAGTCGAAGGACAATATGTTTACCATCGGCATGCGGGGCATCCACGACGGGTCGATGGAGGGCTATAAGACTACTCAGGAGAAACTCGATGGTCTGCAGCAGGTGATTGACGAACAACAGGAACTGCTCCGGAAATATATTGGTGCTCCCGAGCAGCAGATGCAGGTGTTTGTGCCGTACAAGGAGGTATTGGAACTCTATGAAAAGGGCCTGGAAGTGCCCGACTATGTAACGCTGATGTGGTGCGATGACAACTATGGCTATATGACCCGATTGTCGAATGCCGAAGAACAGCAGCGAATGGGTGGGGGAGGCGTGTATTATCACCTGAGCTACTGGGGTCGTCCGCATGACTATCTCTGGCTGACGACTACCCAGCCTGGACTGATATACAACGAGATGCGTGAGGCTTACGACCACAATGTGCGGAAGCTTTGGATTGTGAATGTGCATGATCCGAAGGTGGCTGGTTACGATCTTGAACTCTTCCTCGATATGGCCTGGAACATCGATTGTGTGTCGGGCGAAACACTCAACAACCATTATCAGTCTTGGCTCTGTAGGCAGTTTGGAGATCAAGTAGGCGAACGACTCTTCCCTGTGATGCATGAGTATTATCGTCTTTGTGGCGAACGTCGTCCGGAGTTTATGGGTTATACGCAGGTGGAGCTTGACAAGAAAAAATATAATCGCGGTCTCTCGCCGGTATCGGAAGTGCCGTTGACGCCTCAGGAAGCGACAGTACGATTGGAGGCTTTTGAGCGACTGAAAGCAACTGTTATCGCTGTGCGTCCTCATGTGCGTCCGGAGCTTGCCGATGCCTTCTTTGCAGCTATCGAATACCCTGTCTTTGCCACAGCGGCTATGAATCGGAAGATTCTCTCAGACTCGGTCGAAAGTCATCGTGCCTATGAGGAGATACAATCACTTACCAAGCGCTATAACGAGATGAATGGTGGCAAGTGGCGCTATCTGATGGATGCTGCGCCTAGACAATTGCCCGTGTTTGAGGATGTTCGCGCCAGTTTGATGAAACAGGGGGAAGCTTCTTCGTGTATCAATGCCTGCGATTATGTTGAGGCATCGGAGAGAGTGAAGACCATTCAGATGCTCGGACACTCGATGAATGCAGTGGCGCTGCCGAAAGATGGTAGGTTGACTTATCGCTTGGAGGTGGAGAAGGCTGGCGATTATACGCTACAGACGGCTCTGATCCCCACGCAACCGAATGATAACGGCGACTTGCGCTATAGCGTGAGCGTTGATGGCGGTAAGCCGACGGTCTTTAGTCTTAAGGAGCCTTTCCGCTCTGAAGAATGGAAACAGAATGTGCTCCGCGGTCAGGCGCTCCGAGAACAGCGGGTGCATCTCTCTGCTGGGCAGCATATCCTCACCATCCGCGCCCTCGATGCTCACATTGTCTTCGATCAGTTCTTGATTCGCTGATGAAGATTAATAGATTACTTCTGAATCTTCTTCTGACCGTTGACGATCACAATACCCTTATAGTTGGCGCTCGTCTGACTGCCGTTTAGGGTGTAGATGCGGTTGTTGGTTGGAAAGATTTCCGGGCGGAAGGGAACGATGATACCTGTCGTTTGCTGTCCACTGAGTACGACTCCTCCCGCTATCTGATCCGTTGTGATTTTTTCAACGAGTTCATTGAGGTAGATTTCCAGATTTGTATATAGGGAGCCTGCTGCTTTACCATCTTCAGGATTGTTGGGGTCCAGTCCGCGTTGTACCTCCCAATCGTCAGGCATACCGTCGCCGTCTGTGTCGGAGGGTGCCACCTTACTCTTCAGTTCCGGCCAGGCGCTCCAGTCGTCCCCAGCCCCCTCAGGTTTCAGGTCGTCCTGCGAATTGATAATGCCCTTTTTGCAGCCTTTACCAGTATAGGTGGTTTCTCCGTTGCGGGTGTCGTTGACAATCACCTCATCGAGTGCATCACGGTATAACGAGGCTCCTGCATAATCCAATACCCGTTCGAAAGCTTCTTCAGCAGAGTGTGTCGTGACAGCTTCGAATGGAATGGGCAGTGAGATACGCATCGTATCCTTGGTCTCCTGAGTAAAAGTATTGTCTACCTTAGAGTTCTCTATCTGATTGTAGATGCCGTAAGTCCAGTTGTCCTCAGTAACTTGCGGATATTTTGTATTCACATTGCCATCAACATAGTATTTACCCCATACGTGCCACATCTTATCCCACTGATTGGGTGAACTGCTGTCGTGTTTGGTATACTCTGTGGTTCTGATACCAGGTGAGGCAATGCGCATGCCCTTGGCTCCGGTCTTGGTATCGGGGCCTGGCTTATAATAGTTGTTGACGATATTGACGTTCATGCCCTCTCCACCATAGACGCCATTGTCAATCCAGTTGTAGATGACATTGTTACGCATGTCCATCCGCTCGTCTGTCTGTGTACCAGGTCTCGGACCCAGTCGTGGCGTGCGTGAGATATGGTGAGCTATCAAGTTGTGATGGTATGTGGCTCCACTGCCGCCCCAGTTGCCACCGTAGCCGTGGGCACCTTTGGAATGGCCTGCGTTGTTGAGGCTCTGTGAGGCGATACACCATTGCACGGTGATGTTCTTTGAGCCATAGACGGAAAGACATTCATCGATGCTCCATGATACAGAGCAGTGGTCTATGATAATGTTTTCAGAGTCCATGCCCCCCAGTCCGTCGCCTTCGTGGGCAGAAGGATTTTCTTTGAGGGCTTGATTACCAAGACGGAAACGCATATAGCGGATGATGATGTTCTTACAGGCAATGACGAAGGGATAATTGGCAATGCAGATGCCGTCGCCAGGTGCACTTTGACCGGCGATGGTCACGTTACCATTTTTGATCTTCAACTCTGATTGGAGGAAGATGGTGCCAGACACGTCAAATACAATGGTGCGTGTTCCGCTTTTATTGCAGGCCCATCGGAAGGTACCTTCCTGAGTGCCATCCTCTAAGGTTGTTACATGATATACTTGTCCGCCACGTCCGCCCGTGGTGTACATACCAAATCCCTCAGCGCCTGGAAATGCAGGTGTCTGTGCCATACCAACGACGCTTCCGAGGAATGTAATAATGAAAATAATAAGATGTCGTATCTTCATTTGTAGTTTGTTTTGGTTGCAAAGTTAATTAAAAAATATGAGTTCACCAAATGTAGAGCAAAAAATAAGCGGATTGCCATTTAGCAGTCCGCCCATTCTGATCGAAATTAGAAGGGGCCGTAGCCCATGCAACTGGTCGTCGTGATGGCCGTCAGGAAGGCCGTGAGTGCAGCTACTACAACCTTCACCGCAATCTCAATGATACGCTTTTTCATGCGTCACCTCCTTTTGGTTAATCCTTGTCGAGGCCGTCGCCACCATCGCCACCGTCACCGCTGACACCCGTGCTGATCACGAGGGCAGAAGCCTGTCCAGGCATAGCGAAGCTACCGGTATACACGCCATTGTCCTCAGTCAGCTCGATGCTCGAACCATTGATGGTTGCCGTAGGCACCTGACCCTCAGCGGGCGTGATGCTGATCTCGATCTCATCGTCCTCGTTGAGGCTCGTTCCAGAAGTCACGGCGTTGCCATCATGGGTGACGGTTGCACTACTACTACCGCTTGTTGCAATAGTCAGCGCATAGCCGCTCTGCTGGGTCTGATCACCCTGCTGGCCCTGCGAACCACTGTTGTCACCACCGCTCTGAGTGCCACCATTCTGTGAACTACTACCGTTGTTGTCGCCGTTGCCGCTCTGAGAGCCGCTACTCTGGCCGTTCTGTGCCTTCCATTCTGCCACAGCGGTGGTGATGGGCTTCAGGGTGGTCACCGTCTTCTGTTTGCCGTTGACCGTCACCTTCTGGGTGTCGATGATGTTACGCAGCTCCAGCGTGCAGGCGTCCTTGAACTTCGGACCGCAGAGGTTGTCGAGCTTGGTG
>CADAAR010000049.1 GCA_902785945.1 uncultured Prevotellaceae bacterium
CATTATGACAACTCGCTGCGCTATAATGACTCTATTGTGGCTGTTGTCACACAACGGTTCATCGACAAGGATGCTGTGGTAATCTATGTGCCCGATCATGGTGAGGAGATCTTCGACGACAGTCCTTATATGTATGGTCGCATGCATAGTGCCAATATCGACTACCGTCTGGCCCGCAATGAGATGGAGATACCTTTCTGGATATGGGGCTCACCTCTGTATCGTGAGAATCACCCTTATGGCTGGCTAGCAATACAAAATGCCAAAGACCGTCCGCTGATGATCGATGCCCTACCCCATCTGCTGATGTATCTGGGTGGTATCTCTACTCCACTCTATCGTGAGGAACTGAATGTGATCAGTCCCAAGTACGACGAGAAGCGCCCGAGAATCCTGAAAGGCGAGACTGACTATAACACACTCAAGAAATGAAGGAACTGCTGACCAGGAATGAATGTACGGCGATGAGGGGAATAGCCATTCTGGCCATCGTTCTGCACAACTACTGCCACTTTATCAGTAAGATTGTGCAAGAGAACGAATATCAGTTCTTTGTTTCGCACAATGAGCAATTGTGGCAAGTTATCAGCCATCCGGATGAGTTGCTGCCCGTACATTTGCTATCGTTCTTTGGGCATTATGGCGTGCCTGTCTTCCTTTTTCTGAGCGGCTACGGACTCGTCAGGAAATACGAGACCTCAAATGACTCCTGTCCTCCTGTGAGATTTGTACGCTACAACTATCTCAAACTGTTGAGGATGCTGTTTGTGGGATTCTCGCTGTTTATCTGCGTGGATATGGTGACACCAGGACGCTTCCAATTCCATTGGGACAACGTTATCGCCCAGCTGCTGATGTACATCAACGTACTGCCCGAGCCAGAAAAGACCATCTGGCCCGGCATCTATTGGTTCTTCGGACTGATGATGGAGCTGTATATCGTCTATCGTCTCTTGCTCTATCGTCGCAGTTGGTGGATTGTCGTTGCTTTGATAGCTATATGCTGGCTATTGCAGGCTTTCTGTGATCCTGAAGGCGAGACACTCAACAGATTGCGCTACAACTGCATCGGAGGTCTGCTTCCTTTCGGATTAGGCATTATCGCAGCAAGAGTACGAACCCTTCGGACTGGCAGTACGTTCCCTACGGACTCAGAGTACGCTCCTTACGGACCAATCCTTTGGTTACTGGTATTCGTCATCTCTGTGGCGCTTGTCTTCGCCATGAGTTTCAACTTCCATACTTGGTTGCTCTTGCTACCAGTCTTTATCATCCTTGGTACCATTGCATTAGTGAAGGCGATGCCAAAGTGGATGCTCAGCATCATCACTTGGTTCGGAAGCATCTCTGCCGCTATGTTCGTGGCCCATCCGATAGCCAGAAAACTCTTTATCACCGTTGCCTGGAAACAGGATATCTACGACGGTCTGATGCTTTACATCATCGCTGTGATTGCTATTTCGTGGGCTGTCAAGCAACTGATTGACCGTATTCCCCAACCCAAGCTATGAAGATCAAGGATATAGAGCTGGCCAACATAAGTCGCTATCGCAGCGAACTGATGGGAGCTGCTATGCTGTTCATCATACTTTTCCACGTGCCTCTGGATCGCAGTAATGAGTTCTTTGGGTTGAGGCGATGTGGAAATGTGGGCGTCGACATGTTTCTTTTCCTGAGCGGCATCGGCCTTTGGTTCTCGTGGGTAAAGAACCCGTCTGTCTGGCAATTCTATAAGCGGAGACTTCTGCGCATCTATCCTGCCTGGCTGGTGATGGCGGCACTTTACTATCTGCCACGATTCGATTGGCAACAGGGTGATTATATCGACTTGATTGGCGACATCAGCATCAACTGGGACTTCTGGTTGAACGACGAACTGACTTTCTGGTATATTCCAGCCATTATGATGCTCTATCTCTGGGCGCCACCTTATATGCGTCTGATCCAGAAACATCCTGTCTACCGATGGCTGCCTGTGCTGATGATCCTGTGGTGTATCTGGGTACAATGGATTGCACCGCTGCATCAGGCTGTGGGACATATCGAAATATTCTGGAGTCGCGTACCGATCTTCTTTATAGGCATCAACTGTGGCGAATTGGTCAGACGGGAAACCAAAATCGACGGAGCAGGCATCTGGCTCGTCCTGATGCTCTTCCTGGCCACTTTCAGTTCGTGTATCTATCTTGAGCAGATGACTCACGGACGATTCCCGCTGTTTGTTGAGCGGATGATTTATATCCCGTTTACGATGACGCTCATCCTGATGCTGAATCGCGTGTTCCGTCGCACTCCAAAATGGTTCAATCGCTTCTGCGCTTTCTTCGGAGCACTTAGTCTGGAGGCCTATCTGATACACTATCACTTTGTGATGACGTATATCGTGCCCTATCATTTGGGGTATTGGCTCACGGCTCTGCTTACTATCGTGATAACGATTCCTTTGGCCTGGCTGTTGCAGAAGGCATTAAAACTTGTGGTAAGAATATGAAAAAGATCTACGCCTTCGACTTCGACGGAACGCTCACCACCAAGGATACTTTGCTGGTGTTTATCCGCTATGCCTGTGGATTCTGGCTCTTTGCTTTGGGATTTCTGCGCTACTCGCCTTTGCTGGTGCTGATGAAGCTGGGACTTTATCCTAACTGGAAGATCAAGCAGAAGGTCTTTTCATTATTCTTCAAAGGCATGACGATAGAGGCCTTCGATGACCTCTGCCAGCGATTTGCGCAAGACCATCTGCATCTGCTCCGTTCACAAGGTATTAAGGCGCTGATGCAGGCTCAGGAAGATGGGGCTGAAGTTGTGATCGTGAGTGCATCCATCGACAACTGGGTACAGCCGTTCTTTGCAGGCGTAACCGTTCTCGGCACGCAGATTGAGGTGAAAGATGGTGTCCTGACAGGTCGTTTCCTGACTAAGAACTGTTATGGTCAAGAGAAAGTGAATCGTATTCTCGCCCGCTATCCGCATCGTGAAGACTATCATCTGACTGCCTATGGCGACAGTCGGGGCGATAGGGAACTGTTGGCATTTGCTGATGAGTCGCATTACAAACCCTTTAGAGCATGAAGTCACCACTGAAGATATTCAAACTCAAACCAGAGGAGCGACTACAGGCATTGATAGCGCTGATGGTCATCGTGGCGCTCAATGCCCTGTTTATCTGGCGACTGCACGATCTGTTCATGCAACCAGGTTTCGGACCCTATTGGAAGACCTTCGAGCATGAATATCATCTCTCTGGCTATGACCCGCTGACATATCTGGGCGTGACGGATTGGGATGTTATCTATCAGGTATATCGTCATCCGTTGTTGGCGTTTATGATCTGGCCGTTGTACCTATTAAACGATTGGCTCTCTTCGCTCCTTGGCATCAACTGCGTGCAGTATCTGGTGGCATTGCCCATTATCGTCTGTTCGTTCTATTCCTATATCTTCCTCTATCGCATCCATCGTGAGGTGATAGAATTAGAGCGCTGGGACGCCACATTGCTGACGGCCTATTATTTCTCTTTCGCCTATATCCTCTTGTCGCTGATTGTGCCTGACCACTTTACGATTTCAATGTTCCTGCTGCTCATCACACTCTATATCTCAGGCGTATGTATCAAGAAAGGCAGGGAATTCAAGTGGTGGCAGTCGGCTCTGCTCTTCTATATCACAGCGGGCGTTACCCTAAGCAACGGCATCAAGGTGTTTCTATCGGGCTTCTTCGTGAACCTCAAAGACTTTTTCCGTCCGAAGTATTTGTTGTTGGCCGTCATTATGCCTGCAGCACTCTTATGGGGAACAGCAACTTGGGAGCATCATCAGTTTGTGATTCCCAAGGAGAAGGTTCGTGCAGAACAAAAAGTACAAAAGGCCAAAGAAGAGGCCGAGCGTGTGGCGATGATGACTCCTGATGAGAAACGGCGATATGAGGCCAAGAAAGCGCGACGCGAGGCTGTGCTACGTCGTCAGGCAGCAAAATCGGGCACACCAATGGAGAATCACGGTTTTCTGAAATGGACGGACATCACCACCTCCCGCTGGCAGTCTGCCTACGAGAATCTGTTTGGCGAGTCGTTGCAGTTTCATCAGGAGTTCTTCCTTGAGGACACACTCGTCCATCGGCCTGTTTTTGTGGCCTATCGTTGGATTCACAGTTATATCGTCGAGGGATTGATGCTATTGCTCTTTGGCGCTGGCATCTGGTATGGTCGCAAGAGCCGTTTCCTATGGCTCTGTCTGTCGTGCTTCGGCTTTGATATGATGATTCATCTGATATTAGGCTTTGGCATCAACGAGGTATTTATCATGGCGCCACATTTCATGTTCGTGCTCCCCATTGCTACTGCCTATCTGCTAAAGAATCATGGGGACTGGCACAATGATCGTAGCGCAGCGAAAATCAGGGTGCCTGTCCCCGTGATTCTCCGCCTTACCCTCCTATTGCTGACGCTATACCTATTTATATATAATGGCTATCTGTTGACGGACTTCCTGCTATCACCCATCCACGTCGTGCTTTAGACGTGTTTGTCTGTGCCAAACCACTTACGGAGACGACGGGTAAATGACTTGCTGATATGTGAGAACCGCCCATAGCGCAAGTTCAGGAAGAGTTCCTCGATGGAGTTCTGTATCTTGATCCAAGGATGATTCCAGGCATTGATGATGTAAAGCCGTTCGAGATAATCTCGGTTTTCCTCTATCGTCGTCGGATGTTTCAAGGGAAAATCCAATTCATGTCTTCCCATCGTGAACATCTTTCTGATACGATGAGGGGTAGTCTTTAATTCCGCAGAGAAATGGGTGGAGTCTGCCATCAGGCCGATGTTGTTGATCTGATTCTTCGAAGGCATAATGGCCAGACCATCATGCAGCAGCATATCACTCCAATAAATGGTCTCAAAATATTCCTTACCACTCTGACTATGATCGCGGAACATCTGCAACATGTCTTTCCGCAGGTTCCGCTCCTTGACAATGGTCTCTAACTTCTGCATCGCCTGAGGATCACGGATAAAGCTATAGGTAGGATCCCAGCGCTCAGCAACCCGTCGCCAAGAGGCCCAGCCCCAGATGCTGAAAGCACTGGTGAAGAAATAGCTGTCGTTACAGTCGGGCGACACCTCGTCGATATTAAAGCCCGCTATCATCGTGATGCGCTCGTCGTGCTCATACTTATCGAGCATCTCCTTACAAAACGGGAAGAACGATTGCGAGGGCACCACATCATCCTCGAGTACGATGACTTTATCCGCCAACGAGAAAGCCCATTGGTGAGAGCGATAACCAGAAGGGTCGCAACCTTGATTCTTCGTCAGGTAGTTACGATGCACCTCACATTCCCAGTCAATGTTTTCATCGGCTACCACTTGACGACAAGCCTCAATACCTGCCATATCACGTTCACCTCGGGGACCATCCTGATAAAGGAATAGTTTCGAGGGCCGCGCCTGACGCACCGCCTCGAACACTTGTCGGAAAGTGTCAACACGGTTGAAGAACAGCATCAACACGGCGATATCAGTCTTGAACGGATGTTTCATGCGGCAAAGATACGAAAAAAAACACAGATTACACAGATTATCAGAGTTTTTTCGTAATTTTGCACCCGATGAACCATTCAGAACTTCGCCAACGTTTTAATCCTGACGGCTCGCTCTTGCGTCGTCAGCAGATACGAATGCTGGATATTTTACTCGAGGTAGACAAGATATGTAAGAAGCATCATATCCAATATTGGCTTAGTAGTGGCACACTGATTGGCGCCATGCGTCATAATGGCTTCATCCCTTGGGACGATGATCTTGACATCGAGATGATGCGCAGCGACTATCTGCGACTGATGAAGGTATTACCCACAGAACTGCCAGAGTGGCTGGCACTGCAGAATAATGAGACAGACCCCAACTATTTCTATTTCTACGCCAAGGTACGCGACAAGTGTTCGAAGATGCTAGAGCAAAACGGCTACGACCGCTTGTGGAAAGAACATGGTATCTATATCGATATCTTCCCTATGGAGCAACACCCTATCTGGATGCAGAAACTGGCAGAGAAGACCGTAGGTCACATGTATAAGGTATGGCGTACAAGCACAGATGACCAGAAGGCCATCAAGAAAGTGCGTCGCATCTTTAATATCAATAATCGCATCATCTTCCCCTGTCTTCGAACCCTTTTACATCTTACATCTTACATCTTACATCTGAAAGTCATCACCAGTGGCATGGGCATTCCCTTCCATAATCCACGTTATGCTGAGGAGATTTTCCCACTAACAACGCATGTATTCGAAGATCATCAGTTGCCTGTGCCTCACAATACCGATGCCCATCTACGTCACATCTTTGGCGACTATATGCAATTGCCAGACTTGGATAAGCTGACGCCTCATGTAGGAAAGCTCGAGTTTTTCGATTAAATCAGATTATTTTCTCTTCGACAGTATAAAGGTGAGACATTCTTTCAGGATGACTGCACCAGAGATACGCATCACACTATAATAAAGGAGAACTGCGATAAGAACACGACTCAGCAATAGCACCCACAAGTTTTCAATGCTTTGCGTCATGAGACCTGTCACCACCATCACACCTCCAGCAGCAAGACCAAAAGGCATGATATCCTTTAAGAATGCTAACAGACCATATCCCATCAAGCGATACGTGAAGAAATGCCACACAAACACCCATACTATATTTAATAATGTATAGGCTATCACCATCGCATAGATACCCTGATGCCACAGTCCCACCAAGAGTATAATCTGCAGAATGCCAAGCACCATCGTACTCCAAAGATAGAGATCACTGCGATGCTGACTGATGATGGCATCGGTAAGCAAAGTTGACAATGGCATAAAGGCACCACAGAAACAGAGATAGGGCAGAAGCGATGCTGAAAAAGTCCATTTCTCTCCGATGGCCAATATGATAAACTCATGCGATACCAATCCGAGACCGAAGAGCATCGGGAAGGCGATGAAGGCCGTAAATCGAACCATCTTGCGGAGTACCACTAGTTGTCGTTCCCGTTCATCATGAAGTCCCACGAGCACCGTCTGATCCACCTGTCGCATCATATTGCCAACAAACAGGAAACACTTCGAGCTCCATAGGTAGGCCTGATTGTAATGGCCCGTATTCGTTTCACCATAATAGTGACCCAATAACAGATTCATAATATAATTGTTCACTTGTGTGAAGATGGCCGACACCATAATCTTGAAACTGAAGGGGAACAATCGACGGATGGGCTCAAAAGTGACCTTAATCGTAGGTCGCCATTCACTAAAGTACCACAATAACAGCGTATTAATAGCTATATACGCAAGATATTGCGTAGCGAGTGCCCAATAGCCGAAACCCAAAGCAGCAAGTATCACACTGATAATGCTCGACATCAATGTAGCAATCATACCACATTTTGCAATCTGCTTTATCTGCATCTGCTTCGTCATATAAGCAGACTGTGCTATACCAAAGCTGGAGAACACAAAGCCTAGGAACACATATCGACTCAGCGGGATAAGTTTGGGCTGATGACAATAGTCGGCTATCAGAGGGGCACAGAAGAAGAGAATCAGATAAATAACGGCACCTGCTATGATGTTAAACCAGAATACGGCATTAAAGTCCTTGTGCGTGGGAGCTTTCAGATTGATCAATCCCGTTTTGAAACCACTCGACTGCAACTCATTGGCGATGACAGAGAAGATGGCGAGCATCGCCGTCATACCATAGTCTGATGCATCGAGCAGACGAGCAAGAATGATGCCAAAGGCCAAGCCGAGCAATTGCTGCACGCCATTGTTCATTCCGCCCCAGAAGAGTCCTTTCGCCGTTTTCTCTTTCAACGTTTCCATATTCTGCTGCAAAGATACGATTAATTTGCGAATAACGGATGACTTTTGGACAAAAATCAGAGGCGTTTACCCGTTATGTCCATAAATGGAGCACTTGTCCATACTACTTCGGAAGAAAAACACCAATAAACATTCACTCAGGCGGAAATCTTCATAATTTTGCATCAGAATCAATTAAAATATAAAGTTATGAAACAGATTTTTATCTCCGCAATACTATTTGGAATGATGGCCCTGATGACCGCTTGTTCTAACGATGATGCTCCCGCAACAAGAAGCGACGATGCTGCTAACGCCAAGACCGTACTCGTCTATATGGCAGGCAAGAACGACCTTTCTGGTGCCCTTGAGCGCAATCTCAAACAGATTAAAGAAGGTTCGAAGCATATTGGTAAGAACGACAACCTGCTGGTGTTCGTGCGCCGCAATGCTGGTCTCGAAGAGCCCTGGTTAGCACGTATTAAGAATGGTGAGGTCACCGACTCGCTGAGCCTCAGCGATATGGGTATCACTAGCAGCGACGGACAGAACCGCGCCAGCGACCCGGTAGTGATGGAGGGTGTGATGCGTTATGCGTTCAATCACTATCCTGCCATGAATGGCAACTATGGTCTCGTGCTTTGGGGACACGGCACTGGTTGGTTGATGGAACAAGAGGTTACCCCAAAGAATTCACGTCGTGGCTTCGGTGTTGACGTCGGTGATTACAACGCCAGTAAGGACTATCGTTGGATCAACATCACCACGATGGCCAATATCCTCAAGGGACTGCCTCACCTAAAGTTCATCATGGGCGACTGCTGCCACCTGATGTGTCTGGAAAACCTCTATGAGCTACGTAACACATGCGACTATATCATCGGCTCTCCTGCTGAGATTCCTGGTAATGGTGCTCCCTATGAAGACATTGTCCCCGACTTCTTTGCAGACGGCAAGTTTTATTCAAATATTGTTAGTAAGTATTATTCATACATGATGGGCTATCTGCCTCTGGCAGCTGTGAAGACCAGCGAGATGGACAACGTGGCTCAAGCCACCCGTCAGACCCTACAGGCTGTGAAAGAGAAGATTGGTAACGGATATGCTGATATGAAAGGTACCATTCATTATATCTATAGTGGTAATGCAAAAGAAAACTTTAACCCTGATTACAACATCTTCTACGATGCAGGCGATTTTATCCGCACCTATGCTCCTCAGGATGTTTACCAGCAATGGCGTCAGGTCCTCGACAGAGCCGTCGTAGACAGTCGCATGGCAACACAGTGGAAAACAAATAAGCCCTGGAGCAAGTTTTACAGCGACTTCACCGTCACAGAGGATAAGTTCCATGGTGTCTCGATGTTCGTTTCACAAGACCCCTCTCGTGGCAACTATAAGCACTACAATGAAGACATTAAACAGCTGGCTTGGTATAATGCTGTAGGAGGCATTTAATACCCAACCAACACTTTTTTCCGCGAAACAGTAACAAGTTTCGCGGATTTTTTTTATCTTTGCACTCGAAACCCTCTAAAAGCATATTACGATGAACCAGAAGGAATACGAATCTAAAATTGCGGAGCTGCAGCAAAAGGTGGAGACGTTGCAGAAAGCCAACCTTGATCTGGTAAGCCACAATCTACTGTTAAGTCAGCAAATCAATGCCTACTATGACGTGCGCCGTCGCATACAGATGCTCAAGGAACTTGTGATCCGTCACAAGGAATTGATGCGCCATGCCGACTTACGCGACGATGCTGAGCTGATGGCACTCATTGAAACCCGTCTGGAAGAAGAATTGCCGCATGAGAATCCTGACTTCGGACTGAAGGAGTTGGCAGAGTTCATTGGTACCACCCAGACACGCCTCATCGATTTGTTCCGACGTTCACCTATCCACAAAACCGTTGACGATTATCTCGACTATCTGCGACTGCTGCGTTCCATGTATTACATTCAGAGCGAGCCCGCATGGGGTATTGCAGCCTGTGCCCAGCAAGCTGGCTTTACCGTCATCCGCACCTTCAACCGTAAGTTCCAGGATGCCCTTGGTATGACGCCTCATGAATTCCGCCAGCTACTCGAGGCTGGTCGCGAAAACATCAAGGAATAAAATCCATGAGTACTGAAACCATCATATTAAAGAACCTAAGCATCGGCTATCGTACGAAAAACAATATTCGGACGGTGGCGGAGGGTATTAATGCTGCCATTCGAAGCGGAGAATTGACATGCTTGTTGGGAGCCAATGGTGTAGGTAAATCAACACTGTTGCGCACCCTCTCTGCTTTCCAGCCGAAACTAGATGGCGAAATCCTGATAGCAGGAAAGGAAATCGGGACCTATCATGACAAGGAACTGAGCCGCACCATTGGTGTGGTACTGACAGAAAAACCCGATATCAGAAATATGACGGTACGTGAATTGGTAGCTTTAGGACGCTCACCTTATACCGGCTTCTGGGGAAC
>CADAAR010000050.1 GCA_902785945.1 uncultured Prevotellaceae bacterium
CTGCGACACGTTGGAACCCACTTGGCGCGACTATGCCAACGGTGCCTATAAGGTAAAGGGGCGCTCGGCCATCCCCGAAGGCAACTGCTCAGAAGACACCGAAGGTTGTATCCTCGTAGGCAAGAACCGTGAAGTCGGCAGTATGTCGGTGGTATTTTTATGTCAGACACAAACATTTTTTTTGTCCTTATTCTACGGCATATTTGAATATTTGCCGTAGAAAAAAGACATTTTGAAAAATCCGAATAATTGAACTGCAATAAAACAAATAACAGGCAGCATCCACGACGGGGTGCTGCCTGCTGCTGTTTTAACAAGATGAATCCTCAGTAGCCGTGGGGACAGGTACCTGAGTCATAGCAGCCGTCATACCCAAGTACCTGTCCCAGCGACTACAATTGCCATGAAAACAGGCACCCATACCCAGGTGCCTGTCCCCATGACTATCCGACATCAATGTCGCTCGCAGAATTAGGAAATCACGCTTAGAACACGCCTACCCAGCCAAATCTGCGAACTAACTCACGCAGCAGACTGCGATCGCTTACGGGAATGGTGATGGTGATAGTCTCTTTCTCCTTATTGTCGCTTGCAGGATTTGCAGACTCCAACTCATACTGCGTCTGTGCAGTCAACAGCACTTTTGCTGGCAGACCAATAGCCGACTCAATCTTTACGGCCAAGTCTGTAGTAAGTGCACGCTTTCCGTTCAGCACCTCACTCAGATGCGATGCCTGAATGCCAACCATCTTGGCAAAATCCTTCTGACTGATTCCTCGTTCCTCCAGTTCTGGTTTAATCATCATACCAGGATGCACGGCCATAAAGGGTGCAGGGTTCTCATTTCTTGTTGCCTTCTTATATTTGCTGTTACGTCCCGTTGTGATTAGTTCTTCCAAATCCGTGTCTTCAAAGACTATTTTCATCTTCTTTAGTCGTAATTTTGCTGCAAATATAAGGAAAAATTCCCAAATGTGGGAATATTTTTCCGCATAATTATCACTTTTTAACTTATTATATCAGATAATATCAATTAATCAATTAATCAATTAATCATTTTGAAAAAACATAGTAGTAAAGAATTAATGAGATAGAAATAAATAACATTTAATTATAATACTATATAATATAATTATAATCATATTATATAGTATTATAATTTATAGACACTTATAAATACACATAAAAAACAAAACGATTAATTGATTAATTGGTTAACTCAGCGTCTTGTATGCCTGTCATTTTTGACACAGAAAGAAAAAAGGCTCTCGTCGTTTGACAAGAACCTTTGGTGAGAATCGCCGATTGGGAATAATTTCAAAAAAGAGCCACTTAAATCAGGGCTCGCCCAGCTCGGCGTAAATCAATTGAACCTCCGCCGGCGTGTAGGTGCGGCGAGAGAGACTAAGAAGGCTGCGGAGGCGCGGATTGTAATCCAACCACTCCTTAAACTTGCGCCAGGCAGACATAGCGGAGAGCCTGGGAAAATACTGCTGAGCGAGTTCGCTACGACCGAAAGATCTAACCATTGAACATTATTATTTAAGTTATTATTATGATAGTGCAAAGATACAAAAAATTTTTCAAATATCCAAGGAAATATCTTGCAAAAACTTGCAGGAACTTGCAATAATTTGCAAGGCCAAATAAAAAAGTTGTATCTTTGTATCGTCAAAAGGAAAGATTATACAAAATGGAAGGAGGAAGATGGAAGATGTTTCAAGAAGGCGCCAGAAACGGAGACCGGATCCGACTGAAAATTGCAGAATCCGACTGAAGACAGAGAATCATAAACTTTAACAACAAACTATTTAAAAACTTTACAAACATGATTGAACTTTACATTTCTCAAAACAAGATTGTGGGATCTGCCGCATACGGTAAGTACTACCCACGAGTTTCGTACAAGCAGACCATGAACATCCATGATATGGCTGTTCACATGGCTGAGCACAACACCCCGTTTTCCGAGGGTACCATCGAGGGTATTCTGCGAGACTTCGTGAAGTGCGTGCGTGAACAGACGTTGAACGGTAACACCGTGAAGGTGGACAACCTGGCGATCTTCAAAGTGAGTGTGATTGGTAACGGTTGCAAGGAGCTGTATGACCCCACCCTCGACAAGACCATCACCGCCAGCATCGGTACCGTTGGTAAGAACGACAAGACCGGCCCTGCCGTGAACAGTCTGAAGCTGTTGGCACAGGCCACGGGCGAGTACACCCGCGAGGAGTTGAACAAGGATGGTAAGCTGGGCTGGACCGATAAGGCCGCTGCTGAGATCCTGGCTGCTAAGACTGCTGCTCAGGGCGGTGGCAATAGCGGTGGATCATCTTCGGGCTCAGGAACCGAGAGCGGTGGTAACTCCGGAGGCTCGGGGCAGAGTGAGCAGGGCAGTCAGAGTGAGCAGGGTCAGCAGACCGCTAGCACCTATGCACTGACAATCTCGAGGACGGGCGTTGGTTCAGCAACCGTCACCAAGGACGGTAATGCTGTAACCTCAGGTACCAGTCTGAACGAGGATGACGAGGTGGAGATCAGCATCACGCCTGCTGAGGGACAGGTGCCTACGGCAACCGTGAATGGCTCGGAGATTGAGCTGACTGAGGACAATGGTGTCTACTCTGGTAGCTTCGCTATGCCTGGTCAGGCCTCGACGCTGATCATCAACACAGGTGAGGGTGAAGACGACGATTACGATCCCAACGCCTAAGCGAGTGAAGAGTGAAGAGTGAAGAGTGAAGAATCAATAGTCATGAAGAAGAAGATTATTGAGGTGGCGGTGAAGGTGATAGTATACGACCACGAGTTGCATGGGACTGGGGCCCCTTTGGGGCAGTGAATAGTGAAAATCGCGATTAAGCGAAAGCAGAGCCGAATGAATTCGAGCTATGCCGAGCGTGAGCGATTTGGACGAAGTCAATAGTGATTAGTGAAAAGGAAAACAGACTCCCGATTGGAAGCCTGTTTTCTTTGTATTGTTGCGGTAAGACGCCTAGCGTTTGAGCAGATTGAGGGGCGACTGCGGCTTGAGGGCATCGTGGGCCTTAGTCTGCTGAGCCTTGACAGGCGATGTGAGCGTGGCCTTGATGTCCTGAGCAGAGGCAGCCACGAGGAACTGGTATTCGCCCTCGGCAACCACCCAGGCAGAAGCGGCCTCGTCGAACGATGCGAGGTCGGCAGCCTTCACACTGAGCGTGAGCGTCTCGCTCTCACCAGGCTTCAGGTTCTTGGTCTTGGCGTATGCCTTCAACTCCTTGGCGGGCTTGTTGGCAGCCTTCGAGTCGGGTGCAGCAACATAGAGCTCCACTACCTCCTTACCATCGTGAGAACCCGTGTTCTTGACGGTGACGGTCACCTCGTAAGCATCATCCTTCTGCGCAATCTTGGCATCGGCGTACTCGAAAGTGGTGTAGCTCAGACCGAAGCCGAAGGGATAGCTGACAGGCACCTCGAACGAGTCGAAATAACGATAGCCCACGTAGATATCCTCCTCGTATTCTGTATAGTCGACATTGCGGACATTAGCGCTCTTGGCACCCTGATTCGTCATGTCGATACGGGGATCCTGGTCGATGGGGAAATTCTTCGACGAATAGGCATCGGAGAACTTCACGGGCCACGTCATGGTGAACTTGCCTGAAGGCGACTGCTTGCCACTGAGCACGTCGACCACGCTGTTGCCGCCTTCCTGACCTGCCTGCCAGGCACAGAGGATGGCATCGGGCAGCGCGCTCCACGAAGCCGTTTCGATGACACCACCGATGTTGAGCAGCACCACCACCTGTTTGCCAGCCTTATGATAGACATCGCACACCTGCTCAACGAGCTTGCGTTCAGAGTCGCTGAGGTTGAAGTTGGAAATGCTGCGATCGAGGAATTCGCCAGAGATACGTCCGATGGTGATCACAGCGATATCGGCATTGGCAGCCTGTGCGGTGAGCTCGTCGGCGGTGAAGAGTTTCTCTGCGGGCAGCGAACCAGGCATGAAGCGGGCGAACATAGCAGCCTGCTTATCCTTCTTCTCCAACTCGGCAATCTCTTTCTCCTTGGCAGCCTTGCAATCAGCAACGTAGGTCTCGTAGGCCGTCTTCAGCTCGTCGGCAACGGTATAGCCACCATTCTTCAGACCATCGAGCAGCGATACCACATAGGCGTGGTTCACGTTACCAGAACCCGTTCCGCCAGCGATGAAGTCGTAAGAGGTGTTGCCATAGAGCGCCACGTTCTTGATTTTCTCGCCAAAGGGCAGCGCCTCGTTGTTCTTCATGAGTACCATACCCTCGGCTGCCGACTGACGCGTGACAGCAGCATGAGCCTCGAGGTTGGGCTTGTTGGAATACTGATATCCCTGGAAGCGCGGACTCTTCTCGATGAGGTTCAGGATGCGCTGTACGTTGCGGTCGAGGTCGGCTTCAGCGAGTTTGCCGCTCTTCACACCAGCCACGATAGAATCGAACTGCTCGGCCTTGCCCGGCTGCAGCATATCGTTGCCAGCCCACATTTGGACGGCACCATCCTTACCACCAAACCAGTCGGTCATGACCGTTCCCTCGTAGCCCCACTCATCGCGCAGGATGGTCTCTACGAGGTCCTTGCTCTCGGAGGCATACGTACCATTAATATAATTATAAGAGGTCATGACGGTCCAGGGCTTGCTCTCCTTGATGGCAATCTCGAAGCCCTTGAGGTAGATCTCGCGCAGGGCACGCTGAGAGATACGGGCATCGGTGTTCATGCGGTTGGTTTCCTGGTTATTGGCAGCGAAGTGCTTGATGCTCGTGCCCACATCGTTCTTCTGCACACCCGTGATATAGGCGGCAGCGGTCTTACCAGCCACTACAGGATCTTCGGAATAATACTCGAAGTTACGGCCACAGAGGGGGTTACGCATGATGTTCAAGGCAGGTGCCAACAGCACATCGGCACCATACTCCTTCACCTCCTCGCCAATGGCCTGTCCCACCTCCTCAATCAGCTGGGTGTTCCACGTAGAGGCCAGCAAAGTGCCAATGGGAAAATGCGTGCAGTAATAAGTGGCAGAGTCGCCCTCGCGTGTGGCATCGATACGCAGTCCGGCAGGACCGTCGGCCAGCACTACTGCCGGGATACCCAGAGAATCGAGAGGATAGGTGGTACCAGCGGCACCAGGCACAAGATTCTTTGTGGCGCCAATCACGGCATCGTCGCCGCTGAAGCCAGCCATACCAGTACCAATCACGAAATGAGCCTTGTCTTCGAGCGACATCTTACTCATGACTTCCTCTTGATTGATAGTGTTCTTAGTCACTTTGTCGGTTGAGGTACAACCCACGACGAGGGCTGCCATACCGAGGGCATAAAACATAGTCTTTTTCATCATAAAAATAGTTTTAGTTATTTAATATTCAGCTTCTTAACTGCATCAAGTAACGACTTATTGAGTTGTTCGAGGTCGTTCCTTTTCGACTTTAATGAGTCGCGGTCATCACCCATGTCTTTGTCCATCTTCTGACGCTGCTTGCGATAAGCATCAATCTCTTCATCGGTGACCTCCATCATCTGCTTACACAGGGTAAAGAGATGCTGCATGTCTGACAAAAGTTCCTGACTGGCCAAACCATAGGAATAGTAATCAGGACTTAAGAACTCCTTAATGCTGAAGAAAACATCATACTTCCTTATCTCATGGGCCAAGGAGTCGCATACGCTCGCTTTGTAATACTTGCGCATCTGATAGAATTCCGCCACATTCTCGGTGAAGAGCACGTTGCCCACGGTGTTGATGGTTTCAATGTTCGACGAGAAAATGCGTTCTGTGGTTTCCGTATAGCTGGCGGACGGTATCATGTAAACCAACGCGTACTTCTGCGTATTGTATTTTGTTGTATCCTCAGCGACGGTACGTTGCAACTTCATCGACTCACGGATGAGAGAGTCGGCCTTCTCGATCGACTGCAGCGAGTTGTGCATGTCATACATCACCATGATGACAATCTCGCGCTTCTCTTTCTGTTTCTTGTTGTAGTCGATGATGGCTGCCGTACCAAAGGTGAGCGCTATGGATACAGTGGTAGCGAAGAGGGATAGGAGGAACTGCTTCAGCGAGCCCATTCCACTACCCTTCTTCAGGCTGCCAGGGGTATGTAGTTTGATATTCATACAGTAGGTTTAGAAGGGCAGGTCGTCGGCGCTACCACCTTCTGCTGCCGGCTCCTGTGCTGGTGGGAAAGGCGATGTAGCAGCATCGGGCTGACCCTGAGCTGGCGGGAAGGGAGAGGCAGTAGGATTAACAGCCTGTGGCACCTGACCGCGAATGACGTTGTAGGCACGGATATCGTTAAACCAACGACCCTGATATTCGCGGGCGTCGATATCGAACTGAATGGTCAGATCTTCACCATTCTGAATATTGAACTGCTTGATGCGGTCCTCACCAAAGAGGTTGAAGACACAACGTTTGGGATACTGGCCTGGTACCTCTAACACATATTCCTGCGTCATCCATGAGTTACCAGTGCGGGCGGAGACGCCACTACGGGGCTCCATTACAGCAATAATTCTACCTGTTAATTCCATTGTCTTAAATGTTTTTATTTGTTGATTTTTCTTGTTTCGCTCGGCGAAATTACTAAAAATAGTTTGAAACTCGAAAAAATATCGCCTTTTTTTTGTTTATAACAACCTTTTTTAGTAATTTTGTCGTCAAATCAGAAGTAATTAAAAACAAAAAGACTACATAATTATGAGATTTACATTATCAAGCTCTGCATTGAGCAACAAGCTCTCAGCACTTTCGAAAGTGATTAACAGCAAAAACGCCCTCCCAATCCTGGGCGATTTCGTGTTCGACATCGACGGTCAGACCCTTACGCTCACCGCTTCTGACGGTGAGAACACCATGCGTACATCGCTCGCGCTGACCGATAGCGACGGCAACGGTCGCTTTGCCATTGGCAACCACGACCTGCTGGAAGCCGTGAAGGGTATTTCTGAGCAGCCCATCACCTTCGATGCCAACCAGGAGCAGAACCTCGTGAAGATCAGCTATCAGAACGGTCTGTTCTCGCTGCCCATCGAGAATGCCGACGAGTTCCCCATGGCACAGCCCATCAGCGATAATGCATATATCATCACCATACCCAACGTCACCCTGGCTGAGAACGTGAACCGTAGCATCTTCGCTACCGCCCAGGACGAGTTGCGCCCCGTGATGAACGGTATCTACTTCGACCTGACAGCCGACTGTCTGGCCGTTGTAGCCAGCGACGGACATAAGCTGGTGCGTAACAAGGTGTTTACCATCAAGAGCGACCAGCCCGCAGCCTTTATCCTGCCTAAGAAGCCAGCTAACCTGCTGAAGAACATGCTGGGTAAGGATGGTGGCGACGTGATCATCCGTTTCGACGACCGCAATGCTGAGGTGAACTTCGGCGACGGTACCATCCAGTGCCGACTCATCGAGGGCAGATATCCCAACTACAACTCCGTGATTCCACAGAACAACCCCAACGAGCTGCGCGTGGACCGTCTCGGACTGTTGGCAGCCCTGCGTCGTGTGCAGCCCTTCGCCAACGAATCGAGCAACCTGATCCGCTTCCATGTGGAGGGTAACATCCTGCAGTTGGATGCCGAGGACTACGACTTCTCGAAGACCGCTACCGAGCGCATGAGCTGCGAATATAACGGCAAGGCTATGAGCATTGGCTTCAAGGGCTCGTCGTTTATCGAGATTCTCAGCAACTTTGATTGTCCTGAGATTATTATCCAGCTGGCAGATCCCAGCCGTGCAGGACTGGTGCTGCCCTCAGAGCAGCCTGAGAACCAGGATGTGCTGATGCTGATGATGCCAATGCTGATCAACGACTAAGAGATGAAACTGAATTTAAATAAACCTCTGGTCATTTTTGACTTGGAGACAACCGGACTCGATCTGGTGAAGGACCGCGTGATACAGATATCATATATCAAGGTGTATCCTGATGGTAAAGAGGAGCGTGGCGATGAACTGATCAACCCTGAAAAACATATTGAGCCCATCATCACACAGTTGACGGGTATCAGCGACGAGACCGTGAAGGACAAGCCCACCTTCAAGCAGCTGGCACAGACGCTGGCTGACAAGTTTGCGGGCAGCGACTTCGCAGGTTTCAACTCGAACAATTTCGATATCCCCCTGCTGGCAGAGGAGTTTCTACGTGCAGGCATCGACTTCGACTTCTCGAAAAGCAAGCTGATTGACGCCTGTACCATCTTCCGTAAGATGGAGCGCCGCAACCTGGCTTCCGCCTATAAGTTCTACTGCGGACGAAAGATGGAGGAAGACTTCGAGGCCCACCGTGCTGATCAGGATACGGAGGCTACCTACCGCGTGCTGATGGGTCAGTTGGATAAATACGCCCCTGGCGCCAACGAGGATCCCGAGAAGGTGCTGGAGAACGACATGCAGATGCTGGCCGAATTCTCGAAGATGAATAAGAACGTAGACTTTGCAGGACGCATTGTCTGGGGCGAGGTGAAGGATGCCAGCGGCAATCCCGTGCTCGACGAGAAGGGCGAACCCAAGATGATCGAGGTGTTCAACTTCGGCAAATACAAGGGTATGCCCGTTATCGATGTGCTCAAGCGCGATCCCGGCTATTACGGATGGATTCTGCAAGGCGACTTCACTTACAACACCAAGCAGGTGCTGACCCGCATACGTTTGGCAGACGCAAAGCTTTAGTTATGAGGCGCATCATCCTGGCATTACTATTCACTCTTCACTGTTCACTATTCACTTTCTCTCAAGAGCTTCAGGTGAAGGTGAACATTAACCATAGTCAGATAACGGGTACCGACAATAGTGTATTCGATAATCTGCAGCAGACGCTGGAGCAGTTTATCAACGAGCGTCAGTGGACGGATCTGCAATTCCAGGAGAACGAGCGCATACAATGTAATCTGAACATCACCGTATCGAAGTTCAATCGCGACGAGAACAAGTTTGAGTGTACGGCCCTGATACAGGCCAACCGTCCTGTATACAATGCCAGCTACACCACTACCTTATATAATAATAGGGATGCCAGCTTCCACTTCGAGTATGCCCAGTTCGACCAATTGAACTACAACGATGAGACGGTAGACAACCAGCTGACGGCCCTCGTGGCCTACTATGCCTACCTGATTATCGGTCTCGATCTCGACAGCTTCTCGCCCTTAGGAGGTACTGATATCCTGCAGCGCTGCATGCAGCTGGTGAACAATGCACAGGACCTAGGCTATCCTGGCTGGAAGTCGTTTGAGGACTCGCGCAACCGCTTTGCCATTATCAACGACTATCTGGACGAACAGATGAAACCCTTCCGACAGCTGCAGTACGACTACTACCGCAAGGGTCTCGACGAAATGGCCAACAATGCGGAGCGCGGACGCACGGAGATATCCACCGCCCTCGAGGAGCAGTTGAAGAAAGCCCACGAGAACAAGCCCCTGAGTCTGTTGCCACAGATATGGACAGACTACAAGAAAGACGAACTGGTGAACATCTACAAAGGCAAGGGCACCCAGAAGGAGAAGCAGGCCGTGTATGACCTGCTCAGCAACATCAACGCCTCGCAGAACACTTCGTGGGAAAAGATTAACAACTGAACATTATGCTGAAGCATCTATATATCAAGAACTTCGCACTGATTGACATCCTGGATATCGACCTCTATCCAGGATTCTCTGTGATTACAGGTGAGACAGGCGCGGGCAAGAGTATCGTGCTGGGCGCCATCGGACTGCTGTTAGGACAACGGGCAGACCTGAAGACCTTGAAGCAGGGAGCCGAACGATGCGTGATAGAAGCCCACTTCGACCTGTCGCGCTACGATATGAAGGATTTCTTCGACGAGAACGACATAGAATACGATGCCAACGACTGTATTATCCGCAGAGAACTGACAGCAGCAGGCAAAAGTCGGGCGTTTATCAACGATACCCCCGTGCAGTTGTCGATGCTCAAGGAACTGGGTGAACGGCTCGTGGATGTGCACTCGCAACATCAGAACCTGTTGCTGAACAAACAGGACTTCCAGATGAGTGTGCTCGACATTATTGCCGATGACGCCAAGGAACTGGCAGACTACAAGGCAAGCTACGATGCCTATCACCAGGCTGCCAACGAACTGGAGGCCCTGAAGGAAGAGATAGAGCGCAACCGTCAGAACGTGGATTTCCTGCAGTTCCAGTATCAGGAGCTCGAAGGAGCCCGTCTCAATATTGGCGAACAGGAAGAACTGGAACAGAAGAGCGACACGATGACCCATGCTGAGGACATCAAGAGCGCCCTCTATACTGCCGACAATGCCCTGCAGGCAGATGAAACAGGCATCGTATCGCAGTTGCGTAGTGCCTTGAATGCCATGAAAGGTATCAGTCGTGTGTTCTCTGAGGCAGAGGAGCTCGCCACACGCATGGACAGCACCTATATCGAGCTGAAGGATATCGCACAGGAAGTGGGCAGTCTGTTGGGCAACGTCGACTTCGACCCCGCTGAACTTGACCATATCAACGAACGACTGGACCGTCTCTACGACCTGCAGAAGAAATACCACGCTGAAGATACGAAGGGCCTGATTGCCTTGAGGGATTCGCTGAAAGAGCAGTTAGACCATATCGACAACAGCGATGAAACGTTGCGGGAGCGCGAGCAGCAGGTGGAGCAACTGAAAGCACAATGCCAGCAGAAAGCTGACACGCTGACAAAGCTGCGCACGAAAGCCGCCAAGAAGGTGGAAACCGAGATGCAGCAACGGCTCGTGCCGCTGGGCATGCCCAATATTCGATTCCAGGTCAGCATCAGCAAGGAGAACCTGGCAGCCAATGGTCAGGACAAGGTGGCCTACCTCTTCTCAGCCAACACCTCTACTCCACTCCAGCCTGTGTCGCAAGTAGCCTCGGGAGGTGAAATCGCCCGTGTGATGTTATCCCTGAAAGCAATGATCAGCGGCGCTGTGAAACTGCCCACTATTATCTTCGACGAGATTGATACGGGTGTGAGTGGTAAGATAGCCGAGAAGATGGCAGAGATCATGTATGAAATGGGTAGTCATGAGCGTCAGGTAATCAGCATCACCCATCTGCCACAGATAGCCGCTTTGGGCGCTGCCCATTATAAAGTAGAAAAAGAAGAAACGCCACAAGGCACCACCAGTAGGATGGAGATTCTGAGCCCTGAGGAGCGAATTACCGAAATCGCCCAGATGCTCAGTGGCAGTAAGGTAACCGAAGCCGCCATCCAAAACGCAAAACAACTGTTACGCCTTGCTAAATAATAACGGATTAAATCTAAATAATAACGGATTAAATAATAAATTGAACTTTCGCAAGTGAATATTCATTCATCAAGCGACTAATTTATACATTTGATAGAGTTTATGGAACTTAGGATTGGCATCAATAACCGCAGCAA
>CADAAR010000051.1 GCA_902785945.1 uncultured Prevotellaceae bacterium
ACCTCGAAGCAACACGGGTTTATGGGTGGCACGTGTTGCCCATTCACTAAGATACTGATCTATGATTCGTTCGTAATACATTTGCGCTATGAGTTTTCATGCTGCAAAGATACAAAAAAGAAATAATCCAAACAAATAATTTGATAAGAATTTAAAAAATCCAAAGAAATAATTCGGTCATAATCGAAAAAATCCAAAGAAATATGACCTAGGCTATCGGACACATTACAATTTTTCGCAATGTTTTTGGAGTATGTGAAGAGATTGAGTCCACATGCTTGTATGACTAAAAACAGACAGACATGTCTCAAATGGCGGCAAAATTAGACCTTTGAAAATTATCTGCGGATTTTAGGTTCAAGATTTAACTTTTAAGATTTTAGGTTCTTTTTATGATGGGCGGATGACGTGAAGGAGGCGAAGCCCAAGCCGGAACCTGTGTTGAAGACCCTCGCTGCGATGCAATTCGATGCCAGTGAGACGCTCGTTGTTGGAGATATGGCCGTTGACATCCTGATGGGAGCCAATGCAGGGACAAAAACTTGCGGTGTGACTTGGGGCAACGGGAGCAGAGAGGAGCTCAAAGATGCTGGCGCCGACTTTATAATCGACAGAATGGAGGAACTACCCTCGCTTGATTGCTTCGCGAACCTGTGACATGTTGCTGCGCGAGACGGGAAGCGATTCGTGGCAGTGCTTGATGAGCAGTTGGGTGGAACCGGAATGTGAGATGATTTGCTCTACCTGACCAAGGTTGACCAGAAAGGCGCGATGGCAGCGGACTATCATCGGATAACCCTGCAGCGTTTCCTCCATCTGTTTCATGGTGGCACGAAGCATGTCGGTACGCACCTGATCGTCGCGCAGATGGCTCACCTTGACGTAGTTGCCAACGGCCTCAATAAATAATAAGTGGGAAATCTGTAGCGTCACCGATTCGTTGGTCGTGCCAGTGAGGGTGAGCTCCTGGCTTTGGCTGACGGTGGATTCCGGTGCCTGCTGGAGAGGCTCCTCACTCGTTTTCTCCGATTGTATCTCTTTTAATTGCTCATTCAAGAGTCGTGTCTCTTCCAGTTCCATCGCCAGATACTTACTGCGGAACTTAAAGCGCCAGTAGAGTCCGATGGCGAAGGAAAGGAATGCGATAATCACCAGCGTTTCCAGATAGTTGTCGAGCGACAGTTTGTTGCCCTCTACCAGCTCGCTCATCGCAAAGTGGCGATAGAGACAGATGAGTAGCGACACTAACGGCGTGTTGATGCATTGGAAACGGAGATTCCGGCTGATGATATAGCTGACACCACGGTCGTAGGAGCGGGGCATGCGGATCATGTATCGCAGAATAACTTCCGTCAGAAAACAACTGAACATGCCCAATGCGAATATTGCCAGCAGATGAACACAGGCCTGCCATTGCCACATTTCGAGTCCGAAGGGCTTGAAGATGGCTATTGCCAGCACCATGAAGGCGGTGCTGATAAAACGTGTATTGATGGTTTCTTTGTGACCTTTGTTCATACGGGGTACAAAAGTAGTACTTTTTCCCATAACAACCAAACCATTCGTCACATTTCCGCAATTTATCCCTCCATTTATCACAAATCCATGCAGAATATCCCAGAAATTTGGAGCGCGTGCAACTTAGGCGTAACTTTGCAACGTCAAAACGTAAAAATAATCAAAAAAGTAAAAGTTATGAAATTAAGAACAATTATTGGAATAGTTTTCATCGTGGCCAGTCTGTTGAAGCTGGCTACCATCTGGGGCTTCATCCATTGGACCTGGTTTGCAAGAGTATCTGAGGAACCTTGGGTTACCTATTTCACCATCTGTCTGCTAATATATGTAGGCGCGAGCCTTATTATCGACAGCTATCGTCGCGACCCAGATCAGTGGTTGCAGCGTCCGCTGCCTATTGGTGAAGACGGCAAGCGCATCTGCTGCAGTGTGCATTATGGCGGTGATGAGTACATCTATCGTGGCGAGGCGTTCCACGGTGCCCGTCTCGACGCTTTCTGCGGAGGCATCCGAATGGATTTGCGAAATGCTGCGATTACAGAGGATGAGGAGATTGAAATCCATACCTTCTGTGGTGGCGTGGAACTCATTGTGCCTCCGACGGTGAACGTCGTAGTGAAGAGCCGCAGCTTTATCGGTGGGGTAGGCAACCATGCCTCAAGAATGGCAGATCAGAATGCCCACTGTCTCCACATCATAGCCGATAATTTCCTGGGCGGTGTGGACATCAAGAATTAACAAACAAATATAATCAACTATTTAAGGATATGAAAAAGATTGTTTTCAGGATAACAGCCATTATGGCTTTAATGATGATGACGTTGACAGCCCAAGGAAAGACACAGGACTGGGGCGGACGAGTGATTGACGAGAAGGGTGAACCGATGCCCTATGTGAATGTGGTACTGCTGTCGCTGCCCGATTCGGCTTTCGTGCAGGGCGCGATGACCGATATGGACGGTGTGTTCAAGATTGTGACGGATGTCAACGAAGGATTGTTCAAGGTGACCAGCGTGGGCTATCAGACCTTATATATAAATGCGGGTCAGAACCTGACCATCCAGATGAAGGAGGACACGCAATTGCTCAGCGAGGTCGTGGTAAAGGGGCAGTTGCCGAAGACCCACGTAAAGGGTGACGCCATGCGCACTACCGTCGCTGGCACAATATTGGAGAAGGCTGGAACCATTAGCGATGCCCTGTCGAAGATTCCATCGTTGGAGGCTGAGCGAGATGGCGGTGTGAAGGTGTTGGGGCGTGGCGATGCCGAGGTATATATCAACGGCCGCAAGGTGCAGGACATGAAAGAACTCTCGCGTCTGCGCTCCGACCAGATTCAGCATGTCGACGTGGTGCAGAACCCAGGTGCCCGTTATGCTGCATCAACCAAGGCCGTCGTTCGCATCACCCTGAAAAAGGCGCAGGGCGAAGGCCTGAGCTTCCAGAACAGCATGCAGTATATGTATCAGTACGGCGGTTCGCTGAACAATAATTTTGTCGCCAACTACCGCACGGGCGGACTCGATGTGACGGGCTCGTTCTGGGTGGGCACCTATAATCATTATAAGGGCTTGCAAGTCAACGACATGCTTTACTACGTAGGGCAGGATCAGGTAACGGGTCACTCCACTCAGGAGATCAGACACCCCTGGCACGCCTGGTCGCCACAGTTGCAGGTGAACTATATGGTCAACGAGAACCACACCTTCGGCGCCTATTACAAATACGACCGTACGCCCAAAAGCGAGACGAAGGGCGACTACCTGACGGACATGTTCGAAAACGACATCCTCACCGAGCGCTCCGCGAGCTACATCTGGCAGGACCAGAACGTCAAGAAGCACATCTTCAACGCGTATTATAATGGTAAGGTGGGAGAGTTGGGTATCGACCTGAACATCGACGGACTCTTCGATGACACCAAGACCCCAGGCCGTACGACAGAGCAGACAACGCTTGTCGGCGCAGCCCCCGTTGACCGCACCATCGAGAACAACACCAACAGCGCAAATAATTTCTGGGCCTCGAAGCTCATCTTCAGCTATCCCGTGCTGATGGGTAATCTCTCGTTGGGTGGCGAGTACAGCTATAACCATCGCACGGATGCCTATACCTTCCAAGCCACAGACGCTGTACCCGTGAAATCTACCGATACGGAGATCAACGAGAAGTCATCAGCCATCTTCCTCGAATATGGACGGCAGTTCGGAAAACTCTTCGCCCAAGCTGGTCTGCGCTACGAGCACCTGACGAACGACTACTTCAACTTCGGCGTAAAAGAGGATGAGGTGTGTCGCAACTACGGTGACTGGTTCCCCACCGCAACCCTCTCGGCGCCTATCGGAAAGATGCAACTGAGCCTGTCGTATCGCCGCGACATCCAGCGTCCGAACTATGGCAACCTGACCAGTTCGACCATCTATGTCAACCGTTACACCTACCAGAGCGGCAACCCCTATCTGAAGCCGACCTACACCCATAGCCTCGTGCTGAACGCGGCCTATCAGTGGGCGAACTTGAGCGTCAACTATGGCCGCCTGAAGAACAGCGAAACGATGTCCACCGAGCCTTTCCCTGGCAGCACGGATCCGCTCATCAGCCTTGTACGTCCCATCAACAGTGAGGAGGACTACAACCAACTTTCGCTGAGCCTCTCCGCCAGTCCCACAATTGGCAAGTGGCACCCACTGTGGTATGCTTTCACCGTCTTCCAGAATTACAAGACGCCGACGGCCAACGGTACGATAAAAACCCTCAACGACCCTTACGTCACACTCGTTTGGAACAACGACATCGAACTGCCTCACGCTTTCCGCCTGAGTGCCAATGCTCAGTGGGCCACGAAGGGCGACTACAACAACTTCAGCATAACGGCCCAGCGCTTCGACCTCACACTCGGTCTACAGCGCGATTTCAACCTTCGACGCCTGGGACAACTGACCCTCGATGTGCGCTGCGTCGATGTGCTGAACACTAACAAGACCGCTGCCGTCGTCTATGGCATTCGCGAACTGTCGACTGACAACCCAGCGCGCCGCACGTTCCTTGTCAACCTCAATTGGAAGTTCAACGAGGCCCGCTCGAAGTATCGCGGCTCTGGTGCAGGCGAGAAGCAGAAGGCGAGAATGTAAATGATTAATTTGGAATACTCCGCAACTATTTGTATCTTTGCAGCGTCAAATAGATAATGAAGATTTTTGATGAGTAAGAAACGGCTTTTATATCTGGACAATCTGAAAGTGTGCCTGACGGTGTTGGTGATATTCCACCACGCTGGTCAGGCTTACGGCGATGGTGGCGACTGGGCTTACCATCCCAGCAATCCTGCCGAATTTATGCCTTGGATATGGCATTTCTTCTCGGTCAATGCAGCCTTCTTTATGGGGCTGTTCTTCCTGATTTCAGGTTACTTTGTGCCTACGAGTTTCGACAGGCAGGGAGCAAAGGTGTTTGTGCAGAAGAAACTTATCCGCCTGGGTATTCCGCTTTTACTGATGGGTGGACTGTTATCTATTTTATCAGGCAAGCCAGAGATTGGGCACATGTGGTATATCGAGAGCCTGCTGGTTTTCTGCCTCATTTATGCCTTGATAAGACTGATAAGTAAGCCCATCGATGGCGAGTCCTCATCGAGACCTACCATCATTGGTCTGATGATATTTGGCGGTGTGATGGGGATTGGCAGTTATCTGATTCGTCAGGTCAGCCCGCAGGATCATTGGATCTGGCCCTTTGGCATTATCCCGTTGCCTATGGAACCCGCCCACTATCTGCAATATGTCATGATGTTCGTTATCGGCATTCTGGCACGTCGGTTTGCCTGGCTCGAAAAGATGGGTAACACAACAGGAGCCATTTCGCTAACGATTGGCTGCCTTTTGGCAATAGGCATTTATCTTCGTGATGGCGGAGGATGGAATGCTTTCGTTACAGAGTGGTTTGGCATCTACGAATCACTTCTGTGTGTATTCATCTGTTTTGGACTGCTCTGGCTGTTCCGCGAATATGGAAACTGGGACAGCCGGTTCTGGCAGTGGTGCGCCGCTCAGTCGTATGGTGCATACATCTTCCATCTGCTGCTGATGATAGTTCTGCAGTATGTCACCGACGGCATCTGGATAGGAGCCTTCGGTAAGTTTATATTCATCGGCATGATTACCACCATCTGTTCGTTTGTGTTCACTTGGCTGGTCAGGATGATTCCCGGAGCGAAGAAAGTATTATGATTATGAGATTTCCCCAGAACATTGCGTGACAGGCCGGAAATTCACTTTTTTTGCTATTGGATGTAATTAATTCACTATTTCTGCGACTAATAGGTAAAAAGATTTAGTTTAACAATGGAGACGAAAGAATTAGAGAAAGAATTCCTGACGATGGTCGAGGCGCAGAAACGTACGATCTACAAGGTGTGCTATATCTATGCCAACGACCAAGACGACCTGAACGACCTGTTTCAGGAGACGGTGCTCAACCTGTGGAAGAGCTTCCCGCGCTATCGGGGGGATAGCAAGCTCACAACCTGGGTATACCGCATCGCTATGAACACCTGCATCACGTTCCTCCGACGTTCCAATGCCCGTCCACAGACCGTTCCGATGACGGCCAACGTGGCAAGCATGGCAGCCGACGAGGACACAACAGGACAACTCAGGGAGCTCTACCGCCTCATCAACCAGCTGGGGAAACTGGAACGCGCGCTGATTCTCCTCTGGCTGGAGGAACGGAGTTATGAGGAAATCGCCGACATCCTCGGCATCACTAAGACCAACGTCGCCGTGAAACTGAATCGTACAAAAGAGAAATTAAGAAAAATGTCGAACCGTTAAAATTGAATTGATATGGAACTTGAAGCATTGAAAGCCAGCTGGAACAAGCTCGACGAGCGTCTGGCAGAAACGGAAATAGTGAACCTTCGCATGGTGAAGGAAATGATCCAGCAGAAGACCAAGTCGGCCTTTGACCACATCATGGGACAGAACATCTACAGTTTCGTAGTGAATATGCTCATCATCTGTGTGGTATTCCCCTTTGTCTATCTGAACACGCCCATCCAAACCACCTCATTCGCCATCGTCGAGGGCGTGATGGTAATAGGACTGATACCCATGTTATGGAAACTCTCCCTGCTGTCGAAATTCGATCTGGGCGGCAAGAGCAGCAGCGAACTTAGTCGGTTGGTGCTCACCTATAAGAAGGTCTGCCATCAGGAGAAGGTATGGATGATTGGCGCCGTATGTCTGGCGATGATAGCCTTCTACATTCTGGAGTTGGGATTCAACACAGAGGCCGGCTACGAGTTCAGCACGAGATTGTTGTTGCCTCTCGGACTCTCATTGCTCACCTTTGGTCTTGGTTTTGTCTTTGCCAAATGGCAGCTTCGTCGCCACGCCCAGCAACTGCAGGAGATAGAGCGCGGCTTGGAGGAACTCCGAGAGTTCGAGAAATAAGGAATATCATACTTTACACATATGTTAGTTATTATTTAATAGAGTATGAAAGCAGCACTCGTCGCGATGACGCGTGCTGCCACTCGGCTTTCTTGCTTTGCAACGTCAAATGATAAAAATCGAAGTATAACCATGAATATTCGTTTAGAACAAACAAAAGATTATCGCGAGGTGGAGAACCTGACGCGTGAGGCATTCTGGAACGTGTACCGTCCGGGATGCACAGAGCATTACGTACTCAATCAATATCGGACGAATCCCGACTTCATCCCCGATCTCGATTTTGTGATGGAGGAGGATAACAAGATCATCGGCCATGTGATGTTCTCAAAAGCAAAGATTATGCTTGATGACGGAAGTAGCTTCCCTTCGTGGACTTTCGGTCCCATCAGCATCCATCCGGACTACAAGCGCAAGGGCTATGGCCTGAAACTACTGCTATATGCAATAGAGAAAGCCAAGGAGATGGGTATTGGTCTTCTGCAGATGGAAGGTAATATTGAGTTCTATAAGCACGCAGGTTTCGACCTCGCCAGCAAGATGAAGATTCACTATCACGCAGAGCCGCGAGATTCAGAAGTTCCGTATTTCCTCGCTCAAGAACTGATCCCTGGCTATTGGGGCAATCGTGAGGGAACTTACTGCCCACCCAAGGGTTATTTCGTAGCCGACGAGAATCCGGAGGCTTTCGAGGCCTACGAAGCCTCCTTCCCTCGGAAGGAGAAACTTCGCCTACCAGGTCAATTAGGGTAACAATGGAAACAAATCGTATCATATTGCGTCCTTGGCGAGACAGTGACGCGGAGACGCTGTTCAAGTGGGCTTCCGATCCGGATGTCGGACCTCGTGCCGGATGGGCACCACATCAGAGTGTGGAAGAGAGTCTGGAGATTATCCGCACCGTATTCAACGATGCGCTACACACATGGGCTATCGTTCTAAAAGAGTCAGACGAGGCTATTGGCGCTATGGGCTATGGCCCTTCGTGCGAGTGCGACCTGCCGGCCCGCGAGGGTGAACCGCTCATCGGCTATTGGGTGGCGAAACCCTACTGGAATCAGGGTATCTGTACGGAGGCCCTACGTCTGATGTTAGACCACATCCGACAGACAACAGACATCAAATCGCTCATCAGCGGCCACTTCGTAGACAATCCAGCCTCTGGTCGAGTGATGGAGAAGTGTGGTTTCGTTCCCACAGGCGAAACCTGCATAGACGCGAACCAGTATCAAGGCGCAAACAGACCCATCCGAGTATTACGATTGGAAATAAAACGTATGCGCTATAGAGAAGAAGCCATCGAATGTGTAAAAGATCATGTTCTCCAGATACATAAGCAAATATATGCCAAGTATGAAGGGGATTTTGACAGGATCTACACGGAAGGGTACAATAGCAAGTCCTATACGGGTAGGGTGATTGAGCCAGGAAAGATTTATGAACTGAGTTATCTGGAATGTACGTGCCCTAAAGTTAAATGTGGGCTGAGAAACCATCCGCAGCAGTGTGAGTGCTCACGACAGAGCATTCTATATATCTTGTCGCAACTTGAACCGGACAGCCAATTCGATGTTCGGATTGAGAATAC
>CADAAR010000052.1 GCA_902785945.1 uncultured Prevotellaceae bacterium
CGAAACGTTCCATTTTGTCATAGACAACAAAAAACAATACTAAGGTGCAGGAATTGCGGGTAAAATTACGCAGTAGGAACCGACCCTACTGTGTACATTCTGTCCCCTGCTCACAGAGGGTCAGACCCTTTGTGAGCACGCTGATGACACGCTGCTATTACTACTTCTACCACCGTCCGGAGACGCAGCGGCGACTGAACTACGAGGTGTTTGTGATTGAGGATCCCGCCAGCGGCAAGTCGTTTGCCGGCGACCTCTACAAGACCATCCTGTCGCCCATCATCGCGGCCGACAAGGTGGGCAACGACATGGTGAACAAGTTCAAGAAGGACAAGCAGAAGAACGAGACCTCGTCGGACAAGCAAAAGAAGGACGGTCTGACGCAGCCGAAGGTGAAGGTGAGGATACACGGTCCGAGAACCTCGAACCAGACCTTCATCGAGGACATGGTGGGCTGTACGGACACCGACGAGAACGGCGAGCCCATCCACCTGCACCTGTTTACCTTCGACTCGGAGCTGGAGAACAACACGCGTCTGGGCAGCTCCTCGCAGTCGTGGATCGACAAGAGCGTGTTTGAACTGAAGGCTTTCCACAATGAGGAGGACAACCAGCAGTATAAGAACGTGGACTCTGTGAGCGGTCCGTTCAACGTGTACTGGAACTTCGTGTACACAGGCACGCCCGTGAGCCTGTCGAAGAAGGTGCCCCTGCGCAATTTCGGCTCGGGCCTCTACAGCCGCATGGCCGTGCTGCCGCTGTGCGCCGATGCCTTCGAGGTGATTCCGCTCTACAGGCGCAGCAAGCAGAACATCGAGGTGAACGACACCCTGAAGGAGTGGGCGTTCAAGCTGGATCAGACACGGGGCGAGCTGCCCGTCTGGCCGCTCGTGGAGTATACCTATCACTGGATGGCGGACATCATGACACTGGCCAAGATGGAGCAGGACAGGATTACGGCGATGCTCGTGAAGCGCGTGCCTTACTACGGCCTGAACGTGGCGGCACCCTTCATCCTGATGCGCCACTGGGAGGAATGGCAGAAGGAGCACACCTTCAAGATCGATGAGAAGGACGAGGCGCTTTGCTCGGTGATCCTCGAGATACAGCTCTACACGCAGAAGAAATTCTTCGGCGGCCAAGCCAAGGCCTACCTCGAGAACAAAGAAACCGACGAGCAGAACAACAAGGTGAACTATTATTCGAAGTCGGACCGGCTGCTGGAGTCGCTGCCTCAAGAGTTTTCACAAGGGAAGGTCATGGAAATGGGCGAAATGACTGCTGACGTGGCCAGAGTGCAGATATGGCGATGGGTAAAAGACAAGAAAGTAGAGAAAAAAGGCAGGGGAAAAACTGCGGTCATCAGGAAACTCGCGAGAAAAACATAACAAACATAACGTACATAACATAACAAATTGGTTTTTTCTTGAAGCTTATGAATGAAGTAGAATTGAACAAAGAGGTTCGTTTGACGGCCGATATGCGACAACTATGTCAACGTTCCCCCGATTTGTCGCAAATATCCCCCCCTGTCGCAACAAGTCGGAGCGAAAAACACGAAAAAACTTGGAATCAATTCATAATCGTCCTAATTTTGCAGTGTCAAAAGTCAGAAACGACAGATGACACAGAGAATAATAAAACAAGTATAAACAAATAAAAAAATTACGATTATGAAGCAGAATTCAATTTTGGTAAAGTCGGTGCTCATGAGCATCATTACCGCAGTCACAGTGTCGTTCACAGCATGTACAGACGACGCAGACCTGATGAACGAGTCGGCAGAAGCACAGGTACTCAACAACGAGCCCAAGGAGCCTGTAGGTTTTATCTTCAACGACTTCCTGACACCTGAGGACATTCAGATCCTGAATGCCGACACCACACAGATCTCTATCAGCAAGGAACTGGCCGACAAGAAGGGCATCGACAACTTCGTCAACCGCCCGATGGGTATCTGGCTGAACCTTCGTGAGGCATCGTTCCTGCGCAGAGGTACCAAGCAGACACTGGCAGGCGACCGCTACATCATTGACGTCGTCAAGGCCGAGCTCGCAGAAGTTCTCCCTATCGGAAAAGACATTACGCTGAAGACCGACGTCTACGTGAACCCCGAGGCTCTGATAAACGGTGCCACACGTGCCGGTGAAGGCAAGGACCTGAGCCAAATAATGGAAGAAATGTCTATAGACGAAGAGGGTTGCTTCCACCCCGTTGCCATCAGATTTGACGAGGAGATGACACGTAGCAGCAACATGCCCGACGTATACTACAGTCCATTGGAACTTCTGGCCTCGGCCTCGGGACAGGGACAGACAAGAGGTTGGTTTGACTGGGTTGAAGACGCCTGGAATGGCTTAGTAGATTTCGTATCAGATAATAAGATCTTAGATATAGTGCTTGAGAGTGGCAAACACATACTCGACCCCTTCGGCATCGGCCAGTTCTTCTGGGATCTCTGTATCGACGGCAACGAGGCAGGCAACTTTACCGGTGAACTGCTCCACTTCAAGAACAACCTGACGCTCAAGAAGGATTTCAAGCTCGGATCGGCAGAAAGCGACACCATCTCCATCAGACTGAAAGCCCCCATGGAATGCAAGGTCAACTACATCATCAACATGAAGCCTGGCGGCAGCCTCGCAAACCCGAGACTCGACTACTTCCGCGCTTGCATGGACGGTGAGTACAAGACCTCTCCCGAACTGACCATCGGACTCTCAAAGAAGATCGAACTGCCTAAGGACAAGCAGAAGATCAAGATTAAGGATTTCCCCGGCAAGACCCTGCAATTCAATATCTATGGCGTCCCCGTCATCATCACCATCACGCCCAATGCCTACCTGAAGCTGAAACTCAAGGGCGAAGGTTACCTCTATGCCGGTATCAAGTACGATTTCGCCAGCAAGTTCAAGGTAGGTGCCGAGTACAAGGATTCAAAATGGCACAACCTGACCGGTGGCGAGATTACCAAGAGCGAGTTCAAACTCACGCCAATAGCAGCCACCTTCAGTGTCAATGCAGGAGTAGGACTCATGCTCGGATGCGATGTCGAATTCTACGGCGTTGCCGGACCCTATGTCGCAGTAGGCCCACAGCTGGCAGCAGACATGAAGCTGAATGTCCGTCCGACCGAAAAAAATCCCATCTCAATCACATCGAACGGAAAGATTGGCATCTGGGGCGAAGCTGGCGCCAAAGTTGAAATCTGGAAATGGAACATCGCCGACTACTACGATGAGTTCGACTTCGGAAAGACCTGGGACCTTTGGAACTATCCTGACAAGGACAAGAAGCAATCAGGCATCATCGACGCACTCGTCAAGAGTCTTAATGATAGTTACAATAAATTAAGGAAATGACAAGTTGAAAGACATCAAGCAAAGCGAGCCGCAAGGCCCGCTTTACTTTTGTTGGTACTATCTCATCCTATTATATGTCCTGATTGTCTCCAGCTTCTCATCGTACCATGCCTTGGAGCCTGGTTTCTGATAGCGGAAATTGCCTGTGGCCGACGGTGTGAACACACCAGCCATGAGGTAGAGGCATTTCACCTTCTTGCGCACCAGTTCTACACCCGTGAGCGGTGAGAGAGGAGCCGCAGATGAGGATGGCGGCCAGCATCCTTTGTATCATTTTTTCATATCATTTCCTCATCGGTATTGAAAGGATGAACCGACATCCGCTGGTATAATCAGGATCGAGGGTGATCTCCCCTCCTATCGAACTGGCCAGTCGCCGGCAGATGGGCAGGCCAAGACCGATACCCTCCTTGAAGTTGTCGGCAGCCTTCTCGAAGAGGTCAAAGATACGGTCCCTGTCCTCGGGCCTGATGCCGACGCCGGTATCCTCTACGATCAGCCGGACCCGACGGGCGGCCTTGTCATATTCGCAACGCAGTTCGATATGGCCTTCCTCCGTGAATTTCTCCGCATTTTCAAAAACATGCGTCAGGATGCGGTTCACGGTCGACGGATGGGTACGCACCGTGAAGCCATCGGCCACATTGGTCGTGAATCGCTTCTCTACCCTCTCGTTGGAATGTTCAGCCACTGAATGCAGGAACTTACGACACTGGTCGTTGACCGCCACATCCGACAGTTCCGAATCAGGACGCTGTCCGTTCTCACTCTCACTCGTCGACAGTTCGAGCACCTCACCGACGATGGTTGTGATGAGATCCACATTATAGGCAATGCGCTCCTGCATGTCTTTCTTCTCCTCATCCTTCAGGTCGACTCCCGGCTGACAGAGCAGGCTGGAGAATCCTCCGATGGCATTGAGGGGCGTGCGTATCTCATGGCTCATATTGTTGATGAAGGCCGTCTTCATGCGGCTCGACTCCTCAGCAAGAAGCAGGGCCGACTTTAGTTTCTTGTTCTTGTCCCAGATGATGCGCATCAGCCGACGGCGGCCCATGATATAGATAATCAGGAATACCACGATGATGACCATGATCCAGTTGGTGAGCCGCTTCACGGTCTTTCTGTTTTCCGAAGCCTCCTCGCGCGACTTCATCAGTGTCAGTTCTGTTGACAACTGATCGAAGTTGGCATTCCTGACAATATTGAACAGCGAATCGGTCTCTGCGAATCTGCGCTTCACGGCCTTGTAGCGGTTGTCAGTATCACCGGCAAGATGATAGATACATACGGCCACCTGCGAACTGTCGACATTGACGTTGCCTTCCTTCAGTTTGTCGATGGCTTTCTGATAAGCCCCGTCGAAGGTGAGGCGGGCTATCTCTACCAGTTTGTCATATTGGTGATTGAATGCCGTATCGCCCTGCTGCCGTAATTGCTCATACTCACGATAGGTCTGTTCGAAATTTTCCTTATCGCCATTCATCAACTCGACATAGATCTTCACGGCCTTAGCCTGCGACAGATGGTCGATATCCTTTCTTTCCTCTGCGAGTTCTTCTGCCTGGGTGGCGTATTCGAGGGCCAATGACGGGTTGCGGATACTGAGCAGCTGGGCCAGGTCGCGCAGGGTGACCATCGTAAACTTAGGGTCGCGGTCGTCCACTTCGTCGAGCGCCTGGACGAAATACTCTTCTGCCCTCCGGGTGTCGTGACAGGCCCGATAGATGTTTCCCGTCAGGGCACTGGTGAGGTAATAATAGTCTACAGCATTGTTCTTCCTGACTTCCGCATCGAGCGCCTGAGCCGTCTGTATGGCGCGCTGCAGATGATGATGCCTGAGGTCGTAGAAACCCTCGTTGGTCTTCGTCTTATAATACGATTTCCAGTCGTTCGTGCTTTTCAGGAATTCTTCGAAGGCATGCGCGTGCTGGTAGAAGGCGCTGTCATCGCCCTTGTCATAGAGCATACGGAACTGAGCGTACATCTGCGAAACTTTCCTTCCCTCCTCTGTCGCCATGACCGAAGAGGAGAAAAAGAACAACAGGACTACTGTTAGAAGGTTAAAATGTTTATTCACGATTGCTTATTATATAAGTCGGTTCAAAAAGACAATGCTTTCTGGCTGCAAAGATAGGAACTATTATTGAAATCTCCAAAATTTTTCGGCATAAATGATACTAATATCACTTCCTGACCACTTTCTGATGGTCGGAGATGACGATGCCACGGGTGGAGTCGTTGGCCTGCGTGCCGCTGAGCGTATAGCTACGACCCTCGCTGATGGGAATGACACGGGCAGAGGGTGTTGGGTGTTGGGTGTTGGGTGTTAGTGCAGCGACAGCCGTTGCATCCTCAATGGCATCGTATTCGGCCATCGCCTCGGCAAATCGGGCATCAAGGTCGGTCAGGCGGTAGAGACCGTCGCCATTGGCTGTCAGCCCCTCCACTGTGACGGGCAGCACCATCGGCGGCACATCCGTAGAGAGCAGCGTACGGCCCTGCAACTGCTGGACCGATGCAAACACCATATTGATGGCGACATAATCTTCTGAGCCATCGCTCCACTTCTCAAACACAAGTTTCGATCCGATGGGCGTATGCAGTTCCAGAGCATTCTCCGTCTCCGGATAGTTGAATCGCAGGGCAGCACCGATGCTGGCCAGATTCGAGTCGTGACCACAGAGGAACATGAACTTGCGGTCGCTACGGTTCAGTTCCTCACGGATACGGCTCACCAGCGGATGGGCCAGATTGACGGCAGCGGCATGGGTGGTGAAGAGCAGTCCGTCGTAGACCTCCTTCACACCACAGATGGCACGCCACTGCTCCACGGTCAACTCATGGCCGAAGGCCGTCATGCTCTCCGACTCGTAGCACTGCAGCACCAAGGCGTCGGCCACGCTGTTGGCCAGCGTATAGCCGCCAGTCATTCGCGGCTCGTCGTCCTTTTCAATCTTAAACGTCATGTTGTCGAAACTGAAGTGCAGCGTGTCACCACCGAGTGCGGCAGGCGAATGGGCCATGTCTAACACCTCTTCCATCAGGTCGAGCGTGGGCTTCTGGGCAGCCATCCACGCCTGCGGACCACCGTGGAGTGCCTGTATCTCGCTGAGCACCTGCTGACGGTAGGCATCGTTCATCTTCGTAAACTTAGCCGTGAACATAGGGTCCATCTTGTCCTCAGCCAGCTTGTGGGTAATCTCCACATTAGCAAAGGGCAGGAATCCTGCCGAGAAATACTTCGCCGTGGCAAAGGTGCGCTGACGCGAATTGGCATAGAAGAGCACCTCGTCGCCCTCAGGACGGTAGTTGTCGGGCAGCAGGCCCTCGCTGACCACCCACTTGCGGAAGAACTGCCCCATCTCCGTTTCCAGCACGCCGCCACGCAGCGACAGCTGACTGCTGGGCGATGACCACTTGAACCACTCATGAGGCGTCACCCTCATATAGGCCGCCCCACCCGATGTCAACGGCGAACGGATATTGTGGCGGCTCATCACCACCACCTCCTTCAGTTGATACTTCGCATGGAAGTCGTCAGTGCGTTTCGTCTGTGCCTGTGTGCTGACGGTAACCATCATGGCAGCAGCAACTATGATGCTTTTTTTCATTGTTTATATTCTGTTATGTTTTAAAATAGGGTGCAAAGATACTTATTTTTTTAGACAAAAGAACAAAAGAAACATAAAAATTATGAATTATGCATTATGCATTATGAATTATTTTGTATCTTTGCAAAC
>CADAAR010000053.1 GCA_902785945.1 uncultured Prevotellaceae bacterium
CGTCAGCCCAGCGGAGTCCGTCGTGCTGAAAGGCAAGAAGAAATACTGCGTCACTATCAGCGTCGTTGACATGAAGGGCAATGGAAGCCTCTCTTTCCCAGCCAACTTTAAGAGCAGTTATGCCCGGCACAAGGTAAAGGGGAAAATGAAGAAAATCCCTGGTTGCCCGATGATTATTGTGAAAGGCTATGTGGTGAAATAAAAATCAAAGAACAATGAACAGGAAAACCATCATCACCGCACTGCTCGCCCTCGTCGCAATAGTGGTTTACGGACAGGCGGACAGTACGAAGGTGAAGAAAAAGAAGGAAGACAGGATTTCGATGTACGGAACGGTTGCCGACGGCTTTACGAAGGCGGCTATTCCCGATGTGAAAGTCATACTGATGCATGAAGACTCTACCGTGATAGACACCACGACCGTATGGGAAAGTCATAGTTGGAGCAGTGGCCTCGGACGGTCGTTAGGCACTACGCGATACTATTTCCGGATTAGCCGTGAGCCTGCCAAGTATATCCTCAAGGTGGAGCACCCCAACTACGAGACGGCCTTTGCCAATTTCGAAATGAAGCAGATAAGCAAGCGTCGCCAGGACATTGAGGGGCCGAAGGTCTATCTGAAGAAGACGGCACAGGCCCATCACTTCGAGGGCGGTTCTTTGGACGAAGTGGTGGTGAAGGCCACCAAGGTAAAGATGGTGTGGCGGGGTGATACGCTGGTCTTCAACGCCGACGCCTTCAACGTGCCCGAAGGCTCGATGCTCGACGGCCTGATCAAACAGCTACCAGGTGTTGAACTGAAGGACAATGGCGAGATATTCGTCAACGGCAAGAAGATTGACAACCTGACACTGAACGGTGCCGACTTCTTCAAGGGCAAGAACAAGATCATGCTCCAGAATCTGCCATACTTCACGGTGAAGAACGTGGAGGTCTATAAGAAGCAGACCGAAGAAAACAAATACCTCGGCATTGACGACGAGGACAAGAAAGAGTACACGATGGACGTCATCCTGAAGCGTGAGTACAGCATCGGCGGCTCGGCGAACATCGAAGCAGGCTACGGGACGGACGACCGCTACAAAATGAAAGGCTTCGGCTTGCGATTCTCCGACCGGACACGGGCAGTAGTCTTCGGCGGGCTGAACAACATCAACGAGTCGATGGAGTTCGATGCCGAGGAAAGCGAGTACAACGACAGGACGGAACAATCTGGTGATAGCCATTTCAAACAAGTTGGCGGTCAGTTCGTCTATCAGGCACCAGAGGACAAACTGTCGAACGCTACTGAGGTGAGCGCCACATGGAGCAACAACTTCAGTGAGAACCGCAGCCAGAGCGAGACCTATCTGAATGGTGCCAGTACCTTCGGATTGTCGGAGGGCACCAGCCGCAGCAAGCCCAGCAGTTTCTCGCTGAAGAATACGCTGAGGGCTACGGGAAAGTTCCGTTTCTACTCTACAGCGACATTAAGATACTACCGCAACAACTATGAGAGCGAAGGCTGGAGTGTGAGTACTGCCGATGCCGTGATGAAGGACAGCATCAACAGTTCGTGGTATCGCTCCCGTACTAAGAGTAACCAATTAAATGGCAATGGGTACGGCTCTCTGTCCTATCGCCTGCCCTCGGGCGACTCGTTCACGTTCGACATACAGGGTAACTTTAGTCGCAGTTACAATCCAGAATCTTCGAGCCTTAATCACTATACCTATCATAAATTAGGAACCGTCGATAATCGTGACCGCCGCACAGAGTCGCCCAACTATTCCTATAACTATCAAGGTAACCTGAGCTTCGATTATCAAGCAACCAAGAAATTGCGCATCTCTCCTTCAGTTGGACTCGGCAGGAGCGACAACAACAGCGATCGTCATGAGTATCTGCGTGACAGTATCGACTATCTGTTTGATGCCATGAACAGTTACGGGCAGCGTACACAGACGCTGGACCGCCGTGCCGCCCTGAGTATCAACTTCAACACACAATTAAAAAAGTGGTATCTCAGCCTCCACGCCAGTATGAGCACCAATTTCCAACGACAGCAGATGAGTTACGATAGTGAGCCCCTCACCACCTCACTTACCCGCCATTACACACTGTGGAGCCCAAACGCCTTTCTCTTTCTGACCAGCATGGACGGAAAACACGACTTCACCGTACAATACTATATATGGCCGTCGACACCTTCCATCACCGACCTTATCGACCGCCCTATTACCAGCGACCCGATGAACATCTTCCTCGGCAATCCCGACTTGAAAAAGAGTGAGCAGCACCAATGGTACGCCAACTATCGCCTGCGTAACGACACTATCGACCAGACGATCCGAATTTCGTTAAATGCAGGTTTCACCCACAACGCCCAATCCCAGGGTTACACCTATGACATGACAACAGGTGTTCGCACGTATCGACCTGAAAATATCAGTGGCGGCAACTGTTACATCAACTCCTCTGTCAACTGGACTCGCGCTCTCGGCAAACAAAAACTATGGTATATCGGCAACGAACTCGGCTTACGCTACAACAAAAGTACCAGTCTCGCCATCGCTACTGGCAGCACCAATTCCGAATTGAGTCGTGTGGGGACCTCCCTTGTGAACTACAAGCCCAATATCCGTTACCAGAAAAAGGATCTCACCCTCAACGCAAAGGGCGATTTCTCTTATCGTCATATCCACCGTAATATTACATACGGCGAACAGCCAACCGACATCTGGGACATTGCCTACGGTCTGAACGGCACTTACAAATTGCCTTGGAACTTCACTTTCGACACCGACCTGATGATGCACTCCCGCCGAGGCTACACTGATGTGGAGATGAACGACAACCGGCTTTACTGGGATGCCTCCCTCACCAAATCCTTCCATCAAGGTCAGTGGGTCATCAAATTGCGTGGCTACGATCTTTTAGGTCAGGTGTCCAGCCTCCGCTATAGCATCAATTCTCAAGGCCGTACCGAAACCTGGACCAACTCCATGCGCCGCTACGCCCTCCTTACCGTCGCCTACCGCTTCTCGCAGAAACCAAAGAAAGAAAACAAATAAACACTACGAATTATGAATAAACAAACTATCACCACCGCACTGCTCGCCCTCGTCGCAATGGCGGGACAGGCGCAAGAAACAACAGGGCGAGTAATGTTGACAGACAGCATAGCCATTAAAACAGACTTTTTATGCCAGCAGAATGTTATGTGCAATCACGATACCATTAAAAAAGACAGTTGCCAACAGCAGCATAGACTATCTTTTGTCCGCAAAGAGCAAAGACCAGCATGGAGTATTAGTCCTAATGCTGTAAAAATGCAGAAGTTCGATCCATACATAAAGAAATTTACCGATATGCGGATTATGGAAACTATAGGCTCGCACATAAGCAGATAAGCTAAATCCCAATTTTGTCTCACTTTATGCTTGTATATGAGAACCAGAGACGTTTGCTATTGTGTGATTACGCATGTCACATGTAATCTCATGGGAATCTTCTCTGCTTATTATTTTGTATAAGACAATCTTCACAGTCGTGGGTACCTGAGTCATAGCAGTCATCATACCCAAGTACCTGTCCCAGTGACTACTTGGGTTAGACATCGGAGACCAAGAAAGTTTGTATAATATTTGGCAGTATCAAGTATTTTTTTGTTATCTTTCAAAGAATTACATTACAAAATTTGGTAGTTATTGGTATTATTCGTATCTTTGCAGCAGATTAATGTCTAACCATCAAATTTAAAACTATGGCAAACAAGAACAAAGCCCAGAAAAGTGGCAATAAGAAGGTTGATGAAGAAGTTCATGAACCGGTCGCAAATTGTGACCACCTCGAAAAGGGCGAAATATCGCTTAACCAACATGATATCGAGAAACTTATCATTACGGTCAGGGGTGAGCAAGTGCTTATTGATAGAGACTTGGCGAATATTTATCAGGTTGAAGTAAAGCAGATGAACAGACAGGTGAAACGCAATATTGATCGTTTCCCAGAAGATTTCATGTTCCAACTGACCAAAACAGAATATGATAGTTTGAAGTGCCATTTTGGCACTTCAAACAAAAGGGGCGGTGATCGACGAGCTTTACCTTACGCCTTTACGCAACAAGGTGTCGGTATGCTTAGTGGATTGCTTCGTAGCGAGATAGCTGTTGAAACCAATATCAAAATCATGCGTGCTTTTGTGGCCATGAGACGTTTCATTGTGCAGAATGCGGGAATTCTGATGCGCATTGCTCACCTGGAACGTCATCAGATTGAGACAGACGAGAAGATTGACAAGATTCTCGATAAGATGGACGAGATGTCGCCCAAGTTGCTGCCTGAACAGATTTTCCAAACTGGTTGCGTGTGGGATGCCTGGTCGTATGTGTCAGACTTGGTAAGAAGTGCCCAACAGAGGATAGTGCTGATTGACAATTTCGTTGATGATAGGGTGCTGTCGCTACTGTCGAAACGAGCTGATGGTGTGAAGGCTACGATTTATACCCGCTATTATGAGCAGTTTCTTACCGATCTGAAGAAGCACAATGAGCAATATCCGGCTATTGAATTCGTTCAGCTACCCCGCAGAAATCACGACCGGTTTCTGATTATCGACGACAAGGTGTATTTCATGGGAGCGAGTCTGAAGGATATGGGTGCAGGTCTCTGTGCTGTCACAGAAATGCAAATCTTACCAGAAACTTTGTTGAATTTTATAAAATAACAAGGGGGGTGTCATATTGAGCTTACAAGGGGACTGATTGATCTTTTCACAAAGAAATCAAAGACCTGTCCCACCAATCTAGTGAAAATGAAACCTTGATGCCGATGCCGATCTCCTAAAGCGCCAGATGCTGCAGCTTTATGAGGTCATAGCCCTCAAATAGGCGTTACAATTTGGTACTTTATTCTTAGTAAAATTTTGGTTACATTGTTCATTATCAGCATTTTAAGTATAAAAATGCTGTAACACCCCCTTTTGCGGTTTTTCCGTCTTTTCCTTGTGCGTACCAAATAATAGACATAACTTTGCAAGGATAAAAACGAAAAGATAATGAACAAGAAATGTATTATTACAATGATGCTCGCCCTCGTCGCAATGGCGGGACAGGCACAGGAAGAGCGCATCGACACAGTGATCCCAAAGTTCCTTTCCAACGGCTATTTCTTCCGCGAAATGCCACAGTTGCCCGACGGTGAGAAAACCATGTCGCGACTAAAGGACAAAGAGGGTAACAGCGTCATCGTCATCAACGTCAACGCCATGGTATTCGCCAAAGGAGGGCGAGCCGTTTCCGCAGTTCTCGGAAAGGGATATGGACGGACGAACGTGGACGAACGACAGCGTGAAAGGACGCGTCATGGTGATTAACCTATGGTACTCGGGCTGCGGCCCCTGCCGTGCAGAGATGCCCATCCTCTCGGAGTGGAAGAAGCAACTGCCTGATGTCATGTTCTTCTCCGCCACCTACCACGATGCCGAGACGGCCAAGCGCATTACCGACAAGCACCACTTCACATGGACGCACCTCGTCGAGGCCAAGGACATGATGGCTTGGATTGGCTATGAGGGCTTCCCCCTCACAATCGTTGTCGACAAGAAGGGCATTGTCCGCCACGCCGTCCATGGCACCAACGAGACGAAACGCGAAGAACTATTAGCGAAAATCAAAGAGGCCGAGGCGGAATAAAAACAAAAGGAATATGAAGAAACAAACCATCATCACCATACTTTTTGCAGTCATATTAGGGCTGACATCATGCAATAGAGACAGCAACTACGAAGACAAAGTAGAACAAGTAACTGTTTATGTATCTGCTGAAACAGGTCTGTATTATAATGTTCCTAACACCACGCTCGAAGAAGGGATGATGATTCGGGTTGACGGTGAGGATAATTACATTTGCGTTGCCTTCAATACAATTACCGGCTTCACCTACGAGAAAGGTAATGAGTACGAATTGTTAGTGAAGAAAACCAAACTCGCCAATCCTCCAAAGGATTCTGGAAGCATTAGGTATGAACTTATTCGAATTGTATCGAAGAAAAAAGTAATGGTAGAATAAACAATTAGTGTAGAACCCTCAAACGAAGAATCTGCACGATTTAAAAGATAGAATAAAGAATGCGACAACGAATTGACGAATTGGATTTCTTGAAAGGCATCTTCATCATACTGATGATTACCTTTCATCTGGTCTATATCGGAGATTCGTATCCGTATGCCAAGCGAATAGTATATACCTTCCACATGCCTGGTTTCCTAATCATATCGGGCTATCTGATGAACATCACTAAACCTTGTAAAGACTTCATCAAGACGATGCTCGGCTATGCCATCCCATTTATTGTGATGGAGAGCGTTTATATCGTGATGGCCGCAGCATTGCCTATTCGTGAACATATCGACGTCCTGACATTAGGTGTGTTTATCGACAGGCTGTTTCTCCATCCCATCGGGCCATATTGGTATTTGCAGACTTTGATAACGTGTGGAGTCTCATACATATTGGTATTCCACTTTGTACCTATGAAGACCAATTCACGGATCATCCTGCTTGGAATTATCTTCCATGTGTTTTCCAACATGCTTGGCGTAATGTCATTCGCCTGTTCACTTTATTTCCTGGCAGGAGTGGTGTTGCGGCAAAGCGGCATTTCCTTCACCGATGTCTTTCAGCAATCGCCGATTGCAATATTGGCATTTATATTACTTGCTATGCACCCGAAAAACCTTCTGATGGAGGAGTCTGGTGGTGTGCTGATGGTCTATCTCGTGATTGTTGGATTCCTCTTTGTTCATTTCCATGCGGGAAAAAGGGCGAACTATATATTGACGTTCTTAGGTAGAAACACGATGCCTTTATTCCTGTTTTCTCCTATCTTTACGTTCCTATGCAAACCTCTGGTGCCAGTACTTCAGTTTGAACCGACAGGGCTTCTATTCCTGTCTGTTTCGCTTCTGTTATGTATCACTGGAAGCCTCTTTGTCGAATGGACAATGATTCGGATTGGAGTGTCCCAGTATTTCTATTATAAACGATAATGTTAAACATTCAAACGAAAAAGATATGAATCAGCAGAAACTCTGGAGAATTGCATTTGTGATGCTTGCTGTTTTCTCCCTCGCCTCTTGCAGCAGCAATGATAGTGAACAAGAAAAGCCCTTTACTGTTTGTCCCGAGGAGCAGATTAAGTTCTTCGCCTGCGAAACGAGCGGCGAGACAAGGGGCGCGACTGCCGTCATCGACACCCTTTTCACCGAGGACGACATCGAGTGGTTCAACGTTAGTACCCGCGAAATCCGCTTCAAGAAGCAGGGCGAGCTACTTTACATGAAGTTGAAGAAGAACTATCATAAGGAGGGGTTGGAATTCCGCCTTGGCGAGAACGTCTTGTTCGAGGTCAGTCGTTTCGTGTCCGACTTAGACAGCCGCATCTTCTACGACCTTGTTCTGCACTATTCCACGATTGGCGAAGATGAGGGCAACCCACGCTACTACCTGCACGACTGCTACCCAGCACAGTTCATCAACGACGAGCGCACGCAGGCCAACATCAAGAAGAATGCCCCGCAGTGGGAAACCTTCACAAAATATCTTGAGAGCAAAGGCAAACTGAAGAAATAAATGAATATGAACAAGAAAACCATCATTACCATCCTGCTTGCCATCGTCGCAAAGGCGGGGCAGGCACAAACGCCTAAAGATAGTTGCTCTATTCCAAAGGTGTCACTTTGTCAAGAAAGAATAGCCAAGTCCGATACTGTAAACTGTCCTTTGGACAAACTGTTTCTTTTAAAGGTAAATGTCACGAATAAGGAGAAAAGCAAGAGAAATTTGCCAAAGATAGCCCTCCCGAAGAATGATATTTATAGAGAGAAATTCATGAATCTTCAGTTGATAAACATTATAGGTAGTCATTTGTCCCGA
>CADAAR010000054.1 GCA_902785945.1 uncultured Prevotellaceae bacterium
GAAACGCGAGTCAACCCAGCGCGACACACAAGGAGGCACAGCCATCGCTAGACTGCTTGCCATGCTTCTCGATGTGCGCACCAATGTCCGTGCCACACCGCTTGAACCAAACATCTCGTCACCACCGTCCTGACGGGAGAGATCTACCGACGTTTTCACTACGTTCTGTGCCTTCTTCGAGAAAATGAGGGCAAGCACCATCACTACGCCTGCCGCAATGAGATAGGGCGCAGGCGTATGGGCACTCTCCATCAGCGACCGCATCATAAAGCCCTGCGCGTCGCCATGGCCGTTGGCAGTGTAGTCCTGGTAGGCTTCAAGGCCTGTCAGCGGCACACCCACGAAATTCACAAGGTCGTTACCAGCAAACGCCATCGCCAGGGCAAAGGTGCCCAGCAGCACCACAAACTTCAGTACGGGTAGTTTCATGGCACTCAGCAACGTCATCAGCACTGAGAACACCGCCATGCCGCCGCCGATAATCAGCCATGTGTTCTGACTAATCATCTCATTCACCTCGGGAGTCATCAGTGTACTTCCCTTCAGTCCTTTGATAAGCAGGAACCAGACGATGGCCGTCACCGACAGTCCACCGAAGATGCCAATCTTCAACGACGAGGAGAGCCTGCCGCCCATCTTACCAGACTGGTCCGTTGTCCTTCCGTTTACACGAAAAGTAAAGGTGAAAACGACACGTGCTATCCATTGTACGATGGTTCCGAGCACGAATGCGATAGCTACAGACAGGAATATGCCGAGGATGACCGAGATGGCTTTCTCCGTATTGAGCAAATCACCTAATGTGAGCAGGACGCCGCTTTCTGTCGTAGCGCCACCCGATATCTGTATTAAGGCGATGGCAAATGCGCCGCCGAGCAATTCAAAAACCAGACTGACGGTGGTGGATGTCGGCATACCTAATGTGTTGAATACATCGAGCAGCACCACGTCTGTCACCATCACCGCCAAGAAGACACACATCACGTCATAGAACGAGAAGTAGGCCGGTGTCATGATGCCGTGTCGTGCCACGTCCATCATGCCATTGCTCAGCGCTGCTCCAGCAAACACACCGATTGCCGCCACCGTCACCACCGTCCTGTACCTCGCCACCTTGGCACCGATGGCAGAGTTCAGGAAGTTAACCGCGTCATTGCTCACGCCAACCACAAGGTCAAACACCGCAAGCACAATAAGGAATATTACTATTCCAAAAAATAATGTATTCATTTTTAATTAAAAGGTAGTTATGATAATCCAATGAAAATAAATGTGAGAAACAACACAAGGATGATAAATCTCACCCAATTAAAGATTCTCTGAATTCTTTCTGCTTTTTCTATATCCATAAATGATTTAGCCAACCGTTAGTGATTGACATTACAAAGGTAAACTGAGCTTATTACAAAAAAATTTCATCTGTATGAAAGATAGGTTACATAAGCGATTATAACAGATTTGTAATATGAATGTAACAGCTACGTAATAAGATTGTAATACTTTTGCAGCAAAAAAATACAGAACTGCCTTCATCCTGTCGTCGAGTGCTACCAACGTGCGGGAATAATCTTCTGCAGGATATCTGTTATGATCTGGCAAGAAATAATACCGGAGTAGAGTTCGTGGTCTTTCCTGCCGATAGTCATACCAGCATCATGCAGTATACGAAGCATCTTCAGGGCGTTATAACATACGGTACGCATATGAACAGGACCATGATCGTTCAGTCCTAGGCGAGTGATAGACACTGTGTTCGCATAATCCTGGATTGCCTTTATTTCTTCATTCTCCAACAGTTGCTTCATCACGCGGACAGACAGATTGTCGTCTATGTCCGAATGCTCCACGATGTCGCAACCAGTTTCTGAATTTTTTCTTCAAGTATGATTTCCTTTTGTGATTTGTTTTGCATAAGCATAAATAAATGAATAAAGGTGTATGCTCATTTCCATAAAGGAAAGACCATACACGCATAACTAAATGATATTTTACGTTGAACAGATTAGTACTCAGCATTCTGTGGGTCAAACTCTGTCCAGCCACCGAGCCAGTTGTCGTTGTTTCCAAAGGCGCCGATGTAGCTGACTTTCTCGAACCATGAAGAGAGTAAACCGTCGGTGAAGCTGGCAGCTCCGAGCAATGGCGAACCGCTTTGGGGAAGGTACTGAACACCGGAATAGATGCCAGAGGTGAGCATCAAGTCAGCGATATCCTGGAATACTTTGTTGCCCGTCTGCGACTTGAAGAAGGTGCTACTGTAGGACTCTTGATTGGCATCAATCACACTCTTCTGCACAGCATCGTAGAGATTGTCCTCGTAGCGCTTGTTAGCATCACTACCCGTCACGCCCATGCCGGCAAAGAAAATGTTCTGTAGTTTCAGGTTGCCAGTCTTTGCCACTTCCTGTGTGTTACCCTTTTCTGCATCCACAATCAAGCCAACAGGATAGCCGACAGCCACGGAGTTGAAGCATGCCAGTCGGCTGCTGCGACGAATCTGCATGGCACTTTGGAACTTGCCGAGGGCGGAACCATTCTGTGGGAAGACGTTACCACCGTTGATATAATCGGGTGTATTTTCAAAACCATCACGTCCCATTGGACCAATGAAGGTCACGTTTGAGAAAACGGCAGAAGTAAAAGGCTCGGTGAGTGAACCGTCGGCATCGTTATCGCTCTCAAAACCATTTGACTGCGAGGTGTCGGCAATGCGAGGGTTGCGGATGGAGAGCGCATACTGTACCTTACCATTGTAACCGTTGTCCGTATCAAACTCATCATCCCAACCATTGTAGGCAACGAGATAGCGGCAGTTCACATTACCACCAAACCACTCGAAAGAATCATCGTTGGTGTAGCTTACCTGCACGTGGTCAATCTGTGTGCCAGCACCTACGCTGCCCAATGTCAAAGCGTTGATTTCCTTATCCTTCTGGAAAGGATAACCTGCAAATTCTACACGAACGTATGAGAGTATACCACTATTGTCATTGGCATCGTTGCCACCGTGCTTCGTGCGAGGACCACCCTCTATCTGCTGACCGAGCACACCTTTATTATTTGTACCGCGTCCGCAGATGATTAATCCTCCCCAATCGCCAGGCTTACGGTTGCCCTTTGCCTCTGCTGAAGTAAAGACAATAGGAGCTGACTCTGTACCCTTGGCGTAGAGTTTGCCACCTGGCTCCACAATAAGCGAAGCGGCAGAAGCCTTCTCTCCTTTGATAACAGTGCCTGGTTCGATGGTTAGTTCGGCACCATCTGCCACGTATATCCATCCCTTCATCAGATAGACACCTTTCTTCAGCGTCTGCTTTCCTGTAAAGACAAATTCCTTATCACCATTACCGATAATGGTTCCATTAGCGTCATCCTTGCCGTCTGCTGTGAAAGTGAGGTGGTCGCATGTCTTGATACTACCATCCGTACCCCATACATAGTCAGTTTGAATCTCATTACCATTGTTCACGTCATCGTCTTTGCTGCATGACACCATGGTCATTGCCAGCGTGGTGGCCATCATTGCCACCGAAAGAAAAACTTTCTTCTTCATTGTTAATATTGTTTGTTATTACGTCATGCAACTCGGCCTTTCCGAATTACATTGCAAAGGTATCCACATGATGTTTCTACCCTGCTACGATCATGCTACGATTTTGTTTCGTAACCAAATTGTAATACTGCAAGATTTTTAGAACTGAAAACTTGCGGATAATTGTATGTTTCGTCCAGGGCGATAGGATCGTGTAACCTGTTCGACTTCTCCCTGTGGGGTCTTTTCAAACTGCTTGAGTTGTACCTTTTGTGCCAGAAGATCACGAATGGAGAGACGAAAATCAAAGTGACCGAGGCGCTTGGCTATGTTGAAGTCGAGCTGGTGACGAGGCATTTCGTAACTGTCGGGCACACGTACCTCTGTAGTACCAGTTCCCACACTACGTCCTACGCCAATCAGGCGTTTGCCAATCACATTGTAGAGCATGGAAGCCGTCCATCCTTGCGTCCTCTTTGCTTTGTTGGGGATTTGGTTGCTGTTGAAGAAAAGACCAACATTGACCAAATAAGGTGACTGTCCTTGCATCGGGCGCGATTCTTCTTTGCTTCCCTCAGGAAAAGTTACGTTGCTCTTGATCCATGAGGCATTAAGTGATAAAGAGAGGAAAGGCAGACGCATGAAATCCAGCTGCTTACGAATGTCGAGTTCGATGCCATAGTTGTCGGCTCCCTCAGCGTTGAGATAGGAATATACGAGGTCAGTGCCACCTGCCACGGTATACGTCCACTCGATAGGGTTGCGGAAGTGCTTATAGAAGAGTAAGAGGTTTACCACCTCACCCGCATGAGGATACCATTCCCAACCGAGGTCGAGGTTATTAATATATGCGGGCAGTAGATTGTGATTGCCCTGCACGTTGCTGGCAAGGTCGAAGTCGTAATAGACACTGGAAGATAGTTCGCGAAACTCAGGGCGGTTGGTCGTGCGACCGTATGCCAGACGCACCTGCTGCTTGTCAGTAAGGTGGTAGGAAAGATTGAGCGATGCGAAGAGGTCGTTGTAGTCATAGAATGTAGAAAGAGGCGATGGCTCCTGACGACGGGTGTTGGAGATTAGTTCCGTACGTACATGCTCAAATCGAACACCACCATATACATCAAACTTTCGGATGGGAAGTTTCACGCTCACATAGCCGCTGCCCTGTGTGCTTCGAGCTGAATAGTTGTTGCTCCAGTCGATGAGTTCATACTGACTGATGCCTATCGTATTGGTTAGTGAGCCTGTCGCGCCATTGTCCATGGTCAAGATGATTGGCAGGCCCGTCTCCGTATCCCGACCATTAAGTGACCCGGGCAACTGCCCACCCTCATACTGCAACGTCCATTGACGCGTTTCATAAGCTCTACGACGATGCTCGGCATACGCACCGGCAAAGAGGGAGGGCGTGAACGAGCCGAAAGAAAATTCGTGCTCCCAGTTGGCAGCTGCCGAAAGAATGTGCTCATCAAGTTGGGAAGTCTCACGATTGAAGTCGTTCAGGTTGTCTATCACGAAGCATTCTTCTTCCGTCATGCTGTACCGTCGACGGTTGGGTAGATGACGATTGGCGTATGCATAGCCAAGGCTCCAATCAAGTTTGTCTGCTTCTGATGGTGT
>CADAAR010000055.1 GCA_902785945.1 uncultured Prevotellaceae bacterium
AAATGACTAAATGACTAAATGACTAGATTTTGGGCAATTTTTGCTAGAATAATCACTGCGTGCTTTTTTGCGTGCTTTTTTTGAAGAATAATTTGGAAGCGCAATGAAAATTTTGTACCTTTGCAATGTCAAAGAAAAAATACTACATTTCTTGCGTCCCTTCGGTAGCAAGCGCCACCCTTAAAAGGGATGTCGAGCGGCGGCCTGCCTGAGCAACAAAAATTACCTGCGCGCGAGGCACCTGTTTCCTAGGCAAAGCCAAAAATGGAGTCATTCGGCGACAAAGTAAAAATAATTAACAATCTATTAACCCTTTAAAAAATTTAGAATTATGGCATTGAAAGTAAAAGCAGTTGAACGTAACATTAAGTTCACGAAAGATGAGAATGATCCTGGCGTATGGCGCTATGTGATGCAGCCCGACTCCTGGCGTATGGCGCTATGTGATGCAGCCCGACCTGTATATCGCGTTGAACCAGGCGAAGGTGATCAAGGAGGCAGCTCTACGCAGCGGCGTGAGTCAGGGTGTGATGAAGGCCTGTTGGGATGCAGCTGGAGAAGTAATCAAGGCTTGGGCAACCGAGGGTCACAGCGTGGCTCTGCCCGGACTGGGAAGCATGCGCTTCGGCCTGCGCGCCAAGAGTGTGGCAAAGGTAGAGGATGTGAAGACCTCACTGATCTCAACCCGTCGCATTATCTTCACCCCTACGCAGGACCTGAAGGACGAGTTGGCTAACACCTCGATTCAGATTACCTGTTACGACCGCAACGGCGACGTTGTGAAGCGTGTGACCTCGGCCGACGCAGGAACTGTGGAGGACAACGAGAACGAGAACACCAACAGTGAGAGCGAGCAGGGCGAGCAGGGTAGCCAGAGTGAGCAGGGCAATCAGGGCCAGCAGGGTCAGCAGACCGCTAGCACCTATGCGCTGACGATCTCTAGGACCGGCGTTGGCTCGGCAACCGTAACCAAGGATGGTAATGCTGTGACCTCAGGTGCCAGTCTGAACGAGGACGATGAGGTGGAGATCAGCATCACGCCTGCTGAGGGACAAGTGCCTACCGCAACCGTGAATGGCTCGGAAATCGAGTTGACTGAGGACAACGGTGTCTACTCCGGTAGCTTCGCTATGCCTGGTCAGGCCTCGACCCTGATCATCAACACCGGCGAAGGAGAGGACGATGATTATGATCCCAACGCCTAAGCGAGTGAAGAGTGAAGAGTGAAGAATCGCGATTAAGCGAGAGCAGAGCTGAATGAATTCGAGCTATGCCGAGCGTGAGCGATTTAGACGAAGTCAAGAATCAATAGTCATGAAGAAGAAGATTATTGAGGTGGCGGTGAAGGTGATAGTAGCCGCACTCACAGCCTTCCTGACGGCCATTACGACCACGAGTTTTACGACCACGAGTTGCATGGGCTACGGCCCCTTCTAAACAAAGAATCCTCGCTCAGTTGAGCGGGGATTCTTTATAATACAATCAACATAACTGCTCTAATTCCATCTCAAAACCTTTCCATACCTCCCCGTCAATCTGATAGGCATCTGCGCCTGTGATGCGGAAGCCGACAGACTTGTAGCATTCGACGGCAGAGAGATTATCGCAAAACACACCGAGCGTAATCTTCTGAACACCCAGTTCCCGCTGTGCATAATCAATGGCGAGGCGCAGCATCTGCTTGCCATAGCCTTTACCTCGTTTCGAATCGTCAACGATGACGAAGCCAAAACGAATGACACTTTTATCCTCTGAGGGGAATCTCAATAGGATATGTCCGACAATCTCATCATCAGCTACAGCGGTGAGCGGAAACATATTATCACCCTCGTACTGCTCCATCATCTCCTCTGGCTGAGCAGGGAATTCTTTATACCTGTCAGCACTCCAAAGCCGGAAAGCATGCTTATCCTTGCACCAGCTCAGAATGGTCGGAGCATCATTGATGCTAAATGGTCTAAGTGTCATACTCATATCGTTTTGATTGTCTTTTGCAGTTCTTCTAGTTGTCACATCGAAGGTCTTGGTAAGCGTCACCATCGGCATGGGTGACTTCGTCCACAGCTCGAAGGCGATGGCTCTATTGGTATCCTTGGGATTGATTTCCTGTTTCATTGTATATTTGTTTTCGACTGCAAAGTTACAAATTGTTGCGGAATACTCCAAATTTCTGGGATATTCTGAAGCGATTTGTGATGAATGGCATCATTAATTGCTGTTGCTCATGCGCTCCTGCTCGGCTTTACCTGCACCTGTGCCTTTATATTTGCTCTTCTGGGCGTTGAAGGTGTAGCGGATAGAGATGTCCAGACGGTGGCTACGGCTTCGTGTTTTCTGCACAGTGTAGAAGAAACCACAGTCATGAGCCATATCCTGCACGCTACGCTGGAACACATCGCTGATGCTGGCACGCAGGCACAGGGCATCGTTCTTCAACCAGCACTTCTGTACCACAAAACCGAGGTTGTATGAGGGTGAGAGTATACGGAAGTTCAGTACGTCGCCCTTGGTCTGGATGTTGGCGTTGGCCTCCAACTGCCAGCTGTGCTTAAAGCGGAAGGTGTTATTCAGGTCGAAGAAGAATATGGGCTTGGTGAAGACCACATCCGTCTTACCTGTGGCGCTACGAGGATCGTCGTAGGTCATCGTGTTCCAGAACTTCTGTCCGCCGATCGTCCAGCTTGGACTATATACACCCCATGTGGGATTGGCCGAAAGGAAGATGGCCAAATTACGAACGGGGTTGGACAAGTTTGCCTGCTTCATCAGCATGATACCCTCGTTGTTATAGACCATTGGCACCTGTGTGATGGTGTTATTACGACGTTCGTAGGCGGCAAACAGGTTGATCCACTTCCAACGAGCATTGATGCTCACCTCCTGCATGATAGCATTCTTTAGTTTCGAGTCGCCCTGCGACAGGGTATACGAGTTCAGATAGTAAATATGGTCGTTCAGTGAGCTGTACTTCGGGCGCACGGTTTTCATGGTGTAGCTCAGCGAGGTCTGGATAGGGCCAAACTGCTTTGACCATGTGACACTGGGGAAGAACTCGTCCTGATAGCGCGTCATATTGTTCTCGGCATCCAGGTTGTCAATGTAGTCGAAACCCACATGCTCGTAACGCAGTCCGGCACTTACGGTACCATATTTATCCAAGTTGGCATTGTAAGCCACAAAGGCAGCCACGTTGTTCTCCTTTACATCCGTATCGGTAGAGGGGAGAGGATAGTTGGTAATCGACGAACTGCTCTGGCGCTTTACGAAACTCATCTCTGTTCCAGCCTGCAACTGTCCTTTCCATACAGGATAGCTCAGCACCAGTTTGGTAGCCCAGAGTCGCGATGATGTATGCGAGTTCTGTTGCATGGTCCGGGCTTCGGGCAGTATCACATCTGTCTGGTCGTCGTCATTCTCTTTATCTGTCACAAAATCCACGTTCAGGTCGATGTTCAGTTTACCCACCTGACCGTTATAATAGGCATTGCCCTGCCAGTTATAGGGGTAGTGTGTATGACCGTCCTGATGCGAAAGGTCGCGACCCGTGAGATTGTTTTCAGTATCCACCCACATGTCATTATGCGTATTAAACTGGTTGTGGCGTTCCACTCTGGCACCCAGCGAGTGCTTGTCAGTAATCTGCCAATTAAAGCCCAAGTTGTAGTTCAGCCCCTCTCCGTGCCAGTCGTTACGCATGTGGCTGTCCTGAAGAATATTCCTGATGCCTTCATTGGCCTGGAGGAATGTAGATTGCGTAATACGCAGGTCGTTAGGACTATCCCACGACCAGTAGTTCACCATACCAAACAGGTCCAGATTGTTGCGGCGATAACGTAGGTTCAGCGTACTACTGGGATCGCTGAAGCCAAATGCTAAGTCCTGATTGTTGGCAGCCATCAGGTCGAAGCCGAAACCAGCCCCCTCACGACGAACAGTCTTGATACGTACCACTGCCGAAATGGTGGCATCGTACTCTGCACCAGGATTGGTAATCACCTCTACGCTCTGTATCTCCTCCGAGCGCAGTCGTTTCAGTTCGTCCTTATCTCGCATCTTTCTACCATTAATATAAAAGACTGGTGTGCCCTTGCCCAGCACCTCCAGGTCTTCGCCCTTCAGCGTCATGCCAGGCACCTTGGCCAGCATTTCCTTTGCTGTACCCGACTGGCCCAAGATGGTGCCCTGAATGGTGGTTATCATCGAGTTGCCTGTCAGCTTGGTTTTTGGCATCTGTCCCTTTACCACAATCTCACTGAGCATCGCCTGGTCTTCCTCCATCTGGATTGTACCTATTTCCGAACCATTTACGTTCACATACTTGGTGCGATAGCCGATATACGAGAATCGCAGAATGCAGCAGGCGTCAGTAGTCATAATCTGGAAGTAACCATCCACATCGCTCGTTGCACCTTGTATATAAGTAGAGTCGGCTGTGAGCAGTGCCACACTTACAAATGGCAAGGGTTCACCCTGCGCGTCAATTACTCGTCCACCTACATCCTCGGTCATTGCATCGGCTGTTAAACACATCATCATTGCAGCTATCAAAGCTACCATTTTCAAACTTAACTTTTTCATTTTCTTTTCAATTTAAATGTTTTGCCAGTTTGATGCTGAAAAGGCATAAAAAAGTTGCAACCCACCCCATTTCTGGGATGAATTGCAACATTTTGTGACGAATGGCATTCTGCGATATGTACTATTTCGCTATTCCGTAAACGACCCAATCTCTATCAGATTTCCGTCGGGGTCGACCACATAACTGGTGCGCTGTCCCCAAGGCTCTGTGCGGTGTTGAATTTGAATCTTTCTTTCATATCATTCATTGTTTAAGTTCAAAGAAATAGAAGTCTGTCCAGCCAGTGTTTTCGGCGTAGAGGTGCTGCTGGCCGCGATACTCGAAGCCGAGACGTTTGTAGATTTTGTGGGCGGGTGTGTTCGAGGCAAGAGCATCGAAATTCTAACCTCATTTCCTTTTCATCGTCATTTGTTGATCTTTTGCCATCATCTCCGCGAAGGCATTCTCTCCGTTTTCGCGGATATAACGGATGCAGGCGGCTCTGTCGCTATTAAACAGGAAAGCAAAGATCTTGCCGACAAAGTTGTTGTGAATCTTACATTCTGTCACATCCTTGTCGCACTCGGCACAAGTATGCAAGTCCTTCTCCTGACAGCACTTGCGAATCTTGCACCACGATGCTTTCTCGTTCTCCTTGCATCCAGGGCATTTGCGATTGAGGAACTTTTTGCATGCTCCGCAATATAATCCACATGCGGCAATCTGCTGGGAATTGTTCGTCATTTCTTTCATTTTGTAACTCATTTTGTCCTGACCGCCCCAAACTATATGGGACGATCAGGACGGATTATCACTCTATTGGTATCTGAATCACCGACAGCCATTTCTCAGGGTCTTCCTGATTCCAGGCTCCGTCGATGTAGCATGTACGATGTTGACCGACGGGTTTCAGGCCGTGCTCCTCGATGTAGCGGAAGGCTTCGGTGAACGACTCGTAGAAGCGCTCGTAAGGGCCAATGTGCTTCATGCAGAGTGCCTTTGGCACGGCGGGCAGACGTTTGAACTGGATGATAGCGCTGTCTTCGCCCATTTCCTCCACTTGTTCGCAATACTCGATGTCGATGTCCGTCGGCGTGTACTCTTTGTTGTGCTCGATGGTGAAGCAGTAGCCCGGCGGTGGACACTTGCATCCCAAACGCTGCATTTCAGGACCAATCTTCTCGACACACATAGGGCCGATAGCGGCGTAGTTAGGAATTACTTCACGATGACTTGCCACGATGATTTCGGGCAGAGAT
>CADAAR010000056.1 GCA_902785945.1 uncultured Prevotellaceae bacterium
GTCAGGTGACACACAGGGACTGTCCCCTCTGTGAGCAGGGAGCTCTGCGACCGAATTACAGGGGGACTGTCCCTCGCGTGTCACCCCTCTCTGACCGTACAGCGTATTATAGCTATACCTGAGGTCCTCCAGCCAATTCTCACAAATCCTCTTCAGATTCTCAATCGCCACGCGACTCGGAATATTCCCGTCGCTGGTGATATAACTCGTTTTGCAGAGCTCAGCGAGCGTAAAGTGCTCACTGAGTTTTGCCTGCATATTAATACTTACTTCCTTCATAAAATTATCAAACTTTTTCCCAAATGATTAATTGATTAACTGATTTATTCAAATAGCCTTGGCAAGTTTTCTGTATCTGCCACGGACAATCTGCTCCACCACATTCTGCTTCTCCAGTTTTGAGATACGACTTGAGGCAGCGATGTTAGAACTGTAACCCCAGACACGCACCACATCCTGAGTCGTGAACTCCTCCGGCAACAGACTGTAGAACTTAGCCGTCTTATCATACACTCTTCTAAGCTGGGTGTCGCGGGCCTCATTCTCAAACATATCCTGCAACAGCTGACCAAAAAGCGCATCCTCACACTTGTTGATGATCTCGCACATCAGATCGGCAAAGTCCAGATGATGTTGTTCTATCTGGCATACGCCCGTCTTCACGAACTCCTCCCACGAGGGTTGGGTCGAGATGACCTGCGGGATGCAGACCGCCATCACCTTGTCCTGCAAGCGCTTACGTTCCAAATTCAGCACCTTGTCCTCGTTGATGCGGGCTTCCTCGCCGAGGGCGGCGCAGAGGTCATACACATGCTTCACCAACGGCTCGATGCCCTTGATCTCACATTTCAGCTGGTCGAACCTTGCACCCCACTCCTCCATCTGAAGGGCCGGTGTCTTGTCGCGCTTCGTAGATCGGTACGCATCAGTATGATAGTCCTCCTCAGGCATCACCCAGGGCGTCATTCGCGTCGACATACCATCGCCGATATTCCTGGCATTGATGAACTGCTGCAGTGAGGTGCGCGTACAGGTGAACACCCCCGAGAACATCATCGGCATCGAATCGTTCACCGAGTCGTTGTTGGCATAGTCCACACCATTGCGCTCATTATGGAACGACTGCAACATGATGTCACGTTTCTCCTGAAAACCGCCTTTTGCATTCACCAGTGAGAGCAGCTCGGTAGAGAACATATACTGATGCAGGAACCACTTCTCACCATCGTAGCCCGTCTCGGTGTTGTTCTCCGCATGCTTGTAGAAACGGTTGTTCGACACCTTCACCACATTGTAGCGGATGATTCCGGCAGGCTCCTGCAGGGCCTCACCCTTCTGAGCCTTGCTCGACGTGCCGCGTGCCTTCGACTCCTTCTTATAGGCCTTCTCCGCATCACGAGCAGGCTTGTCACTCTCGCGCATGGTCAGCATGATATGGTCGTCCTGCTCCTTGGCGAGCGACTTGCCCGAGGCGGGATCGCCCTCCACCAGCACCAGCGAGTTCAGACGCTGCATGTCACCTTTCCAGTTTTGATAGTCGCAGCGGGTCAGCAGCACCGAGTACATACCAGAGGCAGAAATCACGCCGCCAGGTCTCACCCTCGGGTTGTCGATATGGGCCAGGGCGGGTTCATAACAACCCAACGGCAACTGCATCAACCGGTCGGCCCAGTCGTCATAGGGCAGATTATTCTGCACCGTGTCCTTCTTCGTATACTTAATGCCAAAGCAGTCGAGTGCCTTTGCCAGCTCATCCGACATGGGACCACGAGGACGATACTGACACACATCGGAACACATCTTCACCAGCTCCTGCTTGCGTCCCTCCTTCAACAGATCCACATAGACATCGGTCTGCTGCATCAGCCAGAACACATTCTGCGGACGGTTGTCAACGATGCGGCGCAATTCCCCCGCCAGTTCCAACATGCGCTGGTGACGGTCTCCCTGTCCGGGTTTACCACCTTTCAGTTCCCACCACTTGTCGAGTATTTCCTTGTAGGTCACCCCGTGGTAACAGTATTCACCATCCTCGTTCTGGTCGAGATTCACCTCCACCACCTCGAGGTCTACAGCTGCCTGATCGCCTTCTCCAGCATCAGCTTCAGCGAAATCAATAGTGCCCTGAGAGTTGCCCTCACGGTACTGTTTGCCATACTTTTCGTCGTATAAAGGATTATCATAAGTAAAAAGTTCCTGTTCATTTATGTATAGGATATCGTCCCATTTTGGGATGTACGAGAGTCTCGACGAGTCCTTGCAGCTCTTGTCGATCTTAGCCGTCAGCCCCAGCTGCTTCGCCATCATTTTCTGGTTGTCGGTGAGGTTGTAGTTGATGTCCGCGATAAACACCACTTTCAGCCCTTCCCCGCTCGGGGTAATGAACACTCTTAATTCTTCACTTTTCAAGTGGTCGAAGTCACACATTACCAGACCGTTCAGCACACACTGGCTCTGCAAGCGCCAATGACCTGTCTGCCCCTTGTTGTACTTGGCTGTGCCGACACTCTCCAGCACCTCCTTCGCCTGATAGAGGCAGCCGGGCAGCGTGTCCTTCACCTTCTTCGCCTCGGCGATGCTACCGCAGGCCAGAAGCCTGCGGTGCTCGTCGATTTTCTGAGCGGTCTCGGGAGCCTGAGTCAGACTCTTGAAGGTCTCTACTGGGCACGGCTGGCACTCAGCAGACTTGTTCTGTTGGATAACAAACATCTTCTCAGTTCTCCTTCCAAATTAGTAATTTCAGTACTGTAGTCGGTGTTCGGATCGAGCTTCACCGTCTTCTTAACCACCAGCTCGTGGCGTTCCTTAGAGATCCAGACCTCCAAACGGGGGTCGTTGGTCTTCAGCGGACGTTCCATCGGATCGGGACTGGGCGTGCCACCCATCTCCAGGATGAATCCGTCAAACTGTTTCTTCATGTCACCAATCAGGTCGCCCGATTTCTCAGGTGCCATCAACTGGATCACTCGCTTGGGATTGCGCTTGCCGGTAGTGGTGTACATCTGGCTTTCACCGCGTTCCACCACGTTCTTCTTGGCAGGCTTGCCCTGGGCCTCCGGTCTGACGATAATCTCGTCACTGCCGGCCTTCACTCTCACTTTGGCGCGATAAGTCACGTCCTTGTCAAAAATCTTTTCGTTCATAATCTTATTGTTTTATTTGGTTTGTTCTTTTTTGAATCCATGTCTAACCAGACTCTCTTCAAACTCCTCGGTCTTGGCGTATTCGTCCCAGTAATCTTTGATCTCCTGATAGAAAGGTACCATGTCGTAGCCGTAACGCAGGGCCAGTTGCTCAACCAGTACGGTAACCTTGGCAAGGCCGTAGAACGCGGCACATATGCCAATGTGTCCGGAACCTGTATTCGCCAGGATCTTCGCCAGCTTACAACTAACGGCAGTGCCCTTCACCATCACCTCGAAACTCTCTTCCGGAGTCAGCATACGATCCACAGACTGACGCTCATTTTTTTTATTCTTTTTCATAACTGTTTTACTTTTAAATTAATACTGTTTTACTTTTTGAAGATCTTCGGTGCAAAGTTAGGCATAAAAAAATCGCCCCAATTTCTTGGAGCGATTTGGTATCGATTTGGTAACGATTTGGTAATTTTCTGTGAACTACAACTCTAATTCGGATTGTTTTTCTATCTCTTTATCCAGAGCCTGAGCTACCGCCAGACACTTTTGAAACATCTGTCGTTCATCATCTCTTGGAGTATAGGAGGGCCAGTCTTCGTATTTCTCTTTCAGGAATTTCCAGCTGCCATACATACGGATACTATCATACTTACACTTAAATTCAAGAAGGCTTTCGTCTATACCCAATGCTTTTATACTGTTGCAACAATCTGCCAGGTTTCTGGGAAAATCATATTTCCATCCAAGCAAGCAACAAACCCCGAGCCATGCCCTCTGACTATCCACAGCTTTTTCTTTACCGTTTATAGCAATAAGAGCCCGGCTTATGATTTCTTCAGTTACTTTCGGTTTATCTTTCTTCTCACTACAACGATTATCGTTATACGTAATGGTGCCCGTATTCTCCATAATAAACTGCCCCACGCTCATGCCGCTCTTCGCTAGAGCCTCCATCATCTTGATCTTTGTCTCGTCCGTCATCTCTATATATTATAAAATAGGTGTGTTATTCGTGTTTTACAATCCCCTCGTTCGACATGATCAGCTGATCAGCCAGTTTGCTTAATTCCGAAACGTCAGAAAACTCCGTCGCCTCATTCACCACCTCGATGCCTCTTGTGCCCATCAATGGCGACAGCGTCTTCATCAGGAAGGTATACGCCAGCGCCTTCATCTCTACTCGTTTCAGAATATGGAAAAAATCCTTGATGCTGGTTACCGACAGCAGGATACAATTCTTCAGAAAAGCATTCTCCGCAGCTGTAGAATTGATATAAGCCTCTGCTTCAACACATTTGTTGCGCCATTCGTCGCGCTCAGCCTCCGCCTCCAGACGTGCATGCTCAGATTCTGCCAGCGCCATCTGCATGGCAACATTGTTTTCCTTGCTGCGATTCAGTTCCATTTCCATCATCTGCAACCTACGCTCCTGCTCGCTCATTTTCTCCTGATACTCCAGTTTGGCCTGAAGAGCCCCCACCTGTGTGGCATATCTCTCCAGGCGATCAGAGACATTGCCAAATTCTTCGTTGTTAAAGTCCATAAATCATTGATTTTTAATTTGTTAAGAAATAGATTATTTTTCCGCTCCCCCAGACAGAGCGAAGTGCCTACAAAATTACAAAGAATTTTCCGATCGACAAGCGGAAAATCGCAATAAAATAATGTTAATTTTTCCCGTGCCCATTTTTAAATCACCGTAACAAAAGACAAAAATAAGTGATAAAATGAAGATTATTCATGAATTGTTTGTTATATTAAACATTTTTATTTAACTTTGCACCCAATAAGATACAATTATGGGAAAGAATACATTTGGTAAAACGATGCCAAGGGCATTGAGCCAGAGCCTAAAGATTATGGGCGAGCAAATCATGTTGGCCCGCAAGCGCAGGCATCTATCTATGCAAGACATTGCAGACAGGGCTACGGTAACACGCCTGACTGTCTCAAAGGTGGAACATGGTGACCCAACGGTCTCCATGGGAATCTATGCGCGTGTTCTCTTTGCACTTAATCTGGAAAAGGATATCACCCTGTTGGCTGCCGATGATGCTCTTGGCAGACAGCTTCAGGATGCAGAATTGTTGAGGAACGGATGGAGCAGCGAGAGCCATGAAGCTCGCTTCAAAGGCCGAGTCGTGAAAGACGAAGACAAAGTCAAATGAAAAGGATTACAGTTTACGCAGATTTTGACTTCCTTTCTGCTCCACAGGAGGTTGGAACTTTAGGCTACGAACACGTTCGCGGCAAGGACCATTTTGTCTTTGAGTATTCGCGCCAGTGGTTGAAACAACATGGTGGCATTCTGCTGAGCGGTGATCTGATAAATGTTCCTTCGTTGCAGCATCCTCGTGGTAATGATAATGTGTTCGGCTTTGTCAAGGATTCCTTCCCCGATCGCTGGGGACGTTTACTACTTGACCGTAGAGAGCGACTGACTGCTCAACAGGAAGGTAGGTCGAAACGCATGCTCACTAATTACGACTATCTTATTGGTATCGAGGACTTCACACGTATGGGAGGCATACGTTACAAAGAGGAAGAAGGAAGTGACTACATTAACGCGAGTGCAAAATACCTTGTTCCCCCAATTGAGAGTCTTCACGCCCTGTGCGATGCTTGCCATGAGATTGAGTCGGCAGAGGAGCGCAATGAACTACCAGAACAGCGTTGGCTTGATCAGTTGATTGACCCAGGAACCTCACTCGGTGGTTCTCGCCCCAAGGCCAACGTGGTTGATACAGACGGAACGCTGTATGTGGCCAAATTCCCATCTAAGAAGGACTTGGAGAATACTGAACTCATTGAGCACTTCTCGCATCAACTTGCGGCAAAGGCTGGCATCAACGTAGCAAAGACGCGCACCATCAAGATTTCAAAAGACCGTGACCTGCTTATTTCTGAACGCTTCGATAGAACAGCAGAAGGCCGTCGCATTCATTTTGCTTCTGCAATGTCGTTGCTTGGCTTTGACGATGGAGCTGGCAGCAGCACAGGTAACGGCTATCTTGACATCGTTGATTTCATTCTCCGTGGGTGTACAGATGTGCACAAGAATCTTCGTGAACTTTATCGCAGAGTAGCATTCAACGTTATGTTTGGCAACACCGACGACCACTTCCGTAATCACGGTTTCCTGCTAGCAAAGTCACATCAATGCTTGCTCATAGACTCATACACAGAAGAGTCAGACATCAACGCCTTACTCTCTGCAAGTGAGAACTACATGCTTGAACGCCAAGAAGCATCAGAAATTATCGAGGAGGTTCGAGCCGCCATCAAAGATTGGCGTAAAACAGCTACAGAACTGCAAATACCCATCAAACTGTTAGAATCATATTCCATTCGTTGGGATGAATTATAAATGTAGCCGTGGGGTATTTTCGCATGGTTCTGGACAAAAATCGGAGGGTTTTCCGCGTTTTGTCCAAAGAAAGCGTGTTTGTCCATACAACTGAAAGCGAAAAACGTAAAAAAAAGAATCACCTGCTGAAAAACGTCCTATCTTTGCACCAGAGAAAACAAAGTATTAACATTTAAATAATTACAGTTATGACAACAAAGAAGTTTTTGGTAAAGCAGGTGCTCATGAGCTCACTTACCGCAGGTATCTTCGCATGCGGTTTCTCATCTTGTTCAGACGACGACTTTGAGAGCCCAGTAAACAACAACGCAGCTGACAACGCTCAAGTTGCCTCTAACGAGGATGGCATCAGGAAGCCTTACGGTCTGGTCTACACCGACTTTATCAACAGCAACGACGTGCAGATCCTCAATGCCGACACCACCATGATCAGCGTCAGCAAGGTCTACGCCGATAAGATGGGTATCACGGACTTCGTGAATCACCCCATGGGTATCTGGCAGAATTTCCAGGAACTGGCTTACCTGCGCCGCGCCACAGCACAGCGTCTTGAGGGCGACAGGTATATCCTGAACGTGGTTCCTTCGGACCTCGTAGAGATTGTACAGGACGGTGAGGTGAACATCAACACAGGCCTCTTCCTGGATCCCAGCAAGGCAGCAACGACACGCTCTGCCAACGGCGGTGGCTTCGGAGCCCAGTATGTTGACAACAGCGGTACGATTCACCCGATGGCCGTTTATCTCCAGCCGGAGAACATGACACGTGGCGGCTCGGAGTACATGGTGTTCTCACCCGAGGACGTGCTCTGTCCCTCTGCTACCCGCAGCAGCAGCAGCATCGAGGATTTCTTCACCCAACTTATCATAGGTGTTGTTGACGGTCTGTCAAAGGGTGACACCGATCTCGGCGTATCGTTCAATACCGGAGCCAAGTGCAGTCTGGTGAAGCTCAGCCCCACCCTCAAGAAGGATTTCAAGATCGAGTGTGGCAAGGAGAGTGGCGACACCATCACCATCGGTGTCAACTGCGGAACGGACTTCGCACTGGGCGCACGCGTCAACCTGAGCGTCTCTCATAACAAGGTGAGCAACTTCGAGACTGCTTTCACTGGCTCCTTCGCCTTCACCCCAAAGGTGACTGTCGGCAGCAGCAAGAAACTGGAAGTTCCCGAGGACAAGGCTACCTTCGAACTCGCCCCGCTCCCCAAGATCGCATTCACCATCCCCGTCATGGGTGTCCCCGTGCCCATCGTGCTTAACAACCACGTCGATCTGAAGTTCAACGCAGGTGTCGAGGGTAAGATCTACGCAGGCATCCAGTACCAGTTTGAGTCAACCTTCGAGGCAGGTGTGAAGTACGACGGCAAATGGCACCCCATCGCCAACGGTGAGATCACGAAGAGCAAGGTGAAGTTCATCACCCCACGTGCCGACATTCACGCTGAGGCTGGCGTAGGACTGTTCTTCTGCACTGACGCACTGATCGGCGGCGTGGCTGGCCCAACAGCAAGCATCGGTCCGAAGCTCGGCGGCGAGATGGACATGTCGTTCGCACCATTCGATGAGATCCCCTTCAAGTTCGACGCAGCCATCAAGATCGGTTTCGGTGGCGAGGTGGGTGGCAAACTCTCCATCTGCGGATACGACCTTGGCAAATATACCTGCCCCATCACCATCGGCCCGGAATTCACACTGTGGGAGTACTCAAGCTGGAAGAAGGACAACGACGAGAGCGAGAACTCATTCTACTTCAACGACATGACCAAGAAGGCCAATGCAGAGGCTGCCGCCGCCAAGGCTGAGAAGGCTGCAAAGGAAGCCGAGGAGAAAATCCGCAAGGCCAACGAGCCCGAAAACAAGAAGCAGTTCTGGTACTTCAAGGAGTATATCCGTCGTGACAGTGAAATACAGAATCAGTTATACCAACTGAACTTCCGCCTCAGGAATGATCGTGGCTTGGCAAACAGAATCTATGATACGGCTCTCAATGATACTTACGAATACGCAGTATCCACCTATACCATCATCAAGCCGGAGCACTTCGAGAAAATGAGGATCTATCTTTACAACCATATCTACGAGGAAAGTAAAAAAGCAGGTCTCTGATTTAGACTACCACATCACCCAACAAAAAACCGGAAGCAACAACTTCCGGCTTTTTTATGATAGCCGTGGGGACAGGTACCTGAGTCATAGCAGCCGTCATACCCAAGTACCTGTCCCAGTGACTACAAATCCGTGTTCCTTACAATAGTCGATAGCTGGCTGATAGCCTTGGAAGGTAGCTTTGTGAATCCACTTTAACCCTTTGCGCTCATCCTTCGGTACGCCTG
>CADAAR010000057.1 GCA_902785945.1 uncultured Prevotellaceae bacterium
AACGGATAGGTTACAGCACCGGTTATAATAGGATTGTAACGCGGGCGTAACAATAGCGTAATAAGATTGTAATAACTACAGATACCTTTTTGTTTCTTGTCCTTCTACACAGGCATAGAGTTCCACCAGGTGCTTGGATGGACTTGACTGTATCTTAGGCATAAGTACGCCTTCTACCTGAAAAAGTCCTACCTCGGACTTCATGAGGACTTCAATCTTTATTGGATGCTCTATTCCTCGTGTTATGCGAACCTTTTCGATAGAGTTGGCTGAGTATTTGTGGATATCGCCTTCTGTGGGTTTGGTTGGGATTTCAAGAGCAATTCTGGCACGCCCCTTGGTCATGTCACAGCCGTCGGCAATGAGTATCAATCCTGCCTCAATGGAATGAATGGAGTGCGTAGCCATGTGTCCAAGTATGCCTTCCATTGCCATTGAGCGGATGATGGTTCTGCGCATCGTATCCTCGGGAAGATTCTTCTGCAGGACATCTGTTATAATCTGATAGGAGATAATACCAGAGTAAAGTTCGTGGTCTTTCCGGCCGATAGTCATACCGGCATCATGTAGGAACGCGGCAATCATTACGGCAACAACACTGTCAGCAAAGCTGCCAGAGTGTTCCTTTTGTAGGCTCGTCTCCACCCCTGCGTCATGCAATATGCTAAGCATCCAGTGCGTTATGACATACGGTACGCATATGAACAGGGCCATGGTCGTTCAATCCTAGGCGAGTGATAGATACCGTGTTCGCATAATCCTGGATTGCCTTTATTTCTTCATTCTCCAACAGTTGCTTCATCATGCGGACAGGTAGATTGTCGTCAATGTCCGAATGCTCCACGATGTCAGCAACCAGTTTCTGAATTTTTTCTTCAAGTATGATTTCCTTTTGTGATTTGTTTTGCATAAGCATATAAAAATGGATGGCCATTTCCATAAAGGAAAGACCATACACGCGTAACTAAATGATATTATATTCTGAACAGATTAGTACTCAGCATTCTGTGGGTCAAACTCTGTCCAGCCACGGAGCCAGTTGTCATTGTTTCCGAAGGCGCCGATGTAGCTGACTTTCTCGAACCATGAAGAGAGCAAAACGTCGGTGAAGCTGGCAGCTCCTAGCAATGGCGAACCGCTCTGTGGAAGGTACTGTACACCAGAATAGATGCCCGAGGTGAGCATCAAGTCGGAGATGCTCTGGAATACCTTGTTGCCCGTCTGCGACTTGAAGAAGGTGCTGCTGTAAGACTCTTGATTGGCGTCAATCACACTCTTCTGCACAGCATCGTAGAGATTGTCCTCGTAGCGTTTGTTAGCATCACTACCCGTCACGCCCATGCCGGCAAAGAAGATGTTCTGTAGCTTCAGGTTGCCAGCCTTTGCCACATCCTGTGTGTTACCCTTTTCTGCATCCACAATCAAACCTACAGGATAGCCTACGGCCACGGAGTTGAAGCAGGCCAGCTGGCTGCTGCGGCGAATCTGCATGGCACTCTGGAATTTACCGAGGGCAGAGCCGTTCTGAGGGAACACCTTGCCACCGTTGATATAGTCGGGTGTGTTCTCAAAGCCGCCACGTCCCATAGGGCCAATGAAGGTCACGTTGGAGAATACGGCAGAAGTGAAAGGTTCGGTGAGTGAACCGTCGGCATCGTTATCGCTCTCAAAACCGTTTGACTGTGAGGTGTCGGCAATGCGCGGGTCGCGGATGGAGAGCGCATACTGCACCTTACCGTTGTAACCGTTGTCGGTATCAAACTCATCATCCCAACCATTATAGGCCACCAGGTAACGGCAGTTGACATTGCCACCAAACCATTCGAAGGAGTCGTCGTTGGTGTAGCTTATCTGCACGTGGTCAATCTGTGTGCCAGCACCTACGCTGCCCAATGTCAAACCGTTGATCTCCTTATCCTTCTGGAAAGGATAACCTGCAAATTCTATACGAACGTATGAGAGCACACCGCTGTTGTCATTGGCATCATTGCCACCGTGTTTCGTGCGAGGACCACCCTCAATCTGCTGACCGAGCACACCCTTGTTGTTTGTACCGCGTCCGCAGATGACCAGTCCTCCCCAGTCGCCAGGCTTGCGGTTGCCCTTTGCCTCTGCTGAGGTAAAGACGATAGGAGCAGTCTCTGTACCCTTGGCGTAGAGTTTTCCACCTGGCTCCACGATAAGTGAAGCGGCAGAAGCCTTCTCGCCCTTGATCACAGTACCTGGTTCGATGGTCAGTTCGGCACCATCGGCTACGTACACCCATCCCTTCATCAGATAGACACCCTTCTTCAGCGTCTGCTTTCCTCTAAAGATAAACTCCTTATCACCATTACCGATGACGTTTCCGTTAGCGTCATCCTTGCCGTCTGCGCTGAAAGTGAGGTGGTCGCATGTCTTGATACTACCATCCGTGCCCCATAGATAGGCCGTTTGTTTCTCATCACCATTGTTCACGTCATTGTCTTTGCTGCATGACACCATGGTCATCGCCAGGGTAGTGGTCATCATTGCCACCGAAAGAAAAACTTTTTTCTTCATTGTTTTTATTGTTTGTTATTTCATCTTGCAACCCGGCCTTTCCGAATTGCATTGCAAAGGTATTCACAATATGTTTCTACTCTGTTACGCTGATGCTACGATTTTGTTTCGTAACCAGATTGTAATACTGCCAGATTTCTTTTTAGAACTGGAAACTAGCCGAGAATTGTATATTGCGCCCGGGGCAATAAGAGCGCGTAATCTGTTCGATTTCCCCTTGTGGGGTCTTTTCAAACTGCTTGAGCTGCACCTTTTGTGCCAGGAGGTCACGAACGGAGAGACGAAGATCGAGACGACCGATGCGCTTGGCAATGTTGAAGTCGAGCTGGTGGCGAGGCATTTCGTAACTGTCGGGGACGCGTATCTCGGTGTTACCGGTTCCCACGCTACGTCCTACACCAATCAGGCGCTTGCCAATCACGTTGTAGAGTAAGGAAGCCGTCCATCCCTGCATCTGCTCTGCTTTGCCGGGAATTTGGTTGCTGTTGAAGAAAAGACCCACATTGACCAAGTAGGGCGACTGTCCTTGCATTGGGCGCGATTCCTCCTTGCTTCCATCAGGGAAAGTGACGTTGCTCTTGATCCATGAGGCGTTGAGTGAGAGAGAGAGGAACGGCAGACGCATGAAGTCTAGCTGTTTACGAATGTCGAGTTCGACGCCATAGTTGTTGGCTCCCTCTGCGTTGAGGTAGGAATATACAAGGTCGGTGCCACCAGCCACAGTATACGTCCACTCGATAGGGTTGCGGAAGTGCTTATAGAAGAGTGAGAGGCTTACCACCTCACCCGCATGAGGATACCATTCCCAGCCAAGGTCGAAGTTATCAATATAAGTGGGTAATAGATTGTGATTGCCTTGCACGTTGCTGGCAAGATCGAAGTCGTAATAGACACTGGAAGAGAGTTCGCGAAACTCAGGGCGGTTGGTCGTGCGACCGTATGCCAGACGCACCTGCTGCTTGTCTGTAAGGTGGTAGGCAAGATTGAGCGATGCGAAGAGGTCGTTGTAGTCATAGAACGTAGAAAGAGGCGAAGGCTCCTGACGACAGGTGTTGGAGATGAGTTCTGTACGTACATACTCAAATCTAACACCACCATATATGTCAAATCGTCGGATGGGGAGTTTTGCGCTCACATAGCCGCTGCCCTGTGTGCTTCGGGCAGAATAGTTGTTGCTCCAGTCGATGAGCTCGTGCCAACTGATGCCATTCGTATTGGTCGGCGAACCTGTCGCACCATTGTCCATGGTCAAGATCATTGGCAGACCTGTCTCTGTATCCCAACCATTAAGTGACCTGGGCAACTGGCCACCCTCATACTGCAACGTCCATTGACGCGTCTCATAAGTTCTGCGACGATGCTCGGCATAGGCACCGGCAAAGAGGGAGGGTGTGAACGAACCGAAAGCAAACTCGTGCTTCCAGTTGGCAGCCGCCGAAAAAATGTGCTCATCCAGTTGGGACGTTTCCCGATTAAAGTCGTTCAGGTTGTCTATCATGAAACGGCCTTCTTCTTCCATCATGCTGTATCGCCTACGGTTGGGCAGATGGCGATTGGCGTACGCATAGCCAAGACTCCAATCAAGTTTGTCTGCTTCTGATGGTGTATGTTTGCCGTCCAACTGAACATTATAGGTGAGTCTTCGCTGGCGGTAATACTCTGCCTGACGCACATGGTCGCCCTGCGCATCAAAGCCATCACGATCCGTGTAACGATCCTTACCCAAGTGATTGAGAATCTGTTTCAATTCG
>CADAAR010000058.1 GCA_902785945.1 uncultured Prevotellaceae bacterium
ACTGGTACAGGCTCTTCAACGTGACTGACGGGAAACTCTATCTCGCACCAGAGAAGCGCGTGCAGATCTGGTGATATATATTTCATAACAGAGGGACGGCATTCTTTTGTTATCGTGCTGTGATAACGAAAGAACCGTCCCCGTGTATGTTTTTTTGGGGAAGTTTTCCGGTATATTGACGTCATGATTATCGAGGCCATATCTTAACATTTGATATCCAGAATAATTTAGTCGAAAAAGGGGTGTTTTTCCAACATTAACTGTGGATTCATAAATTAGACCTGCCGAAAGCAAGGAATCGTTAACACCATTAATGTTATTCTCAGACGTGTAATTATTCAAAAAACGTAAATCCGTAATTGGAACTCTTTCAAGAGAAGATGTTAATCTCATAAAATCTGTCATAGAGATATCTTCATTAACGCGATAGTTAATCAAATTGCACAAAATTGTGATTTTGTTTCCATTGTCCAGCCTCCGAATTAAATCCAAAAGCATTTCTGCACCATTATCGTGTCCTTCGCTTGCATATTCGCGTAGAAATTTTTCTTTTTCTTCTCTAGAGAATTTCTGCGTTTGAAAGAGATAAAAATAAGGTTCATCCGACAAATGCATAGTTAATCAACAAATAAAAATATTGTTTTGAGATATTTTTACTAGATAATAATTTGGTCCGTTTCCATTTTTTTTGTATCTTTGCACCAAAAATCTAACTTAAATTATGAAGAAGTCTCTTTTCACCCTGCTATTGTCTGCTATGGTTATGGCAGGATATGCACAAGATAAGTTGTACAGCAACGAGTTTCCCCTTGGCGATGTAACCCTGTTGGACGGTCCGTTGAAGAAGGCCCACGACCTGAACATACGCACTTTGCTGCAATATGACTGCGACCGGCTGCTGGCACCCTACCGCAAGGAAGCAGGATTGGAACCTAGAGCCAAGGCCTATCCCAACTGGGACGGACTGGACGGCCATGTGGGTGGTCACTACCTCACCGCGATGGCGATGAATGCTGCTACGGGCAGCAAGGAGTGCCGCGAGCGGATGGAATATATGATCAGTGAACTGCAGGAGTGTGCCGATGCGAATGCACGGAACCATCCGGAGTGGGGTAAGGGTTATGTAGGCGGTATGCCGAACAGCGAGCGTATATGGTCGAACTTCAAGAAGGGCGACTTCGGTGTGTATAACGGCTCGTGGGCACCCTTCTACAACCTGCACAAGATGTATGCGGGTCTGCGCGATGCGTGGGTATACTGTGGCAACGAACAGGCGAAGCGGCTGTTCCTCGGGTTCTGCGACTGGGCTATCGACCTGACGGCTGGTCTCAGCGACGAGCAGATGGAGCGTATGCTGGGTATGGAGCATGGCGGCATGAACGAAGTACTGGCCGATGGGTATGCCATCACGGGTGACAGGAAATATCTCGATGTGGCTCGTCGGTTCTCACATCGTCGATTGCTGAACGCCATGTCGCAGCGGTTGGATAACCTCGACAATATGCACGCCAACACGCAGGTGCCGAAAGTGGTGGGGTTTGAGCGTATCGCGGAACTCGGAGGTGATGAGGTGTACCACCGCGCTGCTGATTTCTTCTGGGACATCGTGACAGGCGAACGTTCGCTTGCTTTCGGTGGTAACAGCCGTCGTGAGCACTTTCCCAGCAAGGATGCCTGCATGGACTTCATCAACGACATCGACGGTCCGGAGTCGTGCAACACGAACAATATGCTGAAGCTGACGGAGGAACTGCATCGCCGTAATCCCGAAGCTCGCTATGCTGATTACTATGAACTGGCGACCTTCAACCACATCCTGTCGACTCAGCACCCTGAGCATGGTGGCTATGTGTATTTCACACCTGCCCGTCCGCGTCACTACCGCAACTACTCGGCACCCAATGAGGCGATGTGGTGCTGTGTGGGTACGGGTATGGAGAATCACGGCAAGTACGGACAGTTTGTCTATACGAAGAAGAATGACAACCTGTTTGTGAACCTCTTCGTGGCATCTGAGTTGAACTGGAAGGAACGTGGCATCGTGATTCGTCAGGACACCCAGTTCCCATACGGCGAAACAAGTCGCATCACCATCACACAGGGTAAGGGCGAGTTCACGTTGCAGGTGCGCTACCCGGGTTGGGTGAAGCCCGGCCAGTTTGCCATCAAGGTGAATGGTCAGACGGTCAGCATTGTTACAGGTCCGTCGTCGTATGTCAGCATCGACCGCAAGTGGAAGAAGGGCGACGTAGTGGACATCACGTTCCCAATGTACAACAGTGTGAAATACCTGCCTAACGAACCGCAGTATATCGCTCTGATGCATGGTCCCATCCTGCTCGGCATGAAGACCGGCACGGAAGATCTGGCACACCTCATTGCCGACGATAGCCGCTTCGGACAGTATGCTGGCGGTAAGAAACTGCCGATTGACCAAGCTCCGATGCTCATCAACGACAACATAGAGGATATTGCAAACCAGTTGCAACCCGTTGCCGGCAAGCCGCTCTACTTTACCCTCACAACAAAGATGGAGAATGCCATCCGAAACGAACTGATGCCTTTCTTTGAGATTCACGACGCGCGCTACATGATGTACTGGCTCGCCCTTTCCGAACAGAGCTACAAGAGCTATCTCGACAATCTTGCCCGTCAGGAGCAGGAACGTCAGGCTCTCGAGGCACGAACGGTGGATAAGGTGCAACCTGGTGAGCAGCAGCCTGAAACCGACCATAAGATGGAGACCGACCGCTCGCAGGTGGGTAACACGAACGACGTATTCTTCCGCGATGCGCGCGACGGACACTATTTCAGTTACCTGATGCAGACTGGTGGACAGACCGAGCTGTCGTTACGCCTCAAGTACTGGGGAGTAGGTGATTGGAAGACTCACGAGTTCGACATCATGGTGGATGATGTGTTGGTGAAGGAAGTGAACAATACGGGCAAGTATCGTGTTTCGGAGTTCAAATACGAGACTTATCCCATACCAGCCGATCTGCTGAAAGGTAAGCAGCAAGTGCGTGTAAAATTCGTGGCTAAGCCAGGCAAGCAGATTGGTGAAATCTACGAGGTGAGATTGGTGAAGTAAGGGTTATAGGTTATTGAACATTTAACATTGAAAATTTTGCATTTATCTGTCACCTTTTATTCTTTTGATTTGTTATGTATGTGACCAAGGTCGAAAAAAATGAAATAATTAAATAATGTAACAATTAAAAAGAAAAGAAAATGATGTGACCCCGAAAAGTTGGACGTTAAATTAAACGTTAATTATTAATCTCTCTATAGTAGTGAGCTCGGTATAATGCCGGGCTCATTCCTTTTAATCTATTTCTTTAGCTCTCTTTCAAACTCTGTCAGTGGTTTTCTTTCCTTCTCAACAGTGTTTTCGAGGTTTTTGTATTTTTAGATGTTTTGGGATTAGGAGGGAGGAAATCAGGAAAGGGTACGGGTTAGCGTTTGATAATTCATAATTCTTCGGAGCGTTGCCCGAAGCGACAAATGTCGATAACATAATGCATAATTCATAATTAGGCTGACGCGATGTGCGGAATCGCTAAACGATAAACGAAAAGGAGGGGCAATGCCTCTCCTTGTTTTGATACCGACATTGATTTCGGTATCAAATTCTGTAATGGTTTTCTTTCTTCATATCCGTGTAATCGGTGCCATCCGTGTTCAAAAAGGTTTTCGACATTTCCGCCATTTTCGATGTTTGGGAAGCAATATTTTCCTGTCAGCCCCTCCATTTGGCAATTATTTTGCCTGGATGTCTATTTTCGGAATACGACCGTCCTTCTGTCTCTGAAACTCGCGGATGGCGGTGGTGCGACGGAAACCATTGCCTCCAGAGCGGATGCCATCGTGATAGAAGAGATGATGGTGAAGGAACCTGGAGACTCGTCGGTGATGCGACCTTCGTAGTGCCAAGGTCCGTGAATACTCTTTGCCGTCGAGTATGCCCAGTGTTCGGGTACACCACCTGCGGCATATTCCAAGAAGTAGGTGTCGCCAATCTTATAGATCCAAGGGGCTTCCTCAAAGCCTGTCTTCATCACCCTCCTATGGAGCTGGTAGTCCATCTTCATGCATTTAGGTCCGAACTGTGCCTCGTCGTCCAACATAGCACGCATGTCACAGATGCCGTTGTTGGCAAAAGACTTGTCAATGCTAATCATATCTTCGTTTAACTTGGCATACCAGCAACCGTTGTTGCCCCAGAAGAGCCAAGCTTGCCCGTCGTCGTCGATGAACACTGTGGGGTCGATGAAGCCCCAGCCGCCAGGGATGAGCGGCTTTCCAAGTGCATCAGCCCAAGGTCCTTCAGGACGGTCGGCTACAGCTACACCAATGCCGTGCAGGTGTTTGGTGGTGTCTTCTGCTGCCACATACCAATACCACTTTCCGTTGCGCTCGATGGCCTGAGAAGCCCAGGCATTGTCGCCTTGCTTGGCCCACTTGAAATGGGCGGTAGTCAACACGATGCCATGATCCGTCCAATGTTCCATGTCGGTGGTGGAGAACACCTGCCAGTCGGGCATACGGAAGTAGGTGGCTGTATCCAAATCATGTCCCGTAAACACATAGAGGCGGTCGCCCGAGACCACAGGGGCAGGGTCGGGAGTGTACCGACGATTGGACACGCGTTTGATACTTGAGCTCTGCTCATTTGCCTGTTGTTCTTGCGCTTGCAATGTAAGTGTCAGCAAAAATGCGATTGCTGTGAGAATAATACTTTTCTTCTTCATTGTTGATAAAGGTTTTAGTTTGTGCCGACAAAGGTACGGAAAAAAAATGAAAAGTGTGAACGAAAAGTGAGATTTTTGCATAATTATTGGGAAAATCATTTGTGAGTCTCAGAAAGAAGCCTTACATTTGTGGTTGAATTCATAAAGAACCTAAAATCCGCAACTAATAGTTTTGGAAGCAATATTTTCCTGTCAGCCCCTCCATTTGGCGATTATTTTGCCATTACGGTGACGCTTTATGGATGGTTGTGCCCAACATCCCCTTACCCCGTCAAAGCATTACAGGGGCTTTATGCTGTCGTTGACCCGCAAAGCCGGTTTCTCAGCCGTCTGAGAGTGCAAAAGGGTTTAGATATGATTGGTTGTCCGTGTAGATGTTCAGCTCATAGCGTCTGGCTGTCCTTATCCACTTGGCGGGCACGCTGGTGAACTTGAACACGAAGGCTTTGATACGGCTCGTCTTCTTCAGTCCGAAGGCTTTCGTGTCAAGCCTGTCCATGAGGAACTTGTAGAAGTTGCGTATGATTGCCGTCAGCAGCAGGAACACGGTGTTCTCTGCCATGAATGACTTGGGCAGCCTTGCCCGTCCAAACCCGTTATTCAAGTCGTCGAAGATACGTTCCTTTCCACCTCTGAGATTATAGAACTCCACGATCTCGCGGTTGGTTGAGGTGTAGTCGTTGGTCAGTATGCAGCGGTAAGTGTACTCGCCTTCCCACAAGTCCTGCTCGCCGTCCAGCCGGCGCTCGCGCTGTATGACGAGTCGGTATGCCCTGCCCTCCCATTTTTCCGTGATGATGGAGTTCAGCTCATACTCGATGCCGTTGATCACCTCGCGCTTCCATCCCCTCAGTGCCAGCAGGCTGTCGTAGAGCGAGCCGCAGCGGTTGGCACGAATGTAGAACAGCTCCGAGTGTTTCTCGACGGTCTCCACTATCTCGCGCGAGCAGGAGCCACAGTTCATTCTGGCTCGTCTGACATGGATGCCGTTCTGCTCAAGATTTGAGAAGATGCGCTCCAACGTGTCCTGCTGGTGGAAACGCACGTTGGCGTTGCCGTCGCGGTTCTCTATCCCGACGATGAGGTCGCCGATGACGGCAACGCCGGGGCTGTAGCCCGTGAACTTCTTGTAGGTCATCTTCGCATCGTACTTCTCCGTCTCTATGAACTG
>CADAAR010000059.1:0-1835 GCA_902785945.1 uncultured Prevotellaceae bacterium
ATACAGGTGTTCATCGCGATGCGATATACCCATGTATTGAGTGTGCTATCTCCCCGATAGCGGGGGAAACTCTTCCATAGGTTGAGCACCGTCTCCTGATACAGGTCGTTCAGGTCGTTCTGGTCGTTGGCATAGATGTAGCATACCTTGTAGATGGTACGTTTCTGCGCCTCGATCATCATCAGGAATTCTTTCTCTAATTCTTTCGTCTCCATTGTTCAACTGAATCCTTTTGTCCTATTAGTCGCAGAAAAGGCGAAATAATTACATCCAAACGGAAATATTTACATACGCGCCTTCTGCTTCGCGCCGGCACCAGAGCCGCGATACTTCGAGCGGGCCTCGTTGAACTTCCAGATAAGGTCGAGCACAAAGGTGCGACGAGCAGGATTGTGCGTTGTCAGCTCCCGATATCCATAGACGATAGCATCCGTCTTGTTAGTATGGAAGGGATCGCTGCAACGGAGGTCGAAGGTCAGCGTGCCCATGCGCTTCAGGTTGAAGTCGCGCTGCAGTCCGACGTTGGTGAAGAGACGGGGCTTGGTCATGCGGAAATTGTTGTAGTCACCTTTAGAATACCACTGGGCAGAGACATTGAGGCGGAAACCATGAGGCAATTCGATGTCATTCTGCCAGCCGCCGGATGCCAGCAGCCGATGACGGGGCGTGCAGACAATTGGATGCTGAATTGGTTGTAATCCTCCCAGCTGTTGATGGGACGCACAAGGCTGACTAGGGGATCTTCTGAACCTGGGAAAGGTTCTGTCGACATAGTGAGGGCATCCTTCACACGGCCATAGTTCAGCATCAGGTTCGCCCATTTGTAGGCAGCATTGAGCACCAGACTATGGGTATAAGTCGGCAATAAATATGGATTACCGCTCTGGTAAGTATAGCGGTTGACATAAACCGTCGAACTGGTCAGATTAGCATAGTTAGGACGCTGGATGTCACGACGGTAAGAGAGCGAGAGTTGTGCTTTGCCTACAGGGGCAGAGATGACTGCCGTAGGGAACCAGTCGCCATAGTCGCGGCAGACCTCATCCTCCTTTTCACCAAAATTGAAGTAGTCGTTTGTCAGGTGTTCATAGCGCAGTCCTACCTGGGCATAGACTTTGCCAAAAGAACGACCATACTCCAGGAAGGCGGCCGAACGAGTAGGCATCTGTTCGATGGTTATAGCTATATTCGCCACCCAGAGAGAGATTACCTTTCAATACAGGATAGGAGAGGATGAGTTTCGTGGCCCAGAAGTTGTTGCCGCTGTTGGTGCTGCTCTCAAAGCTACGCTCCGTAGAGCCGCCTGCGGCATCCTTTGTTGTCTCTGTGGTACTGCCTGGCGTCTTGGTGTCGTCGAAGAGACCATCCACGTTGAGGTCAATACCCAGTTGTCCTATCTTGCCGTTATAGTAGGCATTGAATATGTGCTTGCTGATAGTTTCGTCTTGCCAGACACGGCTCTCTGAATGTTCCGTGAACTGGCCATTCTCGTAATTGTCTGTAAAGATCATACCATTGTAGTCACTACTCGGATGACGGTCGTATTTGTAGAATGCACCAAAACTATGGTTTTCATTCACCATGTAGTTCACCTGCAATTGAGGCGACCAGCCCTTCCAGATGCCCTTCGACTCCTGCGAGCTGTTGCTCTCGATGTAATCTGGACCGACAAAATATGTCAGTTCATGCTCCTGCAACGACTTATAGTGACCGTAGCGCCCAGCCCACAGCGAAGCGGTGATGTCGAGACCGCCAGTTCGGTAGTTCACATCCAGATTGTTCGTCAGTGTGTGCCCATACTGATAAACGCCACCGAGGTTATCCTCAAAACTCAG
>CADAAR010000059.1:1890-5937 GCA_902785945.1 uncultured Prevotellaceae bacterium
GCCGTCGCGCTCTGCTTCAAGCGAAGGAATCTTCGAGAGCGCATCGCTTATGGTTCCGGCCTTTTCCAGTATCGTTCCGGCTACGGTGGTGCGCATGGCGTCGCCCTTCACATGAGTCTTAGGCATCTGACCTTTTACCACTACTTCCTTTAACAGTTGGGTGTCCTCTTTCATCTGGATGGTCAGGTCGTTGCCAGCATTGATATATAAGGTCTGGTAACCCACGCTAGTCACCTTGAACAGACCATCGCCTATATCTGTCACAATCTTAAACACACCCTGCTCGTCAGTCATCGCACCCTGTACGAAAGCAGAATCGGGCAGCGACAGCAGCACCACGTTCACATAGGGCATCGGCTCGCCCTTCTCATCCAATATTCGTCCGCCAAAGTCTTGTGTCTTAGCGAAACTTATCATTGTCATCATCATTGCAGCCATCAGTACTGCGAATCTTAAACTAACTCTTTTCATATCATTTATCATTTTAATTGATTCTTTGACTTATTTGTTGTATATGACGCTGCAAAATTACAGATAGTTGCAGAAACCCCTGCATAAGTGGGATATTATGCAGGGGTTTGTGACGAATGGCGTGATAAACGGTAAATCTGTGGTGTCGAAAAACTACATATCGTCTCAGTTTATTTTTCAATTCTTGATATCCACGCCTCCGAAGAAATTACTGGCGATGATGTGGAGGGTTGGGGCTGTGGTGTCGGCTTGGGTTTTAACATGATTGCTCACACCACCGATAAAGCTTTGGCTTTTTACCTCTACGTTGACCGTCGTGGGCACGAAGAGTTCGATGCCGCCAAAAAAAGTGTGGATGTCGATCTCCTCACAATAATCACGGCTTCGCGCAGATCCATACGGATGCCACCACAGAAAGCGTCGAGACGGGCACCATGGAATGTCTCGCCATGATAGACATACTCGTCACCACCATAGTGAACTGAGCAGCGGATACGCTTACCATCCTCACCGATGGGTAGCGGGCGCCGCAGCCACTGGTCTGGATCGCGACGGTAGCTGTCGATGATCAGATGTACACCCACATATAATAATATGAAGATGCAGAAATACATGGCCCACGGGCCTTCCGACATCGTCTCAAACCAACTCCAATGGAGAATATCCCACAACGAGGCGAGCTTCAGCAGACTGGCAACAACAAAAAGGAGGCCGATAATCGTTCTTGGTTTCATGTTCGTATTCATTTCTCAATTCCGTTAAATTAAACATTTCCAAGTGCAAAGATAGGGCGAATGACATGTTCTTTCAAATTTCTGGGATATTCTGCAGGAGTTTGTGATGAATGGTTATGAATCAAGGACGAAATGCGGAAAAAGGGCGAGCGACAGCAAATTTTTCACTATTCACGATTCACTTTTCACTTAAAATTTGTACCTTTGTCGACGTATGAACAATAGTCACAAAGAAACCATCAGCATCCGATTCAGCAGTACCGCTTTCATGATACTGGCGATTGCCATCTTCAAGCCCTTCGGACTCGAAGTAGGCCAATGGCAGTCCTATCTGCATCTGCTGAGCCTCTTCGTGTTAGGCCTGTCCAGCTGTTTCATCACTGAGGTCATTCTGCGATACATCGTACACATGCCTCGCTCCTACGAACGCGGTATCAACTATATCATCAGTCGCAATCTGCGCTTCCAGCTCATCAATACGCCTCTGGTCGCCCTGCTTATCTGTCTGTATCGCCACTTCGTGATGAGCAGTCTGGTGGAGAGTAACCTGCTGTCGCTGAGCAACTATCTGGAGACGCTGGCCATCATTGCCTTCCTCTCCTTTGCTATCGGACTTTATTGGCGCTTCAAGTTCCGCAGCAAGTATCTGGCGATGGAGCTGGAAGAGACGAGGCTCATGAACGAGGAGTTGAAGGAGATGCAGGCGAAATCCTTGCTGAGCATGTCTTCGGACAGCCCAGCAGTCGATACGAAAGTCTATTCCGAGGTGAACGAGCAGAATAATCCTCCGGTGGACGAAATGGAAGAGCTAATAGAAAAGCTCCTCCCGCAGGAGCTCACGCTCACTGGCACGACCAACGAATCGGTGAGGCTCCAGATTTCCCACCTATTATATATAGAGTCCGTTGGCAACTATGTGAAGGTCAGCTATCTGGACAACGGACAGGTGCGTACCGATATGCTCCGCGCCACGATGAAACAGATGGAGGAAACGCTGCATGACTATCCGATGATCGTCCGCTGCCATCGCGCCTTCCTGGTCAATCTGGGTCAAGTCGAGCAGATTGCCTCACATTCCGGCTCCACCCAGTTGCTCATCAAGCACTGCCACGAATCACTCCCCGTTTCGCGCAGCAACATGGCGCAAGTCAAGGCAGCGATAAAGCAGATCTGCTTGTATCTGCTCTTCATTATCTGATATCACTCAATGATAGTCATTCTCATTTCAATATCATCAACTGGTCTGTCAGCACGTCCAGTAGCAGTGCCTTGTATCATTTCAACCACATCAAGACCTTCCTCGACCTCTCCGAACACAGTATATTGGCCATCAAGATGGGGAGTGCCACCAACAGTAGAATATATCTTCATCTGGTCATCGGTCAAACCAGACTTTCCAACCTTACTCTCTGCTTCAGCAGCCAGTTTGTCTTGCAGCTCCTGAAGTCCCTCACGATTCCTGTCACGACGCATCTGCATAATCTCGGCACGATGTTCGGCAGCAAGTGCATTAAAGGCATCCTGCACTTTCTGCATCCTCAGTTGCTTGGAGAACTGCCGAAGCTGGCCTTCGTTATACACATCGCCCCAGACAATATAAAACTGTGAACCGCTACTGCGACGCTCTGGATTCACCTCGTCGCCCAGACGTGCGGCAGCCAGTGCGCCACGTTTATGGAACAAACCGTCCTTGATCTCTGCTTCAAGCGTGTAGTCTGGGCCACCAACACCCAGCATTTTGCCTGCAGGTGCGCCCTTGGAATCCGGGTCACCTCCCTGAATCATAAACGATTTGATAACGCGATGGAACAGCGTCCCATCATAATAACCCTCCTTCGCCAATTTAACGAAATTGTCGCGATGGATGGGAGTCTCGTCATACAGGCGAACAACGATGTCGCCTAGCATGGTTTGAATCTTTACTTTCATAAACTATCCTAATTATTGGTGCAAAGGTACAAATAATCGTGGAATTATGAGTACCTTTGCCCTTGGTTTTAAGTGAATTTTTGTATAGTTGATATGAGAAAGGTATTATTAGACGCACATACACATACGGTGGCATCTGGTCATGCTTATAGCAGTCTGCAGGAAATGGCAAAGGCCGCTGCCGACATGGGACTGGAGGTGCTGGGAATCACCGAACATGGGCCGAGTGTACCAGGGACTTGCCCTATGCTGTATTTCAAGAATATGTTCGTGGTGCCTCGTCAGATGTACGGCATTCGGCTGCTGATGGGCTGCGAGATCAATATCCTCGATACGAAAGGAAGCCTTGACCTGACTGATGAACAGATAGGCTGGCTCGACATTGCCATAGCTGGCGTTCATGCGGCATGGTTTAAGGCTGGCACGAAAGAGGAGAATACACAAGGGCTGGTGAATGTCATCAAGAATCCGAAGATTCACATCATCAGCCATCCGGGCGATGGCTCTTGCGAACTCGATTTCGAGCCATTAGTGTTGGCAGCCAAGGAGGCGCATACGCTGTTGGAGGTGAACAACCATTCACTAGCTCCACAACGGCATAAGACGGTGGCAAGGGATAACAATCTGGAGATCCTGCGCCTCTGCAAGAAGTACGAGGTTCCTACCATTCTCGGCAGCGATGCCCATATCTCATTCCAGATTGCCGACTACGAGCGTCTTTATCCGCTTCTGGCAGAGACTGATTTTCCAGACGAACTGATTATGAACTACTGGCCGGATAAGTTTTTCGACTATCTGGGGATTCTCTGACCTTGGTCAGAGTGTGGCGATGCAATCAGAATCATTCATTATTCTGACGCCCTCTTACCAACTCTATTGCTTCTTTACCTGTCAGATACTCGATGTCAAAGCG
>CADAAR010000060.1 GCA_902785945.1 uncultured Prevotellaceae bacterium
TAAAGGTGGACTTAAATTCTAAACGATTATGGCAATGAAAAATGTTAAAGTAAATAGTGACGTAGAGTTGAAAGACAGACTGGTTGCCATCAACCGTGTAACGAAGGTTACCAAGGGAGGTCGCACCTTTACATTCGCAGCTATTGTTGTTGTCGGCGACGGCAACGGCATTATCGGCTGGGGTCTGGGTAAGGCTGGCGAAGTTACCGCAGCCATTGCCAAGGGTGTAGAGGCAGCCAAGAAGAATCTTGTTAAAGTTCCTGTGCTCAAGGGTACAATCCCCCACGAGATGGAAGCCCGCTTCGGTGGTGCTCAGGTGTTCCTGAAGCCCGCTGCTGCCGGTACTGGTCTGGTGGCTGGTGGTGCTATGCGTGCCGTACTGGAGAGCGTAGGTATCAAGGATGTGCTTGCTAAGTCGAAGGGTTCTTCTAACCCTCACAACTTGGTGAAGGCAACCATCGCGGCTCTGAGCCAGATGCGTGATGCTTACACTGTGGCAGGTACCCGTGGTATCAGCATGGAAAAAGTATTTAAAGGATAAAGGAGAAACAGATTATGGCAACAATTAAGGTTAAGCAGATTAAGAGTAAGATCGGTTATCCGGTAGACCAGAAGCGTACGCTCCAGGCTCTCGGCCTGCGTAAGATCTCTCAGGTTGTTGAGGTAGAGGATTCGATTATGAAACTGAATAATTTAAAGCCAGCTGAGGGTTCTACCCACGCTCGTCGTCGTATCGGTCGCGGACCTGGTTCAGGTCTGGGTGGTACTTCTACCCGTGGTCACAAGGGTGCCAAGGCTCGTTCTGGTTATAAGAGAAAGATTGGTTTCGAAGGTGGTCAGATGCCTTTGCAGCGTCGTCTCCCGAAGGGTGGTTTCAAGAACATCAACCATAAGGAATACTTCGCCGTGAATCTCTCTACCCTGCAGAAGCTTGCAGAGGAGAAGAACCTCACCAAGATCGGAATCGCAGAGTTGGTAGCTGCTGGTCTGACCAACGGTAAGGAACTCGTGAAGGTTCTTGGAAATGGTGAACTGAAGGCTAAGGTTGACGTAGAGGCCAACGCATTCTCAAAGACTGCCGAGGAAGCTATCAAGGCAGTTGGTGGTAACGCAACAACAATCTAAGAAAGATGAAGAAGTTAATAGAGACACTGAAGAACATTTGGAAGATTGAGGACCTGCGTATGCGTCTCCTCATTACACTCCTGTTTGTAGCGATTTATCGTTTCGGCTCGTTTGTGGTACTTCCTGGTATCAATCCTGCCATGTTGGATAAACTCCAGTCACAGACTGCAGGCGGTCTGATGTCGCTGCTCGACATGTTCTCCGGTGGTGCATTCTCCAATGCGTCAATCTTCGCACTTGGAATCATGCCATACATCACTGCTTCCATCTTGATGCAGCTCCTTGCTGTCGCTGTGCCTTATTTCCAGAAGATGCAGCGCGAGGGTGAGAGTGGCCGTAAGAAGATCAGTGCCTATACCCGTTACCTGACAGTGGGTATCCTGCTGTTCCAGGCTCCGGGTTATCTGATCAACCTGAAGATACAGTCGGGCGCAGCCCTGGCTTCGGGTATTTCTTGGGCAGCTTTCATGGTGCCTGCCATCATCATCCTTTCTGCAGGAAGTATGTTCATCCTCTGGTTGGGTGAGCGCATCACGGATAAGGGTATCGGTAATGGCGTCTCGCTGATCATTATGATTGGTATTATCGCCCGTCTGCCTCAGGCTTTCATTCAGGAGGTCAGCTCACGTTTCACCGCTATCACAGGTGGTGGTCTGGTGATGTTCCTCGTTGAGATCCTGATCCTCTATGCAGTGGTATGTGCAGCAATTGTTCTGGTACAGGGTGTTCGTAAGATTCCCGTACAGTATGCCAAGCGACTTGTAGGTAACCAGCAGTATGGTGGTGCCCGTCAGTATATCCCGCTGAAGTTGTTCGCAGCTAACGTGATGCCTATCATCTTTGCTCAGGCTATCATGTTTATCCCGCTGACCATCGTTCAGTACTCAGCTCCTGAGAATGCAAGTTGGTTTGTCCGCACGATGATGGATCATCACAGTTGGACATACAACGTTGTTTTCGCTATACTGATTATCGCATTCACCTACTTCTACACTGCCATTACGTTGAACCCAACTCAGATGGCAGAGGATATGAAGCGTAACAATGGCTTTATTCCTGGCGTGAAGCCCGGTAAGGATACCGCAGAGTATATCGACACAGTGATGTCGCGTATCACCCTGCCCGGTTCATTGTTCATCGCATTCATTGCTGTCATGCCGGCTTTTGCCAGCCTGCTGAATGTACAAGACGCTTTCTCTCAGTTCTTTGGTGGTACATCCTTGTTGATTCTTGTCGGTGTCGTGCTCGATACATTGGCACAGATTGAGAGTCACCTGCTGATGCGTCATTATGACGGTCTGCTCAGCTCTGGTCGTATCCATGGCCGTGGCATGGCAGCTTACTAATCTTCTATGAAGATATTTCTGAAGACTGAAGATGAAATTGAGCTAATGCGCCAAGCGAACCGACTTGTCGGTAAAACGCTTGGCGAATTGGCGAAACATATCAAACCTGGTGTAACGACCCTCCAGTTGGATAAGATCGCTGACACGTTCATCCGTGATCATGGCGCTGTTCCGACATTCAAGGGGTTCCCGAATCCTTACGGAGGACCGTTTCCTGCCAGCATCTGCACCTCGGTGAATGACGTCGTGGTGCATGGTGTGCCCAACCAGGAGACTGTACTAAAGGAGGGGGATATAATTTCCATTGACTGCGGTACGCTTCTGAATGGTTTCAACGGGGATTCTTGCTACACGTTCTGTGTGGGTGAGGTCTCGAACGAAGTCAAACAACTGCTCAAGACTACGAAAGAGTCGCTCTATCTTGGTATAGAGGCAGCAGAGGCAGGAAAGCATCTTGGTGATATCAGCTATGCGGTGCAGTCGCATTGTGAGGCACAAGGATATGGTATCGTGCGAGAGTTGACAGGTCACGGAATAGGCCGGGAGATGCATGAAGATCCGCAAGTGCCTAACTATGGCCGACGTGGCAACGGCGTCATGTTGAAAGCATCGATGTGTATAGCCATCGAACCGATGGTAACGATGGGGAAACGTGATATCTGGCTTGATCAGGACCGTTGGACTATCCGTACTCAGGACGGCAAACAGGCTGCTCATTTCGAGCACACCATTGCCATCCGCAGGGGAAAGGCTGAGATTTTATCATCGTTTGAAGAAATAGAAGAATTAGAAGGTAAACAATATTAATTAGTAAGAATGGCAAAGCAAGGTGCTATTGAGCAAGACGGAACGATTGTAGAGGCATTGTCGAATGCAATGTTTCGTGTAGAATTGGAGAATGGTGTGCCCATTATCGCCCATATCTCGGGTAAGATGAGGATGCACTATATCAAGATCCTTCCTGGCGATAAGGTGAAAGTGGAAATGAGTCCATACGACCTGACAAAAGGTAGAATTGTATTCAGATACAAATAAACAATTAGCAACAATATGAAGACAAGAGCATCATTGAAGAAGCGTACCCCGGACTGCAAGATTGTCCGTCGTAAGGGACGCCTGTTCGTTATCAACAAGAAGAACCCTAAGTATAAAATGCGTCAGGGTTAATGTTAAATAAGCATAAATAGTGCGGAGGTTTGAGAAAATCTTCGTACCTTTGCATGCTTTTTAGCGGAATTTCGAAATTTTAATTTTATTTTTATCACTTTTATTTAACAAATGGCAATAAGAATTGTTGGAGTAGATTTGCCCCAGAATAAGCGTGGCGAAATCGCATTGACCTATATCTATGGTATTGGTCGAAGT
>CADAAR010000061.1 GCA_902785945.1 uncultured Prevotellaceae bacterium
ACGGTCTCCACCTCTTCTGTGCGGAACACCTTCTGAATGTTTTCTAATTTAATCATCTTTTTAATTTACTATTTATTTACGATTTTGTCGATTTGGCTATTTGAATCGCAACGAGCCAGATCTGGATATTTTCTGTCTACAAGTTTAACCTTGTTAACCATCGTCATGTTTTATTGTAGTCATGCTAGCAACTCCCGTTGCTCCAACAGTTAATGATGAAGCAGGTAAACATAAGTATCCATGATTGTCCAGAGGCTGGACTCGATGCGAATGGTTCATACTTATTCTGTTTTGAGATAGTTGACGGGATTGCTGGTTGTGACGCGATGCGTCTGTAGCAACACGATAGCGGCAATGATGAATAGTACAAAGAGTGCACAGGCCGCAAAGACATACCACACGATAGGAATCTTATCGGCAAACTGTTCCATCAAAAGATTGCTGAAATACCAGCCCAAGGCGACACCGACAATGATAGACGGGATGGCTATCAGGGCGATGCTGCGCAGGAAGAGCGCTTGAAGCTCACCGACACCAGCCCCCATCACCTTTCGGATGGCCAGTTCGCGGGAGCGGCGCTGCACCTCGTCGCGTACATAGCCTATCAGTCCTATCAGCGTAATGAGCAGCGATGCCAGACAACCTATCATGATAAGATCACGGGTATGCTGCGTCTCCAGATAGCTGTCAACAAGTTCATTGGCATAAGACTTCACCACCAGTTCGGCATCAGGATAGAGCTTGTCACATAGTTGTCCTACGGCCATCAGGTTCTCAGCCGTAAGCACATTCAGCTTTATCACTATGTATTTCGCATAGATATTTCCGCTAATCATCATGGAGGGACGCTCCTCAGAGTTGACCAGCGTACCGAGGTGAAAATTTTTTACTACGCAGGCGATGGTAAGAGGAATGTCGTTGCCAAACTCCGTACTCAGCATCGTCTGGCCAATCACGTCCCCCCATCCAGTATGATCTTTCATCAGTTTGGCAAACTTCTCGTCGACAATGGCTTCAGGTTCCCAGCCCGGACGAGTCCGTTGCTCTGGAATCCTCCCTTGTACCACCGTCAGTCCCATCGTCTTGACGATGCTTGGCTCTGCCCAATACAGACAGGCATAGTTGAACAATTGCTTGGGGTCGCCCGGCAGCATGACATTATTGCCACTCTGTTTCTCGAAGAAGAGTGAATAAGCTGTAGAGGTGCTTTCGACGCAAGGCAACTTTTCAATCTCACGAGCCAATGTGAACGTAGAGTCCGACCGTTGGGGAATCTCAATATAGGCCACATCCTTATACTTATAGCCCAAGTCCTTGTTCAGCATATAATCGTATTGGCGATAGATGGTGCTGAGTATGCACAGGAGCATGGTGGAGAGCACGAACTGGAAGGCGAGCAACGACAGTTTCCAGATGCGCTTGTTCTCCGTAAACAGACGATAGGCATATACCATTGGGATGCGCGAGTAGATATAACCTGGCAACAATCCGCAGCAGACGAGTACGATGAGACACACCACTGTCAGCACCAACCATGTTTGTATAGAGAATAGGGTCGAGACGCTGGCACCCATCAAGTCGCGAATCCAGTCCTGCCCAGCCGTGAGCAATAGCACCATGATAAGCAATGCCAGTAACAGATGCAGTGCAGCCCCACGGAGTGTCATCAGGTAGAACTCTCGCTTGGGTGCTCCCAACACCTTGCGGATAGCCACGAGACGAGCCTTGCCCACCATCATACTGATGACTACGAGGATATAGTTCATCACTGCCGTGAAGAGCATCACAAAGGCTACGATACCAAGGATGATACAGGTGGTGCGCACCCTTTTGTCCTTCATCCGGCTGTCACTCGTAGGGCTGAACGTAAAGTGGAAGTCCTCCACGCCAGCTGCTTTCAAGTCCTCCCAAGGCAACTGTTCCTTCAGCATCTTGTCCATCTCGTGTTCTACCTTCTTCATGTCTGCATCGGCACGCAGTCTGACGTAAGAGCGGTAACGATCGTTACCTATCAGATTTCTCGTGCCATCGTATGAGTAAGTACCGATAGAGGGCATAGACATCACGATGTCAAGCAGACTGAAAGTCGAGTTCTCGTCGAATGTCTCAAACACACCGCTGATGGTCATCGGCTTGCCTGGGGCTGCCACGAATGTAATGGTCTTACCCACGACATCGCCGCCCATCTTATCGCTCAGCCTGCGACTAATGAGGCACTGCCCCGATGTGCTCAGAATCCTCTTCGCATCGCCTTGCAGAATCCTCGTACCGAAAATGTCGAAGAAGCAGGAGTCGGCAAACACCGTATGTTCGAACGCATAGCGACTTCCATCCTCCAGCGCCAGTTTCTCGTTTCTGAACTGATACGTGTAGCGTGTTCCCACCACAATTTCAGGGATATAGTGGCACAAGGCGGGAATGGCACCGCCGGGCGTATTCTCGTGTTCAGCAGGGTCATCACCTTCCTTGGTGAACGACTCCCCGACGGCATATACATGCTGCTTGTCCACAATGCAGCGGTCGTAATTCATTTCCAACTGCACCTTGGCTATCAGCACCAGTCCTACTGTCAGACCGATAGCCAGCGAAATGACTTTGATAAAGGCTCCCTGGCCCTTGGCAAATATGTTCATAATAACACTCCTTTATTCTGTTTTAATACTTTCTACAGGATTGGTTCTGACGGCCTTGATGATCTGGAAGCCGACGGAGAGGATAGCTATCAACAGGGCAAAAGCGCAGGTGGCTGCGAAGATCCAGGGGCTGAGCGTGATGCGGTAACTGAAGTTGGTGAGCCAGTCGCGCATGATGTACCACGAGAGAGGAACGGCTATGACGAACGACAGCAGCAGCGGCGAACAGAAAATGCGCAGCATCAGTACCATCACCTCGCCCGATGTTGAACCCATAATCTTGCGGATGCCAATCTCC
>CADAAR010000062.1 GCA_902785945.1 uncultured Prevotellaceae bacterium
GTTAGAAAATAGTTCTATCTTCATTTCAGTATTATTATTTTAATAGCGGAGTAATTTCAATCACTGCTGAAAGCATTATGATATTGGTTCTGCAAATTGTAATTTACTTTATTAGCCTCATGTTAAGCAAATCACACAATTCCTGCGGCTTTATGTTGAGACCATCCGCTGGCAAGGATTCCTGAACCCCAGCTATACTTTCATTCAACTTCCGAATGGTGCGACCTGCACTGCTTGCATCACTCATCTTCTGAAACTCTACTTCTTTCTTATATTTTATACCTATCTGCTTAGATGACCCCACATTGATCAGATAGAATTCTTCCACATCTGCAAAATGGACCTCCCATTTCTTCATTCCACTATCCACCAAAACAGATTCGTCTGTAATGATATAATAGGCTTTGTGAGCGATTCTTTCTCTCAGTATGAGGAATAACACGAAAAGTCCACCTCCGCCAAAGAATAAGATGCCTGTCCATGCAAAGAATGACTTTTCTCCATGCAGAAGCATCAAAACTCCCGTTGCAGCAAACATAAAACATACAGCCATCAAGGCTATGTTTTTCCAAATTGAATGATATATTCTTATCTCTCTCATTAATTCTTGCTTTGGCAAGCGACTTAAGTCGATTACCTATTTATCTGTCTATTTGTTTCTGCAAAGGTAGATAAAAATCTCGACTCATGCGAGTCTTTGGGGATAAATAAAGTTAATGCTTGCTCTAATTGGGGTCATCGCTCATCAACAGTTTCATTCAAAAAATGTGAGAATCTTTTGATGTTTTCATGGTGATAAACGGTTTTGAATCTTTTCAAATTCAGTCTTTGTTTAGAAACATTGATTTCTATCGAGTGCGGACTAAAAGTCGGCTCACAGGGGGACTGTCCCCATGTGAGCAGGAATAGACACCCTTTCTGGGATTGAGTATCTTTGCGTTGTTTGTATAGTAGTGCAATGACTTCGTTATCTTTTTACTATCGTCAAATCCCGACATCATGAGTAAGGCCTGTGTGAACGAGGGACGGTTCTGGCTTTTGTTGCTCTGGTTCCGCACCGGAAATCGCACAAAAACCATTGTTTAGCTTCTTTTGCGACACATTTTGTAGGTATTCGTCCGTTTTGTCGTGAATACGAGTACCTGTCGCTACAATTGAACAAGAAATGAGGCGCTTTTTGATAGCCACCCGAAAGAAACACACTACTTTTGCACCGTCAAAACGACGAAACGTTAACGACAACGAAAACAATAACAATTAATAAATAAAGAAATCATTAGAATTAAGATGAAAAAGATGAATCTATGGATGCTGACCGCCATCCTTACCTGCGGTCTTGGAATGATGCTGACCTCGTGCAGCGACAGTGACGACAACTACAACGACAAAGACAAAGAAATCGTTAATCCTGCTACCGACGATGACGGTTACACGATTGAAGTGGAAGCAGGACTGACATTGCCAGAGAACGAGTTCAATACCAAGGTGCCTGCCGCCACCAACTTTGACCAGAACATCGTCAACGCCCTGAAGGCGATCGACAAGGTGACCGACGTGAAGCCTTTCACGATGGTACACTCGTATAATATGCACACAGAACAGTTCGTCGACAGGACGGCGTACTTCTTCAACTACAAGCAGGACATCGACCACAACGATCCCTCGAAGGGCTGGTTCAAGCAGCAGTGCGTGCTCACCGTGGCCGGCAAGGACCGTCCCACCGTGCTGCTGACCGAGGGCTATGCCTTAGGCAGTGCCGATGGCTACAAGAACCGTCTGGACAGTATCTTCGAGCCGACACTGGTAGACGTACTCAACGCCAACTGCCTGCAGGTGGAGCACCGCTATTTCGGATGGTCGCTGCCTGAGGGATTCACCAACAAGTGGAACTACCTGACCGCCAAGCAGAATTCTGCCGACCTTCACACCATCGTCACCGCCATCAAGCAGAGCGGCATCGTCGGACAGGGCAAGTGGCTCGCCACCGGCGTCAGCAAGCCTGGTATGACCGCCTCCTACTATGCTTACGAATATCCGGGCGAGATGGATGCCTACGTGCCCTTCTGTGCACCCTTCATGCTTAAACAGGATGAGCCGGGTTCCTACAACTATATCCAGAGTGTCGATGCCCTGGGCAGCCGCCTTGAGAAAGTGAAGGCAGCCTTCCGCGCATACTGTGGCAACCAGACCTTGCAGCAGGAAACGGTGAAACTCTTCAAGGAGGTATTCCCCTATTATAACTCCTATGATGACGACGCAGTGCGTATGACATTATTGTCAATACTGTTCAATTCACACTGGAAGAGGATGTCGTACGTACACTATAGCCTCTGGGAGCCCCTGGTGCCCAAGGAAGGCGACGGTGCCGACAAGTTCCTGACCTTTATTTTGTCTAATGAGAGGACAAGGTATCAGGGTGAGAAAGATATCGACTACCAGCGCCGACTGGACTATGTGGACGACTTGGAGCCTGACTCGACCATCTTCAACAACACACCAAGGGGTATGACCCGTGCATCAGGAGTGGAGAAGGCGCGTCTGGATCCGTTCCAGGCACATACTTGCATCGAGTTAGGAGCGGTTTCTGTTACGTTAGGCTGGGTGGACGACCTGCTGACTGACATGGAGAAATCATACCTCACTTCGAAGAAAAGCCCTGCCAGCCTTGGCTTCAATTACGACAACGGCAGCTATATCCGCAAAGTCCTCGACGGCATCAAGCAGTCCAGTTGCAACATGATGTTCGTCTATGGCATGCAGGACCCCTGGACCGGCAACCGTATTCCTGACGACAAGTTAGGCAAGAACTGCCAGATTCTCTATATTGAGAACGGCACTCACAACGATGCCATCGACACATGGAACGCCTCTGAGCGTAACCAGCTCTTCCAGTGGCTCAAAGGCCTGGGCTT
>CADAAR010000063.1 GCA_902785945.1 uncultured Prevotellaceae bacterium
CCGTTTCCGCACGGCCTTCGTCGATCCGTTTGCTGAGATACCCACCGTGTCGCTACTCTGTTCCTACTTCGATAAGGACGGCAACCCGCTGGAGTCGTCACCCGAGTACACGCTCCACAAGGCTGCGGAGGCCTTCCGCGAAGTGACGGGTATGGAGTATCAGGCGATGGGCGAACTGGAGTATTACGTCATTAGCGACGATGAGGAGGTGTTCCCTGCTCAGGACCAGCGCGGCTATCATGAGTCGGCACCGTATGCCAAGGCCAACGAGTTCCGCACCCAATGTATGCAGTATATAGCACAGGCTGGCGGTCAGATTAAATATGGTCACTCAGAAGTGGGCAACTTCACTATCGACGGCAAGAACTACGAACAGAACGAGATTGAATTTCTGCCCGTACCCGTAGAGCAGGCTGCCGACCAAATGGACCTTGCGCCTGCCATCACCGCCTTTGGCAACAAAAATCCTACCAGTTATTTCCGTCTTGTGCCCCATCAGGAGGCTCCTACGAACGTATGCTGGGGCGACAGGAACCGCTCTGTGCTCGTTCGCGTGCCGTTGGGTTGGGCTGCCGATGTGGACATGAGCTACAAGGCCAATCCACTGGAGAAGGAGTCGAAATACGACACGAGCATCAAGCAGACGGTAGAGATGCGCTCGCCCGACGGCTCTGCCGACCTCTATCAGCTGCTGGCTGGACTCTGCGTCGCTTGTCGTCACGGCTTCGAGATGCCCGATGCTCTTGAGGTGGCAGAGCGGACTTACGTCAATGTGAATATCCATGCTGCCGAGAATGCCGATCGTCTGGCTACGCTCGCACAGCTTCCTGATTCCTGTGTCGCTTCTGCCGACTGTCTGGAACGCCTGCGTGCTGTCTTCGAAGAACACACGGGCTTTCGACGATGTAACGCTTCGCAAGAACATCGAGGGTTATCCCGAGGAAATCAAAAAGCTCGTCACGAAATATTTCCATTGCGGATAACACCGCGTTCAAAGCTTTACCCCGTACTTCATAATCCGCTCCTCCATCATACCTTCGGGCATGAATCGGAGGAGCGTTTTTGTGATGGTATTCAGCATCGACTGACGGATGTAGTCCTCGCGGATGTAGAGCGACACACGGCGCTGCGAGAGATAATCACCCTCAATACGACGCACGTTCTCGCGCTGACGGTCGGTGAGGAACGGCAGGTGCATCTCAGGGATAATGGTAAAACCGCCATTCTCATCTACGATGCGGATAAGTGTCTCGATGCTGCCTGCCTCATAGACGCGGTTTCCCTTCGTCCTTGCCTTGCAAAAGCTGAAGGCACTGTCGCGCAGACATTGGGCTTCTTTCATGATCCACATTTTCTCGTGCTCTAAATTCTCTGGTTTGAACACAGGCAGTTTGCGCCAGCAGTCTTCGGCAAGATACACCATAAACTTCTCAGTATAGAGCGGAACCTCCAATATACCCTGACGCGAATTCCCGCTGATGGCGATACCTGCATCCAGGTGCCCCAACTGCAGTTCGCTCAACATCACATCAGCCTTCATCTCGCGGATGCTAAGTTTCACCTGCGGATACCCCTCGATGTAGTGGCGGATGAATTTTGGCAGGACATATGGGGCGATGGTAGGCCCGACGCTTAGATTGAATTCGCCTGCCACATCGCCCTTGTCCTCGCTCACCAGTTCTGCGATGCGCTCTGCCTCGGCAATAGCCCGTTCAGCCTGACGGATAATCTTCTCGCCTGCGATGGTAGGCGTAACGCTCTTGTTGCTGCGCTCGAAGATGCGCACGTCAAGTTCCTCCTCCAACTTCACCAGCATGGCGCTGAGGGTGGGTTGCGAAATGCCACAAGCATCGGCGGCCTTGGCAAAGTTACGGTAGCGGTCGATAGCTACGATATATTTCAGTTGCTGTAATGTCATACTTTACGAATTGAAAATTGATAATTGACAATTGATAATTGTATCTACGATAGAAAAAACCGATGCAAAGATAGACAAAATAATTCGTTTATCTATCAAATAAGTTGTAATTTTGCACCATCAAACAGAAAATTTAAAGTTTTATGGAGCAAAAAGATAGTAAAAAGAAGACAACAAAGCGTTTTCATCGTCACTTCGAGACACCGGGTGTGCCCATTTATTGGATTATCATCGCGTACATCCTGCTTGGCTGGTTTTTCCCAGTGATTGGCCTGTTGGCACTCATCTGCATGATCGGCCCAGTGCTGACCAGTATATTTAAAGGCCGTTGGTGGTGCGGACACGTCTGTCCTCGCGGCAATATGTACGACCGTCTGCTGTCGAAGTACTCACCCCATCGCCCGATTCCCAAGTTTGTGCGCACCTTCGGCTTCCGCCTGTTCATGGTGTTCTTCATCTTCGGCATGTTTGGCATCCAACTGACATTCACCGTGCCTTGGAGCGAGGGCGGACTGGCCATGTGGTCTGGAATCGGCAAAGTGTTCTGGACGATTATCGTCATGACCACCATCGTCGGCGTCACACTTTCGTTCATCTATGCCCCACGCACCTGGTGTTCGTTCTGTCCCATGGGAACCATCTCTAACTGGGTGGCACCTAAACACGCTCCCCTGCCCAAGGCTTTCACCAACATCCATGTGTCGAGTGCCTGTCAGATGAAGTGCAAGAGCTGCGCCCGCGTCTGCCCCATGCAGCTTACACCCTACGACTCTCGTGGTAAGGCCGTCGGCTATCTGCATCCAGACTGCCTTAAGTGCGGCAAGTGTACTCTGGCCTGTCCGTCGAAGATTATGGAATTAAAACACTAAATAATTATGGAAAATATCAAAGACTATCAGCAGTATCTCAAGGGATACGACTACACGGGTAAGACTCCCGTTGTCATCGATTTCTATGCCACATGGTGTGGCCCCTGTCAGGCAATGGCTCCCATGCTTCAGCGATTGGCGCAAGAGTACGAAGGCCGCATCAAGGTTCTGAAGGTCGATGTTGACAAGAATCAGGCACTCGCTGCTGCTGCCAATATCATGTCCATCCCCACTTTATTCCTTATCAATAAGGATGGCGACATCGAACGTCAGGTGGGCGGTATGCCTTATCAGCAACTAACCACGTTAGCAGAGCGTATAATAGACTGACATTTCCCAATAAAACATAAAATATGCCTCTCAAAATCTCTGACATGCTTGTATGTCTGGGATTTTTCGTAACTTAGCAGCCAAATATATAAAGTAAAAGTTATGAGAAAAGCAAGCAGAGAGATGGATGCAGCCTTCGCATTAGAGGTGTTAGATAAGGCTCCATACGTGACAGTTAGCATGACCAGACCCGATGGGACTCCATACGGATTGCCTCTGTCGCTGGCTCGCACAGACGAAAAAACGTTTTATTTCCATTGTGCCATGGAGGGTGATAAACTTGATTGCATTGCACACTGTCCCACAGTATTCTTGTCGGCTGTTACCAAATGCTCGCCTACGGTTGGCCCGAAAGACGGGAGCTTTACGCTACAGTACCGATCGGCAACTGCCATCGGTAAGGCAGAGATTGTGACAGACCGTGAAGAGAAGATTACGGCATTGAGAGCCATCTGCCAGCGTTTCCTCCCTCACCACATGGACGCTTTCGATGACGCTATTGCCCGCAGCCCTCCTGTTGGTAAGCGCAAGCAGTATGATAAAGAGGGCGAGGAAATGAAATGGGGACGAATGGAATAAAGCATGAGCATAAAACTGATTATATTCGATTTTGATGGGACGTTGGGCGACACTAGACTGAACATCGTTACGACCATGCAAATGGCTATCAAGGAGCTGCAACTGCCAGAACGTAGTGAGGCAGAATGTGCATCCACTATAGGTTTGCCATTGGCAGGGTGCTTCAGGACACTGTTCCCTGATATTCAGGATGAACTCATTCCCCGCTGTGCTGAAACCTACCGCAGGATCTTCAATGAGAATCTTCAGAAGATTACGCCGGAAGCCTTCCCTGGTGTTGTCAAGACCTTGAAAACTCTGAAGGAACAAGGCTTCGTACTCACTATCGCTTCATCCCGTTCACGCAATTCCCTCACGGAGTTGACTCACAAT
>CADAAR010000064.1 GCA_902785945.1 uncultured Prevotellaceae bacterium
GAGGCAGCAGAACAATGAAATCAAGAGCATCATGACCGACATGCAGACCATCCTGCGCAGCTTCGACAGTGCTCACGTGGCAGAATTGACACGCAGGAGCCGGGCCATCGTCAAGCAGGAACTGCGCCAGAATGCCATTGCCATCCGCAAGATTCAGCAGTACGACGAAATGCAGCATAAGGGCATAACCGTTGAATCCTACGAAAAAGCCAAGGAAAAGGCTGATGAATACGACCATTCACGTCAGATGTTAGAGACCGTCTGGTCTGGATTATGGGATGCAGCGAAAGCCATAGCCAATCCGCGACTCGACGAGTACGTCATGAACGATAGGGAAAAAGAAATTATCAGGAATGCCATCCGTGAGAATCCGAAAGACCGTCTGACTGATGCGTTGCTGAAGAACGCAGCTGTTTTCCGCGATATAAGCGACTACACGAAGGCAGAGGTCTATCAGATTGGTGCAGAGTCGGGTGTCAGCTATCTGGAGAAACTCGGACTGGACTTGGCCGAAGGCGTGGCCGAGAATGTGGAACAAGTCGCTGCAACCACCGCCTGTCTCTTCTTTGGTTTCCTCGACGAGGCCACCACCATCTCAGAGTCCTATGGCGGTGGCGGCGGTAATAACGAACTGCCCAAGAAGAAGGACAACGAGGACGAACTCTCCTTCGCCCGCAGATGTCATCAGATGGCCAAGGCCATGCATGCACCGAGGTATAAATTAAGGAGAGGGTAACCCATTGTAACGATGCTCAATTATCGTTAATTATCAGGCTGTTTTTCATTATATCTCGCCAAAATTCACTACCTTTGCCAGCAAATTCACTGACGATATGGAACAGAAATTCGGGAAAAATAGCATTGACATCAAGGCGCTGCGCGAGTTTTGCGAGCGCGAGGGCAAGGAGGTAACTTACCGCAAGGGCGACCAGCTGGAGCGCGAGGGCGACCCCGCACGATGGTTCGGCTTCGTCACCGAGGGGTGCTTCAAGTATGTAACGTATGGCATCACACATCACTTGGTTCTCGTTCGAGTGCACAGCGGAACCGACCCTTCTGTGTTCGTGATGGGAGCCGCCATGCAGCTGAAGCGTATGGGGTATCACATGACGAAAATGAATTGAGTTTTTCGTCATTTCCGCCGTTATCTCGCAAAAAAGTTGTTTTCCGACTTAATATTTCGTCGTATTCTGCGTATTAAAGATGTATGACACGCTTAGAATTCGAACATATTGCCACGCAGTTGCGCCAGAGAGTGCTGAAAGTCGGGCTCGACTTCTTCGGCTCCCGTGAGGATGCCGAGGATGCAGCTCAGGAGACGATGGTACAACTCTGGCACTACTGTGAGCATATCGATGCTGGGCGGAACGTGGAGGCACTGGCTGTCAGAGTGGCTAAGAACTGCTGCGTGAGCATGTATCGCAGACAAAGACCGCAGACCGATGTTCAAGGTGTAAAGCTCAATGCCGAACTGGAGGCTTCGCCACAAGAAGAATTAGAAGCTAAGGATGCTCAGCGAATGCTTTCCGAAGCACTTGACCGGCTGAGGCCACGCGAACGCCAACTCTTCGAAATGCGGCAAATGGAAGGACTCTCGATGGAGGAGGTCGCCAAACAGACGGGCATCCCTAAACCCTCTGTAACAGCAATGGTCTCAGCGGCACGAAAGAAAGTATTCACTGAACTAAAAAGGAGGATGAAACAATGACAGACAAGGACATACGAGAACTCGCAGACCGATACCTGGCAGGCGCAACGACGCCGGCCGAGGAGCGCCGGCTGGCCCTGGCCCTGCGGCAGCGCGGCGAGCTGAGCGAGGAGTGGCAGGCGGTAAGCCTGATGCTGGGCGAACTGACGGCAGGCGAGGCCGAATATGACGCCATCATGGTTAAGCGGAAAGCCAAACCGTCGGCCGTCGTCGTCGCCCTGCGCATCATGCTCACTGCGGCAGCCGTCTATCTGGTGGGGCTGTTCCTCTGGCTGCAGCAGGAGCCGACGGAGCCTGTGCGGCTGGCCGCCAAGCAGCTGGTGCAGGAGTCTGTGGTTCCCTGCACAGAGGGTACGCCCGACGAAATCATCGTATGCTATTTTGAACAAAGAGAAACTCGGCCGAATACTTATAGTTTAATCAGACAAACGCTTTATGAAAACAAACAGTAAGATAATCATGGCGATGATGCTGGCGATGATGGCCGCATCATGCCGGAACAAGGACGACCGCATGCTCACCATCGTCAACGAAGATGGCACGTGCAGCCGCGAGTACACCTTCCACACCACGCAGCAATGGCTGGCGGCGGCGCCCGACGAGGACTACGACAGCATTGTCGACAAGAGCTGGGAGCGCAGCTGGTCGGTGCTCGGTGCCGACTCCGTGCGCTACCCTGTGCCCCTGACCGAGGCCCAGTTAGACAGCATGCAGGCGCTTGACAACAGTCGGCCGTTAGGCAACATGCTGATGGTCCACTGCCGCAAGACGTACGGCAGCGTCGAGGAAATGAGCGCCCACATATACCGTGCCGACAGGTCGCATCTGGTCGAAGTCAGGGGCATCAAGGCCAGCAGCAGGCTGGAGAAGCGCTTCAAGTGGTTCTATACCGACTACACCTTTAGCGAGACGTTTACCTACGAGGGCGAGCCCGTGTTCCCCGTGCCCATCAGCCGATTCCTCGGTGCCGACACCGTCGCCTACTGGTTCACGGGCCAGCCCGACCTGATGCGCAACCTCAGCGGCGCCGAGGTGAAGGACAGGCTCGACAAGATCGAGGCGAAGGTCAGCCAGTGGGCCAATGCCAACTGGTTTACCGAAGTCTGCAACATCATTATCGAGAACTACGACAGCATCAAGAATCCGCCCGTCAGCAGGGAACGCTTCATCAGCATGCGCGACTCGCTGGCCATGCATCCCCGTGTGCTCAACTTGTCGGAGAAGGAATGGGGGTCGCCGGTCTTCGATGGTGAGCTAAAAGACATCTTCCAATCGGAGGCCTATTCATCGTTCCTCAAGTCGTACGAAGGCGGGCCTGGCCAGTACAAGGACCTCATGTCGTTCGGTATGCCCTACGACCTCGTGATGCCGGGCACGGTGACTGATGCCGGCATGGGCGAATACGACGGCCGGGTGATTCATTATCAGCTTGGTGGCGAGCGCCTCATACCCGGTGCCTACACCATCAGCGCCACCTCGCGCGCCGCCAACGTCTGGGCCTTCATCGTGACGCTGCTGGTCATCGTCCTCGCCGTCGGCAGCTGGTTCTATCAGAGGAAACGAAAATAGGCCGAAGAGAGTGCACAGCGGAACCGACCCTTCTGTGTTCGCCATGGAAACTGACGCTGAAGCCTATTCCCGGAGCACCCCAAACCATTTACCGCTATCAGAAAGCGCCATACCAGCCCACTTCGTTCTCCCTTGACACCTTCATGGAGAGACCGAACTGACAGAGGAGAAAGCCAAGACCAGCGACTACTTCAAATTCTGCCCACACTATTATATCATTGGCGCTGTATTCCATAAATAAAACGAAACAAATATGAAGCAAACCATCATCACCATCCTGCTCGCCCTCGTCACAATGGCGGCGCAGGCACAGACCCAAAAGACTGCTATAGTCAAAGGTTATTCACCCGCGTTAGAAGACAGCACGGTAGTAAACATTTATGTCGACAATGTGAGTGTGGCATCAGATACCGTCTTCGGTGGACGCTTCATGCTTAGTGTTCCAGTGGAGAAGCTCACTAAGAGTTCTTTGTTTCTCTGGGGTAAAGGCTGTCCCAACTACTTGTCAACGCTCTTTCTAAGTCCTGGTGTTACTGTAAGCCTGACGGGTACGGACTGCCTCCATCCTTTATGGAAAGTGGATAGCCCGGTGCCAGAGCAACAGACCATCAACAGGATTATGGAACATAACAGCGATGCCATCAGAGAATACCTGCTAATTGATTTGGATGACGCTTCTTGGAACAAGATGCTGCCTGTCCAGATGAAAATCCTCAAACAGACAATGGACATTCTGCCTTCGTTGCCCGTAGATGCCGCATCGCTGACTAAGTTGGAGGGAGTGGCACGTACGGCAAAGAACATGAACGATTTCCCCTATATGCAACAACTCAAAGAGTTGGAAGCATCTACAGCAGCACGTGCTCCGAAGGGGTTTGAGAAGGAACTTGCAATGATACATGCATTCGTCTATCCTGCACATGTTCAGCAGGTGGGGGAAGAGTTTGTTGATGCCGAACTCTTCGATATGCAAGGCAACACGCATCGTCTTTCAGAGGCCTTCGCGGATGGCCGCTATGTTCTGCTCGACTTCTGGAGCCTTGGCTGTGGCCCGTGCCGCATAGCAGAGCCGGAAATGCGAGAGGTTTATGAGCGAATGAAGGAAAAACTGGAAATCATTGGCATCAATCGAGACAACCCCTCGGCATGGAAAGAAAACGACTGGAGCAAAAAGATTGTCTGGAAGAACTGGAGCGACGGAAAGATGGGCAAGGGAGGTGTTGAAAGCCACTATTGCGACCAAGACGCCATACCATACTATGTACTCCTGTCGCCTGACGGTCGTATCCTTTGGAAGAATGTAGGTTACGGCATAGGCTGGTTCTTAGGAATGGCCGAGGCCATCAGTGGCCCCAAGCAGGACAAC
>CADAAR010000065.1 GCA_902785945.1 uncultured Prevotellaceae bacterium
TCGAATGTCACACCGTTCTCCATGAGAACATCCAACACACCTGCCGTGAACAGTCCGCGCAGCGCACCACCCTCTAATACCAATCCTGTCTTCATCTCAAATTTTCAGAATTTGTTGAATATAGTCTTTTCCTAAGATTTCACTACAGGTATTGAACGCCGTTTGCGTTACCCCCTGCAGACCGTGTACCACAAGGCTCTGTCCTGTCAGTAACAGATTGGGAATAGATGTTCGCGGTGAAAGAATGGTCATCAGGGGCTGGTGGTAGTCTTTGCGGATGCCATAAGCAGAACCGTCGGGGGTGGCGACATAGTCGCACCAGGTCAGCGGAGTGCTGATATACCGTCGGTCGTACTTGTCGGAAAGTCCAGGGATAAAACGTTCTGCCAACTGGATGCACTCGTCGGCAAAGCGGTGCTTCAGGTGTTCATAGAACATGGGGCGACGCCTTGCGGAAGAGTCTTTCCACTCTTCCCACATCGTCCATCTGACAGGTGTCAGCAGGTCGATCTGTTCAGTCCAAGTGCCCTTCTGTGGTACGCGGCAACTGACCATCACGCCACCCACACTGCCGACATCCTCGGTGTACGTCCAGACATTAGGCTTGCGATAAATGTACTGGTTGTAGTTGAAGTAAGGCACCCGCTGGGGCTTCATGTGCAGCGACACCGTGAACATGCCTTGTGTATTCTTCTGCGTCACAATCCGGTGACGGAAGCTGTCTTTCAGTCCTGTCTTCACAAGGTCGCAGGTTAGTGCTGGGTGTAGGCTGCTGATGAACGTGCGACCCTCGAAGGTCTCTCCGTTACGACATTGGGCTGCTACCACCTTGCCGTCGCGCACGTCCAATTTCTCTACGCCGGCACTGCACAATATCTTGCCACCGTTTTTTGTGATGGTCCCCATCAACCTGCGGACTATCATACTGCCGTCTCCACGGAGTCGCCAACTGCTCTCGATGAAAGGAGCCTGACAATGGGCGAAGGTAAAGAGCGGAAGGGTGTTGCGACGCAATTCCACCCCTATTGATCTGCCCGACAGAACATTGACAAGCAAGGAATCATGGAAGAGAGTGGTCAGGTATTGGTAGGCCGATGTCTGCATCTGTTGTATGGCATCGGTGTTGCGAGTGCTCAGCATGTCCGCATACTTCTGTAAGGCCATCCGCTCGTGGGGAAACTCGTCGGCCAGCGTCTTGACAAACGCATCGTAGCCAGAGGCGAAGATGAAGTTCCTGCCACCAATCATCACATGGTCGAAACCCTCCGCATCCAATTGATGCCAGGGCAGCGACATCAGACCGAGATAGTCGAATAGCGGATACAGTAACTGTCCTTCGCCTAACGCACCCACATAGTGAAAGCCCGTGTCGTACATCAGTCCCCCGCGCCGGTAACTCTGGATGCAGCCGCCAGCTTGAGCTCCCTGTTCCAACACGAGCACGCTCTTGCCAGCCTGTGACAGGATAGTGCCACAGACCAACCCACCCATTCCTCCACCAATAATAATAACGTCGTAATAGTCCATAGTTTATATAATCTTAGTGTAACACCGACGGCGCTTAACCACTTCCGGACTGAATGACTTCCATTGCGCGAGCGCTTTGATGTTGTCTTCCAACTGTGGACCTGTCTCTGCCCATTTGATACCATATTCATGATAAACAGTTAAGAGATGCTCAAAGAATAGCGCATTGACTCCCAGCCCTTGATAGTCGGGACGAACGGCAACCAGCAGCATCTCCACATGATTCGTCCGCTGCCATTTCAGCGCCTTCAACAGATGCCACCAACCCAAGGGCCACAGCCGTCCACGCGATTTCTGTAAGGCTTCCACCAGACTTACCATCGTTACTGCAATACCCACTATCTCACCTTCCTTGTTCTCCACGACTGGCACCAACCGGAGATCTACCAACTGCAAATACTTCTTGATAAATTCCTCCGTCTGCTCTGGCGTGAATTCCGTAAAGCCAAACAGCCTGGAGTAGCAGTGATTGAACAAGTCAAAAGCCCGCCGGGCATAGTCGCCTTGCACTTTCTTTTTTGTCATTGTACGTACACGTAGTCCTAACATCTCTTTGCACAGTCGTGTTACCCGCTCGAAACGGGCAGGCAACTCCTCCGGCACCTGCAAACGGAAATGTACCCAGTCCACGGCCTTCTGATAACCCAAAGCCTCCATATGCTGTGGATAGTAGGCATGATTATAGATAGAGGTCATAGCGCCCATGAGATCGAAGTTCTCCACCAACATCCCCTCCTTGTCGAAGTCCGTTATGCCCAGCGGTCCTTGTATTTGTGTCATACCTTGCTGATAACCCCATTGCTCTACAGCCGTCAACAATGCCTGGCTCACCTCCACATGATCGATAAACTCTATCATGCCAAAGCGCACTGTAGCCGTACCCCACTTCTCGTTGGCCCTATGATTGATGATGCCTACGATACGTCCCACGGGC
>CADAAR010000066.1 GCA_902785945.1 uncultured Prevotellaceae bacterium
GTGGTGTCGCCTGCTGCCCAGTCGGAGGTGAATATATCAACGGTGCCGTTATTCGCAGACTGTGGATGGAATGTGTACTGTACCATGCCAGCATCGGCCACGCCTTCGTCATACACCTTTTGCCATGTACCACTAAGTTCTGTTGCTACGTAGATATCGGTATCATCGTCGCTGCTGCAAGAGGCAAGGGAGAAAGCTGCAAGCATCGCAAAGGCAAGTCTCCAAATCTTTATTGTTTTCATTTCGTTTTTATATTTGTATGTTTATGTTTCTGTCAATATAAACGCTGTGAAGCGAGAAATCCTGCATCATCGGGCGTTAAATGTTCTTAATCGTTTATTCTTTGAAGTGGGCAGCGTCGGCTCTGAGGCCGACGGCTGCCCACTATCGACGAGAGAGAATTTATAGTCGGTTGCGCTCGCTTTGGCCGGCATGACTACCTTTATAGCGGCTGCGGGTGGCATTGAATTTCCATGAGAGGTCAATGCCGATACGGCGGGAATCTTTATATTCGCAGTATTCGGTGCGAATGTTGATGCCGCCGTATGCCGTGCGCTCTGTGTACTGCGTATGCAGAATGTCGTTGGCGAGGATGGCAACGCTGAGACTCTTATCCTTCAAGAATTGTTTGCTAAGTCGAATATTTAAGAATCCCGTGGCTTTGGTCTGACTGGGTCCCGACTCGTAATAAGGTGCGAAACTTCCTTTGACGTTCAGTAGCCATGAATGTGAAAATGTAAACGTGTTGTCGAGTGTGAAGTTGGCAATCAATCCGTTCCATTTATGAGTAATGCCCAATGGATATACATCGTCATTGCAGAAGTAGAAATCAGTTGAGTAATTGAGTTGCCACAGACCGAACTTAGGGGTAAAATTCAGCGTCATGCCATAGTACTCCTGTTTCGGCGTATTGCGATAGTCCATGATTACTACACCTGGATGATTCACGTCATCGTAGGCGGTTTGGAAAGAACGGATGCTATTCTTGTAGTATTGATAAAAGGCTTCTACATAGAACCACTTCCATGATGAACTCCAAGAGATGTTGTGTAACGTCTGCGGTTTTAGGAAGGGATTACCCGTGTCGTACTCATATTTGCTGCGGTAGTTGACCGATGAAGATAACAGCCCATACTGCGGATTGTTGTGCGAGCAGTGATAGGACAATTTGTGATGCCATTTCTCTGTTCTATAAGATGCTGAAAAGCGGGGAATTAACACGGAGTAGTTTGGACTCATCTCGTCATTTCGTTGTCCGTCAACATCGTAACGATTTTGCTCATTCTGCCAGCGAAGACCTGCGTTGAACGACAGTTTGCCCAGCTGCAGGGAATAATTAGCAAAGAGCGACCAGATGGATGTCTGCTGTTGGATGTGACTGTCAGATGAGAATCCACTTTGTATGAAATCATGTGTACGGTCAACTAAAGAAGCTTCTTCACCGAAAGTCAGTTCACCCTTTGGTACAGGGGCTGTGATGACCAGTTTTTCTGCAAGCAGTTGGTTTTCGGTTTTTGTTTGGCTATTAACGGAAATCGTGTTTTCGGTTCCGCCATCCATATCCAGCACGGACTTCGCATTATAGAAGTCGGCACTAAAATCAAGGTTCCATTTTCCGATGTTACCAACATAATATGTATTTATAGCATGTGTCATGTGAGGGCGGGTTATCGTATTGGTCATACTGTGACCGCCATCCACAAGCATCCCGTCTTGCCAAGTCTGCTCGTCCATCTCTCTAAGAGTGGTGCCATTGCCTATGTAGTTGAAAGCAGTATAGGTCAGACCTACCGAGTGACGATCATTGATTTCCCAGTTCCATCCGAGGTCGGCAAAGTAGTATTTCATTTTGAAGAGCCAAGATGCTTCTTTCTGATAATCCCATACAGAAGATGCTTGTAATTGGTCTTTAGCGGTTGCATCGATTCGCGCATGTTGATCCGTCAGATAGCCACGGGCAAAGAAATCCATACCATTATTAAGACGATAGTTTAGGGCTGCATTTATACTACCATAATACTCTTTGCCTTGTCGGTAGGCTGTAGAGAAGTTTCCGCTCCAACCTTCGCCCGCCTTACGGATTGTTTTCAGTCGTATGACAGAGGTGATGTCGGCACCATATTCTGCACCAGGATTAGTGATAATCTCTGCCGATAGAATTTCATCGGCACGAAGACGGTCGAGTTCCTGTATATCGCGCACCTTCTTATTATTGATGTATATTTCTGGCTTTCCGTGTCCGGTAATAGTCCCGTCGCTCATCATCAATGGCAGATGGGTGAGCATATCCGTGACAGAGCCGAACTGCTCCAATGGTGTCCCCTGCACGGTGACTTTTAATCCATTGTCTGTTGCGGTATATAAGAGCCGTTGGCCTTTCACTGTTATTCCTTTCAGCGTTTGTGTCTCAGGC
>CADAAR010000067.1 GCA_902785945.1 uncultured Prevotellaceae bacterium
AAACCATCCGCAGCAGTGTGAGTGCTCACGACAGAGCATTCTATATATCTTGTCGCAACTTGAACCGGACAGCCAATTCGATGTTCGGATTGAGAATACGATTCTCAGGGGAAGCGACCGCTGTACTTTCAGAATAACAAAGCTTTGAACGAGGCGTTTGAATTAGGACAACAAATGTAAGAAACATAGTATGGCGATAACAAGCGAGAGACTAAAACAGACGTTTTCTGAGGGCGGAGCGCAGGAAATATATCAAGAAGTGAAAGCTGAGGATGATTTCCTCGGGTTTGCACGACGGTATGTTTTTGACGTAGACTTTCGCGTGGCGAGGAGCGCATTGTGGGGACTGACCAAAGCTACCGACAAGGAACTGTCAGAATTGCAGGTGATAATCAATGAACTGATAGACCAAGCCATGAATACGGAGTACACATCCGTCAGGCGCTTGACCCTGAACATCATCGAGCGTCTGACGTTAGAAGAGGATGACCTGCGAACAGACTTTCTAGACTTCTGTTTCGAGCACATGGTCAGCATCGAGGAGTTCCCTGGTATCCAGACGCTCTGTATGAAGCTTGCCTATCGCATGTGTACCTTCTATCCAGAACTGATGGACGAACTGAAGCGCACGCTCGAAGCGATGGAGATAGACTATTACAAGCCTGCCGTAAAGTGTCTGCGCAAAAGGATTCTCAGTGGTAAGTATCGATAATTATGTCCGTTTGTCACACGGAATGCTCCCCGAAAAACGGGGAGATGGCTTCCGCCGGAGGGGCTATTCATCACATTTTTATGCAGAATATCCCAGAAATTTGGTACTTTCTGCAACTCTGCATACCTTTGCAGCATCAAAACATAAATTATTAGACGATGAAAAAAGGATTAAAGATTGCACTGTTGAGCGTGCTGGGACTGGTGATAGTCGCAGGTGTGTTGGTGTGGATGGAGTTTGGTCCACTGGTTAAGGGAGCAATGTCGGCAGAAAAGCTCGACGACGGAATGTATTATATGGAATACAAGGGCGATGACGGGTTCAAGGAGTTGATGGATCGCGGTGGATGCAACGATGTCAGTGTGCTGGCCAGCTACGTGATGGAGTTCTTGTCAAAGGGGTACTTTAAGCCCGATAGCATCGACCCGCCTGTCAAGCCCGTCGGATGTTCTACACTGACGGTCAAGACACCGGAAGACGGCGTGATGATGGCTCGTAACTTTGACTATCCTTACGGTACAGCTCTGATCATGCACACCATTCCAGATGAAGGCTATGAGTCCATTACCACCTTCTCTACTAATTTTTTCGGCTTCGGTGAGAACTACAAGCCTGAGGGATTCAAAAACCAATATATGGCTCTGGCAGGACTGTTCATGGCCCTGGACGGACTGAACGAGAAAGGATTAGCAATAGCCGTATTGGATGCTGGCGACAAAGTGGTGACTCGTCAGAACACCAGCAAGCCCGACCTGACCACGACGACTGCCGTACAGTACCTGCTGAAGAATGCGGCCAACATCGACGAGGCCCTGGCGTTGCTGAAAGCCTCTGACATGAATTCAGACCCAGGCTCGGCATATCACTTCTCGATGGCTGATGCTACGGGCAGAAGTGTGGCGGTGGAGTATGTGGAGAATCAGATGGTGGTGACAGAGTCGCCCTTCGTGACTAACCACTACCTGTGCGAGTGGAAGTTCCAGACGGGACTGCATGAGAGCGACCACCGCCACGAGAAGCTGATGGAGCAGTACGACGCGGCTGGCGGCGTGATGAACGCAGACCAACTGACTGAAACTATCGCTTCTGTAACCCAATTGCCGGAGAAGGGTGCCATCGTCGGCGGCACGCTCTGGACGATGGTGATGGATCTGACACACCCCTCAGTCACCTACTATTCGCTTCGTCATTTCGACAAGCCATTCCACTTTGAATTAAAACAATAAAACATAGAATAAGATGAAACACGAGATTATTACATTAGCCGATGTTAAGATTATCGGTATGCACAAGGAAATTGCATTCTGCAAGGGACAGGAAGAGTGCCCTAAATTCTGGGGCGAATATGTAGAAAGAATCATCAAGCCCGTGTTTATGGAGCACAAGACGCCGGATGCCTTTCAACAAGCTGCCATCGACAACGGCGTCGGCGAGTTCGGACTCCATCCCTAACCACAACTGTATGACCTGTGCAGAAGTGAATTTTGGTGCTTGCAGCAGCAAGACTTTCACCTACGTGATAGGTGGTGTATATAAGGGTGGCAGCGTGCCTGAGGGTATGCGGCTCTTTCCTATTCGCAATGGCAAATGGTTGAAGGTTCATTTCAAGGGCGGCATGAAAGCCTTCCAGCAGCAGTACCAGAAGTTCTATAAGGAGTGGCTGCCCCAGCATCCTGAATATCGTTGCCCCAACAACGCCATGACGATGGAATGGTACAACGGCACCGACATCGAGTCGCCCGATTACCAGTGCGGCGTGATGATACCCATAGAATAATCATCAAAACGTAAATACGTAGAAAAAGACATGGATCGGTCACATGGTCACAGCTGTGACCGTGACCGTCTTTCTGTGGACATTAGGCCTCGTAGGGGGATGCATTAAGGTTCGCAGGGAGAAAGCCTAAGGGTAGCAGGGAGAAAACCCGTATCAAACTATCGCTCGCCTATACCCAAACGATTGCGCGCCTATACGCAAACGACTGTGCGACTATACTCAAATTGAAACGCTTTTCAAAACGATGAACATTGTATACTCGCTTCATCACGTCAATATACGTCCATTCGTCACAAATCGTTGCAGAATATCCCAGAAATATGGAAATCTCTGCAGCAATCCGTACCTTTGCAGCAGACTTTTCAAATGATTGAAAGCCTAAATGAGAAACTTGAATTCATAAAATGTAAAAAGGTAAATCAAAGAATTATGAAAAAGTATTTGTTTATGGCTCTTGCAGCCGCAGTTTTATGTGTTTTGTTCGCTTCATGCGACAAAGATAACGATGACATCATTCCATCAAGTGATGATAAGGAAGCCACTTACTATGACTATTCGGAAAATGGCTTCTTCATGAATGGCGATATTAAGATTCGCGGGTATTTTGACAGAGACAGTATCATGGAGGGCTACACCAAATATGTCAGGCGCACCGCTCATTATCGCACGGTTGACGGCGAAGAGGGTGAATTTGTGTTTGGATATGGTTTAGTCGTTGGCATCAATGACCTTGCCAGGTTCTATTCAGATGACATCACCTATAATGCAGACAGCACCGCCATCACGTGTCACGGGCAGATTGAGTTTGCAGCAAATGCAGCCCAGCCTTACGATGCAGACATCACGGCCGTAATAGATTCCATCGGCAAGCCACACCTCGTGACATGCTATTCTACGGTCGGTGGCAAGCCGCTTATCTTCCAGTTCAGGCAGACTTACACAAAAAGCGAATATGATGGTGAGATAGAACTTCCGAGAGAAGATGAGTTCTGCATTTAAAAAATACAAAAGATGAAAAGATACAAGTATATTAAGAGTAACGCATTTACGGCTGGGGCCTCGCTCGGCAATCCGGCTGCGTGCGTCTTTACAGGAGAGGAAACGCTGTCGCCTGATTTCCAATGCGGCGTGATGATGCCATTGGATACAATGAATATGTTAAATCCGTGTTAAAATCTTCATTTCTCTTGACTCGTCCCTAAGGGCATGCCTTATCTTTGCAGTCGCTTAGCAAATACATCGCGCGATTATGAATTTTAAAAAGAAATTAAAAATCGGAGAGTTCTCACAGTTGATGCAGGTAACAGTTAAAACCCTGCGTCATTATGAGCAGAAGGGACTACTTGTGCCTGACGAGGTGGACGAGTGGACGGGCTATCGCTATTACAGCATCGACCAGATGCAACGGCTGAAGACCATACGCGACCTACAACGTCTCGGTTTCTCGCTGGATGAGATTAAAGACCTGTGCGATTCATATTCTCACACTCCAACCATCCGCCAGCTTACTGAGAAGATAAAGGAAACAGAGGCTGAGCTGAAACTGCTGATAGCCCGCAGGAACCAACTGCTCGACTGGAAGAACGCTCGCAAAGAAATGAAGACAATGGAAAAGATTAGTATTCAATCTCTGCCCGAAATCATCGTGGCAAGTCATCGTGAAGTAATTCCTAACTACGCCGCTATCGGCCCTATGTGTGTCGAGAAGATTGGTCCTGAAATGCA
>CADAAR010000068.1 GCA_902785945.1 uncultured Prevotellaceae bacterium
AAAAAATGCGAGAAATCTCACCTTTTTCTCGCATTTTTTTTGTACCTTTGCAATATATTTAACAACAGGACGTAAAAGAGAAATAGAAATGAAGAAAGATATCATTAGGGTGCTTTTCACTCTGCTGGTTTTCAGTAGTTTAAGTTTGTTTACCTCATGCTCGGATGACGACAATACCGCGACGTCTTCGGCGACAGATCCGTATCCGTATCCTGATGAATACATAGCCAACAAGGACCTCTCGGTGAATCCCGGCGACAGTTTTTACGAATACTGTAATGGCACATGGCTGAAGAAGAACCCTATACCTGACAATCCTAAAAAGAACCTTGGCGGACTGTATGCTGCCGAAGAGGCTATGGAGGGGAGAGTAGAGGAACTGAAGAAAAGCGTTCCTGACATCAGCCGCTTCTTCACACTCATGGACCACATGCACGACTACTCCAAGGAGTCGCGTGACTATATCAATGCACAAGTAGCGAAGATCAAGAAACCTGCCAGCAAGGAAGAGGCAATCCGCACTATCGGCAAGATGTATCTGGACGGTGTCAACGTGCTGGGGATGGGTGCCTATCTGATATGGGACAAAGACAAGCTGAAACTCACCTTAGTGCCAGGCTCTGAGTCAAGAGCGAGTCAGCAGCTTATAGAGCAGCTGCAGGCTCAGGAGCGCCATAGCCTGGCAGAGACCAGAGCAGCGGGGAGCGGCGAGACGGTACTGAAGCTGCTGGCAGAGGGCATGGCTATAGACCCTGCGGTGCTGAAGATGTCGGAAACCGAGATTTTGCGATGGTCGATGTTCTGGGAAAAATATACGGTAGACGAACTGTATCAGATGATGAAGGACGGCTGGGATGAATATTTGGCGTATGCTGACAAGGCAGGATTGGCGGAATACAACAAGACGCAGCCAGATAATGACCAGACAACGATAAAGACGCTTCTGAGCGATGCCCGACTGGAGCTGAACTATACCATGTCGTATCACCTGCAGCAGAAGTACGTACCACAAAGTATGAAGGACAAATTCCTCAACGTCACGAAGGAGATACAGTCTGCCCTGCGCAAGCGTATCGAGCGGGTAGATTGGATGAGCGAGACCACCAAGAACAATGCCATTGACAAGTTGAACCACTTTTATCTGAACGTGGCCTTCCCCGATACATGGTATAAGGAGTGTCTTCCCGCCCTCAACGACTGCAAGACGATGGTGGAGGCTCTCCACAGGCTGAAGGCAGCAAATGCCCGACTGACGGCAAGGCTGGCGGGAACCACCGACATGTTTACCATCAGACTGACAGGAGGCATGACAAACTCCAGTGGCGATTTCGTTCCGTTGGACCTGACAATGGTGAATGCCCTCTATGCGCCCAACGACAATTCCATTACCATATATCCCGCCATGCTTCTGCCACCCATGATGCCGGCAGACCATTTCAGCGAGGCATGCTACTATGCTGCATTCTCCATCATCGGCCATGAGTTCACCCACGGCTTCGACAACAACGGCTCCAAATGGGACAAGTATGGCGAGCAGAAGAACTGGTGGACGGTGGCAGACAGAATGAACTTCGAAGAGCGCAGCGCCAACCTCGTCCGCACCTTCAACCTGCTGGAGCTCGACCCCGAGAGAGAGCCCCTGTTCTTCTGCAACGGTACACGAACACTGGGTGAGAACATCGCTGACTTAGGTGGATTCCTTACCGCCCTCGATGCTTATCAGGCGCGTCTGGACCAACAAGGCTTTACCGGCGAGACGCGAAACGAGCAGCTGCGCAAGTTCTACGAGTCTTATGCACACCTCTGGTGCGTACAGTATGGCCAGAATAAGTTCGAAATCCTCAAGCATGAGGACGTACATGCCCATGCACGCCTTAGAATAAATGGTGTGGTGATGAATACCGACATGTGGTACAATCTCTACAACGTCAATCAGAACCACCTGTTATATTTGCCCGTAAATCGCAGGGCGTACATTTGGTAGGAAGTTGCAAAAAAGTGTGGCGTTCTCTCTTTGAGAGTGTG
>CADAAR010000069.1:0-1048 GCA_902785945.1 uncultured Prevotellaceae bacterium
GTATCTGATTGGTAGTTCCTACTATACGGGTGTCTCCAACCTCTGGCAGATCAACATAGAGACACGCGAGATGGAGATGCTCACCAATACCGACATCGGGCTCTTTGCACCATTGGAGATTACGCCAGGCCAGCTACTGGCGCTCCAGTTCAAGCGCGACGGACTGCAACCCGTCTTACTTTCCCGTAAGGTGGTGAAAGATGCCAATGCCGTGAAACTCTACGGTCAACTGGCATACGAGAACAACAGGGAGGCGATGGAACAGATCGGTCTGCTCAGAGACTCGCATCCCAGAAAGAACTTTGGCGATGTCTATAACAACATCACCTCCTACAATGTCTTTAAAGAGATGAGGTTCGCAGGAGCCTATCCAATCATCAGCGGTTTTACCGATTCCAGAGCGTGGAATCACATGACCCCCGTGTTAGGCTATCGCTTTAACGTGAACGACCCCGTGGGACTGAGCAGCATGAAAATGTCAGCCGGTCTCTCCCCTTGGAGTAACAATTCCTGGAAAAACAAATTCCATGTTGACTTCGACTGGAAATACTACTTCTGGACCCTTAAGGCCGCTTGGAACCATATGGACTTCTACGACCTCTTCGGCCCGATGCGAAAAAGCCGTAAGGGTTATGTGGTGCAGCTGGCCTACGACTATACCAACACGCTGATTTCGCCGTATGCCCTTGTATCAGGAGATTGAGATGCAAGATGTCAGGTCGATGCAGACGGCATCGGTTTACGGGAAGTGGGCAAAGACCCGCACCTCACTGGGTGGTGTGATGAAAGAGCAGGGCTGCGAACTGGGCGTTGAAGGCTACGGCTATCTGGCTGGCGGACGGGTTTATCCCTCTGTAGAGGCTACAGGTAACTTCGGCACACTGGTGCCTTTTGACAGGAACACCTCGTTCTGGCTCCGTACGGCAGCAGGTCACAACTTCGGAGATGAAGAGTCTGTGTTTGGCACTACCTATTTCGGTAGTTTCCGCAACAACTATGTTGACCATAGGGATGCCTTCCAATATCGTACGACCTTGGCAATGCCAGG
>CADAAR010000069.1:1088-2848 GCA_902785945.1 uncultured Prevotellaceae bacterium
CACAAGATGTACTACAGCACAGGTATTCAGGTGACTACCGAACTGGTGTTCCTGAATTATCTCAAGACGACACTGTCTATCGGTTACGGACATCTGTTTGCACCAGCAGGATTCGACGGTGGACGACGTGGAAACAATGAATTTATGATCTCACTCAAATTATTGTAATGCAATTTGTCGCTGCCCTACTCCCTGTAGTCATCTACATCTTTGTAGTCTATAAGATTGACCATTTCTCACTCATCAGCGTGAAGAACCTCTTCTTGCAGGTGCTGTGCGGTATGGTGGCTGCACTGGTCTGCTTCGGTTTGTTCGAGTTGACAGGACAGATTCTTTCTGAGAGTCAGTCTGAGTTCTTCAATCCTGTGATGGAAGAGATTATCAAGGCCATCCCTCTCCTTTGGTTAGCCACCCGTAAGAAAATCGTGTTCTTCATCGACAGTGTCATCTGCGGTGCTGCCGTAGGTGGCGGGTTCTCCATCCTTGAGAACATCTTCTACCTGCTATTGGGCAATGAAATGGGCATTGGCACCATACTGTTCCGAGGCTTGGAGGTGGCTTTGATTCACATGGGCTGTAGCGCCGTCATTGCTGCCGGACTCATGTTAGGCATCCGTCTGATATTACATGCCCGCTCCAGACTGGTTATCAAAAACAGTGACGTTCTCATGGTCATCTCCCTGCTGGTGGTATCACCAATGCTGCATGTATGCCACAACACATTCCATTTCAATCCCCTCGTGCAGTTCTTTTTCGTCATTGGCACAATGGGAGGGCTATTGGTTTGGACCTACTTCTACGACGTAGAAATGATTCATAGCTGGCTTGACACAGGGCTCGACAAACAGCTAAGCCTGCTTGACTCCATCAAGAAGGGGCATCTGGACAACACCCCTACCGGCAATTTCCTTGAGTCGGTCAAGGATGCTTTCCCACCAGAGGACTATTTCGATATTATATGCTATGTACAACTGCATGTTGAACTGTCTGTTGCATCCAGGAGTCGGGTGATGGTCAGAGAATCGGGGTTGGAGCACGATCTTCCGCTGACAGACGAGAAGAAGGAGTTGGTCCTTTCGCAATACACAGAGTATAAAATTCTTGAGAAAAGACTTGGCAATGCCGCCAGGATGATCATCGCACCTATCGTGAATTTTGATCCTGCAGAATATAAAGCACTGGAGGAGCTGCGGGCCGAATGCAAGAATAATTGATTTCCACTACCTCTGACCAAGGTCAGAGTGTGGTATTGCAATCGACAACAGAAACAAAAATAATTGATTTTTTGTTTTGCATTCTTCTCATTTATTCGTACCTTTGCAGGTGTTTTCAACAATAAACAGTATGTACAAACCACTTTTCAATCAGCGCAAGGCACTGCGTTTCCGTCAGTTTACACGGAAGCGCTGGGCGCTCTTTGCCTGCTGAGCGTAGCGACACTACGTTCTGCTGCTGTGACGGCAACGGATACGTTGAGCGTGGCGGGCGGTTCTGCCGCCAGCAATACGGACGACGGACAGACCACGGACAAGGAGGCGACACTCGACGACGTAGAGGTCACGGGGTCGCGCGCACCGCTTGCATTGGGGCAAGCCGCGAGAATGGTCACCGTACTGAGCCGCGACGAGATTCAAGCGGCGCCAGTACAAAGTATTAACGACTTGCTGAAGATGGCTGTTGGCGTGGATGTGCGCCAGCGCGGACCCATCGGTGCCCAGACGGATGTAGGCATCCGAGGAGGCACAAGCGAGCAGATAACG